>JAIBAE010000021.1 GCA_019695345.1 Bacteroidota bacterium | reverse complement strand
TACATCTTATCTATACTCAGTTCCGGAGAGTAGTTGTTTCCCACCTCTCACGAAGCAATCCTTCTGCGCGCCAACCCGGTGCGAACCGCACCACCTGCTTCGCATTTTGTTTACGAATTACGAATCCAACGTATTTCAATAACTCCGCCGCTTTAGCGCGGAGAAGAAACCTCTAACGTAGGCATGGGCTTTAGCCCTGCAACCACTCAGGACTAAAGTCCGAGAGCATGTTGTTATGTTTGATTTCCCCACGCTAAAGCATGGGGTTATGTTCTACATTCTCACATCATATCCGTAATACTTCATTATCTCTTTTTGTCATTCTCGGCAATGCGAAGAATCTTTCGCCTTATTGTGAGTTCATCTTTACCAATCATTACATGGGCGAATGTCTATTCGCCCCTACAGTTATATTCAACAATAATTCACGTTGTATCTCTATTTGTCATTCTTGGCAGCACGAAGAATCTATCTCTTTGTTGGGAGTGCATCTTCACCAATCAATACATGGGCGAATGTCTATTCGCCCCTACGGTTATATTCAACAATAATTCACGTTGTATCTCTCTTGTCATTCTCGGCAACGCGAAGAATCTCTCTCTTTATCGTATAATCTCATCCTTTCGTAGCGACGCGATGCTTCGCGTCGAAAAAAAACAGGCATTGTAAACTCTGCGAATAACTCTGTGAGAACCACTTTTCAATCACCACCAAAAAAACAAGTTTGCAGGTTGAAATCAACTACGCTATGTTTGGCGCAACAGAATTACTAACCAAAAGAAATTACCCTGCAATGCTTGTTATAAAAGCTATTACTATTGTACTTGTGCTACTGTGCCTGCCACACGCAACCCACGCACAAGACTACTCCAAACTACCCGAACTTCCTGTGTGGTATGAATTGGAGAATACAAGCTTTGGAAAAAATATGTACTACTTTCCTAATTTTGATACTGCTCGTGGTGGGATTAATGCTTTTATACCCTATTTCGGTGCAAACACACCAACAATATATAACAGATATAAAGGTGATACCGAAAATATGTTTAATTGGGGAGCAAGAGCTGCACACCTAATGGGTGACTTTAATGGTGACGGTATACAAGACTTTTATTTCCAGAGTACATGTAGTTTTTATGTTGGTAAAAAAAATGGAGTTCCTCCTGATACACCCGAAGTTAAATCGTACTATAATGATATAAGAAAAAATGGATTTAATGTAGGATACTTTAAGGGTGATTTCGACAATGATGGTAAAGAAGATGTCCTAGTTTCAAGTGATAGCAAACCCACCAAAGAATACAATCTCGGTAGCATCATTTTCGGCAATGCAGATTTAAGCAAGATGCAAGTTGTTAACTTACCCCACACCAACGACGCAGGATTTTATCAGGAGTGTATCATTGATGCTTACACCAACAACGGCAAAGCACGTATGATTACAATTGCAGCCGACAACCAGTTCAAAACCGCAAAACTTGTTTTATGGGAAATACAGTTTATTACAGCAGGAACAGACCTTAAAGTAAAGTATAATAATGTTTATTCACAACCTATTCCTTACTCAGTTGGAGTCAATGCTCCATTAAGGTTATTGGGAATAAACAACGATAAGAGAGTAATAGTCATATTAGATGATGTGTACCAAATTGAAGAAAATTTAATTGAGCATAAAAAAGCGTTCTCAAGCAGACCGTATAAAATATTACATCACTATATTAACAATGAAGTTCATTATGAATATACAGCAATAAGTGATATTACAAATCCTATATTTAACAATCGGCTTGGCCTAATTACTAAAGGCAATCCATTCACTGATTCAATCCCCTACGCAAAAATCTATCTAGGATACTACAACAATAGTGACGATTATCTTATTTTGTCTAATGCTATTTCTGTAGGTGATGTAAATAACGATGGATTTGGAGATATAGCTGTCTATTACGATGGATGGAAAGTAAGCTATGGTATAACAAAGTTTGCAATCTACCTAGGTATAGATAAAAACGTAGGTGTTAACGAACAACCTCAAAACACAACTACAAAGCACATTGCAATTTCTGTACGTAATGCAGTGGTTAGCAAAGGCAGTTCTTTAGATGTTCATGCAACGGCAGAGCATAGTGGCACCTACACCATTGATCTCTATGCAATGGATGGTAAAAAGATAACAACGCTTTGGAGTGGTGCCTTGCAACAAGGAGAAACAGATATACCGTTACCACCATTACCAACAACACTTGCCGCAGGGCGTTACAACCTTATGATTGATAACGGTACTCAGTTTAATGTGTGTGGTGTTATTGTGCAGTAACTTTCCCCACACGAAGAATCCAACGTATTTCAATAACTCCGCCGCTTTAGCGCGGAGTAGAAACCTCTAACGTAGGCATGGGCTTTAGCCCTGCAACCACTCAGGACTAAAGTCCGAGAGCATGTTGTTATGTTTGATTTCCCCACGCTAAAGCATGGGGTTATGTTCTGCATTTTTACATCATATCTGTCATACTATATTATCTCTTTTTGTCATTCTGAGCAACGCGTAGAATCTATCGCCTTATTGTGAGTTCATCTTCACCAATCATTACATGGGCGAATGTCTATTCGCCCCTACAGTTATATTGAACAACAATACACGTTGTATCTCTTTTTGTCATTCTGAGTAATGCGAAGAATCTGTTTTGTGTACTCTGTGAACAACTCTGTGTAACTCTGTGGGAACCTCGTACACGTGTAGAGTCTTTGCGTTAACTAGAATTAACTGCGATGCTGTAACGGTTGGCTCCGCCCGGGTGACGGCGCAGTATGGCGCGTTTCGGCAAAGGAGGGAATCACAATGTACTTTCTTCTAAGTACACTTTATACTGTGCTTGGCAGAACTGCGTTGAACTTTACAACTTCTAACCCAAGCGGGATGTATTCGTTGAACATATCCGTAGGCGAAAAACATACGTTGGTGTTTGGATGCAGTTTATGTATTTCTTTGATGAGTTCCATACCGATTCCGGCACGGCGAAAGTCTTCCCGTACAAGTAGTTCGGCTACAAATGTTGTGTTAATGTAGTCGGTTACATACCGCGCCGCAGCTACTAATAGTGCGTCTTGCCGCGCAGTAATTATCAATGAGTTTTTTATCATGGCGGTTATTACTTCTACTTCGGAATTACGATATTTTTCGATTACTCCGGTTAGGTAAAGAAGCTGAAGGTAATCGTAGGAATTGATGTGTGGTTCGGGTTGGTAGCGTATGCCCGGAATGGGTTGGATATGAGGACGCCGAGTGTTTAATCCAAGCTCTTGCGATTCCCAATCGGGTTGCATTGAAGCATTATGTTCCATTATACCTCCTGTTTATAAAAAAGAAGCAAGGGCTACGATATTTCTATCGCAACCCTTGCCCCATTGGGGGATTGGGGAATTTGCTTTTGTTATTGTACTATTGTACTACAACAAATTGAGTATTATATCTGCCTGTTTGTGTTTCAACATGAAGTATATACATACCATTTTGTATTGAAGCATTGAGCAGGTTGATATTGATTTCGGTTGTTGATGCATCGGCTGATGTTGTGAAGATTGTTTTTCCTAACACATCTGTAATACGTATTGTTTTTTCTACTTTACCCATTCCGTTTAATACAACGTTGATATTGTTGGATGCAGGGTTTGGATATACTTCTACAACAGGACTTCCGGCAGGAGCATCTTCATCGGTTTCGATTGTGCTTTCTGCAATTGCTTTTGCAGAGAAACCGCTACTTGGTGTACAAGCCGCACCGTTTTTCCATGATACGTATTTACCCGACTTGATTTGTTTTGCGCTGATAAACATTCCAACCATGTGTGTGCTATCGCCGGAGGTTGAACCACCACCGCAACTGCCATGGTTATCGTCGTCGTCCCAATCCCAATCGCCCGATTTGTGTCCTTTTGCTTCGATGTCATCTTGGGCATACACATTTCCTTTAAAGGAAGAGCCACCTTCAATTTCAAACTCATCGCCAACATAAAACACAACGCGTTTGCCTGATGAGTTAACGTTGTTATCTTCTTCTAAGCTTACACCATTTTTAACTAATACGGTTGCATCTTGCGAGAAGTTAATGGTTGCGTTTTCATCGGCTTCGATTTCTTTGATATTGATTTGAGCGGCAGTGAATGTTACGGTTGCATGGTGTTTGATTTTAATCTTACCATAGTTTGTACTGCTTAATGTTACTGTTTGATTTTGATTTACCGTAACATTGTTGTTACTATTATTGGTGTTAGATATAAACGTTGGCAAGGTAACACTAACCTGACCTGAAATCTGCTGACCAACAGAACTGTTGCCATTAACCTGAATGGTGGCAGCTTTGGCAAATCCTGTTACTACAGAGTGTTCGTGTACTTTTGCTTTTTTGTTTGCATACCGTACACCTATGTTCCCTTGAACTCTGGAGCGGTGCATGTGTATTCCCTGATTAGCCAACAACACATAGCCGGATACCAAGCCCGAGATTGTATTATTCACCGTATAGGTTGCAGTACCGCTACATCCGGAGTTACTTGTAACAGTTACAGTATATGTTCCGTTGGTTAATGCTGTAATACTACTTGTATTGCCGGCACCGCCCGACCATGAGTAACTATACGTTGCATTTTGCGAAGCATTCATTACAGTTGCTGTTAGTTGTGCTGCACCTTGGCAGAAATTCGGCAATGCCGTTGCAGCAATTGATACATTAACGCCACCACCTACTGTTACGGTAAAGTTACAGGATGTACTATTACCTTTTGCATCGGTAAAGGTGTATGTAACAGTTGTTGTTCCGCTAGCAAATGTTGAACCCGGTACGTGTGAGCGTGTTCTGGTTACTGCGGAGCAGTTATCGGTTGCTTGTGGTTCAGTCCATGTTATATTTTGTCCACTACATACAGTTATGTTAGAAGGACATGGTGTAGTAATTGTAGGCGGAGTGTTATCGTTAATTACAACAGTTTGTGTTTGTGTTGTTGTATTACCGTTGCCATCGTTATACACCCATGTAATTGTATGTGTGCCTTGTGCAGTAAATGTTAACGGGCTTGTAGTTGTAGCTTGGATAACTCCTCTGCAATTATCGGTTGCGGTTGGTATTGTTGTTACTGTAGCAGAACATTGTGCCGTTACGGTTGACAACACTGCCACATTTGGTACAGGTGCAATTGTATCCTGAATAATTACCGCTTGTGTTTGCGTTACACTGTTGCCATTTCCATCGTTGTATTTCCATAAGATAGAATATGTGCCTTGCACCGAGTATGTAAGCGGACTATTTGTTGTAGCGGTTACTGTTCCTACACAATTATCGGTTGCTGTTGGGAATGAACTTACCGTTATACCGCATTGTGCTTTTATTGCCGGTAACGATGATACGTTTGGCACAGGTGCGGTAATATCATCTACAACTACTGTTTGTGTTTGTGTTGTTGTATTTCCGTGTCCATCATCATACAACCATGTTATGGTGTATGTACCTTGTGTTGTATAGGTAAGTGGGTCGGATGTTGTACCTGTTATAGTTCCTGCACAGTTATCGGTTGCGGTTGGTGCTGTTGCTACAGTAACGGAGCACTCACCTGTTAACGTTGTTAAGTTAGATACAGTTGGTACTGGTGCCGTTACATCTTGTATAACAACATCTTGATCTTGCGTTACTACATTACCGTTACCATCATCGTACGTCCATGTTATAGTATAAGAACCTTGTGCAGAATATGTTAATGGGTTGGAAGTTGTACCTGTAATTACGCCTGCGCAATTATCGGTTGCTGTTGGTGCTGTTGTAATTGTAACACCACATTCTGCTGTAATATCCGAAAGTGTTGGTACACTTGGAACAGGGTCGGTGTTATCTACGGTAAGTGTAACATTTGCAGTTGCTGTACAACCACCGCCATCGGTAACGGTTACAGTGTATGTACCGTTTTGTGTAGCAGCAATGCTTTGCGTTGTACCTGTTGCTGTTCCCGTCCAGTTATATTGAATTGGTGCCTGCAGTGAACCGGCATTGGCAATATCTGCTGTAAGTAATTTAGCCCCTTGGCATGCACCTGTTAACTGTGTTTGAGAAATTGATACATCTGGTAACGGAAGAACAACAATTGTCATTATACAATAGGCAGTTGGATAACCGCCACCTTCCCATTGATATAAAATATCATTAACTCCAACAGGAAATACATCGCCCGGTGCTTCAGCTCCGTTTGTTGCGCTCGATGACCTGTAACGCGTAACAAAACAGTTACCCGCATCAAGTGCTTCCGGTTCAGTCCATGTAACTGCTTGTTCGCCACAAACAACAATAGTATTAGGGCATGGTGTTGTAATTGTTGCCGCAAGTGTATCATATACATTGATTACTGCCTGACACATAGATGATGCACCAAGTGTATCGGTAACAGTTAAATCTACTAACCAAAAGTTAGCACCAAACGGACCGGTTGTATTAACGGAAAGTGTAATTGGTCCACCTTCGGGGTCGTACGAGCCATCGTTTGCCATAGAAGCCGTAATGTTATATGGTAAACACTCGCTGGCAATACCGTGGTCAATCCACGCACACTGCGCTACAGGTGCAAGATTATTTGTTGTAAGAATCACATCATTACCACTATCACCATCATAGTTTACTGCATAACTTTTACCCGAAAGTGTTACCAAGCCACCATTCGTAATACCGTTAAATGTTCCGGAAATACCATCGGTATCATCGTTATCAATAATAGTAACAGGTGCTATTGTTTGAAATGTTGTACCGCCGGTAATGGTGGGGTTATTTAATGTTACTGCACCAACAACCACTACTTGGTCAAACTGAGTGCAAGCAACAGTACCTTGTACATCTACACGAAGTGTAGTACCCGATTGCATTGTTAAATCGCCATTAATGGTAATACACCCAACAGTGTTTCCACCCGGGGACAGAACTCCGGTACTACTGCATGTAACATTTCCGTTTAAAGTACCCGAACCTGCTAGTGTTCCGCCCTGAATATCATATACAAAGGCATCAACGGTAATACCGCCAATGTTTAATGTACCTTGATTAGAAGAAGCAAGTCTGCAATAGCCGCCGCTAACTAACCCAAAACTTCCCGTAAAACTGCTTAACGATACCGTACCGCCTGTTTTATCAACAATAAACTGTGTTGCTATTCCATTACCTAATACCTGCTGATTTGCTGAACCAACCATTGCAACACGTCCTGTTGCACTCCATCCGTCTGTATCATTAAAAGTAGCGTTACCATATACTGCTATGCGCTTGTTACAAAAGAAGCCGCATCCCAAATTGTTAATTTGTGTTAGAGTAAAATCATGAAGAACAGTAAGATCGTTGCTAACAGATAAATTATATCTTACCGTATTGCCCGAAGCTATTTCCAGATTATATAAATCTTGTGTGGACATCAAATCAAACAACCCAACTGCCGATGCAATGATAATAGTTCCGGTATTTGCATTAAAACTACCACTACCATTTATGGTAAGTGCATGTGTAAGTGTTAATGTTTGCGAACTCATATCAAACACACCGCTGTAGGTATTATCAACAAACAATGCTTGTATAGTTACCGATGTGTTTAGCGTACAGTTAGCGGAAGAAGTACCATCAAAAACAACTGTATCGGATGATGTTGGTGCACCGCTTGGCGACCAGTTATTAGCAGAATTCCACAAACCTGTGGAAGCACCGTTCGTCCACGTTTTTACAGCAGAGAAGGTTGGTGTAACCCCTGCTAAAACTAAAAGGAAAGCAACAATGGCAACTTTGTGCCACATAAAATGTAAACCGCACATATTACCATAGCGGCTAAAGAAGAAACTCATGGGAAACTCCAAAAGGTGAACAAAAAACAATTGGTCTAATCCTTTAGAATCTCCCTCTCCGTAGTATGTCAAGTTGATGTGAGTGGCAACTGCCTAACAACATTCCCCAATGCCGAGTAATAGCGCGTTGCATCAAATCCACACTACGAAACTATGTATGCGTAGGTCAGCAAATACATTCTCTTTAGTAACTGATACGATTTACTTTATAAGTGATAAAAATTACCCCGTAAGTGATAAAAAATCATCTATAATCGCCTATTTATAATTATACGTAATACTACGTGGTTATTAGAATACATCATGGTTCCCCGCCTTCGCCGAAGCAAACCTCAAGCGCGCCAACCCGGTGCGAACCGCACGTTCAGCGTCGCAGTTAATCACTCTCTCGCAAAGAGGCAAAAGTTTGCAAAGGCGCAAAGGGTACGAATGGTGCCTTGTCATTCTGAGCAACGCGAAGAATCTGTCTCCTTGTTGTATAATCGTAGTTTTTCGTAGCGACGCGATGCCTCGCGTCGAAAATAAACAGGCATTGTGTACTCTGCAAAAACTCCTTTTTCAATCACCACCAAAAAAAACAAGTTTGCAGGTTGGAAACAACAACGCTATGTTTGGCGCAACAGAATTACCTAACAAAAGAAACCGCCCTGCAATGCTTGTTATAAAAGCTATTACAATTGTACTTGTGCTACTGTGCCTGCCACACACAACCCACGCACAAGACTACTCCAAACTTCCCGAACTTCCTGTGTGGTATGAATTGGAGAATACCAGCTTTGGTAAGAACATGACGTACCTTCCAAACTTTGATACTGCACGTGGTGGGATGAATGCTTTTATACCTTATTTCAGTGCAAACACACCAACAATATATAACAGATATAAAGGTGATACCGAAAATATGTTTAATTGGGGAGCAAGAGCTGCACACCTAATGGGTGACTTTAATGGTGACGGTATACAAGACTTTTATTTCCAAAGTACGTGTAGTTTTTATGTTGGTAAAAAAAATGGAGTTCCTCCTGATACACCCGAAGTTAAATCGTACTATAATGATATAAGAAAAAACGGATTTAATGTAGGATACTTTAAGGGTGATTTCGACAATGATGGAAAAGAAGATGTCCTAGTTTCAAGTGATAGCAAACCCACCAAAGAATACAATATAGGGAGCATCATTTTCGGTAATGCAGATTTAAGCAAAATGCAAGTAGTTAACTTACCCCACACCAACGATGCAGGGTTATATCAGGAGTGCATTATAGATGCCTACACCAACAACGGCAAAGCACGTATGATAACCATGACGTGGGATAACAACCGCTCTAACAGTTCTTTACACATTTGGGAAATTCGCTTTATTACATCTGGAGTTAATGTTAAAGTTGAATATCAAAAGTTGAGTACTCAGTTTTTAAGTAGTGGGAATAGTGAATCTTTTCCTTTAGGAATTAAATCATTCCACTTATACAACAATACACAACATAGTTTATTATGGATAGGTACATTATACAATTTGGACAATGATAATTTTGAGAAGTTGTGGTTTAGAAGCCAAACAACACCTAAGTACAAGATTCCTGTTTCAATTCCGGATTTAAAGTTCCCAGGTTGGATCACAATTTCATTGTTCAGTGGATATGATTTATGTTTTGGTGGTGATCCACGCACTAACCCAAATCCAATTGCAAAAATACCTGAAGCAATTCCAGTTACGCCAGATGATAAACTATACACACAAAACATTTCTAGTGTAGGTGATGTCAATCATGATGGGCTTGGCGATATTGCAGTTTTTTATGATGGTACTGAACATAGTTTATTTCGCATCTATCTTGGTGTTGTTGGAACGGTTGGTGTAACAGAGCAAGATACACTTATACAACAGCCAAGTATATCAATTACAGCACAAAACACCATACTAACAAAACAAGATAATATCCGTGTACAAGTAACAGTACAACAACATGGCACCTACACCATTGATCTCTATGCAATGGATGGTAAAAAGATTACAACACTTTGGAGTGGTGCCTTACACCAAGGAGAAACAGATATACCGTTACAACCATTACCACCAACACTTGCCGCAGGGCGTTACAACATTATGATTGATAACGGCACACAGTTTAATGTGTGTGGTGTTATTGTGCAGTAACTTTCCCCACGCGAAGAATCCAACGTATTTCAATAACTCCGCCGCTTTAGCGCGGAGAAGAAACCTCTAACGCAGGCATGGGCTTTAGCCCTGCAACCACTCAGGACTAAAGTCCGAGAGCATGTTGTTATGTTTGATTTCCCCACGCTAAAGCATGGGGTTATGTTCTGTATTCTTACATCATATCCGTAATACTTCATTATCTTTATTGTCATTCTGAGCAACGCGAAGAATCTATCGCCTTATTGTGAGTTCATCTTCACCAATCATTACATGGGCGAATGTCTATTCGCCCCTACGGTTATATTGAACAACAATACACGTTCTATCTCTTTTTGTCATTCTGAGTAATGCGAAGCATCTTTCTTGTGTACTCTGTGAACAACTATGTGTAACTCTGTGGGAATCTCGCACACGTGTAGAGTCCTTGCGTTGATTAGAATTAACTGCGACGCTGAACGGTTGGCTCCGCCCGGGTGACGGCGTAGTATGGCGTGCTTCGGCAGAGGTGGGAATACATAAATGTTATTTTCTACTTGATAAATATATACGCGCCTTCGGTGGCGGTTGTGTAGCCAATGCGTTGGTAAATATCGTTGGAGCCGTAACACAAGAACAACGAGTCGCCCGAGTTTTTTAGGAACTCTAAGGTGGAAATTATCTGTATTTTTTTCTCGCACGTTGTAGTAAAACCGGCAGTTAAATCGTAGCGGTCGCCACGGGAGTTTTTGATGTAGTAGTTTGATATGTTGATGCGCATATCTTTATTGAAATTCATCAACACAATGGATTCACGGAAGTCATCTACATCGCCTGTTGGGTTGGGCTGAATTGCAACAATGCGCAAAGTTGTATTATCTTTTCCAACGGGCATACTATCGCACGAGATAGATGCCAAAGGGTCGGCTGTATTTACAAGTCCGTTCGTATTATCACACGAATTGCACAGCATAAACGCAACAATTCCTATCCACAGGTTTATAACTATACGTATGTTCATAGTGTACATGATATGTAATGTAATATACAGCCGACTTCTTTTGCTTTATATAATGTTATTTAACGTTATCGCACGACATGCGCGAGCCACCGCCCGATGAACGGAAGCGCAATGTATTGCTGTACTTTCCGGCTCCGGTATATTCTTGTTCAAATGTTATGTATTCAAAACCACATTCGCCACCAAAGTTTTTGTAGGTTACTGCGGCAAGTACTTCTCTGCCAAGAATAGCACCAGTTAGATTGTTCTTCTGTGTCGTCCAATCTTTGCTTACAATTACAGCTTTGTACCAGGTATCGTTAGAGAATTTCTTTTTGCAGATTTCCAACATTTCTTTTTCTAATGCGGCGTTGGTCATTCCTGCTGCGGGAATCTTTACACTTGCTAACCCTTGGCTTGTAAGTTTACTGCTTAATGCCTGCATTGCTTCTGCACCGTCGCTCATATCGTACGTAAAAGCTTCTTCAAACTTTTCTGCCTTAAATGCACGGAAGCTGAACTTCACTTTTAGCTCGTGTTTAATTGGAAGTGCTTTAGCCATGTTTTCCATAAACCCTTGGTAGAACTTCTCGTTGTTTTCCAAGTATGGTTTGTAGTTTTCTTTTAGCCAGTCTTCGCCGGGAATAATTGCAATCTGTAAGAATGTATTTTCCTGCATTGGTGTTGTTACCCACACATTACCAATACCATTTAACCCACCGTCCATTCGTATTTCAATTGGTTGCTGTGCATACGAATCCGATGCCTGGCGAACCTTTCTGCCTAAGTACATGGTAGCATACACCGTTTCGCCTGCCTTAAAGCTTTTACGGATGTCGCCTTTTGCTTCTTCGCCGGGCTTAAATGGTTTACTGCTAAACACCATTTGGTTTAAATGCTCGCGGTGGTAATCGCTGGTAAATGCAGCGCCCATAGTTTTTTCTACTGCGGCAATCAGCTTTTTTACTTCTTCTAACTTAGGACCAACCTGTTTGTTGTTTGGAGAAATCTTTTGGATAATCTTACACGCAGTAACAACCTGATTATACGCTTTTAATTTATCTGCAGGTGCGTTGGAGTTTTGCGCTTCGCTATAACGGTAGTTTGCAAACTCATCTAATACTTTTTCGCTTTCTAACCAATTATCGTAATCCTCAAGTACTTTGTTAACACTTTTAATATGATTGCCTTCCGGGCCTTTAACAGGTGGTACCGATGGGCCATATTTTGCATCGTATGCGGCGCGGTCAAAATTCTGAAGCTGTGCTAATTTTTCCTCGGTGTACATATAACGTACTTCGCGCTTGTACACTTCCATCAAAATAAAATCCATTTTAGTAGGTGTAAGCTGGTCGGCCGATAACACTTCCGGCTCGGCACCTCTGCCACCGCGAGTTCTTTCGCGCGAGTTACCGCCGCGTGCTGGTGGCTCGTCGCTCATTTCCGATGGCGTGGTTGATTCTTTCTTCTCAACACTTTTTTCGACTTTCGGAGTTTCTTTTTTCTCGGTTGACTTTTCTTCCTTAGGTTCTTCTTTTTTCTCTTCCTTAAGTTCCTTCTCAACAGCTCGTTTCACATCCGAAGTTTTTGGTACTTTAATACCGCCAAACTGGGCATGCACGGGAATAGAAAGGGTAATACACAACAGTAGGAATACAACATATCGCATCATGATATTTCCTTGATTATAAAACAACAGGCACCCCGCATTGCCTGTTTGGTGAATAAATGTAAATGAACGATAGTGCAAGCTATTAATCGCAAATATCAAACACGGTATTTGTTTAGTAAGTGATACCTGCCGGTTAGTAAGTGATAGGCAAATCCGAATAAGTGAAATTGTAATTCATATACAAATCATGCTTCCCGCCTATGCCGAAGCATACCTTAAGCGCGCCAACCCGGTGCGAACCGCACGTTCAGCGTCGCTGTTAATCACTCTCTCGCAAAGAGGCAAAGTTTGCAGAGGCGCAAAGGGTATAAACGCTGCTTCGTCATTCTGAGCAACGCGAAGAATCTTACCGGTTTTTGTGTAATGTTCATTCATCATCTATCTACACATGGGCGAATATCTATTCGCTCCTACGGTTATATTGATAAACTATTCACGATAACTGCAAGGTAGAACACTGCGGCTCTCATCCGCAGAATGATGGCTGTTGATTGTTGGTTGATTGGTGCGGCCATGCGTCAGCAGAAAAAGAAATAGTAAATTGTAGCTTGTAACTATTCACTACATGAACCTATGGATACAAACCTTATATCAATTCTGGAACAACTTGCCCTACTGATGGAAATTCTTGGTGAGAATGACTTCCGTATCAGTGCGCTGAAAAACGGTACGCGGGCGTTAGAGCAATCGGGCGTGGATGTGCGCACCGCATTAGAAGATGGCTCGCTTACTGCTATTCGTGGCATTGGCAAGGGATTGCAAGAGCTAATTAAAGAGTATGTACACACAGGCACCATTGCCGAATACAACGACCTGAAAAGTAAAATCCCGGCGGGTGTTTTACAACTGACGGAACTTCGCGGTGTTGGCGGTAAAAAAGCAAAAGCACTATACGAACAACTAAACATTACCAGCATTGGCGAACTTGAATACGCCTGCAAAGAAAACCGTTTGATTGAACTGAAAGGGTTTGGCGCAAAAACTCAGGCATCTATACTACAGTCCATAGAGCAATGGCACAATGCACAAGGCAAAATGCACATGAACAAAGCGTGGTTGGTGTATGCTGTTTTAGAACAACAACTGTTAGATGCCGGTGCTGAGCGCGTGGAAGCAAGTGGGGAGTTGCGGCGCGGCTGTGAAATTGTTACCCACATTACTGCCGTTGCCGATTGCGAAGACCCATACACCCTTGCCGAAACATTAGAAGCCGATTGCGACGGCGATACTATTGAAACAGTTCTGAACGGGATGAACATTATTGTGCATTGTACCAACAAATGGGACTTTGCCGATGTACTGTTTCGCACAACGGGAAGCGATGACTTTGTTTCTGCGTTTACGGCATTACCTACGGTTAAGGCAATGCCACAAAAGAATACCGAGCAAGATATTTTTGCCGAACGTGGCGTGCAATACATAACACCGGAACTGCGCGAAGACGTAAGCATACTGGCCGTAGCACAACAAGCAGGAATACCCGCCTTAATAGAACCCGCGGCCATGCGCGGTATGCTGCATATCCACACCCGTTGGAGCGACGGCATGAACAGCGTCCGAGAAATGGCGTTAGAAGCTAAACGTTTGGGCTTTACCTACATTGCCATTTGCGACCACAGCAAAACAGCCGTCTATGCAAACGGCTTAAGCATAGAGCGTGTATTACAACAACACGATGAGATTGATGCAGTCAACGCCGAAGGTTTGGGCATTACTATACTAAAAGGAATTGAAAGCGATATTCTTCCCGATGGCTCGTTAGATTACCCCGATGAGATTCTGCAACGCTTTGATATGATAGTGGCATCGGTACACTCGGCATTCCGTCTGCCCAAAGAACAACAAACCGAGCGGATTATTGCGGCTATCCGTAACCCGTACACAACCATACTTGGTCACCCAACCGGACGTTTGTTACTTGCCCGCGATGGCTACGAAATAGACATGGAACGCATTATAGATGCCGCAGCAGAAACAGGAACGGTTATAGAACTAAACGCGAACCCATACCGGTTAGATTTGGATTGGCGTTGGCATGCCTATGCCGTACAAAAAGGAGTGCGTATTGGCATTAACCCCGATTCCCACGAAACCGCAACATTAAGCGAGGTGTGGTATGGCGTAACCATAGCCCGTAAGGGAATGCTAACCGAAGCCAATGTAATAAACACGCTTGGCTTAGAAGACTTCAGGCAATTTGCAGCAACCTTACGCCAAAACAAGCTAAGCCGATAACAATCATGTTCGTATCTTCGCGTCCCAATAAATCGAACATTCTACTATCAGTTAATACGTATGAATAAACAGAAGTTTTTTTACTTATCAATCATTCTTATTCTGGCAGACCAGATTACCAAAGTGTGGGTAAAGGGTTTTACGTTATTTGGTGTAACCCACCAAGGCATGATGCTTGGCGAAAGTGTTAACGTCATCGGTGATTTCCTAAAGTTCAGTTATGTAGAAAATCCCGGAATGGCATTTGGCATTCAGTTCGGAGCCGGAAAGATATTTCTGAGTTTGTTTTCGGTAGTGGCGGCAGGTGGGCTTGCGTGGTATTTATACAAGCTCCGCAAATTTTCCGTGTGGGTTCAACTTGGTGTATCGTTACTGTTAGCCGGAGCCATTGGTAATTTGGTAGATAGAGTATTCTATGGGGTATTGTATGGTTCTGCCCCGTTGTTCTACGGTCAGGTTGTGGACTTTATAGACGTCGAGTTCTTTGATATGGATTTGTTTGGTCAGCACCTGACTCGCTTTTGGGTGTTTAACATAGCCGACTCCTGCGTATCGTGCGGAATCGTACTTCTTATGATAGTAAACACCAAGATACCTACATTCGCGGAACTCAAAGCCGGAATGCTGTTACCGCAAACACCACCCGAACCGGAAATAGCAACCGAAGATACTCTTGCCGGGCAAGAATCAACCGATGAAACCGAAACACACGAGGATTCCATTCAGCCGGACGCAGCAGAAAATGCCACCGATGCAGCTACAGAAATTGCCGATACCAACGTAACCAAAACAGAACCATCTGATAATAATAGCACTTCCAGAAACAGTAGCGAAAAAACTACGTAATAGTACGTGCAAAAAACGGCTGGTTTAACGGATATGAAAAAAAAATTTACAAAGATTTAAAAAAGTATTTGCGTACAACAAAATAGAGTTTAATTTCGCAGAAGAGCTATATGCTCTGGGTTAAACATAATGCCTCCTTTCGTTGTGGTGGTGAAAGGTGAGAAGGGGAGTGCCCCCAGACGAGTGGTGACGTCTGGGGGTATCTCACTTTAAAGAGGTCCTGTGATTATATCATATATTTCATCATAGGAATTTGCTACCGCAAACCGCACCAAACCTTAGCTCTCTCCCGTGTGCCTTGCCATGCGGGAGAGAAAAGTTCATCTACTGTTCCAACCTTTATCGTGACTGATTCAAATGAGTATTCATCCATTCTGCAATAGTGGTTTGCAGAGAATCACCGCCAACAGCGTCAACATCCAAGTGCTTTGCTCCTTTAATAACTATCAAGTGAAAATAAAAAAGGGCGACTGCGCTCCCTTGCTCACAGTCACCCTTTGTTTAAGATTAATAGTAATCTCAAACTTTATCTCATTATCACAAAAGATTTACTCAATGTATTTATCGAACCTCTTACACGAACTACATATGAACCTTGAGATAAACCACTTGTATTTACTTGTATCGACTCACCTGCCCGTATGAGACCTTTCTGTTTTATCCTTCCAATATTATCTGCAACCTCATAACTATAGTCAAAGTTTGATGTCTCTATATCCTCTAATAATCCGTTAAACGTAATATCTATCAGTTGATCTGCCGGATTTGGTTTGATAAATAACACATCATCAGCTACAAAACTCTTTCCTAAATCAACGCTGTAAACATATTCTTCTCCATCTGATTGCTTACCCAATTCATCAATTGAACGCAATCCATCAATCTGAATTTCTTCCGTTACTTTCATTCGTTGTGGACACAGGTTAACTAATGCTATTCTATAATACTTGTTGCCTCCACGAAGTAAAGTGTAACGATGTTTGAGTTTTTCACGGTCATTTCGTGAACTCGTATAAGGTAGTGTATATCGTTCTACGGGTTCATTATTACTTTCCCGTCTTTTTTCTACCTCTATTTTTACACAAGGATTATTAACACCTAACAAATATGAATCAAGGATTGTTGTGTTTCCAACAGTAAACCATGTACTATATATTGTATCTGTTTTTGCTAGTACTGTTGTATTACTGATTGTACGTTGTGGAGCAAACAATACATCTTTATTGGCAACTTTCATATTAGAGAACAGTGTTTTTACCATTCTATTGCTGTCTCCTTCAAAGTAATATCCGGTGTAATGTAAAGGTTTTGAGTTTTCAGAGTTGAATTTTTTATAAAAGTATTGTGCCGAACTAACTATTGTAGCACTCTCCCAATCTGGTGAATATATCCTACGATTGATGTTCCATGATGATGAATTTGTTACCCACGGTTGAGCCGATACATGCGGATATGCCCCATCGGTAATATCTTGAACATACGGCACGTAGTTCAAATTATTATTCAAATTCTCTATTGATAACAAGTTAAAGTTTGGTGTGACAGACCAATATCCAAATTGTGCTTGCATGATTCTGGTATCATGAGGTGGATCATACGAAAAATTCACAACTATTGAACTATCACTTATATTCGTTGCGTTATCATTTGGATCTATTCTTACACCTCCGCCTTGTGTAATGTTGGGATTAACTAGAAACACATTCTCTGACCAAATTTTATTTAACCACCATACATTCCACCCCGCGTCGGTAGTAGCGCATGAATCCTGAGAATTTACTCCCCGTAAATATAGTTCCGAATGATATATAGTATCATATCTCCAATTTTGCCATATAATTTTATCCCAATGTCTTGTTACTAACGGAGTTGGATTTACTGTATGATAGTTCTCAACTCCACGATACACCATTGGGAACTCTTTATCATCAATGGTATCAAGACTTAGCAGAACAACACTGCTATCAATATTACACTGTGACCTGAACGGCGTGAAGTTTGTTAAATTCTTTGAAAGAAAATGCATTGTTTGTGGCGGGTTAGTAATTGGATTTAACTTAATCCTTGTGTATGGAATAATATTACTTGGTGCTTCCGGTCTTCCATGTTCTTCCCACACAAGCGCACATTCATTTTCCCATTGACTAATTCTTGAATAGGTGTTCAAGGATGGATGTAAACATTGTGTGATACTTGTAGTTGAAAAACGTACAGAATTTTTATCTGATTGGTTAGCATCAAATAACAAAGCATCCGCAGGTTTCCAACGTGTCACAATTCCTAATAAGGAATCCGAATACGCATAGTAGTTACCACTTGATGAGGCGTTTACGGCAGGTGAGGTCCATGTCCAGATAAATTCTTGATCAGTTGTGTTTATTCCATAGGCATCTTTACGAATCCCATTTGAACTATCAATTTCCAAGGCATTACCAACATTTATAGTTCCTTGTGCTAAAAATACGTTTTCAACTACTCTGAATTTGGTAGAATCTATGTTGTCTGCACAACCATACACAACATAGGTCTTTAGCTGTGGTATTCCATTGGCACATAACATTTGACTATAATCTCTATCTGCGGTATCTACTCTTACTACAATAGTTGGCACTCCACAATGTAACATTTGAAGTCGGTTATCTAACTTCAGAATACCATTACAACTCAAACATATCTCATCTTCCCATTGTAAACCCATCGTGTGATTATCACTTTGTTTACTTGGTAATGAACGACGGAAATATACTTCCTGATTGTCAGTTAGAAAATCTGTACGTGCATACGTCATGTAATATACAACGCTATCGGTAGCATCAAGGGTGCAACCTGCATAGTTTGCTCTCATGAGTGGATATGCCACAATTTTGGATTGATTTGTATTATGAAGTTCTCCTTCTGCTACATCTAACCTTGCCCGTTGGATTGTAACTCTCAAAAGCTTGCCCTCCCCGGGAGTAAACCTGATTGCCAATTTTCCTGTTGTTCTTATTATCGTATCTATTCCTCCTCCTACTTCCTGTACATGGAGTAATCGGGGTTCACTTGGCAATGTGGAATAGTTAAATGGAATTGTGATTTCTCTACATCCTTGTCGTTTCCAGTATTTGTCTTGCCACCAAGCGGTTGTTTGACTATTGTTGTCACGCCAATATGTTCCACCGTTTTGCATGAGGTTATCCCAATCTGCTGTAGGTATAAAAGTCATTTCGCCATTATTATAGGAACTTTCTCTGAAGAGTGGGTCTGTTCTACGTGATTGCACACCAAGATAAAACACACTGTCTAATGAAAATGATGAATGTTTATGTAACATTACATCAGCAAAGGTTGAATCTCCATTCTGTAACGATTCGTTTTCATAGTAAGGTGTTCCATCTTGATGAACTCGGTTGATTGGACGCGATTTTAGCCCTGATAGATTAACATAATGACCTAACAGTGTATCGTTTACCTGATACTGACTATGTTGAGTGTACATTTTTACAAACCCTTTACCATACCATGCCTGTAATTTCAATGCCAATAACTCTTGTTCATTGTCGGAAATCCATTTATTTATTTTTGACGTAACCACTCGGGGTGTTTTCATACCTACATAAATATGATTTTGGTCTGTACCCATTAAATTCAACCAATTATTTTGTATATGAACAATGTTGCTCCAATTATTACTTTGTATATCATTTAAATCCATCCAATCCGTGCCTGCTACATCAGAATACAGCAAGGCGTTACCCGTTGGATAATTATTGTTCGCATATCCAAGTGGGTCACGAACTATATAACCAACTAATGCACCAAAACCAGTACCTTCATTAGGTAAACTTATATCAGCATAATATTGAATACCTTTAGCACCCATTAATATTGTGTTCCAAAGTATATATTGTAGCTCTTCCCCTGTTTTAGGGCGTACCTCATTAGCGTTCAACTTTGCTGTATTAATACTATTATCCAAACGCCACCCCCATGATGAAGCCCAAATGTTAGCCCACCATTTTGTTGAGCCAAACAAGAAGGCATTTTGTTTGTAATACCGTTGGTATAACTGTTGTTCAATTTCAAATTGAACCCCTAGGGTATAATGCGTTGCACTACCACTATTAAATTTTTGGTACGGAGCATAGGAATTATTTGCAAATCCGGTAAGTCCGGGTTGTGTTGAAGAGTTGATAATGGTTTCGTAATGTGATTTAAGCGTATCCCAGTTGGATGGTGGTAGATTTGTAAGCCAATCATTACCACTATATCCGGCCATAAACCCAAAAGTTCTTGCTGAAAAGACGTTATGCATATTATTACCAGTACCTACAGAATCATGATGAGCATATCGTAGATAAGGAGCTGCAACACCTGCATTAAATAACAACGTATATGCATTCCAAAGCTCTTTATACCCAGTTGCATGCATATAATGGCTGTACGGTGAATTTTCATGAATACCCAGTTCGGTTGTGGCATTATCATTCATCAGTTTATTGAAATAGCGGTTAACACCCCACCATGATTGTCTTCGCTCTTCTACTCCATAAATACGTGCAAGGCGTGGGTGCTTACTATTAAGTATAAAACGTATTATTGTTTCTTGTAAAGAATCACGGGCAGGGTTATCTATTGAACCAAAGTATATTTTGCGGGCTTGTTGTGTTTCTATTCTTATATAATCTATTGCAACATCTACATTGCCGTAATAGTAAGCCTCAACATCTAATTTTATAATACTTTGCAAAGATGCTTGTATGTCGCCACGCTCATCCTTAAACCTTGGGTTGTTGTCATAAACTCCTTGGTGAGTTAAACCATCAGCAAAGAAAAATCCTGAAAGTGTTACACTGTTATCGGTATTGGCGTTTTGTAACATCCTTCCTGTTATGATAATTATGGTATCGC
This sequence comes from Bacteroidota bacterium, assembly GCA_019695345.1. Taxonomy (GTDB): domain Bacteria; phylum Bacteroidota; class Ignavibacteria; order Kapaibacteriales; family NICIL-2; genus JAIBAE01. Next base: position 36,697 of record JAIBAE010000021.1, on the reverse strand, counting down.
GGGAAAGTTGTTGCGGGCGATACATCCCACGTGTATCGTTTGCATTGCGCCCAACTATTTGCGTTAGTGTGGCATTTGCATTCGGTAATGAATCAAATACAATAACCCCGTTTGTACTGTTTCCTGAAGCAGAATCATACAATACATACGGAAGCCGGATTGCCAGTACAGGGTCATCGAGATGTTGTGCTATTTGTGATGTATTTGTTGCACGCAGGTTGATGGTGCAGTACATTCTTTTACCGTTACGGGGATGGTAGAAACCTGTATCAAGAATAGAACCAGTTTGTAAATCATTCATGCCTGTAGCCCACGTGTCAGCCAGATCACCTTGATTAATTAACCAATCAAGAAACGTAAAGGCATCAGGTTTCCAAGCATTGGAAAGAACTTTAACACGTGTACCACTTACTTGATTTGCTTGCAAAACCCAACGCCATTGGTCGGTTCCGGTGCCACGTGCGCCAAGTTGTTTGGTTAGCCAACCAAATACTGCACCTTGAGCATCGTTCAACATGGGTTGAAAACTGTCCGTTGTGTCAACTGTTAGTTCGGGGTGGTAACACATACTTTGTGTATTAAATAAACTTGGTGTGCTCCAAGATTGGGTTAATCCTGCACCTCGCCAATAGTTGTTGGGGTCGCCGTAGAGTTGTTGAAACACGGGTAGATTATCGGGTACGTCGAGATTGGTTTCAATGATGTTATCAAAGCTTATATTGTGATAGCTGTTTATGTACAAGGCATCATCGAGCTTTTTACAGGGGCGAGCCCAATTCCATGAGCGGACAAAATAGTTGATGTTAGTGTTAAATACAGTACTGTTCCAATCAATGTTATCGGTAGTGAAGGTACCGAGAGGTTGTGGGTTAATATTGTTTTGTGCATACGCCGAAAGTGTGGTAACGAATATTGTTACCAAAATGATTAGGTTTTTCATGGTTGTACATCCCTATTTGTTAATGATAAGTTTGTACGTAATGCTTTTGGTTCCGGCGTTTACCTTCAACAGATATTCTCCGTTAGCAACACTCTCTAACGGTATGGTTATTGTTTGATTACCGGAGTTGAGTAGTGGGGTTTCTGTTTGATAAACTACTACTCCGATTAAAGATATTATTTCTATTTTTACACTTGATGGTGATACTATTTCTACCCCTAATTGTAAATCCTTAATTGCCGGATTTGGATAGATGACTGTGTTAATTGTTTGATGAGATATATCGGAAACACTTGTTAGGAAATTTGGCTTGTATAAATCCAAATGGTACGAAACAAATAATGCCAAATAATTATCACTTGTGATACTTATTCCCTGTGGAGTAGTGCCTTCTAAATGCCATACATTTTCTCCGGTTGATACCTTTGTAACATCTATAGTGTTAGTACCAACATTCCCAACTATAATATATTGATCATCATTAGTAAATGCTATTGTACTGGCAGAATTGCCATTGCATCGAAGTGAGCGCACAAGTTTTTTAGTGGCTACATTGTAGATTTTTATTCCGGTATCATTGCGTTGTAAATTATATGCTATGTACGTACATTGCGGTGACATGGTAAATTTCCACGATTTTTCTTCTTCCTGAATTGTATCTAAAGGAGTAAGCGTTTCTACGTCGTAAATAACTGTGTACGTAGTTGATGTTCCGGGTGGTGAATTGTAATATTTAAATTCCTTTATAGCTACTTTGTTACCTGAACACAAAAATGTACCCATATATGGAGATACTTTACGGACATTCGGAAGCGGCTCGTTATACTCTTTATACTTTAGTACTTTTCCTGTTTTCATATCCCATATTTTCCAACCAATTTGAGAATCAAACATTCCTCCGCTTCTACTTTGTATTGTTAAACAATATTGCTCATCTGAGCTTATGCCCTCTATACGAATCAATGTTGTATCTATATCAAATGATTGAACCAAATCACCTGTTTGTGTGCTATATATCTGTATTACAGAGTCATGTAACATCAATATGTTTTCTTCATTTTGCACGAAAAAAACTTTATTATTAAAACTAGTCAGTGGTCCTGTTGGAGATGGAATGTTTGAACTGATGACCATTCCGTTCTTATCATAGAGATAGGTTGTTGTGTCAGACACAACAGCAATAACATTACCCTTAGGTGAAAAGGTAATAAAACTTATTGGTGACTTTAGCCGCCGCGTCCAAACGGTATCTTCGGTACCTCCGGCACATAACAGTATGTTGGTTAGGCATAACAAGATTGCCCAACAAAAAACAAATCTGAGTTTCATAAAGAACTCCTAAAAAATGTGAGTAAAACAAGTAGCCCACCTCAACACACCTTGCTCCCTTTTTCCCATGTGCAAAAACGGGCGGCATTTCATTTATGCTCCATACTCGGTACTTGCCAGAACCGTGAATCAGAACAATAAAGAACGCGCCCGCAAGCGGGCGTTCCTTTACTGTGATTCTGATTCAATAACTTGGCAAGTTTTAGTATGGAATCCAGTAACAAACGCTAACTATGTATCAAAAAACTAAATGACTATATGTATATCCTGATGCCTATTGTTTTACCTTGCTCCAAACTTACAATTGATTGGTTCAACGGCAAAGACAATTCTTATCAGTTCTTACAATTCAAATATGTTTAATGTATTGATGTAGATTTCTTAGCAAAATCTTAGCAAAATCTTAGCAAACGTAAATAATGTTTTTTAATAGGGTGGTACTCATTTTCTACTCATGTGGTACTCATTTTCTACTCATGTGGATAACCTACACAATATGATTGCGATAGGTAAACGGTTGGTTCGCACAGGGTTGGCGCGCTTGAGTTTCGTTTCGGCGTAAGCGGGATTACATATTATTTAACCACCCAAATACTGCGCCTTGAGCATCGTTCAACATGGGTTGAAAACTGTCCGTTGTGTCGACTGTTAGTTCGGGGTGGTAACACATACTTTGTGTATTAAATAAACTTGGTGTGCTCCAAGATTGGGTTAATCCTGCACCTCGCCACCAGTTGTTGGGGTCGCCGTAGAGTTGTTGAAACACGGGTAGATTATCGGGTACGTCGAGATTGGTTTCGATGATGTTGTCGAAATTTATGTTGTGATAGCTGTTAATGTACAAGGCATCATCGAGCTTTTTACAGGGGCGAGCCCAATTCCATGAGCGGACAAAATAGTTGATGTTAGTGTTAAATACAGTACTATTCCAATCAATGTTATCGGTAGTGAAGGTACCGAGGGGTTGTGGGTTAATATTGTTTTGTGCATACGCCGAAAGTGTGGTAACGAATATTGTTACCAAAATGATTAGGTTTTTCATGGTTGTACATCCCTATTTGTTAATGATAAGTTTGTACGTAATGCTTTTGGTTCCGGCGTTTACCTTCAACAGATATTCTCCGTTAGCAACACTATCTAATGGAATGGTAATTGTTTGTTTCCCGGATTCTAACAATGGGGTTTCGTTCCGAAAAGAAATTTCACCTGATACAGAAACAACTTCGTTGATGATGGTACTTGGTTTATCTAAAGTAATACTATAGCTTACCATACCGCTGTTTGGATTGGGATAGAGAACATTATCTGTTTCAATAATATCATTACCAGTAACACTAGTGGAACTTAATTTTGGTTTTGCTAAAACTAAATACTCTTGTAGATACATTGCCATCAAATAATCATTATTAAAACTAATTCCATAAACTGAACCGGGGGCATTCCATGTTAACTCTCCAGTAATTGAGTTAAGTATTTTGATTGTTCCTGCACTTGGGTCTCCAATAGCTATATACTTTTCGTCGGGTGTGAAGGCAATGGTGCTTGAGGTGCTTCCAAAGCATCTTACCTTGTATAGTTCTTTTCCTGTTTTTAGGTTATTTACAACAATCCCGGAGTCTGTTCTATCGGTTCTAAACTGGAAATAATTACAATCAGGCGAGACATTGAAACTATATCCTTCTTGAGTGTTTAATATTGTATCTGTTACTTGTTGAGTTTCGATGTCATAAACCAGAGTCGTAAACTGCGTACGAGAAGAATTTTTGTATCTCCGATATTCCAGTACAACTATTCTGTTTGATTGACAAAGAACGTTACCTTGTAATGGAGCTACAACATCAAAATCAGGTTCTTTCTGATAATCCTTAGAATACAATACTTTTCCAGTTTGCATATCCCATACCTTCCAACCATTTTCAGAATCAAACATACCACCACTTCTACTTTGAAGCGTTAGGCAATATCGTTCATTCGGGCTTATGGCTGCAATGCGGAATAGTGTTGTATCAACATCAAATGACCTCAAGAGTTCTCCTGTTTTAACATCATAACTCTGTATAACAGAATCATGTTGCATGATTATTCGTTGTTCGTCTTGTGTGATAAACACTTGAAGATTGCTACTACCCATTGGCCCTGTCGGAGATGGAATTTTTGAATTGATAACTGTTCCGTTTTTATCATAGAGATAGGTAGTTGTGTCGGATACAACGACAATAAAATTACCCTTAGGAGAAAAAGTAATAAAACTTATAGGTGACTTTAGCCGCTTTGTCCAAACAGTATCATTGATACTACCGGCCCGTGCAAGTGTGTGTGTCAGGCATAACAAGATTGCCCAACAAAAAACAAATCTGAGTTTCATAAAGAACTCCTATTATAATGTGAGTAAAACCATAAGCCCACCTTAACACACCTTGCTCCCTTTATCCCATGTGCAAAAACGGGCGGCAATTCATTATGTCCTACGTGCGGTACTTGCAGGTAACCGTGAACCAGAACAATAAAGAACGCGCCCGCGAACGGGCGTTCCCTTACTGTATTCTGATTCATTTAACCCTGCAAGATTTTCACGTAGAATCCAGTAACTAACGCTTAATTATATTTCAAATACTAATCTACTTTTTACCTATATGTTGCCTTGTTGTTTTACGTTGTTCCAAACATACAATTGATTGGTGCAATAACAAAACACTATTATATAACGTAATCATTACAAATGTACTTTTTCTCAACAGAAACATTTCTTAGCAAAATCTTAGCAAACGTAATAATTGTTTTTGGTTGGGGCGGTACTCATTTTCTACGGTGGTAAAACGTAAGTTTATGTTTTATGCTGAGATAACAGTATTCCGGTAAATCATAAAGGCTACATAACATTCACTGCGATGCTGTACCGATTGGCTCCGCCCGTGTGACGGCGCTGGCGGATTGCTACGGCGCAAGTGGGAAGCCATGCAGACTTCCGTTACAGTATTTTTCTCTGCTATCCGTTGAATGTTTCCTAATTTTGAAACGATTTATCACAGACCTTTTGAAATGAAACGATATAGAAACAACGTTACTCAGTTACCCGCCCACGAACCTTTTACTACTACGTACAAAAAAAGTACTCTTGCAAACGGAATACGGATTATAAGCGAAGAAGTACCTACGGTGCAGTCTTTCTCGCTTGGTGTTTGGATTGATGTAGGAGCCCGCGACGAACAACCGCTACAAGCAGGCATTGCACATTTTACCGAACATGCTGTGTTTAGGGGAACCACATCGCGCAGTTCCAAACAGATTGCATCGCAGTTTGAATCGTTAGGCGCGTATATCAACGCATTTACTTCTAAAGAACAAACGTGCTACTATGTGCGTGCACTTTCTCACCATTTTGAGAAAACCGTAGAGCTTGTTGCCGATGTTACCATGAACCCGGCTTTCCGGGCTGAGGATATTCGCAAAGAACGTAATGTGATTTTAGAAGAAATCAAATCGTACGACGACGAACCCGAAGAGTTTATTCTGGATATTGGCGAAAAATCGGTGTTTGGTAAACACGCGCTGGGTAATCCTATTATTGGCTATGCCGACACCGTAAAGAATATTACAGCAACACAACTTCATGATTTCCATACATCATATTACACACCCGATAACATTGTGATTGCTATTGCAGGCAATATATCGCACAGTAACGCAGTTGCAATGGTAGAACGGTACTTTGGGAAGTACAAACGCAGACGCAAAGTTGTACAACACAAACGCACACTGCCACGTATGTTTACACCTAAACATATCGAAACAGAACGTACATTTCAGCAATCGCATTTACTGCTTATACGCCGCACGTTTGGTGCGCAGTCTAAACAGCGTTATGCACTGAGCTTGTTAAACACAATTCTTGGCGATGGTATGAGCTCGCGCCTTCACCAACGCATCCGCGAGAAAAGTGCATCGGCATACACGGTGTATTCATCGTTGCAGTTACTTACCGACTGCGGCATACTTTCTATTTATGCAGGAACAGAAACAGCAACACTACAGAGAACAGAAACATTAATTGCGGCAGAGTTACAAAAGCTGATAACCGATACTATTCCCGCTCGCGAATTACAACGCGCAAAAGAGCAATTAAAATCATCAACAATTATGGCGTTAGAAAGCATGTCGGCACGGATGCAAACATTAGCCAAAATGGAAATGGAAGAAGGCGCGCACGAAGATGTTATGGCAACCATTGCGGCTATTGATGCTGTTACCCTGCAAGACATGAAGTACCTTGCCGAGCAGTTTTGCACGCCCGAAACGTGGTCGGTTGTGAAGATAATAGGTAAAGGATAACATGAACATTACCTACCAACATCCTGATGTTGAGTGTACCGACTTTACGTTGTATAACAGTAACAACGATGCAATTACCGGTAATGTACGTTTCCCAAAACAAATGCAGAATAATAGTGCATTGCCTGTTGTAGTTGTTCTGCATGGGTTCAAGGCATTTAAGGACTGGGGCTTTTTTGGTTACTTGTGTGCGGAACTTGCGCTACGCGGTGCAATTGTGGTAAACTTCAATTATTCGCTTAACGGATTTGATGAACATAGCGATGGCTCGGTAACCAACACCGAGAAGTTTGCGCGCAATACCATAACGCAGGAACTTCTTGATAGCGAGATTGTGCTTACTGCCATTACTAATAAAACAATACTACCAAATCACATAACGTGGAATAACAACATCTACGCCTTGGGGCACTCGCGCGGGGCTGGGTTAGCGTTACTTACAGCAGTGCGGAATCAACGCATAAGCAAAGCAGTGCTACTTGCGCCGGTATCAACGTATAACCGCCATACTGCGCGGCAACAGCAACAATGGCGCGAACGCGGATACTTTGAAGTACTGAACACCCGAACCAACGAGTTATTGCGCCAAAATGTATCGTACCTTAACGATATCGAACAGCATGCGCAAGAGTACTCCTTAACAGCCGCAATTGCTTCGTTAACCATTCCGGTTAGAATAATTGTTGGCGAACAAGACATGACAACCCCACTGCGCGAGTCCGACCAGCTAATTCAACACGATACAAACACCATTACATCCAGAATAACTATACCCAAAACCGGACACACTTTTGGGGCTGTTCATCCGTTTGCGGGAACTACCGAGGCATTAGAAACGGTTATTACAGAAACTTCTCTTTTTTTTGAATTGTAAAATCTTAAATTTGTGTGTCATTCGTCCGATACACCAAGTATGGCAAATCACCACCTACATACAATCACACTTCTTATTGCTATTGCATTATGCATTAGCGTAGTTGGTTGTGGCTCATCAAATATTGCTCCGGCACCAAGTTTTACGCAAAACTCGCCCCAGGGTGCAGTACGGTTGTTCAAGAAAGAATTAGATAGCAACAACATTAAAGCCGCTACAAAAATTATGGCGCACCCAAGCGGACGTTTGTATTTAGCCGTTGAAACCTACGAGTTGTACGACGATGTTGCACGCTTGCAACGCCTTGTTGCCCAAAAAGCCGTAACAGCAGTAACAAGCAAACAAAACAGCGATACCGTTTGTAGCGTAAATCTCGAAGTTGGCTATATCAAAACACTTTCGCTAACTACCACCAACATAGCAGGAAGCTGGTATATCACTGCTATCAACGAATAATTCAAATTCCTGTGTAATATTTTAGTTTCGGTTCAACGCCGAAGCAATTCTTCAGCGCCGTCACACGGGCGGAGCCAATCGTTACAGCGGCGCAAAAACTCTACATTTGTACGAGGTTCCCACAGAGTTGCACAGAGTTATTCACAGAGTGCACAATGCCATACTGTTGTGTATTTCCTCGACGCGAGGCATCGCGCGTCGCTACGAAAATTACGTTAATACAGTAGCCACACCTGAACAGATTCTTCGCGCTGCTCAGAATGACAAAGCAGTGGCGAAAGGTTCTTCACATTGCTCAGAATAACAAGACACCATTCGTACCCTCTGCGTCTTTGCTACTTTGCGAGAGAGTAATTATCTGCGACGCTGAACGTTTGGCTCGCACCGGGTTGGCGCGCTTAAGCGATGCTTCGGCAGAAGTGGGAGCAATATAATATCCTCAATAATAAAAAAGGTCAGGAGAAAACTATATCTCCCGACCTTTTACTTTTTGGAATACTGTTGTTTATTGCAAGCGTATTTTTTGTCCGATACGGATTGTAGATGGTTCAAGACCTTTATTCTTAGCTTGTAATTGTGCAACTGTTACACCATATCTGTTTGCTATGGAGTACATAGTATCGCCGTTGCGTACCGTGTAACTTTTTGGCAGTTTGTTGATTGTTTTTGGTGTAGATGATGCGCTGCCTTTTGATGTTTGCGGAGTGTACACTTTGATGTTTTGTCCGGCAAGTACTTTACCTTCGGCAAGCGATGGATTCCATTTTATTAATTGGCTTTCGCGTACGCCGTACTTAGCAGCAAGTGTTCCGATATTATCCCCTTTACGAACCTTTACTACAGTAGCTTTTCCTTGTGGTTCTTCTTCAGCTGCTTCGTGTTTTTTATTAGCAGCAACCGAAGGTTCTTCGGAGTTTACTTTGGTTTCGATTTTTAAGAGTTGGCCGGCAAGTAACCCTTTTTTGGGTTTCAGTCCGTTCATTTTACTGATTGCCTGAATGGTTGTGTTGTAATCGTCGGCAATCTGTGCTAATGTTTCGCCACGGTTTACTTTGTGTACAACAACTTTTGCAACCTGACGCGGTATTTTTACAACCTTTGTTTCGGACTTCTCTTTTTGTTCTGGTTGTTCTTTCTTTGTTATTGTTGGCTGTGTAACAGGCTCTGTAGATACCGCTATACTTTTTGTTTCGCCTTTGGTTATCTGCGGTATAGGAGTGTTAGCGTTTGCTGAGTTATTTACGTTTGTTAAGTTAATAACAAGTGTAGATCCGGCTTGTACATTGTCTTCATCGTACGAAAGATTATTCCAGTTACGTAAGTCGGTTAAACGAACACCGTAACGATTTGCAATACTGAATAATGTTTCGCCATTGGATACCATGTGCATAAGGCGTTTTGTATTACCTGTTGCCGGTGTAACCTGCGTTGGTTTAACATCATTTCCGGTTTCAGTTGCATCGTTATCGGTTGAGTTATCGTTTGATGAATCGTTGGTTGTTGACTGATTTGATGTTGATGAATTAGAGGCAAGATTGCCCGTGTTTGGCACAACCGATGCAACATCAGTTGGAATTTTAAGTACCGAGCCTCTGCGAAGTTTTACGCGATAACCGCCAAGCATATTTGCCGAGGCAATTTCCGAGGCAGGAATACCATATACAGCAGCAATGGATGCCAATGTTTCGCCTTTACGAACCTCGTGGGTAATCCATGGCTGTTTTTCTTCGGGTGTTAATGCAGTAAGTGATGCTACAAAGTCTTCCTTTATTCCCGCTGGTATTTTTACTCTGTACTCGCCTTCGGGTGGTGTAGAATTCCTGAGTAACTCCGGGTTTAGGTGCATCAAGCTATCAAGACTGATATTTGCGCATTTTGCAATAGCCTTTAATGCAACAGGTTCTTTAATAACGTATGTATCAATCTGATATTCAGGTTCGAAGTTAATTTCTTCTGCTTTAAAACCATATGCTTCATGTTGCATTGTTACCAACGCAGCAGCACAAAAAATTGGCACATAACCACGTGTTTCTTTTGGAAGGAAATCACGCACTTGCCAGTAGTCAGGATTTTCTATACCCGATGCTTTGATGGCACGTTTTACTCCACCGGCACCGCAGTTATAAGCAGCTAATGCTAAATGCCAATCGCCAAACTCGGTATATAAATCGCGCAAGTGACGCATTGCGGCACGGGTTGCTTTCTCGGGGTCACGTCGTTCGTCAACCCATTGGGTAACGCGCAAACCGTATAATGAACCGGTTGATTGCATAAACTGCCACATACCCACAGCTTTAGCACGCGATACTGCATTAGGATTTAATCCACTTTCTATCATAGCAAGGTGAATTATCTCTTCTGGCATTTTTTCTTCGCGGGCAATTCGTTTTAGTAATGGGAACCACTTACCGGTACGTGCAATCCAATTTTTAAAGTACTTTTTACCTGCACTTGCCGGGTCGGTAAGGAAGGTAATACTTCTTGCAACGTATTCGTTTTGTGTAAGCGGTATTGATGTGATAAGTGAACCATTTTTGGTTTGGTTATCTACCCCAACTTTAAATGGTTGTACACCGGATTTACTCTGCGCATACTGATCCATTTCCTGAAATATCTTCTCACGCAGAATAAACATTGATGAGTTTTCGTCAAGATTATCAATGCTACGCACGTAGCTCTCGTAATCTTCCAAAATAGATTGTGCTAAATCCGAGTAATCTTCATTACGCTCAATGCCGGGAGTACTAGCCAATTCATTGAGAATATCAATAGCACTTTCAAACAACTTAGCAGCCTTTGTGGTGTCTCCGCGCTCAATTTGGCTAAGCCCGCGTAAATAGTATTGGCGTGATTCTTCAAGTTTTTGGTTGATCTCATCGCTAACAGCACCTTTGCTATTATTGTCATCTAAGTCCGAATACTCATCGGGAAAAACCGCAGCTGGGTTCTTTTTCTTAACCGGTGTTTGTGGTTTTTCCTGTTGAGCATTTGCTGAGATGCCACTAAACAATAATGCTGTAACGGCGAGAGCAATCCATCGCACTGACAGGCGGAAGGGTTTCTTCTCCATTAGACCTCCGTCGTTATTATAATAGATATATGTAACAGGATATTGCCCCCGCAATACCCTGTTATCGCCAAAATGATAAGGCAATATACTTCTGGTTATGCACATCAACAAATTTTTATGCCAAATGAACATAATGTCAGAATTCTATCACCGGAATTTTATCATATTTTCCTGTATTTACAACGGATTACATCAATCAGAACTTATACCCAAACCCTATACCTATAACATTACGTATTTGGGTTGACGGACCTTTACTTCCGTCGTCGCGAGTTATCACAACTCTTGGGTCGTAAATTACATCTAATGCAAAACTTGCATTGATATAATCGTTCACTTTTAAGTTTAGCATGGTATTCCAGTTTATTAACTGCTGGGAAATCAATGCATATGGTGCAAAGACAACCAATTTTGACTCAAGTCCAATGTTGGTCATAAGTTCTTTTTTGAATGTTGCGTTCATTTGCACACCAAGGTCGCTTTTAATTGCTTTTCCGGAATCAGTTCCTAACGAGCCGTTCTGTAAATCCTTATCAGCTACTATCAGTAAACGATTTGCCAACGGTGCAAGTGTTATTGTAAGGTAATCAACAGGTTTATAGGTTGCTCCTAATCCCACTAATAAGTTAGCGGGTGCTAATAAGTTTGAAATTTTGGTAGCACTGTCGGTTTTAGCATCATACGAGTACCCCTTATCAATCTGTGTACGGAAATCTAATAGCGCGGCGTAGCTCAGGTTTTCGGTTGCTTTGTACCCATACTTAGAAATCAAGATGATCTTATCATCACTTTTGCGAAAATCTTTATCGGCAAGCTTTGTCATTCCGTAACCAAGGTCAAGAGAGTTCTCCCATATCCCTGACTCTGTTTTATGACTAAACGCATAATTGAATAAACCTGTAATTGCAATCGTATTTTGCCCACCGCCCGACCAGTTTGTTAAACTTACTTGTGTTAGGTTTGCACCAAGGGTTCCACTTGATTTCCAAGAAGAATCCTGTACATTCTCTGTAGCTTGAAGTATATAAGAACCGGTCAAAAGTAACATACATAAGAAAAGCAGTCTGGTGTTCATTCTTTATCTCCATAAATAAAAGTAATACATCACATTATTATTCTTGCGTTTCTAACTATAAATACAAAAGCCGTAGAGAAAATTACATTTCAACTCTCTCTACGGCGTATACATACACACATCTTTCATATGCATTTTCACTAGTTAACTTGCGTTTTATGCACGTTGTTTTAGCAGGTCTCGTATCTCTGTAAGAAGTGTTTCCTCTGTAGTTGGTGCTGGTGGTGCGGCTGGTGCTTCTTCTTGCTTACGCTTCATACTGTTCATGGATTTAATCACTAAAAACAACACAAAGGCAACAATCACAAACTGAACTATGGTATTAAGTAACTCCCCATATCCAATTGCTACCTCTGGCGTAGTTACTTTTCCGGTGGCATCAGTTACTGCATTTTTAAGAACAATTTTCAACTGCCCAAAATCAATACCACCAATAGCAAGACCAATTACAGGATTAAGGATTTTTTCAACCATCGCTCCCACTATTTTGCCAAATGCACCACCAATAATAACACCAACTGCCAAATCAACAACATTCCCCTTCATTGCAAATTCTTTAAACTCTTGCATCATTCCCATAAAAGAACTCCCCTATAATGTGAATAAAATAACGCAAATATCTACAGTATCACACTGCTCTATATATAAAGATACCGAATACACTTAATTTTTGAAATTCGATGCTTTACAAATATAGGCAGTTCGCTATCACACACAATTCTGTTGATAAAAGTTTAATCCTTTAACTACAAATCATAATAGATATATTTTTACTCTCATCTACCGAAGCAACCCTTAAGCGCGCCAACCCGGTGCGAACCACCCCGTACAGCATCGCATTCAACAAACATTTGTATAGTATCTTATCCACAATAGTCCGTGTTACTTAGCATATGTTATTGTCCCGCCTATATTATGTTCTGTTTGCAATGCATGTTTGGTGCGGTCGGGCGATAGCAAAATACTCCTACAACATAAACAATAGTTGTACGTACACAGTCCGCATAGTTATAGTAGAAACAATGTATGATTACCTATATATGTGCGCTGATTGTTTTGGCGGCCGGTTCCTGTATTGCACAAACCTCTGCCGATAGCATAGAAGCACAAGCAACAGAATCCCCACGCCGCATTACGCCCGAATGGGCATTAGTGCAGTTAGTTCCTTCCTTTACATGGACGCCAGTTAATGGTGATGTATTTGCCGGAGTGCGGTGGAACCTAACGCCTTTGTTGTATTCGTGGGGAGCAAACAGAAAGCTAACTCCGTGGCGAGTGCTGATGGCAGAACCGTACCAACGTCACAGCGGTTCGATTGAAGCACACATCTCACCCGAATGGAGCAATGCAGAGTTTGGTAACGCCCGTTGGGGTTCGCGTAGTGGATTACGTGCGTTCTTGCCTGTGTACCGACATGGCGAGCATGTATCGTGTTCGGTTGGCGCACATTACTCGTGGTTTGGTTCAGAAAAAACTCTTGGCTACGAAGCCGGCTTGTACACGTTGTTTGGTCTGTTTGGTGTTAACGCATTGTACACGCCTGAACGTACTGCGGCACCGTTTACTATTTCGTTAAACATACGGTACTTTTAACGTGAACTCATCAATTTTTACCAAACTGTGTACGTTGCTTATAGTGTGCTTGTTTGCTGTGGGAAGCAGTGGATGTAAAGTTCCGTTCTGGAGTTTCTTCTCGCGGAATATGGAATCGTACGTACAGCCCATTAAACCTGTTGCAAACAAACCAACTACATTACAACGGAGCGATGCGCGCCTTGCTGTTACGTGGGTTGGGCACGCTACGGTGCTTATACAAATGGATGATAAGTTTTTCCTTACCGACCCCAATCTTACTTCTACAGTTGGCATGCTTTCAAAGCGGTTTTACGAGCCGGGTATTGATATAGAAAAACTACCAACTTTAAGTGCCGTGTTGGTATCGCATATGCACTTCGACCATTTATCGTATGGTTCGCTTGATGAGATTGAAGATAAAACCTCGCGTTTGTTTGTTCCGCAAGAAGGATTAACCTATACGCCAAATTATAGCTTTCCAACTATAGAGTTACGCCCGTGGCAAACGTGGACGCGCGATGGCATTAGCATTACCGCGGTTCCTGTGCAACATCTTGGTGGGCGTTACGGTTTGGATGAAACATGGATGCGCAATTCATGCACCGGCTATGTGTTGGAATACCACGGAATGCGCGTGTACTTTGGTGGCGACACCGGTTATAACGATTCTATTTTTACAAAAGCAGGTGCGCGCTTTCCCAACATAGATTGTGCTCTCATGCCTATTGCACCTATTCATCCTCGTGAGTTTATGAAGCGCGCCCATACCGACCCCATTGAAGCGCTGCAAGGGTTTATCGATTTAAAAGCCAAACACATGATGCCAATTCATTTTGATACCTATTCTAACTCAACAGCTGATACTGTGGGCGAAGCATCAGGCATTTTGCGCACGGCAATGCAAGCGCGTGGCATTACAGATACAACAGTTACTATACTTCCCATTGGCGGACAGTGGGTTGTAATTCCTAAACACGATTAACACTACATATGAAAACACACAACCCGGAATTACGTTTTATAAAAGAAGGTTGGAATGGAAATCCGCTTGATGCAAACGGACGCTATGTAAATCAGTACAACCCGTTTATGCCGGAATTGAAGAAGTTGATTCGTTGGCAAACAGAGCGCAACCCACACCGCCAGGAAAAGAAACGTGATACGTTTACCATGCTAATCAATACTAGCGGAGAGTTTTTAACTTCCACTAACGATTGCATTGTGTGGCTGGGTCATGCAACGTTTTTTATGCGGCTTGGTGGTACAACTCTTCTGCTCGACCCTGTGCTTAGTAGTATTGGTTCAACAGTAAAGCGTAAATCGCCGTTGCCTGTTACAATCAATCAACTAACAAATATTGATTACATATTTCTTTCGCACGACCATCGCGACCACGCCGATAAACCAAGCATACAAGCACTATTCAAGCAGAACCCACATGTAAAGTTTAGAACAAGTTTAGGGTGCGACGAGTTGCTCTACTCATGGACAAAAACTAACGCAATACAAGCTGCAGGATGGTACCAGCAATACACCGGCATCAACGGATTTGAAGCGTACTTTTTACCCTCGCGCCATTGGGGCAGACGTTTATTTAGCGACACCAACAAACGCTTGTGGGGCGCATTTATATTTAAAACACCAACACACACAATCTACTTTAGCGGCGATACCGGTTACGATGCACACTTACCCGAAGTAGCACAACTGTTTGGCACCATAGACTACTGCATTATTGGTGCAGGTGCATACAAACCCGAATGGTTTATGGGGTCAGCACACATATCGCCAACAAATGCTGTGCGCGCCGCCGAAGAAATGAACGCACGGTACACAATTCCAATGCACTTTGGAACCTTCGATTTATCCGACGAGCCACTGGGCGACCCATACCGCGTTTTGCAAAAACTCAGCGCAACATCACGCACCAACATTCTGTTTCCCGCACTCGGAGAGGAAGTAGTATTGCAATAACTTTTGCTATCGCATGACCGCACCAAACCTTATGTTACAGCCCACTCACCCACGGCGGGAGAGATTCTTATCTCAATAAGAATTGAAATCGTGTGGGTGTGATTTATGAGAATTCTTCTCCGTGAAAAACTCCGTGCCTCTGATTCTCCGTGTTAGTATTTCCCATCACGATAACTGTTGTTGCTTGTGCGTGGTTCTTTTCCCGCAAACAGTTTGGTGTTATGATGTACAACGTGTGGTGCGGTCAGGCGTTAGCAACTATTTACTACTATTGTTGAGATTGTTCCCACGTGGTAAATATGTGCATGAGTTTATCAACGCCATCGGTTAACGCCGCCGGACCCGGTTGAAGAATGATGCTTGATTTTATTTCGTAGATGTGATTGTGTACAATTGCGTTAATAGTATCCCAACCCGGGCGTGCCAGCACTTTCTCCTTTTTGAATCCTTTACCACACCACGAGGCAAGCAGTATATCGGGGTTGCGCTCTATAACTACATCGGTGTTGGGAAGTATTCTGCGCTTTGCATCCTGATACTGCCGGTTCTCGCTGAATACATCTATGCCGCCACAAAGTTCTATAAGCTCGCTTACCCAGCAGATGCCGGTTATAAGCGGGTCGTACCATTCTTCAAAATACACACGTGGCTGAATAGTCCGTTGTTGTGCTTGCGTTTGTGCAACATGAAGTTTGTGTAATAGTGTTTCTACATACATGTTTGCTTCGGTGGGTTTACCAACCAACGCACCAAGGGTAAGAATCATGGAGAGTATTCCTTCAACCGAGCGGTGGTTAAACCCAATTACTTGTATTCCTTGTTTCATCAGTTCGGCGCAAAGTGGTGCTTGTAAATCGCTCCATGCTAAAACAACGTCGGGCTCTAAAGAAACAATGCTGTTAATATTGGCATCAAGATAAGTACTAACCTTGGGTTTTGTTTTGCGCGCAATTGCCGGACGCACCGTAAAACCGGAAATGCCTACAATCAGTTCATCGGCACCAAGTGCATACAGTGTTTCGGTGGTTTCTTCGGTTAAACATATTATCCGTTGTGGTAACGATGGACGTAGTGACATCATATTCTTATCTGTTATAATAACATTGTTGTTCTCAAAAATAACGACAGAAGTTAACAGGGCAGATACGCAGAGTTTTTTCGTTTATTAAGACGAATTATTCTTAAAACTGAAACAAATGCAGGTACTACCCGTAGCACACGGAAATTGTATAACATTTACCATATAAGTATGGCTACTATTGTAGGAAAATCGGTTTTAGTGGGTGCAGTTGCATCATTGTTTTTTATTAGTTGCTCTGATATGAGCGAGCGTATTACCGATTCCAACACCGGAAGCAACAACAGCTTTGAAGTTGCGCAACAGGGCATGCCTGTTAACTGGGATATCTACACCAGCAAAACAGTTCCCGCGGCTAAGTTTACAGTTGGTGTTGATACTGAAGCACCTCAGGATGGCAAGCAATCTCTGCGGTTTGATGTTCAGGAGTGTACTGCACAAGGCGGATGGCGTTCGCCGGGTGTGGCTAAGGAATTTGATGTTGACGGAGGCTCGGAATATGAACTTCGTTTTTGGGTAAAGAATAAGGGAACTAAGTTTAGTGTTCAGGCAGGTGGAATTGCCGCAACAACTGGCGATACAAAACAACTGCTAACAACAACAGAATCAAATACCGATTGGAAAGAATTTGTCTATACTATTCCGGTTGCAAAAGAATATCAACGTTTACGTTTTGAACTGAATGTACTTATACCCGGAACCCTTTGGCTTGATAACGTTAGTATCAAGAAGAAATAAGTTGTTTGTATAGTATGAACATTGGTGCGCCGTGTTAAGATAATGTACGTATGCTGTCATACCCGTGAAAACGGGTATCCATACTACATAGTTATAAATTCATGGATTCCCGATAAACGCTTATGTCGTGTTTTCGGGAATGACGCGTACCGGCAGTTGTAATAATACTTGGTTGCTCTGTTAACAAGTTGCTAAACAAAAGTAATGGCAACACTTGTATTTGTTGTAAATCGTTAGCATGGGTATTATGTATTATATCCATGCTAACCTCGTATGATTTCTACTTTAAAGAAACACGGACGCTACACAGAAACACTGTTTATGCTTGGGCTATGTGCCATCTGTTTTGCACTCTCTGCGTTCCGAGTAGTGTATGCATCATCGGGGATGTATCTGTTCTTAAATTGGAACTTGTTTCTGGCGTTTATCCCGTGGATGTTAACATCGTTCCTGATTATTAAACCCACGGTACGTGTGCAATCGCTCTTGTTTATTGTAGTTGCCTGCACATGGATGTTATTCTTCCCTAATGCGCCGTATATCCTTACTGATTTATTCCACTTAAAAGATCATTCCACCACACCTATCTGGTTCGATTTAGTATTAGTACTTTCGTTTGCTTGGACAGGACTTCTTTTTGGCTTTTTGAGTTTGTGGGATTTAGAAAAAATTCTCAGCCGGAACTTACCATCGCGTAGCATACGATTGCTTGTAACTGCCATGTTGTTTGTTGGAAGCTACGGCATTTACGTTGGGCGATACTTACGCTGGAACAGTTGGGATATCCTCCGCGAACCAATGGATGTACTAACCGATGTAGGTAGCAGATTGTTATTTCCAATGCAGCACCCGCGCGCATGGGGTATGACGTTGGCAATGGGATTATTGCTAAACATGATGTATTGGTCGTTCAGATTTATAAAACAACGTAACGATGTAGCAGTATCGTAATTCTGCTATCGCATTGCCGCTCCTATCCATAGGTTATCAACATATCCTCACTCTGCGGGAGAGAATATTCCACGTACATACGCACGGTTATCATGATGGTAGAGTAAAAGAACTCCGTGCAATCCTCTGTGTCTCCGATTCTCCGTGTTCGTATTTCTCATCACGGTAAATGCTGTGTGGCGCACGAGATTCTTTCCCGCAGATGAAGGCGGGCGTATGCAATATGCCCCTACAAACGGCTAACGGTACGGTACGGATTGCGATAGCAGATAACACAATAACTTCCCCTGCCCATTACGGCAATACCGTAGTAATACCGTAGTGCATTTGCTTGTTACGGATAATAGTTTGCATTGGTAAAACTGATAGCAAAATGTGCTACAAACATTCAATGATATAATGCCATTTTCTACCAGTTATCTGTTTGTTGAACTATTAGCTATGATATATGAAAAAACTTCTGAAAATTGTTGGAATAATTGTTGGCGGTATTGTTGCCATACTTGCATGTGTTGCACTATGGATTGCATTTACTGATTTGCCAACATTCGAATCCAAGTCTATTGCCGTTACTATTCCCACCGATTCCGCAGAGTTACATGTTGGGAAAGTAATTGTTGAAGAACGCTGCGCCTATTGCCATCTGGGCGATGACGGTAAGTTAAGTGGCAGACAGTTTTCCAGAGCGGGCGACCCATTTGGTGAGTTTTGGAGCAGAAACATTACACAAGATAAAGAACACGGAATAGGAAATTACTCCGATGGCCAGCTTGCATATCTGCTTCGTACGGGGATAGGAAGGCACGGAAACTTTATAGGCCCTTGGATGTCGTCGCCATTACTTTCCGATAAAGACCTTGGTGCTATAATAGCATACTTACGTTCTAACTCACCAATAGTACAACCATCGGCCACAGAGCGCAAGAAAACCGAGTATAACTTTTTAGTGCGGGCATTGGTTAAACTTGGCGCGTTTAAACCGTTAGAATATACCGGAACACCCGTTGTAACGCCATCTCCGGAAAATACTGTTCCGTATGGGAAGTACCTTGCTACAGCACGGTATCAATGTTACGAATGCCACTCTAAAAGTTTTGAAACCAACGATGTATATGTGCCGGAGAAATCGCCCGGGTACTTTGGCGGCGGGAATGAAATAAGTGATAAGGAGTTTAAAATATTTATAACGCCAAATATTACCATGAGCAAACTACATGGTATTGGTTCCTGGACGAAGGAGCAGTTTATTCATGCCGTAAAAACAGGCGAGAAACCAAATGGGAAGGTATTAAGCCCTGCAATGCCACGCCTACACGCAGTTGATGATACCGAACTATCGGCAATATGGGACTATCTACAAACAATTCCGGTAATAGATGTACCGGTACAGAAATAATCATTATTCTATTTATTTATAGGGGAGTTTTATGAAAAAGATATTGTTGCCTGCACTTGCGGGAACTGTGGTGTTAACAATAGTTGGCTCTATATTTTATATGCTGGTATTTATGAACTTCTTTGCAGAATTTATGAAGAGTATAGGGAGCATTGCCAACACGAATCCTAACTTCGGGTTAATTATTGGGGCGCACCTTATACTTGCGCTGCTACTAAGTGTTTTATTTGATAAAATGAATGTGAACAGCATTGGTACAGCGGTAAAATATACTGCCATTGGCTCGATTGCATTGTATGTATGGTTCGACCTCTGGATGTTTGCAAGCTTTACCATCATGACCACCACTGTTATGCTTGTTGATGTAACATCAAACTCAATAACAACCGTATGTGCAGGAGCTGTAATTGCATGGCTGCAACAAAAACTGTCCGGAAGTAATGCCGTATAATACTATAGTAACTAAAAGTACAAACGCACAAGGGAACACAAAGCGATGTTCCCTTTTTTATTTGTGGTTTCCCTCCTTTGCTGAAGCGTGCCGTTGTGCGCCGTCACACGGGCGGGACAAAACGATACAGCATCGCAAAGCTGAGTACGCGCCGCTGAACGTGCGGCTCGGACAGAGTTGCCGCGCTGGCGCGGTTGCTTCGGCAGATGTGGGGTACCAAAAGAAATTACTTCTATAACGATGCAAGAAATGTAGCAAGGTTTTCTTCTTTGCTCAGACCAAACTTTTTACGCATACGGTTGCGGTGGTCTTCTACGGTGCGGGTGGAGAGCACTAACGCCGCGGCTATCTCTTTGGTGCTGAGTTGTATTTTTAGGAGTGCACAGATTTTTAGCTCCATTGGTGTTAGGTTGGGAAATCGTTCTGAGAGTGTTTGTGCAAAACCTGAATGTAGTTGTGTGAATTGTTGATTGAATGAATCCCATGAGTTGTCGTCGCGGATATTACTTTCAATTTGCTGAACCATTTCGATAGCGAGTTGTCGGGATTTTTCGGCATAGGATTCTACGATTGCACGAGCTTTGGTTCGTAGTGTATCCAGCATCTCATTTTTCTGAACAAGATGCAATGCCATTGCCGATAGCTCTTTAGATTTAAACTCGTTCTCCGATTGCAGCTTCTCATTTTCAAGCCGGAAGATGTCGCGTTCTTTTTCTGCTGTTTCGGTTTCGTGTAATACCTGCAGATATGAAATACGTTTTGTTGATTGTTCGTTAAACAACAAACGTTCTATTGTGTGGAACTCCTTGTAATGCTGTAGTGCCTGTGCCGATGCGTTGTTACGCTCGTACAACTCGGCAAGACACTTGTGTGCATTCATTGCCTGTTGTTTTTCGCCGATATCCAATGCTGTGCGCAATGAATACTGGTAGCG
Organism: Bacteroidota bacterium; assembly: GCA_019695345.1. Lineage (GTDB taxonomy): Bacteria > Bacteroidota > Ignavibacteria > Kapaibacteriales > NICIL-2 > JAIBAE01. The sequence continues at coordinate 15,527 of JAIBAE010000021.1, read as the reverse complement.
TTCCTCTGCCTCTGCAAGGTTGCCAAGCCGGTAATATGAATTACCGGCATACATGGAAAGAAAGATTGCTCCGCGTTTGTGCCCAAACTCAATACACGTATTAAATGTACTGTTGTATATCTGTAGTGCTTCGGTATCGCTTTGTACAACGGCAAGTATTTTGCCATACACCGAAGCTATCTCAATTTCTAAATCGAGAAATTTATTTTCGGTTGCCATGCTCCAGGCAGTTGTTATATATGGTAATGCTTCGTGCCATTGGTTATTATCCGAAAATACTTCAGCAATATTTGAATTAGTAAAACACACTCCCCTAACATCTTGTATTTGTGCATAAATATCATGTGCTTTGGTAAAATACTCTGCTGACTTCAGATAATTATGCTGTGCTATATAAACCGATGCAATGTTATTGTATGCACCTGCAAGAATGCGTTTGTATTCGGTCCCTTCTAACTTTTCTATTATGTTGAGTGCTATGGCAATTGATTTCTCAAAATCGCCCTGATGAAGGTATATTCCACTTAAGATTTCCATCACAGTAACAGCACCTGTTATATTTCCAGTTTGGTTATATATACTAAGTGCCTCGTTATTATATTCTATTGATTCCGATATATTTCCAAGTATTTTACATATACCACCCATTCCTGTTAATGCACCTGCCAGATTTATTGGCGAACCAATCCTTCGTAACAATTCAATGCTTTCTTTATAACAAGGTAACGCTTTATCAAACTGACTTCTGTCTTCGTATAAATTTCCCAATCCAACAAGTGCAACCGATAGGTCAGGTTCAAGGTTATTGCTGCGTGCATATTGCATACTCTCTAACAGGTACTCTTCTGCTTCACTGTATTTACCTAATCGTAACAAGGTATTTGACATGCTTGTTCTGCCATTATGATAATATCGTATATTTCCTACCTTATAAAATGTAGAAATTGCATTACGAAACATATCTAATGCATCCTGATAACGGTGATATAGCCAATACAAAAAACCTGTGTGATACTGAACAAATGCTACTTGCTCTGGCTCATGAAGCTCTTTATACAATACAATAGCTCGTAAGGCATACTGTTCAGCTTCTTGAATCCGTGTAGTGGTACGTAAACAAAAGGCCAATATATGCAATGCCTTGGCAAGATGTTTTTTGTAAAACTGAACTTGTAGGTTGGACGCTGCATGTTTGAGCAGTTCTTCGGACAGTTGTCTGGATTGTTCTGCATACGTTACTGCTTTATGGGGGATATCTTCCTTGCATTCTGCGGCAAGTTGGTTTAACAACACAATGCGTTTCTCTTTACTGCGAGTTTTTTGCAGCTGTTGCTCTATCTCTGCTATTATTTGTTGGCGATTGTTGTGCATAAGTATAAGTATCAACTATGTTGTAGTGTGTTCTTGTTGCAATGTTTGTTCTACCATATTAGGCAAAGGTAACAGCAACTTGTGTTGTATATCTATAATTTCCTGTTGTAATACATGAAACGGTATATCAAGGATAGCGCTAACTTCCGCTTGTGTACAATATACCTTTAGTAGTGCGCATATTTTTAGCTGAAGTTCTGTAAACTCCGGGTATACGCCCGAGAGTTGTTGCAAGTACTCTTTGTGTAACACGGGAAATGATTCTGGTAACGTTAACGTGCTTTCTTTAAATATATCTTCTAATTCATCTATCGCTTGTTTAGCCAATAAGGAATTCAACTCTACAAAAGAGCCGGTAATTGCTTTTGCTCGTGCACGTTGTTTTGTAGAAGCAACACGTTTCAATTTCTTTTTCTTATTGTTAACCAGCGGTTTCTCCGTTGTAGGTGTAACAGGTTTGTTCATGGTGATACACCCGGTACATGTATTGCAAGAGTGCCTATCAATTCTATTTTTCTATAGCTAAGGATTTACCCTGCTGAACATAAAACCGAACCGAAGTTTGTATCCCGCTAACAGTTAGCTTACCTAATGCACCTGCATCCAATACTGTTGGTTCCTGTATAGCTTGTTCTATACCATGCTGGTAACTGCAATATACGTTGCGTGTAATTTTCCATTGCACCGGAATATTACCTTGGGCAGAGTGTACTGTACCATTAACTGTAGTTACACGTACATACTGCGTGCAAGCAGGCAATATGTTTCCGGAATTGGAATTCCGTGCTGTGTACGATGTTATCCGTGCATCAATAGTACAGCGGTTATCGTTAATTGTGCATGGTGCACCAACAACGGTGGTATCTATATTTACCCAACAATTCTCTGTATCAGAATATGTTGAATACCTCACCCAACGTTCAGTACAAGCCACAGGTACTACACCCGATAACTCCGGTAGCGGATGTTGATAAATATGTAAACCTTGCCAATCTAGCGCTTCGTAATACAGTGGCTTGGAAATATCCGAAGCCAACATTACCGCAACTGCATTCTTTCCGTTTATCATACGTATATCCGATACCAATAACGAGTCGGTACTCAGCATTGAATTGTTGAATGTTGTCTGTCGTATTCTCTGGATTGTTTGAGGTGCAGAGTATTCAACTGCAAGATTAGCTGGCTCTTTTGGTTGCTCAGAACAATCAAACATTAACACAGCTACAACAATACAAACACAGTAAAACAGTACGTTATGGCAAAGAGTTTTCATAGAAGTAACCTATACAATGTGATAATTCATATAACTACATTGCGAACTTATCATTACGTAAGCACCAATTTGCTACGGTAATACTACGGTATTCATTCTGTGCTTGCGCATTGCGGCACCTATCCACAGGTTTATCAACATATCCACACTCTGCTGGAAAGAATATTCAATACAACCCAAGCGGTTATCGTGATGGTAGAGTAAAAGAACTCCGTGCAATCCTCTGTGTCTCCGATTCTCCGTGTTCGTATTTCTCATCACGGTAAATGCTGTGTGGCGTACGAGATTCTTTCCCGCAGATGAAGGCGGGCGTATGCAATCACGCCCCTACAAACGGCTAACGGTACGGTGCGGATTGCGATAGCAGAAACAACAAAGGCAGATATTACATCTGCCTTGCTGAAGAGTTGTATGTAGGAAAGTTATTCCTGTTTTTTCTCGGTTTGTTTGGAAAGGTCTTCCATGAGTTTTAAACCAAGCAACCCGCTTATTGGACCGTTGGGTGAGTCGCCTGACCCGCCGGCAATAAGTACATCCGGTATAATCTTGATTTTACTTGTGCCAATTGCTTCGGTTACTTTTAGGCGTGTGAAGTTATCGCCGCCCATTGCATCAACTTGTAAGCGGTATGCTTCGGCGCTGGATTTACCAATTGCCAGAATCTTTTCCGCTTCGGCATTACCGGTAACCGAGATTTTCTCGGCTTCGGCGTTTGCAAGTGCGCGAATCTTTTCCGCTTCGGCACCGGCTGTTAGCTTAGTGCGTTCGGCATCTGCACCTGCAATAACTTTTGTTTTTTCCGCCTCGGCATTTGCCGAGATTTTTACTCCGGTTGCTTCGCCGTTTGCTTTTTCTACTGCGGCATCGGCAATACGTTTTGCAATCTGCACACCTTGGTCTGCTTTTACAATTTCTTTTTGTATTTCGGCAATGGCTGTTTCTTTTTCCAACTTCTGGCGTGTTTCCTGTGCCTGACGTTGGGTTTCGAATGTTACTTTTTGTTCTTCGGCAATCTTACGGTCGGTAAGTGTTTTCATCAGCGATTCCGGCGGAACGATATCGCCAATTAATGTATCAACTGCGTACACGTTGTATTGTTCAAGCACTCTGCTTATATGTTGCTTTGCAGATTCCTGGCGTTCTTTACGCGATGTTAAAAATGCAATAACATCAGCTTCCTGTGCCGAGTTACGGAAGTAATTACCAATAGTTGGTTCTAATACTTGTGTAACAAGATTCATCATGTTACCAAACCGTGCAATAACTTTTGGTGCTTCGTTGGATGGTATATGGATAATCTGCGATACATCTAAGTTAAATGGGAAACCATCTTTACTACGTACTGTTATGGTTGAAAGATTTTTATCTAATTGATGCGACTCGCTTCGGGCTGAAGCCCAGTTTAATACAAGGTTTGTTGTTGGTACCAACTCGGTGCGTTGTATATACGTGTTGATGGGATACTTACCCGGGCCAAACGGTTCTGCCCACACACCTTTATGCCCTTTAGCAACAATATTACCGTGGCGGAACTCAACACCACTTACGTCCTCGCCCTCTTTACCAACATAACTTATCACAACGCCAACATGGCCAATCGGGATTTCCGTCATGTTAATTTGTTCAACCTGAACAAACCACGGGTTTAAGTTATACGACCCCGCCAAAATCACCTGTGGCTGTAAACCTTTATTACCACCATTTGCTAAGAATGCATCCGTATCCTGAAAATTATTATGACCTTCAATTTGTTTACCTGCTATTTGTCCTTCTTCTATGGGCATACCATCTAACGTGGTAATAATACCAACTTTGTTTTCCTGAATGTGCGTCATATCGGTAATGATAATATCAAACAGGAATGTATTGATACGATATGTTCCGGTAGTGATGAACGCAGACTGCCTACCTTTACGACCGCCACTAGTAATAAACGCAACAGAATCCTGAAATGAATCACATTCAACTTTACGCGCCAGAACCCGGCCGGTCTCTAACTCTGCACCGTCTTTAGCAACAAGTAATCCAATCTTACCTTCGGGGATTACAACAAAGTCTTGCATCTTTATTTCGTACTGCCAAAACCACATCCAGAAATACACACCCGGGGCAAGTGGCTTTGCCTGATATCCGGCCTCGCCGTTTACAGCAATAATGCGCCCGTCGGGTAGTTCTTTGTGTGCACCAAATAGTACAAACTTTTTAGTAACAAGCCCAACCTTGTTTTCGGGGATGATAACGATACCAAAAATCCTGAAGATAAGGCGGTAAAAAATCAGGAAGAACAAAATGGGTACAACAACCCATAAAACAGAGGCAAATGGTCCCATACAGGAACCCTTTCAAAAGTGATACAAACTATTGTATATAGCGTGTGGATATTCTGTTTGTTTACTATGTGCAATATACACAAACGCTGTAACCGTGCGGTTATACGGAGCGATAAAATCAATAGTTACAAAAATCGGTTATCAAAATTTGTTTGCTATCGCCCGACCGCACCAAGCGGCAACTTATAGCAGTAACCTTTTCCGGCGGGATATAATGCCTATCCACACCTAAACGCTAATCGTATGAGATTGAACAAACCATTCTCTCCCGCACAACAACGGTTGTTTGTTAAGGACGTTCGGTGCGGTTTGCGATAGCAACATATTATTATGTTTGATTATTGTATTTGATTGTGTTCGGGCAATTTCCCAATTTGCATAGGTAATATTTTTTTGAATTAAGAGTAACGCATGGTTTCGGAGTTAGCACAAAAGATACAAGAGTCGGTAGCGGCTATCAGGGCACTTACTAACGCACAACCTACGGTTGGGATTATTCTGGGTACGGGGCTGGGACATTTGGCTACCGAAGTAGATGTGCAGACGAGTATTTCGTACACCGATATTCCCAACATGCCGCACTCTACCGTGGAGACTCATGCAGGGCGATTGTTGTTTGGAACATTAGGCGGCAAAAACGTTGTTGTTATGCAAGGACGTTTCCATTATTACGAGGGCTACACCATGAAGCAGATTACACATGGCGTGCGCATAATGAAAGCCCTTGGCGTGGAAACCGTAATTGTATCGAACGCGTGCGGGGCAATGAACCCGTTGTTTAAACGCGCCGATATTATGTTAATTACCGACCATATCAATCTTATTGGCGATAATCCGTTAATTGGTCCTAACGATGATACTCTTGGTCCGCGGTTTCCCGATATGAGCGAGCCGTATTCTAACCAGTTGATTGCACTTGCAGAGCAATGCGCGCTCGATTTGAAACTGAAAGTACAAAAGGGTGTTTATGTTGCCGTTGCCGGCCCAAACTTAGAAACACGCGCCGAGTATCGCTTCCTGCGGAACATTGGTGCAGATGTAGTAGGCATGAGTACTATTCCCGAGGTTATTGTTGCTGTTCACGCCGGCATGAAAGCATTGGGAATCTCGGTAATTACCGATGAGTGTTTCCCGGACTCGTTGCAACCCGTTTCGTTACCGGAGATTCTGGAAGCGGCACACATTGCACAACCACGCATGACGGCATTGGTAAAAGAAGTACTTTCACGGATGTAATTGATACAATACATTAACTATGGATATACAGAGTAGGAGAAGGAATATGAAACGCCTTGTAGTTTGCATAGCACTAGCAGTATTTGGGTGGAGTTGCCAACCCGAAGAACAAAACATTAATCTTACCGATGCTTCGTGGCGGTATATAGCAGCTAATTCTGCAACACCAAGTCAGCTTACCGTTGTGCGTTTACCCAACAATTCTGTTGATGCACAAGATGCTTTTAAGAATGCCAATGGTATTGCGCTTACCGATACCATCCGTAAGATTGTTGAATTCCGCGAGAACTTATATCTGTTGCTTCCATCGGCACAACGCATTGAAGTAATAAACAGCAAAACATATAAAAGTGTAGCATCCATAAACACAGCACCACACTCGGTACTTGATATATGCTTCCCAAATGGAACGTCGGCATATACGGCAAATGGCGATTCTACTGTTAGCATCATAGACCTAACTATCAACAAAATGTTAGATGCTTCGCGCGATATTACAGTAGGCAAGAACCCCGTTGCAATTGCCGCATACGAGAACTACATTTGTGTATGTAACCAAGGTAGTAACACTATCAGTATAATCCGCACCAACGATGTATTTGCCAACACGGTTACACAAACACTACCAACCAAACCATACCCAACCTTTATACAAACAAACACCGACGAAAAAGGTTTTGTAATTGTATGCTTAGGCAACGGGAAAACAGGTGGCGCAGACCAACGCACATCGGCGTATGCACAATTTTACGAGGTAGCAGGTAACGGCAGCATTGTAGGCGAAGCAGAGATATTGGAGACCGGAATAGAAAATCAGGATGTATTCCCGCGGAACCTTACAGTTACCCCAAATGGCTTTGCATATATTCCGTTAGGTAGCGAGATTGCTGTTGTTAACATACGCCAACGCGAATACTTCCGTGCATCGGCAATCGGTACATTTGATGTTGGTATGTACAACACACGCCGCAATGAGTTAGTATTCCTGAACAACAGCAATGCAACATCGGAGATTGTTACCATAGACCCCGTTAAAACAACTATAACCAATCGCTATCAGCAATCAATGCGGTTACGAACCGGGTTTGCATATTAATATTTTGCTATCGCCGGACCGCACCGAGACGCGTGTAGCAAATACACTTTGTCAGCTTGCGGGAAAGAACCTACAACGGCGAGACTCTCCGGCATTATGACGGGATTCATAAACCAACATGCGGTGCCGTCACGCGATAGCAAAAGAAGATATTAATGCACTGCAAATACATCGTGGTAGAAATCGGTGAAGTGCATGGACTGTGATAACTGCTTTGCAACCCGCTCAAACGCACGTGCCTGGCGCGGATTAATTTCACGCAGTAGCAATGCTACATTACTTACGGTAAGCAACTTAACTTCGTCGGTGAGTTCCATACTTAACTGGGCAGCTTGTTGCAGATACGCCCATGCCTGATTACTGTGACCTTCCTTGTGGGCTAACACGCCAAGCGCGTTAAGTAAGTATGCCTTGGAATAAGTGTCGTTGTGCTCGGTTAGAAGTTGGCTTGCGTTGTTGCACAATTCTTGGGCGTGTGTGTAACGTCCGTTTTCGGTGTGTGCGCGTGCTGCCATTGCCATTAGGAGTATTCTATCACCCGGAAGAATAAGGTGTCCGTTGGATTCGAGAAAATCTTGTGCGCGCAATGCCGCTTGTTCGTACTCGCCACGGAAAAAGAATTCAAAGATGTCATCGCGAACTACACCAACATCTGGCATATCTGTTTGTGGTGTTTGCACTCCGGGCGGACGTAACTCCGATACTGTTGCATCATCGGATGTTGTAATATCCAACTCATTCAACAACTCGCGGAATTCTTTTTCTTCTTTACGCGTTGTTTCGTTTGTTACATCACCGTCAATTCCTTCAAACAAATCGTACGCTTCTTTTAATACATCTTTACTACCTGCTTCTTCGGCGGCGTGTGCGCTTTCCAACAACATAGAGCGTGCTGTTGTTTGGTCGCCTGCTTCTAAGGAGTGCGCTGCAATAAACGGCGCTATCTGTTTACGGAGTTCTTCGTTTTGTATTTCGTCGTGTTGTAATTGCAGGATGCGTGCTATACGTTCGTGCAATTCTATTTTCTCTTCAAACTCTAATGTAGAATGGAAGTACGTGTAATGTAACGCTTGAGTAAACTCGTAAATAGTAGTGCGCACGCCATAACGTGCATGCGGGCCTAAGCTACGGATAATCCCTGTTCGTACCTGAAGTGATTTAAGACGCTTCACTGCCGTAAGCACATCGGTGTTCATAAGTTTGGAAATTACAAACACGGTAAACTCTCTTCCTTCTGCTGCGCATAAGCCCAGAAGGTTGCGGTCTTCTTCGTTCAGTTGTTCAATGTTTTTAGAAAACATTGCTTGTAGCGATGCAGGAACGATGTTCGAGTTCAGGAAATCGTCATCCAATGTTCCATCGCTTTTAAAGGGCGGATGTTTTTGGAAGTAGTTCAGGTATTCGCACACTGTAGAGGGGATTCCGGCAGTACGGTTTATCAGCCATTGCTCTAACAGTACGTTCTTTTTATAATTGGGCAGATACATTGTACAACACTCACCAACTTCTGCGTTGGTAAATGCCGAGAGGTCGGTAAAGGTAATGTCGTCGTGCTTGATATGCTCGTGTAACCATGCAGCTAACGCAGAATTTTGAGCTTCGGTTGTTGCCCGCTGAAACGAAAGTACAATCAGCACAGGTAACTGGCTGATGTTCACCAAAAACCGATTCAACAATTCAACCGATTGCGCATCCATCCATTGAGCATCATCTATCATCATTATAAGGGGATGTTGCGCTGCATAAGAAGTAATGGCTGTATAAAATTCGTGAACCACCTGCTCACCTTTTTTCTCGCCCGATTCCTGCTTTACCTTATCGCTTTTATACTCGCGTAAATCGCGCATAACTTCTTTAGTTGCCGCAAACACATCACCAACAATCGGAATCATCCCAAGTATAGAAAGACCGATATTCATGGCAAGTTTCTTTTTTGCATGCATGGAACTGCGTTCCATTAATGTTTCCAACACTTTTACAAACGGCTGCATTGGCTGTATTGCACCAATGTTAATCGTGCCGATAGGTTGGGTACATTCTACACGTACCATTTCGTAAGTACCGGTAGTTTTTTGCGCATCTTGTTCAAATGTTTCCAATACAGCCGTTTTACCGTAACCGGTTTCACCCATAACACACACAAAACTGCCTTTACTTTGTGTAGCAGCAGTACGCTTTTTGGTAAGCAAATCCATTTGCTTAGCACGTGCTATTAAATATGGTGGACGAGCTGAATACACTGTTTACCTTTGGTTATAATACAATAGTTATTCCTGTGATGATTTACGCGATGCAACAAACATGCGCAGTAACTTCTGTGCCTGAACAGTAGCATCGCCGCTGGTATCGCCCATAAACATAGCCGATACATCGCTTGTTGGTTCTGTTTCGGTATCTTCATGGCGAGTATAAATAAGAGTAATCGCATATACAATAAGCAGGATAAACTCCAACGAGATTGCAAACAATACAAGCGACGGTTTATCTTTAGGAATAAACTGCAGCCCGCGCAACCCAATAATAATAATCAGAATAGCCGCACCAATGTAAATTAACCCTAAAACAGGGTTTTCGTACTGAAGTGTAAAGTGATTTCGCAAGTACAACCGGATACCATCTCCAACATTAAATACTCTGCCTATAACACTGCTTTCGCGCCATTCTATTGCTGCTTTCAGAATATTAATATCCTGAAACGGAATATTCCATGTTTCTTCAAGCTCGTGCATTTTATGAAGGTCGGCTTTTACAATCATGTCGGAAATTTCAACCAACTCTTTTTCACCATGCTCGCCGTATTCTATTCGTGCGCACTTATGTAATGTATTAATTACCTCACGTTCAATTTTTTGGCGCACAAAACCAATACGTTGTGGTAGTACTGCAGTACCCAATGCTGCACATGCTAATCCGAATGCAGTCATCATAGGGAATACTGCTAAGAACGGATCGAAATAATAAACCTTATCCTGTTGTTCATCGCTGATAACCTCTCCTTTTTTATTTTTTTGTGGCTCTACACTTACTTTCCATTTAAAAAATGGGTTTAAGTCTTCACCTTCGGTTTCAACTTTAGCATTAAAGGAATCCTTAAACAACCACTGCGATGCAGGAATAGTAACAAAATGGAAGAATAGATACGAAGCCATTACTGCAATAAACAGGAACAGCACTATCTGAAGTACGCTATGCTTACGTAATTCAATGTATTGTAGCCGCGACGAAACATATTCCATAGAGTTACTCTATAATAAATAGTACCTACAATTTACAAAACGAACCTCGAATCCACTTATTTCTTCCAAGATAATCTACAGGCATATATTATTCCAATTATTATCAAATGCCAATTTTTGTTTCCCACACTTGCCGAAGCAATCCTTAAGCGCGCCAACCCGGTGCGAACCGTTCCTTCTGCTTCGCGTAATGACAGCAGTAACCTATATCGTGGGCGAATATCTATTTACCCATACAGGTTGGTGTTTGTTCATTTGTGATTTGTCCTGCGCCGTTAAAGGTTCGGAGCGGACAGGGTTGCCGCGCACATCGCGTGCTTCGGCAGTAGTGGTGTACATCGCTATCCCAAAAAATCAGATTGTGATATTATGGTGTGGCATCATACAGATCGTTGTATGGAAGCGTGGTATCGGCAATGGCAGGATGTGGTGTTTCGGAAGCAATGAACTGTAACAGAAACATATCGTAGGCATCAGCAGGTGCAATAGTAACTACATTACGTTTGGGCAAAGCACTCTTTTTATGGGCAGTTGTATTTGCCTTTTTACGCCTTGGTGATTGCTTTTTAGCCCGCATTGCAATTTTGTTACTGTAAAGGAAAACTTTTATTCAAACTTATCTTGTAGTAGTTTCGTACCCAATTCCATTTGTGCCAATTGTGATACGCTTATTTACATACTTGGCGCGCCCCGTACTTTAACTGTAGAACCGGTATTATGGCTTTGTTGCGTATTGAAAAGGTTGTACTTGCACTTACTCCATCCGAACGTGAGCTTGTGGATGACGATGTACGCACACAATCCAGAAAAGAACTTATTACATTGTGGGATATTGTGTGTACGGCTGTTAATGCGGGCATTCATCTGGAAGAACAAAAAGAAGATGTGTTTAGCAAATGTTACAGCCGCCCATATACCGATAAAGAAGACTACCTATTACGCAACGAATACCGCTTACTGCTAAACAGGATATATGATTTACTAACGGTGCAGTCCTATACCGAAGAGCTAAAACGCAACCAAGGAAAACGCGAAATAGCCCTACTACGCACGTTGCTTGCTAAAAAATTATGGCAAGAGTTTGATGCCGTTGCCGAGAAAGCATGTACACACGCAATAGATATATACGATTACACTACGGCACTTGATATTATCGAAATGCAATTTCTCTCGGTTAACTACCGTGGTTCGATATCGCACGAACGGATGTTGGATACCATTGCACTTATACAAAAACGAGCAGATGTACTTCGGTTGTTCTATGTTTCCGAGGCAGAACGCATGCAAAGCTATTGTGTTGCAGCCGAACACACCGTAGAAGCAAGTGGGTATGATTACAAACGCACCCCACGAATTTTAGATGCCGATATACACGCCCAAACAAACGCCCTGATTGAATACTTCCGCCATAAAGCTATTGCCGTACAATATCGTGGCGAGGGACGGCTTGAAGCGGCCCAAAAAGCTGTTGATTATGTATTACAAATACCCGACGACAACATAACCCTACGCCGCGAAAAAATTATTGCTTTTAGTACATACGGTACGTTGCTTATGAATGTTGCTTCGGACCACAAAGCTGCTGCCGAAGCAAACCTTGCCGCCATTGAATTCATGAAGAAGTTCAACCTTCCGGCAATTGATATGCTGGTGTTGTTTAACTACTGTAGTTCGCTTATGAAACTACGGGACTACCCCACAGCACTGCATGTAATAGAAGAACACTACGAACGTGTTGTAAACGATGCCCGCGTTGGCTTCCGGTTTATGGTGTTAAAAGCATTTGCTCATATATTTTTAGACGACTGGAAATCGGCATCCAAAACACTACCACAACAAATCAACCGCGCACCCGAAAACGAATATCATTATGCGTGGTTTATACTAAGCATTATAGCGCACATGCGCGGAGATACCGAAGACGCTCTGCGCGAAATCGTAAACTTTGCCAAACGGTTCAGCAGGCGCAATCTGGAAATACTGCAACCACACGAACACGAAATAGTAAACGCTTACCGCGCCTTTTACCAAGGCATCTTAGCCAACGAACCAAAAAAGCGCGCAAAGTTTTTTAACAGTACCATAAAACATATTCAAACATCGCTAACATCCGGTTTGCACAAGGCAGATTACATGCCTATACTGTGGCTTCACGACCAATTAAAAAAAGAAGGCATTGTAATTCCGTAGTTGTTGCTATCGCTTGGCCGCATCAATCCTATCTGTAACATCACATCCACATACTGCGGGAAAGAACCGCGCTACCTAAACACATCGTATCACGATAAACCTGCTGGAACAGTTGCTGTTGTATCCGGGCAAAGTTGTGGTTATTACAAAACACAATGCTTGGTGCCCATTGCGATAGCATATACCTACAATAAAAAAAGCCGTTGCAGTAAAACCACAACGGCTTGATGTTGCATTGGATATTGTTTACCGTTGGATAATCAATGTATGAATTACTGATTTCCCGGCAGCTGTAATACGAACAAAGTATTCGCCTGCGGCAAGTTTTGCAAAGTCGCCTTGGTTAAAATCAATAGCAACTGTATGCATACCCTGTTCAAGCTGAGCATCTAATAATGTTGCTACGCGAGCTCCGCGAATATCGTGCAGTGTTATAGTTGTAGGTCCGAATTGTTTTGTAGTATAAAAGATAGTTGTTAACGCCTGTGCCGGCTGTGGCATGATAGCGTTAATAGCAACCGGCAATTCTTCTTCGGGGACATCGGTTGTACCAAGTTTAAAGGAGTTTGCCGGAGTGTAATCGCCTTGGCTATCGTCCTTAAACACAGGCGCCACGTGCCAATAATAGGTAACACCTTTTTTAATGGAATCTTCGGGGTCGGTAAACGTAAATGTTGTATCTTTTACTTTGTCGTTGATATAGATAAGACCTTCAAAGAATGATGTATCAGTACCAATCTCGATAATATAGTGGTCGGTATTAGCGGCACTTCTACTCCAACGGAATACATACGGTTTATTACCAACCGTTGCTTTATTTGGTGGAGAAAGTAAGGCAAACTGGCTTGAACCTGTTTTTACCGAGAATGTGAATACATCGGAGTATTCACTTTGCCCTGCACTATTGGTTGCAGTAGCACGCCAGTAGTAGGTTGTACCTGCTTTAATGTAGTTCTTCTCATCAAAGAATGTATAGGTAGTGTCCATGAGATTATCAAATGTGTACAGCAACCCATCGAAGAATTTTGGTTCGTTAGCTACTTCCACAGAGTACGTTTCTGCATCGGGAATACTTTTATTCCATATAAATGTAATAGGCACGCCTGCTAATGTACCTTTATCGGCAGGTGCCAGTAACTTAGGACTGTTTGGCTTAATAGAAACCATAAACATAAATGCCGGAGAGAACTCTCCCCAACCTAATGTTGTAAATGCACGGGCACGCCAGTAGTAAGTTGAAAGATTTTTAAGATTATTTACAGACCGTGCTGAATCCGTTAATGTAGAATCGTTAAATACCAGTTTTGTAAATGTTTCATCTTCCGAAACCTGCACATGGTATTTGGTTGCGCTTTTTACTTTCATCCATGTAAGTTTTGCGGTAGTTGTAATTAAGAAACCTTGGTCGGTTGGGTCTAACAAAATAACCGATGGCGTTGTTGCCTGTCCAAAATCTACCTTAACATTTTCGCTGGAAATTGATGCTTGCTTAACTTCGTTAATACCGTTACCGGAAGCAGTAATGGTAACACTGCCGGTAACGCCATCCATTGGGATTGCATACCCACCCGATGTTGATGAAACTGCATAATAATTTCCGCGCGATGGTGTAATTGTTACGCCGCTAACGCCTTCGCCAATATCGTAAAAGCCATTGTTGTTTTTATCTTTATACACAACACCAAGTAAAATTGGTTTGCCTGTGCGGGAGAAATTCTGCGTTACAATTAACGGACCTACCTGAGTGTTTCCCAACCTTGGTAGTGCACCAATACCAACTTCGTTCCACACTTGGTCGCTGGTGGCAAAGTTCATAATGTTATGGCGGTGGCCTAAGTCAATCTGATTTTGTGTGCCCCAATCTACATTTAAACCACAGTGTGCATGCCAAGGACTTTCGGAATACGCTGCAACGTTTTCACCCCAACCCGATAATGCAGTATATCCTGCCTTTTGCATACGTTGCCCGGGGTTGCTGCCATCGGTGCCGGTGTGTCCCTGAAAATCATTCTTTTGCATATCAGTACAATGTGCACGGGCAGAGGTAATCAGTTTGGCATTAAAAGCTACCGGTGGACGCTGTGGATATGAGTTAAACTGCTGAATAAGTTTGGTCTTATCTATTTTCCAATACGAATACGCGCTTTGTACTCGTGTATCGGTTGTATTAGCCAAGCGTGGGCCTTCTGCTTGGGGATTTGCTCGGGCTTGATTAACATACTCTAAAATTAACTGTTCTTCAGCTGTTGGGTCACCGTGACTATATAAGGTTTGCGCCGTTGGGCTTTGCACTGCGTTTCCTTTTTTAGCAGCAGCCGTTGGCGGGTTATCCGATGGCGCATGGAACTGCACAGTTACGTTATATGGCGGGTTGTCCGATGGTGCATGAATAACAGCCGTACCTTTCTTTCCTGTGGAAGTTGTTTCTTTATTCTGTGCACTTGCCGTAATAGCAATACAAAAAGCACATGTAAACAGAAGTAAAAACTTCATGAATGAACTCCGTTAATAGTTGTTTGAAGTATAGTGTACGAAAATAACACCTTCTTACGTAGGCAACAACAATAACACGGGGGTACACAAACAGTCTCAAATAAAATTCCAAAATTTCTTTAAAAATGGACAGATTAGAAGTAGTATCTACTTGCCCCGCCTCTGCCGAAGCACACGTGTCACGAACCTTTGACTTATGCCCCCCGTTGAACGCAGGAGTTATGCCCCAGTAGATTTAGCATGAAGTTTGTGAAAGAATTAGGAGGAATGTCAATTACAACGTAACAATCACTATGGGACAA
>JAIBAE010000163.1 GCA_019695345.1 Bacteroidota bacterium | reverse complement strand
ATTGTCTTGTTGTGGGGATAAACTTACAGATTGTAAAACTACACCATTCTCACTTATCTCTAATTTGTGTGTATTTATTAGCTCTTCTGGGAATGGTCCGCTTGCTCCTTGGTTAACATCCCCTAATACTATATTTAAAATTCCATCGGAAACAAATACCCTAGTCTTTTGTCCCCATAAACTCTTGACTCCATTATCATTCACAAGTCTGAATTCAAGTATATGAAAACCTAAAAGTGGTTGTCCAAAATTGTCATACAATACCTTACCAAAGTTAAGGCTTTGAGCATGAATGATTGCACAGAAAAAGAAGGACAAAAATATTATAACACGAATCATAATTTCTCCTTAAACATTTGTAATTGATGTTACGGTTTAGCTTTAATAATCCAATTAACTGCTACATTCTTTGGGCGCGTTTCATATGCTGTTCTAGCAGGACTACCATTCGCATCTATATCACTTCTCACTTTACCTACAGCTAAACCTGCATCGTGATTATTTTTATATGATGAGTTAGAACTACAAGTTGGATCAATTAAATACCATGCATTTCCATAACCGTTCGCTCCTACATAACATAAAGAAATTTGTTCTTGATTCTGGTTCGTATTCCTAAGGTTGTGAGAATGTTGTTGGATGGCATCTGATTGAAAACTTCCTATTTTCTGGCCAGTGCCAGTTCTGTTCGCAAAATTTGCATCACCTGAAACAGAGTCCCGATTACCTTTGCTGGTTAAATTACCACCTCTTAAAAATTGTCCGCGTAAGTCAGGAGTATTTGTAGGTGATAGTCCTGAGTTGTCTAATAAATCACTTAATTGAGGATAGTCTGTTTTAACAAAAGTTCTTCCATCACATAACAACCAACCTTCAGGTATTCGTGTTTCATTTCCAAAAAAAGCTACTACAGTTCCAACAGGTACACCAGTATTTTGTGGAATTGCATTGCTCGCTAAACCAAATGTAATTTTATTAGAAACTGAACTAAGTGTTAGCGGGGATGTTGCTTCTATTGTAATGTCGCCCTTCTGTGAGTTTAATGTATTGACGCCTGTTTGTGTTGTTGTGCCGCCTTGTGGTAACTTTGGTCTCCATGACTTAGCACTATTATCCCACGTTAATAACTGTCCATCATTTGCATTACCTTGGTCTATTTCAGATAGTAATACCTTAGAACCTTGCAAACTTGGTGGAGTTTTGATTGTTAGTGTATTGTCTTGTTGTGGGGATAAACTTACAGATTGTAAAACTACACCATTCTCACTTATCTCTAATTTGTGTGTATTTATTAGCTCTTCTGGGAATGGTCCGCTTGCTCCTTGGTTAACATCCCCTAATTCAACAAAAACAATTCCATCCTTCAAAATGACTTTCTTACTTTGTTTCCAACTTTCAACTTTATTACTATAGTTATTTATCAAACGTAAATCAATGATATGATATCCTTGTAAGGGGTTTCCATTTTTATTATAGAGAGATGTTGAAAGGGTGATACTTTGAGCTAGTGATTCATAACTGAAAAAACACATTGCCAGCATACAACAAACGACGGTTTTCATATTTTACCTCTCAAAATTGTAGAAAAATTAAAAAAGTGATTTATTGGCATTGTAACTCTATACTTATTTATCAATAAACGTAATCTTTGACAGAAACAAATCATTCATCCCAAGGTTTTTAGCAAAGTCCCCATCTTTAGAAAGGTAATCTCCACTGATTAATAAATCTCCATTCGTATAAATTGAAAATGAACTAGCGTAATCAGCATCATTACCTGTATATGCCTTTTGCCAAAGTAGTACGCCGTCTTTAGAGAACTTACAAATCAATGCATCTATAGTAGTATGATTACCCGTTATATCACCTACGGTTGAAGATGTATAACCAGCTACTATGAAAGAATCATCATTGAGAACCTTAATGACATTAAACGCCTCTTCGTCATTACCTCCAAAGTCTTTTTTCCAAACAATACTCCCATCAGCACTAACCTTTAAGATAAACAAATCAATAGAACCTTTGTTACCAGGTACATCACCATCGGATGATTCAGAATCCCCTATAATTACTAACCCACCATCACTACTTTTAGAAAACGAACGAGCAACTTCACTTTTGCTACCGCCATAAAATTTATTCCACTCTATTTGCCCACTTACATTAATCTTAAGCAACCAATAATCAGACTCCCCATGTGTGCCAACATTTGAAGAACTGGCTAAGATATAGTACCCTGAATTTTGTTCAATAACATCTACACCTGTCTCAAAACCAACACCACCATACGTTTTTTGCCATTGTATTTCGCCGATGTTACTCATCTTAACTATCCACACATCAGACTCACCGTTATTAATTGTTACATCTCCATCTTTTGATTTAGTACTGCCAATAATCAAGTACCCCCCATCAGTTGTACTTATAACCTTAGCTGCCCTTTCATCATCACTTCCACCTAATATTTTTGTCCAAATAATATTACCCAAATTATTTAATTTAACAACCACAATATCTTTCTTACCCTTATTAATAGAGATATCACCATTAATAGAATTTGTAGTACCTAAAACAACACATCCTCCATCAGATGTTGTAGCAAAATCATAGGATAACTCAT
>JAIBAE010000162.1 GCA_019695345.1 Bacteroidota bacterium | reverse complement strand
TTAAGGTGGGCTTATTTGTTTTACTCACATTTTAACAGGAGTTCTTAATGAAACTCAAATTTGTTCTATACTGTACAGCATTGTTCTGTACAGTTGTCTCTCTTTCCCGTGCCGGAACATGGGATACACTTTACACACGCCAAACCAATATGGATGTTGGTAATGTATTATTTGCACCAGACGATTCATTTGTATTAGTAACCGGATTGGATAATACCACGGGTGCTTCAGTAACACGTTTTTACAGACCATCCGATGGAATGTTCTTAGATGAACAGCCCTTCTATTTCAATTCTTTTTCCTACAATGGAAAATATGCTTTGGTTAATAAATATGGCACCAAGCAATTAGTGGATTGGAAAAACAACTGGCAGGTAATTGTAGAATTTGAAAAAGACATGAATATTCATGAACATCATTTTCTTTATGATAACAAAAGCGTGGTAGGATTGCGTGGAAATGGCTATGCCTTATGGGATGGAGAAACCGGAAAAATAAGAAGAGACATACAACTCCACGAGGACACAATTGTAAGTGGAAGCGGACAAAATAGAGTAGTAAAAACGTATGGTATAAAGAGTGTAGCATTATTAGCAGATGGAAAAACGTTATGTGTATCGGAGGTGGTAGAGGTGTATAATTATGGTATTCAGAAGAAAGTCTCCGAAGAATACATAGGCGAAGTCATAGACATAGAAACAGGAGAACGGAAAGCAGTTGCAAAAGATATTTATAGATTCATTGCAATACCAGGTAGTAATGATGTGATAGGTGCAGGAAAGAGAGATTCAACAAAATCATACTTTGATACATATTATATGTATGATGGATATTCGTTGCAAAAGAAGTTTATGTATCCGACCCCAAATATTTATAATATCAAATTCAATCAGAGTGGTGATTATTTCTTGCTTGGTTCGGCTCCGGGTCCATTACAAATGATTGAGACAAAAACAGGAATAATAAAAAGCTATTCACCAAATGCATCTAAAGCAAATGCTATTAGCAATTCAAAAAATTATTTTGCAATATGCGGCAGTGTACTACTCGCAATGTATGAAACAAATAATATATTTACTTCTAATGTCTTATTTGGTGATTCAAATACGAATAACACTGCCCCTCAGCCAAGCAAAGGGATACTTAGAATAACTATTAAAGAACTTCTACCTGAGTTACCTATAAATACAAAGGTCTTTGATGTGAACGGTAGAGACTTATCAATTATATTACCAATCATTTCACAGCAAGAAGGTTCGATTATTCTTGATGTATCCTCACTTCCCAATGGTCAATACACGTTAACACTACAACAGGTAGATAAAGTTTTCTCTTATCCATTCATATTAACCAAATAAGAGGAAACACATAATGAAAACTATACCTATGGCTGTAATCACAGTCACAATGTTGCTCGTGGTATTGGTAAAACCTGTTATGGTAAGCGCCCAATATCAAACGCCTCCACCACTTGGTACACTCACAAACGAAAACAATACACCAAATTTCAACAATACCAATGTGTATGATAAAACGTACTATCAAACTCATCCAATTCTTGGTTGGAATTGGGGAGGGAATGGGAGTAATTTTGATAACGCATTGCATACCAATACCGCTCATACAAAATTTTTGTATCATCCAATACATTGGTTCCCAACAAATTACATAAACGAGTTTAATAACACCGTCTTCCCCGATAGTACACGGTTAATCCTCTATTTGGATTTTAAAGGTGGCTCAACCGATGATACAATACGTAAATATTACCAACCAATGGTAAACTGTATAGCACAACAGATAGAACCAACTATCGCGGTTCAGGAATCACAAGCATTTACCCCACGTCCGGCCGATAAGGAAGGCGGAGTATTCGGATTCAAAACCAAAAACAAAGTACGGATACTAACTGATACTACACAAATTGATTACCCAAGAGTGTTATTAGACAAGGATAGCATTACAACACCTGCATTGGTTCTCTCTACACTATGGCGTCCCGATGTGCTTAGGTTCTAATAGAGAAGAAAATTTATTACCCGCTTCTGCCGAAGCAACCGCTCCAGCGCGCCAACCCGGTGCGAACCAACCGTTACAGCATCGCAAAAGTCATTCAGTACTCAGGTACTACCGTAGAAAATGAGTACCACCACCGTAGTTTTTGAGTAGTGAATGATAAAAAATGTTGTTGTAAGTTGTGAATGGTTGTTTTGTTAAGATTTTGCTAAGAAATCTACATCAATACATTAAACATATTTGAATTGTAAGAACTGATAAGAATTGTTTTTGCCGTTGAACCAATCAATTGTAAGTTTGGAGCAAGGTAAAACAATAGGCATCAGGATACATATAGGTACATAGCTTTTTTGATATATAGTTAAGCGTTAGTTACTGGATTCTCAACGTAAACTTGGCAGTTTTAATAACAAGGAATACAGTAAGGGAACGCCCGCTTGCGGGCGCGTTCTTTATTGTTCTTTGTTACGGTTCTGCCAAGTACCGCGTTGAGGACATAATGAAATGCCGCCCGTTTTTGCACATGGGAGTAAGGGAGCAAGGTGTGTTAAGGTGGGCTTATTTGTTTTACTCACATTTTAACAGGAGTTCTTAATGAAACTCAAATTTGTTCTATAC
>JAIBAE010000097.1 GCA_019695345.1 Bacteroidota bacterium | reverse complement strand
ATGCATCGTTTTTTACTCTTCCACGTGTATTATGTGCTATAACACACTACATAAAAACTATAATGCTACAGCGCACTATACAGCCAACGTAAAACTTTAGGTAGTTGTGCAACAGCTACGCCTGTTAGCACCAGTGGTTCGTTCGTGTCGGTCTGTCGTTGTCATTTACCGTGAGATATTCTAATAACCTTACAGTCTCGTGAGTCAATGATAATTAGAAATGTCCCGCCTTTCCAACCCGAAGGAAGTGTCCCAGTGATTAACCAATAATTGTCTTTGAAATAAACTTCGTAAGGTCGTTGTTTAGTTATGTTGTCTTTGCCGTAAATACTGAAAAGGATTGGTTCGGCTACATTTATTGCGGTTAGACTGTCTTTAATAATTGCTGTCTTGTTGTCAATTACGTTGTGCTTTGATTTGTCGGCAAGTGAAGATTTAAGTTCCTGCTCAGCGTAGGCTTTTCCAAGAATAGTTCTGTCGCCTTTTGTCTGTCCACAAGCGGTTAATGTGAAAGTCAAAAGTGTCAAAAAGTATATTGCTTTTATCTTTATCATTGGTCTGTTGTTGTGTAGTCTTGCCATTGGTGCTAACTCGTTTATAGATGAAGTTTTTCTCTCAGAAACTTCCTCCTATCTGCTGTTTTCCGGAAATAGGAGGAAGTTTTTTTTGATTACTCGTTTCCTTTTATTCTCTGGTTCTATCTGCAAACATAATAACACACACATTCACGAACAATGCTGTTTTGTAATTGCGGATTTTTCCCGCAAGGAGTGGTTTGTTAGTAATTACGGCGCGGTGCGGTCGGGCGATAGCAGAATATTTTGGCGGTGATATTTTGGTGATATGCGCTGTGTAGATTTGCCGTGAATTGAAATCACAAGGAGCGAAGTATGCGATTTCCGGTAACCCTACTGATATATTGTTGTTTAACCGTTGCCGCTTTTGGGCAGGTTAGCGTGAATTTGATTGTTCCGGCGCAGATGCCCGAACGAGTGCCATCGTGGACGGAGGAAATGAACTCCCAGATTCAGGTGGTGGTAACAAATACCTCGCGGGAGACATTTCCTAATCTTCGGGTTTCGGTGACGATTACCGACCTTGACCGCGGCAGAACGTTATTGCAAACAAAGGATAACGACCCCAACATGCCGCGCTATACGTTGAACTCCGGCGGTACGGTTACGCGGTTTGCGCGTGATATTATTAACCGCCGTGCTATTAGTTACGATGCCTCGGTTGAGCGGACGATTATGACGACCAACTCTATACCCGAAGGGAGTTATGAGTTTTGTGTAAGTGTGATTGACCAACAAGGAAACCCGATTACGTTGCAGGATAGAATTTGCCGTCAGTTTATGATTAGTATCCCCGACCCGCCAACATTGATAGTTCCTGCCAATGGCGATTCGTTACAGGCGGATGTTTTACCTACGTTTCAATGGACGCCGTTGATTGGTGGCGGAACAGGTGCGCGGGTGCAATACCGCTTAAAGGTTGTGCCTGTGTTCCGTGGGCAAACACCGCAGGTTGCTTTACAAACAAACCCTGTGTTGCTTGATAAACTTGTGCAATCTACAACGTATCAGTATTTGCCTACCGATACCCGTTTGAATTCGTACACGGGTACAACAGGGTATGCGTGGACAGTGCAATCGGTACGGAATGATAACCCGATGATTTCGTTTGGAAGAAATGAAGGACGCAGTGAATTGTTTTCGTTTGGGTTTGCAGGCAAGCGCGATAACGGAAAATCTCCTACGAAGAAAACAACTATAGCAGATGGTTTACCAAAAAATATTGACAGGAATAATTTTGCTGATACATCTACTATTCCTACCGCAATGGTTTCGGGTAAACTTGTGTGGAGTTTTAGAAAGAGCGAGAGTAAGAAAAATCCAACCCCACTTACAGGTGTAAGTTCGGTTGCAGTTTCGGCTGTGCAGGGTGATGGTGTTACAAAACAGGTAATGGTTGGGAATAAACTTGGTACAATTACACAGCAAGTGATAAACGATAACGCCGATGCAGAATCTTATCCGCTAATGAACACAACGGTGAAGTTGTATGCTATTACCGGTACATCGGTTAGCGGAACAAGTACCAAAGTTGGCTCCGGTAAGAATGCACAGTATGAGACTATGATAGGTAGCGGAAAGACCGATGATAACGGAGCATTTAGTATTACGTATATAGTTCCAACATTTAGCTTAACTACAAGCGGTGGGTTTGTTGATGCTGAAGTACAAAAACAAGCAGAGGCAATACGGAAAAAAGATGGCGAGAAAGCTATGAAAGAATACTTAGCTAAGGAAGCTGAGAAAAAAGGATTACATGCAAACCCTGCAACCGATACCAAAACGCCGTGGAAGATTCGCGTAGTTGCCTCGGGTGATTACAGCTTTTTGTACGATACCCCTGTGATTGAAATGCAAGGTTCTCTCGCGCAGAAGAAGGACATTGGTACCATTAAAGGACTGGCACGTACGCAACGCATAACCACCGAAGTATATGATATGAAAGGAAAAAAACTTCCCGATTCTGCTTCTACGATTCAGATATTTCGTTCGAGTTCGTGGCGGACACAACAACCATATACAAAGCATGAAGGACTGTTGCCAATAAGCGTGATTTATACTATTGCCGGCGAGAAGTGTGCAATGATTGCTAATGTAACAGGTGGTACAGTTGTTCCGCGTTTGTTTGTGAACCAGCAAGGTAGTGTTCATGATAAATTTTACATACGCGTAACGGCAAAGATTGATAAAGATATTACGCTTGATACAGTGCAGGCATTGTATAGTGTGGATGAATCGGCAATTGCCGATGATGCAATTGCAGTTATAACCAAACGGTATGATGTAACGCTGAAGAACCGCTCGGTTGTGCGTGGCAAAGTGTTAACACCCGATAAAAGTAATAACGATAAACTGATGTCGCCCGGTGTTACTCCGGTTGTGTTGGTACCGTATTCGGGAATTGGTTTAGCAGATACAACTTCGTTGATAAAAGTGTTGAGCGATGAAGTTACAGGAGGGTTCGTATTTGATAATGTTCCACCGGGGCAGTATTACTTGCAGGTTGGCGGCGCAAAGAAGTATTTGAATACCGAGAACCAAGGTAAATATGGATTCTATGGTGCGATGCTCAATTTATTCTCACCCAAAATAGTTGATACCACAATAATTATTGAGAACTCATTAAGTACGTTAGTTGGGAGATTAACCGATGATATTGGTAACCCAATTACAGGAACAATTGAAATGCTGAATGGGAATTCTAAGATTGTGCGTTCAACCGATAATGACGGTGCATTTACCTTAGCTGTATTGTATGGAACAAATGATGTACATATTCGTTCTGTAGGGCATAGAGATACCACTTTTACATTGGTTATTACACCCGAGGAAGCGTTTGGCGTTCCCGATTGGGTGAGTAAAGAGATACAGGATAAAGTAAAAGAAGCTGTTGAGAAAGCAGCGAAAGGTAAACAATACGAACAAGAAAAAGACCCAACTAAAAAGTTTGGGTGGGGAATGCGTGATGAACGGGCAATGTTTGAATCGTGGGCTAATAGTGTAATGGGTACTGAAACCATGCGGCAAACAGCAAGTATAAATGGTGACCCACTACAATCATATTCGCCTCGGCAATCGGGGTATGAATCGGGGAAGAACAGTTATGCAGGTGCATCTATAAAGCAAAACAACGGTAGCTTGTATTCAGAATCTGAAGTTGGTGCGTTTGGAGCATTGTATATGGAGTTGTTTTCCGGAGCTGCAATGAACGGTAAACAAAAAGCTATGGGTAAAGATGCGATGTGGGAAAGAATAACCTCGGAAAGTGATAATAATGAAGCTGATATTATTGATGTAGGTAGTTTGAAAATGACAAGGCGTACAAAGTTACGTGTAACAGTTGTTGAGGTTGTGAAAGGTGCAAGTAGTTCGGGTGGTAAAGGGAAGTTTGAAATAAAAGGTGATGCAACTGCTATGGTACCGGTTGAAAATGTTAAACTCTCTATTGAAGGAGTGAATACAACAAGCACTGTTAGTACCGTTACTAAAACAACAAACAAAAATGGTTCTGCGGTGTTAGAAAACATATTACCCGGTGTTATTACTGTGCGTGCAACAGCACCTGCCACAACGTATTTTATTCCGGCATTAACCGATGTAACAGTTGGTGCGCTTAAAGATAGCTCGTCACTTTTAATTACCCTAGAACATGGTGGTGGTGTTAGCGGCACAGTAAAAGATGACAAGGGAAATCCTGTTGCAAATGCGCGTGTACGTGTAAAGGGATATGATGAGTTAATGATAGAAGCACTAACTAACAGCAATGGGCAATATACATTGCGTGGCATACCACAAGGGAAGCAAACTTGTATGGCAACTGCCGAAGGATACATTGGGCAGGCGCAATCTCGCACCATTGTTGTTGATAGTACTATAAAGGGAGTTGATTTTGTTATTAAGAAATCGTCGTTTACAATTACATCAATCTATGGATTCCCTGTTGAGGTAGAATCGTACGATGAAACAAATAAAACGATAACAGGTGCATTTGTAAAAATTCCTAAGAACGATGTCTTTAGTATAAATGAGAAAACACGATTGCCGTTTTCGAAGTTGAAGGTTGTTATTAATAACAACAAAGCATTGCCGGAGAATTCTTCGATTGATTTACCATTAGTAACAGATGTTGAATTACGTGCCTTTGGAAAAATTCCTATTGTTGTAAAAACATTGAAGTTGCATAAAGGTAGTACAAACGAATCGGGCAAGTTTGCATCAACAACAAACCAGGCAAAGTTAGATTGGCAGAAGTTTATTCCGCTTGGAACATTACCCTGGAAAATTGCAAATACAGATGATTGCTATCTTGCTACCAAGGAGTCTGCGGAGAATATGGATTTGTTCCCAAGCGATAGTAAGTCTCCGGTTACAGGTAAAACACTTGCACTTAAATCACTCAAAAGCTTAAATGTTACTTTGTGGAATACGCCACTTACTATTGGGCTTAAAGATGCAACCATTGGCGAAGATGGAATCCATATTAAGAGTGACGAAACAGACTTGCCCGGCTCCAATTTTACCAAAGGGAAAAACGTAATAATCAAAGAGTTACATTTTAAAACCACCGGAGCCATAGGTGCCGTTCAAGTTGAACTTGATGCCAAACAGACGTTCTCGGTTGGTTCTGCATTCCAGTTTACGCTTAGTGGTATTAGTATAACCGAAAGTGGAATCAGTACCGGTGGTGCTGTAACGTTTTCGGTTGGAGATATGGTACAAGCAAAAGATATTGCCTTTAGTAACCTGATTCTGGACAAGGATAAAATAAGTGGCGGCTCGTTTAACGTGAACAACGGAGCTATCACCATTCTTAAAAAGTATTCGTTAAGCACAAACAGTGCAAATGCGTTTGGACTAACCTTGCAGGAATCGGGCGGAGTATATTCCGTAACAAGTAAACAGATTACCCTTGGCAAAACAAAATACTTCGATGAAGGATTTAAAGCAGCATTTACAGTTACAAGCAAAGGAGATGTAACGTTAAATGTGGCTTCTAACTTTACGGCAAATTTGTTTAACGTGGCTAAGATAAACGTAGCCGCTATACTACTTAATACTGCACAACAAACGTTAGATGTAGCCGGCTCGCTAAAATTAGATATTCCCAAAGTTGCATCGCTGGAAGGTGCAGGATTCCACTTCAAGAAAAATGGTGATGTAGATATAGATAAAATAAGCGCGTCTATTAATGCAGGTCCGGCTGTGCTTGCTATTAAAGACCTTGCCTTTGGCGAGAACATACAAAAGCCCGAAATAGGTAGCGGCGGCGGTAAAGATGCAAGTGCGGAATGTACATGGTCGGGTTTTTCAACCGATAATGTTGCCTTTACTGTACCCGGAACAGACATTGGTATCTCAGCCGGATTTTATTACTTAAAGTGCGACGGCAAAGGAACTGCCTTTGGTGCAAAGTTTAATACAGATGGTGGTTTAGTAACATTCCCAATTGGCCCGGCAACGGTAACCGTTACAGGTGGCGGCTTTGATGCCAACACAGCAAACAAAGAATACAGCATAAGTATATTCTCATCGGTAAGTGTTGCCGGTGCAGATAAAGTTGTAGCGTTTAAGCCAACAACGATGACGTTAGGAATCTCAGCCGGCTCTCCGTTTATCAAAGCTAGTACATCGGTTAACATGTTCCCCGAAACAGAAGAGCTAACCAAAAAACTTGGCGATGCAGTTATGCTCATGAACTTTGGGCAAAAGTATCTTATGGTAGATGTATCGGTGGTGGATTACGAAGTAATGCCCGGAGTTCCCGTAAATGGTTCGTTGCATATCGAAGCACAAATAAACGGCGGTAGCAGCTACTTCTGGGCTGGAATACAATGTAATGTTGTTGCACTTGGCGGACTCATCAATGCTAATGGTGCTATACTTGTTGGCGTAAATGTTCCGGTTGATAAAGTACAAGCTCAATACAAAACTGCATTCTACGATGGCGCAAACACGGGCTCGTTTACCGGAATCACCACACGCGTATCCGCAACGTTTGGCGCACCATACGAAAAACGTAAATGTATAGATGTAGGTTTATGCGATGCCTGTGTTTGGTTTGGCGCAACTGCCGAGGCACAACTCTATGTTGATTTCTCTAAAGGATTCACACAGCCCGCATTTGGGTTTGGCTTTAATGCCGCGTGGAGTGCCGGAGCAAAATGTGGATGTGTTGGCGCATCTGCCGGACTGGGCGGCGGGCTTGCAGGTGGTTACAACAAACCACAACATGACGGCTGGTATTTTAGCGGAACTGTAACAGGCGAATTCGAGTTCTGTATTGGTTATTGTGTTGACCCCGATATATCGGTAAGCATGAGCTACTATCAAAACAAAGGTTTCGACTTTAGCTTAGATTAATACATTACATTATGGATTCCCGCTACTGCCGAAGCGCGCCTTGTGCGCCGTCACGCGGGCGGGGCAAAGCGGTACAGCATCGCACATCACGCAAAGGTGCAAAGTAAGCGAAGGCACAAAGGTTACATTCAGTTATCGCGGTAATCCGGGGCTTTGTTCGTGAAATCTGAGTAGAGACGCGATGCTTCGCGTCTGGATTTTGATGAAGATGTTCATCGTATAGATACGATGCTTCGCGTCTGAAGGTGAAATCGGAGAAGTGTGCATCCCTCCCGCAAGATGTGGTGCTTGATACATCAACGGTTTGGTGCGGTCGGGCGATAGCAAAAAAAGTAATAACAACAAGAGATGAGTATGAAAATCGGAATTGGTATAGTACTAATGATTTGTATGTGCAGTATAACTGTTGCGCAGAAGCGCGGGCTACCTGCGTTGCCGTTTACCATGCAGGCAGTTGCATCGCCGCAAGGTGTGCTGGTTATTACAAGTTCTACATCGCCATGTGCTGAGAGTGATACGTTGTACACTATTGTGTTGCGTGGTACATCGGCAAGCGATGCACGCGAGGTTGCACGTGTTCAACGCGCCGAAACGTTTGCAGACTTTACCAAAGTTGCGGGTAATGCCGCGATACAAGCACTTAAAGAATACCGTAAACTTGGCAACGATGATGATGTGTGGAAGTACATTACTACCCATAGATTATTTGCGTATTATTCATCGGCAGATGTATCGCCCAAGTTGCGTTTGGCATTGGGCACAGCGTGGTTGGATGAATCGGCAAAAACGCTTGCGGCAGGTACATCAGTATATTACGCAGTTAAGTATCACTTAAAAAACGGGAAAGAAATTGATGGTGGAAATACAAATGTTATAATTGGAACTCCGGCGCGGTTAATCCCTCCGCAAGCGTTGACTGTAATGGCAGACGATTCAGTTATTCGTGCTACGTTTGTTGCGCCACGTGCATCGCAACAGACGCCGTTTGTTGCGCGTGTGTTCCGCTCGGTTGATGATAGTGCATTTGTAGTGCAGAGTTTATTTTTAAATGCACGAGTTAAAAATGATACGGTGTATTACGCATTATATGATAACGTACTACCCGAGAAAATGTACCGCTACTATATTGTGCCGCAAGATATTGCAGAGAACATGTGCGCAAACTCCGATACAGCATCGGCATTAAGCATTAACTTCCGCCGCATACCGTTGTTGCAAAATATAACAGCAACCGATTCCCCCGAAGGCATTGTAGTCCGTTGGAGTAAACTACCCGTTAAACCATATTGGTCTGGCATTGAAGTTACACGCCGCGCCTTAAACGAACAATCGTACACCGTACTTGATACCATTGCCTGGAGCGATACATCGTTTACCGATGTTCGCGTACGTAGTGGTGCGCCGTATGCGTATGCTTTGCGTGCGTTAACGTATCGCAACCTGAACGATGCGCCATCGGGGTATGCCAATGCAGTTCACCAGAACAACAACCAACAACCATTACCACCAAACAACGTTGCGGCAACACCCGAAAAACGCGGCATACGTATTACATGGAACCGCTTGGCAGATGCAGACGTCCGCGGATATTATGTGTACCGTGGTTTAACTGCACAAGAGTTATCGGTTATCTCTAAACCAATTACCGATACAACCTACGTAGATAACGATACATTGTTATACGGCAGAACAACCTACGTGTATGCAGTACGGTCGGTGCGTTACAACGAGCAAGAAAGCGATAATTCTAATGTGTGTTATGCGCGCCCAAACAGACCGGTAATTCCTGCGCCACCAACCGGGTTAACCGCGTACGATGAATTTGGCACTGTGCGCCTCTCGTGGAGCGAAAGTAAAACCGACCGTTCGGTATCGGAGTACCATGTGTACCGCCGCACCGCAACCGGAAAACCTGTAAACAGTACACCGGCACAACAACAAGGATTCACCCGTTTAACAAAACGCCCTTCGGTATCGTTATTATTCGACGATACAACAGCCGAGCGTGGCAAACAATACGAGTATGCAATAAGTGCAGTTGATGTATATGGCTACGAAAGTGGTGTATCATCAACCATAACAACAGGATTAACCGAGCCGGAACTAAAAGCGCCTTCCACACTATTTGCACACGTTGCAGATAATGGTGTCGAACTTTCGTGGAGTACACAAGCGCAGGAGAGTGTAAAGGAAATCATTGTATATCGCCGCACATCAACCGAGCAGGTTGCAAAGCGCATAACAACATTGTCTGTTACCACGCGCACATTTACCGATACCAACGTGCAACGCGGAACCATTTACATCTATTCCATTAGCGTTGCCACCACCGCCGGAAAAGAAAGTACCCGCAGTAAAGAAAAAGCAATCGAAGTAGAGTAATATTCTGCTATCGCGTGACCGCCCCGCGCCTTGTGTTTACGTAGGGGCGTATAGTATACGCCCACCTTTATTGTGCGGAACAGAATGTAATGCAAGAAACAACGGTTATCGTGGTTGCGGTGGATAGTATCCAATAACAAAACGGCATGAGCAACTCATGCCGTTAGGGGAAAACGACTAAATTACCTGTTCACCAACACCGTAATAACTTTATTGGTGCGGGTAGTAGTTGCAATGTAATACACACCATTTGGAACAGAATATGGAATATGAAATGACAAACTTGTTGAAGAGTTGAAGTCTGAAGTAGTAACAACAGAGCCAAGTATATCATATAGTTTAAGTAGGGTATTTGTAGTAACAGCATCTGCGCTTAAAGGAACTGACTCACCGTGCTCTAACACAAAAGATGTACTTGTTGCAATAGTCGTTGTTTCCTCTACATCACTTACAAACCCACGCTGATACCATATATCGGATGAACTTGAGTCGTTTACTGCTACATACACATTACTTGCATCGTTATTAGGATACGCTTTAACATCAGCATTAATGTCAATGCTCATAATCTGCTTCCAATGTTCGCCATCGTTATCGGTTACGTGGAGGTTTGTTTTGTAGGTGTGTTTTTTGGCTGATGCAGTATAAGTATCAACTGTTGAAGATAAAAATGATATGTTTCTGTTATCCCATGCAAACGCATGGTTTTGAAAAATTGGAAGAACATAGTTTGAAGTATCTAATATCTTTTCAGGTATCCGACCATAAATTGTATCCAACCAATACATTGATTTTTTTATATCTGAGTAATAACCAACAATATAATTGCGTCGATCATTTTGATTCACCACAATAGTTCTTTCCATATAGTATCTAAATTCATCGGGAGTATAGAACCCCCAGTACACATAGTCATGATTTTTCTTTGATGTGAAATTCTTAGTAGTTCCATTATCTAAAGTTTCATAATAATCATCGTATTCAGTCATGCCCATCATTGAATGATTGAATCCAATTCCCCAGCGGTTAACCTGTAAAAGGTTAATATATAAATACCCTGCTATGTGGTCATCAGGGCATTGTGTTTTATTATTTCCTTTTGACGAACCAATTGGTGTTCGTTCGCGATTATATGTTATACCACCATCCAACGAATAGTAAATGCTAGTTCCACTCATACCGAAATACCCGTAGTTTAACATCAAGAAGACAGTGTTATCCTCAAAAGGCGAAATCTTAAACATAAGAATATCCATACTTGAGTACATTGTGTGTATTGTGTGGGAGGCTCCTTTCAATCCTGATGATCTCACTATAAGTATAGAATCTTGCTGTTTGTAGAGATAATACTGAACATCTGAATTTCTTGAGCTCACTTTTAATTTAAACGCGTAGCTTGTTACCCAATCCCTTTTAACAGTATCCCAACTAATACCGCCATTTGTTGAATATACTCGAATACCATGTTTATCATCTTTACTATAATTGAACGGTTGTTTGATTAAGTCCACAATTATCGTATCATGTAACTGAATGATATTCTCAACCCTCATCGAATCAAAATGGACTAATTGTATTCAACCAGAAGGTGGAGTGTAGGATAAAGTTGTAGTGTTATTAGGAATGGTTTGCGCACGGAGTACTAATGCGAATACAAAAACAAACAGGAACAAGGTTAGAGTTTTCATAACAAGTATGATAAAGGGTAAATATGTTGTTAGTTTCAACTTACGTATTTTGGATTTAATAACACACACATCCCCAAAAGAATTTCGGAACACCCAACATATCACGAACAACGGTGTTTTGTAATTGCGGATTTTTCCCGCAAGGAGTGGTTTGTTAGTAATTACTGCGTGGTGCGGTCGGGCGATAGTAAATACATTTCCGGCGGGTTCGTATCTTTGTACTTCCTAACGATTATTCATTCCTTTTTACCCGTCATGATTCATTCGGAACGCATTGTTATTCTTGATTTTGGTTCGCAGGTTACACAACTGATTGCCCGCCGTGTGCGCGAGTGCGGAGTGTATGCCGAAATTCACCCGTTTACTATTTCGAGTGAGAAATTGCGCGAGCTACAGCCCAAAGGTATTATTCTATCAGGCGGTCCGGCAAGTGTGTATGGCGAAGGTGCGCCGCATTCTACAACTGCAGTGTTTGATATGGGTGTTCCTATTTTGGGAATATGTTATGGCTCGCAACTTATTAGCTACCAACTTGGCGGCGAAGTTATTGCAAGCGACCACCGCGAGTTTGGCAGGGCAGAATTGTTGATTGATAAAACCGACCCGCTATTTACCGGCGTTGGCGAAAAAAGTATTGTGTGGATGAGCCACGGCGACCACATTAATAAACTTGCCGATGGATTTGAGGTAATTGCGCATACATCAACCTCGCCGTTGTGTTGTTTCCGTAATGCCGAGCGCAGAATTTGGGGCACGCTATTCCACCCGGAAGTTCACCATAGCGTGGATGGCAAAATCATTCTGAATAATTTTGTTCGCGCTATTTGCGGATGCCACGCTACATGGAGTGCCGAAGCATTTATTGAATCGAAGTTAGATGAAATTAAAAATACGGTTGGCGATGGCGGTGTTATCTGCGCGCTTTCGGGTGGCGTGGATTCTACGGTTGCCGCTGTGCTGTTGCATCAGGCCATTGGCGATAAGTTGCATTGCATTCACGTGGACTCCGGCTTAATGCGTTCCAACGAAAGCTCTACACTTGCCGAATTGTTTAAGCAACATTTTGCAATGAGTATTGATGTTGTAGATGCATCGGAATTGTTCTTGGGGCGTTTGGCAAATGTTAGCGACCCCGAACAAAAACGGAAGATAATTGGCAAGTCATTTATTGATGTGTTTGAAGTTGAAGCCAAGAAGTTTGGCGATGCAAAGTTTCTGGCACAAGGTACGTTGTACCCCGATGTCATTGAATCGGTAAGTGTAAAAGGCCCGTCGGTTACTATAAAATCGCACCATAATGTTGGCGGCTTACCTGAGCACATGAACCTATCACTGATTGAGCCATTCCGCGAGTTGTTTAAAGATGAAGTACGTAACGTTGGGCGCGCACTTGGCGTACCCGATTGGTTTGTAGACAGGCATCCGTTCCCGGGTCCGGGTTTGGCAATTCGAGTATTAGGAGAAATAACTCAAGAGCGATTGGAGATTCTCCGTAAAGCCGATGACATTTACTTAGAAGAAATCCGTAACGCAGGGTTGTATAACGACATCTGGCAAGCATTCTCGGTGTTGCTTCCGGTGCAAAGCGTAGGCGTAATGGGCGATGAACGCACCTACGAAAATGTTTGTGCATTACGCGCCGTAACAAGCACCGATGGCATGACGGCTGATTGGTTCCACATGCCGTACGAAGTACTTGCCCGCATGAGCAACCGTATTATAAACGAAGTTCGTGGCATTAACCGTGTGGTGTACGATATATCCAGCAAACCACCCGCAACTATAGAGTGGGAGTAAGAGTATGCCCAATGTAGAAATTCGCAGGGCAATGCCGGGTGATGAACGCGGAATGGGATTTGTAAACGTAACAAGTTGGCAAACTACCTATCGCGGTATTGTTGATAACGAATTTCTGCAACAACTATCCATTGAACAACGAACAGCGCATTGGGCAAAACGCATACAGGAAAACCATTCTAACAAAGTTCATTTGGTAGCAGTAAGTGACAACACTATTATAGGATATTGCTCGGGTGGAACATCTCGCGAAGCAGGGTTTGATGGCGAAATCTATGCACTCTATATATTACAGGAATGGCAACATCAAGGTATAGGCAAACAGCTAACAAATCAATTTTTTATATTTTGTACTCAATATCAATTTTGTTCTGTTTGTGTATGGGTTCTGCGCGATAATCCATCCCGCTTATTTTACGAATCAATTGGCGGAAAATACAAAACAAGCAAACAGATTACAATCGGCTCACAACACCTGGAAGAATGTTTGTACGTATGGGGATTACATAATATTTCTGCTATCGCCTGATTTCTCTGGTTAAAACAAGAGATATTTTTAGAAAGCGACAGGAACTATTCTGTCGCTTTCTTTATCATAAACACCGTTTATGTGCATAGCCACACAAATCCTGTGAATAATT
>JAIBAE010000096.1 GCA_019695345.1 Bacteroidota bacterium | reverse complement strand
TTTTAACTTTTTATCATAATCTTCAACATCATCATCATACTCTATTTTGAGTTTGATGTATGCAGATTCCTTTTCATCAATTCTGTTTTTAAATCTATTATAGTTTCGGTTTGTTCAGCAACTTGTTCTTTTTGTTGTAGTCCTGCTAACTCACTTAGTTCCAGTTCTCTTCGCAACGCTGCAATATCTTCCAACAGATTTTGCATTTCTAAGTTTGATGCATTTGCATGTTCAGTTTTTGTTACCTGTTGTTGCAACTGTTGAATTTGTATATTATTTGATTCAATCAAATCCTCAAGTTCTACAATTCTTTTTTGTGTTGTATCAAATGATGAAACAAAAGTATCAACAATTGTTTGCCAACGTTCAATACTTGTCCCTGTAATGTCACCATTATTTGCCAAAGCTAACTTCTTACTGAATCTATTAATACCTTCTGTAACAACACTCTCTAAGGTATTTATCTTACCAAGCAACTCTGTTTCTCGAATTTTAAGTGCATCGTTCTCGGAGTTATTCTGAAGCGATTCTTCTAATTGTTTACCCCATGATAATGCTTCTTGTAACTTACGTTCAGAGACAAACATCTTCTCTGTCAATTCATCTACCTGTTCCTTGTAGTCAACTGCTGACCTATGCTGAATTTCAATCTGTGATTGCAAGTCTTGAATTTGCTTTTGTTGTTCAGCATTATCGTGTTTTAATTGTTCATATTCTGTATAAAGTTTTTCAGAATCGGCAATAGTAACATGCAATTCATTAACTTTATCTTCTAGTTTTTTGGCATTGAGAATTTGTTCCTCGATTTCAGCTTCTTTACGTAAGATAACAGTTTTTAACGCAGACATTTCATCTTGAGCAATAATGTAATCCTGCTCTAAGGTCTCGTATTTGGATAATTTCTCTTCAAGGATTTGAGTATCATTTATTGACTTTTGGAGTTTTTGGTCAAGTTCAGTATTTAGCAACTGATATTTTTCGGCAGTTACAAGTTTCTCATGTTGTTCCTGTGTTTCCGCCACTAACCTTTGGATTTCAGAGTTTCTATCGTTAATAACCGATTGAGCATCATGGTTTTTTTCATACAGTGCTTTCATTGCAGCGCGTAACTCATCGATGTGTGAGATTTCATCCTTCAATTCATCTAATGATGTTGTTAAAGAATGTATTGATGCATTTTTAGATTCTATTTCATTCTCTAAATATGCAACCTTCTTTTGTAGTATAGCTGAGTCATCTTGTACTGCAATAAGTATCTCCCCGGAACGCTTTACTACTTTCCATAACTGTTCAACATATTGCTGAACATCCCCTTTAATATGATGTACTACTTCCATGTTCATATGAATATTATTCAGTTCTTAAATCTGCTGAAAAATCTATGGTTATTGTTTGTACTATTGTTTTAATGGCTACAGTTACCTCTTCATCGGTAAGTGTTGAAGTATCAGAGCCGAAGGTTAATTTATATGCTAAACTCTTTTTATCCTGATGGATATTTTTCCCCTCAAATAAATCAAAAACCAGTACGCCTTGTAAAATACCAATTTTAAGTTTTCCGATTGCCATGATTATTTCCTCGGCGCGTACTTTTTTATCAACAATAAAGGCTAAATCTCTTTGTACCGTAGGATACAATGAATACTTGCTAAATTGTTTGTGTTGAACAGTATTACTATAGAATTTTTGAATATCTATTTCTGCAATTAATACATCAAATGTTATATCAAACATTGCTAACACTTTGCTGCTAACATATCCTAAAGTGCATAAATTGTTACCATTAATATCTTGTACTGTAAGTACATCCCGCATCAAACTATGTGGCTTATCATTTTGAATAAACTGTACAGAAAAGCCAAAGAACTGTAAGAACGTTTGAACTAACCCTTTTAAATCATAAATATCAAATCTACGTTCTTGCCCAAACCATTCTTTCTGTTGAGCAATACCTGTTACACCAATACAAAGCTTTTCTTCCTCTCTTATACCACTGATGTAACTATCACTATTTGTTTCGGTAGAAAATGTTTTACCTAACTCAAACAGTCTGAGTTCATGGTTACCATTTCTTATATTAAATGCCATTGTCGCTAGCATAGAAGGTATTATAGAGTTTCTCATCAGAGATAGTTCTTCTCCTAATGGATTAGCAATAACCACAGGAGTTTCCGTTGTCAGGGCAGTTTTTTTTCTGTCGGTTTGGTTTTGAGTTATTATCTCATTCATACCTACTGACGACAAGTACTCTCGTATTTTTCTCCTTCTCTCTGGTGATTGTAGTTGAGACACAATTTTAACAGGTGCAATGTTAATTGATGCAGTTGTTTGTAATGGAATATTGTCATAATTATGGAGTATAGCAATCTCCTCAATTACATCAATCTCCTGATGGACATCTACTCTATATGTTGGTACGCTAACAGTAATACTACTATCCGAAACATGTAGTATTCCAAATTGTAAACGCTGTAACAAAGTAACAATATCTTCATTAGAAATTTCCAAACCCAATATTTGCTTCACCCTATCAAAACGAACAGCAATTTCTTTATTAGTAACTATATTAGGATAAATATCAATCATACCTATTTCAAGTGTTCCTTCTGCAAGTTCAACCATTAATTGTGCTGCCCTGTTTAGAGCATATTCTATATTATTAATATCGGTTCCTCGCTCAAAGCGATACGATGCATCAGAATGAATTGATAATTGTTTAGCGGTTTTTCGGATTGATGAAGGTAAGAAGTAAGCAGATTCAATGAGAACATTTTTTGTAGAATCTTTTATCGAAGAATTCTCACCACCCATAACACCGGCTACACCTAACTCCTTTGCCTCATCACATATCATTAACATCGTTTCCGTTAAGGTTCTATCCTTCCCATCTAATGTTTTATATGTAGTACCATTTCTGGCAGTTCTTACTACTATATGGTTATCCGATACTACATCTGCATCAAAAGCATGAAGTGGATGACCGCATTCCATTAATACGTAGTTTGTTATATCAACAACATTGTTACGTGGTCGTATTCCAACTGACTCTAATCGAACCTTTAACCATTCCGGTGACTCTTTCACAGTAACATTTCTAACCATTCTGGCTGCATATCTTGGACAAAGTTCCGGGTTCTCAACCGTTACTCTTATTGTTGTTGGGTTGCCATTTTCTGTTACGTTAACCACTGGAATTTTGAGTTGTTTATTTTCTATCGAACCGATAACACGTGCAATTCCAATATGAGATAATGCATCGGCTCTGTTAGGTGTTATACTAATTTCATATATCACATCAGTAGATTGCAAGTATTCAGGTAATGGTACACCAATTTTGGTGTCGGTTGGTAGCACCCATATTCCACTGCTATCATCTCCTAAATTAAGTTCCGTTTTAGAGCATATCATTCCGTTAGATTCAAAACCGCGTATCTTTCTTGGTTCTATGGTGAATCCACCATTTGGCACAATGGCTCCGGGTTGTGCAAAAACAATTTTTTGTCCGGCTTCTACATTTGGAGCACCACACACTACGGTCCGTTCAACAGTACCATCAAATACTGTACACAATGATAATTTATCAGCCTTGGGATGTTTTTCTTTGGTTTTAACTTCAGCTGTTACAAAGTTTTTATATACTTCATTATTATCAGTGTACGATTCAACCTCTATTCCCATCATATTAAGAGTATGAGAAAGCTGAGCCGGAGTACTTTCAAAATCAACAAACTCCTTTAACCAACTATGTGAAATCAACATGGTAACTGCCTTACATTTTAGAATACTCATACCACAAATTTAGTGTTTTGGCTTCGGGTACTCAATACACTTTCGTAAAAAATAATCAAGTGAGGAAAATAAATGCTTGCCCACGTAACAATACATACCTATTTTTGTGCTCTAAATACCGCGGGGTAGAGCAATTGGTAGCTCGTCGGGCTCATAACCCGAAGGTTCTAGGTTCAAGTCCTAGCCCCGCTACTACAAAGGGTTATCGTATCAAATCGATAACCCTTTTTCTTTTATTCTTGTATTCTCTCTTTTACCGAAGCAACCCGCAAGCTCGGCAACCCAGTCCGGTCCAACCCTTTGTCTGTCGCATGTTTGTGTACGTATCGCGATGCTGTAACGCTATTTCCCGCCCGTGTGACGGCGCACAAGGGCCGCCACGGCAGATGACAGAATCATAATAATGATTTTGTCCTTCCACCATCAACAGTGATATTAGTTCCTGTAATATATGCTGCATATTCCGATGCAAGAAATGTTGCAGCGTATGCAATCTCATCTGGTTTAGCAAATCTTTTCATTGGAATTTCCTTCTGCATATCCGTTAGAACTTGTTCATAAGTTTTGTTTGTGTTCTGCATAGTGCGCACAATGATAGACTCTAAACGTGCAGTCGCAGTAGCACCTGGTAAAACATTATTAACCGTAATGTTAAACTGAGCCAATTCAGTTGCCAAAGTTTTAGCCCAACTGGAGGTAGCTCCGCGCACTGTGTTTGAAACGCCTAAGTTGTCAATCGGTTGCCTAACTGAAGTTGAGATAACGTTTATCACCCTTCCATACTCTGCTTGTTTCATACCGGGTACACATAGTTGCAACATCTGATGACTTGTGTACAGTAAACGTGTTGTTGCCAGCAAAAACTCTTCAACACTCGCATCAATTAACTTTCCTCCCGGAGGTCCGCCTGAATTGTTGACTACAATGTGGATTGGTTGTTTGGATGTATATTCAGAAATCTTTTTTAGAAGTTCCGTTGGTTTGTTAAAATCACCTACTATGTAACTATGATTTGTAGGATTTGGAAGCGTACTTTGGGTTTCCTTTAACTTAATTTCATCACGGGCGC
This sequence comes from Bacteroidota bacterium, assembly GCA_019695345.1. Taxonomy (GTDB): domain Bacteria; phylum Bacteroidota; class Ignavibacteria; order Kapaibacteriales; family NICIL-2; genus JAIBAE01. The sequence goes on along the minus strand of JAIBAE010000096.1, from coordinate 8,641 downwards.
ATAAGATTACCGAGGCTCCACACTCAGCGAATTGCTGAGCAATTGCTTTTCCTATACCTTGGGTACTTCCGCAAACTAATGCAGTTTTGCTTTGTAAGTTTATATTCATTGATTGCCTTTTTTGTAATCTTCAGGGTTATACTTCCATCGGTTATGTTGCCAAGTCCATTGTTCAGGGTATTGGCGTATAATATTTTCCAGAGATGTGTTATACATACTCATAACTTTAGCTCTGTTTTCCGGTGTGTCTGTCAAGTTTTGCGTATCAAGAATTTCGTGATATATCTTGTAATTACCATCATCTTTCCTGATAGCAAACATGACTATTATGGGAACCTTATACCGCAAAGCAAGTGACGCAGGTGCTTCGTACGTAACAGCCGGTCTACCAAAAAATTCTATAAATATATCTCTGTGCGGATTTGCAGCTTGGTCTGCCAATAAGCCGATAGTACCTCCATTCTTTACTGTATCTATCATCACTTTTGCAGCATTTCCCATATCAACAACTTTGTTATTCCATAGCGTTCTATACTTATTGAAGAGGTTACTTACTAAAGGATTCTTCTGTGCTTTTACAATTAAGGTAATTGGTTTGTTATAATACACTCCGGCAGACATTGCGGCTAATTCCCAATTTCCAAAATGAGCTGACAGTAGTACACTACCCTTGCTACCATTAAATACTTCTTTAACTTTATCATCATCCGGGAATTCAAACTGTTTAACAACTTGGTCTTTCTTTCGATATGGAACGCTAAGGAACTCCAGCATTGTAACAAACAAATTTGTATTCGTTATTTTCTGTATGTTTTGTAGATCAGTCTTGGAGATTGTAGGAAAAGAGTTGAGAAGATTGGTCTGTGTTATACCTTGCCTCTTATTAGGAAGAAAATTAAGTAAGTTTGATATAAATTTGGATAAATGGTATCGTAACGCATTGAATGATAAGATCCAACTTAAAAGTCCTAATAATAGCAAGAAATAATAATGTATGTAAAACACAATCATTATCTACCTAAGTTAAAATTACCACCTTTGGTTTTATTAATTTCAGTGTCTGAGTTGTGTTTTACAGCATATAGGTTAAACCAGTTAGGTTGATTTACTTCACCTAAAGCAGTCGAATGAACTTGTGCGAAATTTTCAAGACCACGCATATCAACAAAAGCAAAAATTGCTCCGCCTTGAATATTGTCATAATACCATATTTCATATGGATAGGTTTGCACAGAATCCATTCTCGAGGAAAAATACTTCCTATCAATCTGTGTTGGGAAGCCATATTTTAACAATATTTTCCCCCTGTCACTATTCCATCCTTGTGGGTTCAATGAAGATTTGTAATTACGTTTGGCATAATCAACAGCTTTTTTAAATTCTTCATACCGTTCATTAACTTGAGTAGCAGGGTTTGGATCGCGTTGTGACCAAAAGCGATAAAGAAATTTTTGTTTTGCTGACAATGATGTTAGTTGGGTATAAGTATCCACTTCATTTACTGATGCTACAAACTTTGTCATAGCAAACATATCATCTATTCTCTTTTCTGAAATTGTAGAAAATTCACTGCGTAAGAACATCTCATCCTCGGAAAGCAATGTGCTTTGCTCAGCAGGAAGATCAGGGTTTAACAAGTAGAATTTTTTTAAATTCACTAAAGAATCAATAATACCATTTCGGGTAATTGGTAAAATCTGTTTGAGAAAATAGACACCGCTATTTAATACATCAACCGGTAACTGTAGTACATCTATTTGGTCATTTGATACAATCGGCCTTTGATAAACAACATCAAATACTTCTTTTTTAGTATTATCTAAAATGATGTATTTAATTTGAAAGCTATCTAACTTGAATGTACTTTTAAGATTATATATCTCAGTAAATGCGTATAGTACGGGTGATGTTCCTACATAAGCATCGGTTGGCAAAGGTAAAACGACCAATTCACTTTTAATATACTTTTGGGAATACATATTAGTAGTAGAATCATACTGACTGATGTGTTGTGAGAGTTGAATATCACTTAGCTGCATTTTCGAGCTAATAAAGTCTTTCACATTTAAATCAAACTTTAAGCTATCTTTCTTAGTATTGTCAGTTAAGTCAATAAAATTCATACTGAACTTGTATTGCCCCGGCATCAAATAAATCTTTTGTATTCCAATTAGGTCACTCCTCTGGTGTAATGCATCTGAATCATTTTCAAAAACCTTTTCAACTATCCACGTTCTCTTATCAACTACACCTAGATTATTATAAATATTTAATGAACATTGTAATTCACAAGATAATTTCTTTCCGATATGCTTGTAAACCAAGGCAGTGTCTGGGAAAGAATAATAAAGTTCAACCAACGTAGTACTTGAATCAAATTTGAATTGTGAATAATTGACGGTAATTTTTATTGGTTTGGCAGATACACCAATATAAATTAGAATCAAAAACACTGCAGTATTTAGAAGTCTTAACATATTCATTTTTCCTGCTGTTCTATACCTATTTAACAAAATTCAAGTCTATAACAAAAGAGAAATGCCGTTGATATATCAACATACATCAACGGCACTTAATCTAAACAAATCAGTTTAGTTCAATCGTAACCCTAATGTAATTCGATTAACCAAACCTAACGTCTTTGTCGGTTGAATAGAATAATCCAAAGAACCATCAAATCCACCACCTGTGTATCGAATACCTAAGCCTGCTGATAAATTGAACTGATCGTGACCTAAACGGTAGCCACCTCTAACAGAAAGTAAGTCATTCCATACATATTCTGTACCAATCGCAAACTGTTCTGGCACATCACTTAGTGTTTCAAAATCAGCAGAAAGTAACCACCTATGCTCTCTGGCAACCCCAGCTCCTAAGTCTTCTCTTGACTCATACATATCTAATAACTCGGATGTTAAATCTGTAGCAATCCCAGCTTTAAATGATAACGGTAAATTATACGCTGTAGTTGAAAGAGCAGCCTGTAATTTTTGTGATGGTAGGGTTGGGTCGATCTGTTGATTTAACTCTTCCCCACCATATTGAAATTGACCGCCCAGGTTACTAATGGAAAAACCAATTCTATATCCTCCAAATCTATACAATGTACCTACATCAGCCACAACTCCGCTACTACTTAACAATGATATACTACTCTGTACATATTTCATTGTAACACCAAATGAAAAATGATCAGTAAGCATTGCGGCAAATGTTCCGCCCAAGCAGAAATCAGATACAGTATAGGTGATGTTCAATAAATTCTCTTTGTCCAAAGTTGTTAAAGGTATATCGCCACTTGAAAACGAAGTAATACTAATACCAACCTTATATTTATCCCCTGCCGGAACTACACCGGCAAGATAATTATGTGTGTAACCACCAAACCACTGACCATAGGAAATATTAGCTGCGTAGCCATTCACATCAACTAATCCTGCAGAGTTATAAAACAATGCAGTTAAATCATTAGATATTGCACTAAATGCACCTGACATACCATTTGAACGGGCACCAACTCCGATTTTGAGGAATTCGCTACCAGCAGCACCAACTTTTCTAAATGCATTACTGGATGAGCCCTGAATATTATCACGGGGATTTGTCGACTGAGCAAAGCTAAACTGATATGAAATCAATAGTAGAGGTATAGCTTTGAAAATTTTATTAATTAAATTCATTTTGTCACCTTTTGTTATGTAATGTAATTGTGTAAAACACAACTTAACGGAATATTTGTGAGCTGCCTACTACTATTGAAAACTTCTTAATGGTTTTTGCACCGTTAGGTGTTTCTATTACTGCAATCAAGCCTTGGCTTGCAGCACGTTGCTTGTTATCACTTAACAAGTCCCAAACGTCCATACCTTGCTGATATGTACCATCAACATCCAGATGATTTATAGTTCTAATCAAATCACCAGCAACTGTATAAATTTTAATAGTACATTCTTTTGGAAGTTTTGTAAAATACAACTTCGCATCATACCCTGAACGTTGACCGTAATGTGAAATTACATATGGATTTGGTACCACTTGAATTTGATCAAGTAAATCATCAGTAATGTTTTGTTGTTGTACTTTTGACTCAGAAACTTTAAATGTTACTTTAGCTCCATCTCTAGGCAATCCAAAGCATCCTCCAAAAGTAGATAAAGTAATCTTATCATTTGCTTCAAAATCGGAAGTTGGTTTAGGGTATATTCTAGTAGCATCAGTCAACGGTTTGTCAAATATTCTACCTCCGAAACCACCTTTTCTACCTCCTTTACCGGAGAAGTCTAGGCAGAAGGTTGTACCATCAATATTGATGAAATGGCAGAAGTCCAATGTATCGTTACCATCGATGGTTGAAAGGTAATATCTACCTTGTGTACCAACAGGAGCGCCGGTATTTTTTTGCATTGCTTGATTATTACGAGCCGAATTGCCATCTACCAATCTTCCATTTCTCCAACCAAAAGCTGAAATATTATACATGCCTATAGGAACCAAGGTAGCATCTGGAAATGCCTGTGATGTTGTATCAATTTTATTCTGACCAACACTAAGTAATTGCACAGGAACTTGCTGATCTTTATGTTTAATTTCTTGACCATATGTAATGGTTATTGAATCACCCTTTGGATCGGCACGTTTATACGAATATACGTTCTTAATCCTCATATTAAGGTATGGAACCTTATACGTATGAGTAGTATTCCCTGGGTCATTTGAATATGAAGTTGTAATATCCTCAGTGCCGCCAGGTAAGAATTCAACTTCATAAACACCTGGTCCTTGATTAAACGTTTCTAAATCAAAGCTAGTTGCATTAAATCTTGTAAGCTTAACATTACTAGGTACTGTATCACGGTACATCGCAACATTGGCATCACCATTTGTAACTTTTGCTTCGTAAGGTCTGAAAATACCACCAAATTGTTGCAACGTATAATCAAATGCAAACCCAATGGTACCTTTCATTAATCTATCTGAAAAGTTACAAGTTTTATCGGTAGTATAAGAGCCAGAGAAATTGGCTATTGTATTATTTATTGGATGGGCAAAATTTCCGGTTATAGACTTCCATGAAGCTGATGACGTATCTGTTAAACTTAAATACTGTGGTTGATCTGGTGACATCCAAACTAAAGACCATTCACTTGGTAAATTTTGGAAAGAACAATCACGAGACTCATAATTTACTATATAATTACCAATTTTTTCATTGGTCGTTTTATCTGTAATGGTTAACTCAGTTTGATACATCCCTTTTAAAGGTTGTGTTGGAATACTACTTCCGTAATATAGTGAATCTAACCTTGTATATGCCAATGTTGCATTCATTGAAGGTTTTAGTTGTACCTCAATTTCATGTCCACCAAAAAGGGTATTAAATCTATCTTGGTCTTTAACAATCAATCTAAAATTATAGAGTCCGCCAATTAAAGTGCTATCATATTGAGCATTTGATACTACTGACGGTGATTGTACGCCTGAGGATAATGGGTAGGCCTGTTGTATATTAACCTTTTCAACTCCTGAGTTCAGTTTTCCTGGGGTACCTTGAAACACATCCCCTTGATCATATGCTAATAATCTGTAAAAATAATCAACATTGTTAATTAACTTTTCAGTGTTTATGAGGTTTTGATCTTCTGAAATTACACCATCCCTATTATCATCCCCATAATCAATAAACGTTCTCTTATTCGTGACACTATCCATGTAAGAGATAACTGTATTTCGTACGTCACCTAAATTTTCAAAATCATCTTTGAACCATTGTAACTTAGCCTTACCTGCTCGTACCTGACGATACAAATGTTGGATGGCAGCTAAATTTAATGCTGCACTATCTCTTTTAGCATAACTAGGAATACTACCATTAGCTCTAACAGTGATTAATCCTAATGTTAAGGTATCCCATACATGTTGAGGTGTATAAGGGAAACTTGCTGGTCTGTATTTAGACCAAAAACTAGCCCATGGTGCAATTGGATTTCCATTTGCTGTTAGTCTGTTTTCAACTCTTCTTATAAGGTAAGTAACAGAGTCATTTTGTAATGATGTTAACACAAAGCCTGGATAAAATCTACCATACTCTTTTTTACCAGCTATAAAGCTAGCATCTGAACCACTACCAAAAACAATAGTTGCATTAGGGAAAAATGGAGAATTCAGATCTAATGAATCGATAGCAATACCAGAAGATTGAAAGGGAGTCGGACACTGCCAAGTAGCTATTTGCTTCCAACCTAAGGGACCTCTCCCTAATGGATAATCTGCATCTGCTTTTCTCTCTTCAACATTAAAAGTATCTAAACTATTTATCTTAGCTCTATATAATCTATAACCCAAGAAATCTAAACCGCCTTCTTCTCTATCATATGACAACTCTGAAGTTGAATCCCATTTAACAACTATTGCATTGTTTAATGGCTTCCAAGAAATCTGTCCAACATCTGGTGGTTGAGGTGTAGCAAATGCGTTATCATATACACGTTGAGCAAAGATATCTCTTCTCACCAAATCCACTAAATCGGTACTATCACCAGTAGCTTCTTTACCGAGACCAGTAGGGGCAAAAATTATCCCTACAACAACTCTTGCAGTATCACCGGGTCTCATGTTAAAGGGACCGGTAGCTGCTAAGAATCTCTTATCACCGGCAGCATTATCTCCCTCTTTAACTCCAGCAGCCATAAAATTATATCTTGCAATGTCCGTAGTAGGGTCATTTTGAATGATCCAGTTGCGAAAAGTTTTCATACCAATCTGTTCGTTGTTGGTATAATATCTTTTGTCCTTACGAATGTATAAAGAACCATCAACAGCAGGGCTTTCAAAAAAATCCATACCCAAATATCCAAAACCTTTACCCCATTCATTATTGTTTGCAGCAGCTTGTGTCCATTGATATGCAAGATTTAAAGTTGTATCTTGACTATAATAATTTACACGATCGTTGTTTGCTAATGGAGATGTAGAAATTCCTATATCAAAATCATAAGCAGGTGCCATCCAACATTCTAACAAAGTATCTTTTGACTTATTAATGATGTTATATGCAATAAAAATGAAATTGGCATACTCACCGAATCCCCAAGAATAAATTGTTTGTTCATATTGAGTTCTTAAAGGGTAACCGTTATTTCTTGCAACATCTGCTCCATCCTCGTAAGGACGTAAATCAGTGTCCTTATAATTTGTAAATATATCTTCACCAGACACTATTACCGGACCTTTTCTTGTACCATCATCTAATAAAGGCATGGATTCAGAATTACGTAAATCGATGTTATCTACATAGGTACCGAAGTATCTAGAAAGGTTTTTATAATACATTTTGTTAGACAATGTATCTTCTTTGGGATGAGTATCCCATATTGGCCAATTTGGTCCGTCAGCTGAATTTCTCGGTTTCCCTGTTGACTTGAAAAAATCAGTTGATATATAAGTACGATACTTCTTTATGTTTTCGGCATCTTCCTTTACACTATCTCCATCTTCAATTCTTCCGGGAACCATCCAAGAACTTCCTGAATTTGGATTATAAGATATAACTGACATCTTACGAGTAAATAAAGAGTCCTGACCAAATTGGTTTTTTAGCACATTACCAACGGAATCTTTTGCCAACAATTTTTTTATCGCAGCAAACCAAACTCCACCACCAAAAATATATTGATTTCCTGAGTTCCGCGGCCAAAATCCGCCGCCAGTATTTCTCGCAATATTAAGTCCAAAAATTCCAAAGTTAGTAGTATAAAACTGAACTTTACTTACTGTATTCTGTTGAAGGTCATTTTGAGCAAACGTACGTTGCAAATTGATGTTCTTCTTTTTCGTTCTATCAATGTCTTTTGCATGTATTGGTTCTATAGCAGCGAATAGTAAAACTGTTACTATTCCTATATAAAACCACTTTAAATTGGATAACATATAAACTCCCATTATAAATTAATTATCATATTAGAATCGTAACTGTGCACCAAAGAAAACTTGTCTTGGAAATTGGAAATTTCCTCTACGTGCAAATGCATCATTAACATAGTCAAGATAGGATTGATATTGTTCGGTTTGTGTTACAACACCGTCGCGATTTCTGTCAGCGTTTGCATTATAATATCTGTTACCAGCTCTATCAAATTGTTCTGCAGCAATACTAGCAGGATTCTTCGAATCTGCTTTTGAGTACCATGATGTGGATACAAACTCTCCAACTTGTCTGTAAAGACTAACACCATCATTATTTGGATCACCTGTCCGTGCATATACACTCACAGCTTCTGTTCTGTTTGTTAAGTTTATAACATCAGCAAACAAAACAAGTTGAGTATTGCCAAAACCTTCATAAATGTCCTTTAATGCAATTGTGCGCTGTAAACGCATATCAATCTGCCACGAAGATGGAAACCTTGCAGCATTAGTTTCTGAAATTTGGGTTCCCTTTATGTCCTGTCTTGTATAAGGTAAACCTGTTTGGTAGAATCCAGTAAAATTCACGTGAGTATTTTGTAAAAACTTAATTCCACCAATAGCGGGACCTTCATCAGCTTTCCAGTCTAAATCAAAAATAAAATTAACACGGTGTCTTCTATCATATGAAAATGGGAACTCTGTTAACGGAAATATCTTTTTGTCTGAGAATGGATCA
>JAIBAE010000161.1 GCA_019695345.1 Bacteroidota bacterium | reverse complement strand
ATTTTATCAATCGCCATTGCTTTGATGTTCACTAACACGATTTCAAAGCGCAAATTCCTAATCCAAGTTTTGAAAACTGGGATAACATGGGTTCATATTCTAACCCTACCGGCTGGGGTACCATGAATAATTTAACAACGCTAGCAAGCGTTTATACTGCCGAAAAAGCAACACCGGGAACAGCAGGAGCATCTTATCTTAAACTTACGTCGAAAACAACATCTGCCGGTGTTGCTAATGGTATTGCAGTAAGTGGCAAATTAGATTCTATGACCCAACAACCCATTTCGGGTTTTCCTTTTAATAATCGCCCTACGAAATTAACAGGAAAGTGGCAACACATGATAGCCGGAAGCAGTCAGGGTTCAATAACGATTACATTCTCCAAATGGAATACGAGCATGAACACGCGAGATGTTATTGGTACTGGTTCTGTTACATTAAGTGGAATGGCAATGAGTTGGGCAGCCTTTAATATCCCAATAACCTTTTCTACATCCGATTTTCCTGATAGTTGTATAATAGTGATGAAGGCAAGTGGTGCTGCACCAACTGACCAAGACTACTTATGGGTTGATGACTTAGCATTCGATGTTGCTCCATTAGCATTACATGATATAGTATTAAGCAATTTATCTGTTTCTCCAAATCCTTCTAACTCTAATTGGGTCATAAGTGGTATAAATAAGTTCACCGACAAATCGGTGAAATTCACATTAGTAAATACAGCAGGTCAGGTGGTATTTATGCAAGGAGTGAAATCGGATAATATTTATTTGCCAATTGATAATTCAAACTTACCGGTCGGTAATTACTTGCTGCAAATTAGTTGCGATGGAACAACACAAACCGTTTCGCTTAGTAAGTATTAAAACACCAATTATTTACTTTAATCGGACTTCCATTGAAGTCAGAATATAAAAGCAAAATCAATTCTTTATTAATCACAAAAGTAAGGCTACTCTACAGCCACAATAAAAATGAGAAAAATTAAACTCACATTTTTAGCACTTTGTCTAGCAGGTGCTTCGTTCGCTCAAACAGCGACAAATTTTACAGCTACCGACTGTAACAGCGTTAGCCATGACCTTTATACCGAACTGAATGCAGGTAAGGTAGTAGTTATCGAATGGGTTATGCCTTGTAGTGCTTGTATCGGCGGTGCGACTGCTGCATATAATGCCGTGCAAAGTTTTGCTACCTCACATCCGGGCAAAGTAGTAGATTATTTAGTGGATGATGCAGGGAATACAAGTTGTTCTTCTTTATCTTCATGGGCTACTACAAACAGTATGGATGTGGCTAAAATGACCATATTTGGAAATTCACCAGTAGCGATTGATGAAGCTAATTATGGCGGTAGTGGAATGCCTCACGTTATCGTAATAGGCCCCGATAAAACAATTCTTTTTAATCAGATGAACAGCGCAGCAAATAATTTAACAGCCATTACAGCGGCTATAAATATAGCCTTGCAACCTGCGTCTATCAATGATTTGCCGTCTGCCGTTTCAAAGATTGATGTATTTCCCAATCCAACAAATGTTTCTTCTACGTTGCAAATTGAAGGTGTAAATACTACGAATGCTGTGATTCAACTTGTTGATATAAATGGTAAACTGATACAAGAAATTTATTCAGGAAGTATTCAAAAAGGTAGTAATAAGTTTCCAATTAACTGCACAAACTTAGCCAATGGGTTGTATCAAATAAAAATCAATATAGATGGCAAAATCGTCAATCAAAAATTAACGGTTGCACAGTAGTCTTTTCTTCAACTCAAGTATAGGTGCTACTACACCGTTGGTGGCATCTATACTTTTTAAAAAATGAAATATGAACAAGATACTTTTATTAACACTGTTTACTTTACTTGTTTTCTCTTGTAATCGCAAGAAGGAACTACTGATGAAATATAATTGATACAAACTATAACATGAAAAATCAGGAAAGGATAACAATTATTGAGAAGTCTTCGCAACAAGTAGGGCCCGGTGTGTTTTATTCCACCATCGTGGTCATTACTTCTTTCCTGCCCGTATTTCTGCTCACGGGTATTGAAGGAAAATTGTTTCATCCTCTCGCATGGACTAAAACTTTCATTCTCATCATAGATGCATTTCTTGCCATCACCCTTGCGCCTGTTTTGATTTCCTTTTTTCTCAAAGGAAAATTAAAACCCGAAAGTGCAAATCCGGTTACCCGGACATTAGAAAAGATATATTCTCCGATTTTGAAATGGTGTTTGCATTGGCGAAAAACAGTTTTAAGTATCAACATAATTGCACTTATTATTGGTATGGTGATGATGTTGAGAATGGGTTCAGAGTTTATGCCACCATTAGATGAAGGTTCAATTCTCTTTATGCCTGTTACTCTTCCCGATGTTTCTAATTCAGAAGTCAAACGTATTTTACAAGTGCAAGACAAAATTATCAAGTCAGTTCCCGAAGTGGAAAATGTCTTAGGAAAAGCCGGAAGAGCAAATACTGCAACGGATAATTCTCCCATAAGCATGATTGAAACTATTATTTTGTTGAAGCCTAAAACAGATTGGCGCAGCGGAATCACCAAAGACGACATCATAAATGAATTGAATGCCAAACTTCAAATTCCCGGTGTGGACAATGGTTTTACTCAGCCAATCATCAATCGCA
>JAIBAE010000095.1 GCA_019695345.1 Bacteroidota bacterium | reverse complement strand
TTTCCCGCAAGGTAAGGTATAGTTGTTGTTGAACGTGCGGTGCGGTCTTGCGATAGCAGAGAATTATTCCTCTGTTGATTTGAGTTTCTTACGTGTAATAAACGAGTACATTGCAGGAATAACAAACAACGTAAGAACCAATGCAAACAACAACCCGCCAACAATCACCACCCCAAGCGGAATGCGGCTTTGCGAGCCGGCTCCGAGCGAGAGAGCAATAGGCAACGCACCAAGAATAGTTGCAAGTGATGTCATTAAAATTGGGCGTAACCGCGCAGATGATGCGGCAATAACTGCCTCTGTCTTTTCGAGTCCATTGTGACGTTGTTGGTTGGCAAATTCTACTATTAAAATTCCATTTTTTGTTACCAATCCAATCAACATAATAATTCCGATTTCGGAAAAGATGTTAAGCGTTTGACCAAATATCATGAGCGATAACACCGCGCCTGCTAACGCCAATGGAACAGTAATCATAATAATGAATGGGTCGCGGAAACTTTCGAACTGTGCGGCTAGTGTGAGATAGATTAATACTAACGCAAGGATAAATGCGAAGGATGTGTTGGATGAACTTTCAGCGTAATCGCGTGAGGCACCGGAGAGAGCTGTTGTGAACGATTCATCTAATATTCGTGCGGCAATTGCTTGCATTTCTTTAACACCATCGCCAATGGTTTTACCGGGCGCAAGTCCGGCACTAATTGTTGCAGATTTAAAACGATTGTAGTGATACAACGATGGCGGACTGCTTGTTTCCTCCATGTGTACAATGTTATCTAACTGAATAAGTGTGCCTTTATTGTTGCGTACATAATACGAGGCAAGGTCAAGCGGTTCATCGCGGTTGTTTCTATCTACCTGACCTATAATTTGATATTGTTTACCGTTCATTAGGAAGTATCCAAAACGGCGACCACTTAATGCAAATTGCAATGTGTTTGCAACATCAAGAACCGAAACTCCAAGCTCGGTTGCTTTTAATCTATCTATGGTTACGCGTAGCTCTGGTTTGTTGAATTTTAAGTCAACATCAACACCCTGTAGTATCGGGCTTTTACTACATTCTTCCATAAACTTTGGAAGCACTTCGCGCAGACGTTGGAAGTTAAGATTCTGTACAATAAACTGAACAGGCAACTGCGAAGCAACACGGAATCCTACCGAGATAGTTTGTTCCTGAATTGGAATAACGCGAGCTTCGGGAAATTTTTTGTAGATGCGAGCCAATTGTTGAGCAATTTCTTTTTGAGAGCGTTTGCGGTCTTGCGGGTCTTTTAGAAAAATGTTACAGCCACCGCTATTTGTTGAAGTGGCATTTCCAAATGCAGGAGCTACGTTAGAGAAAACTATTCGTGCATCAGAACCAACAGAATCCTGAACAGTCTGAGCAATACGTCCTACAAGTTTTTCCATAGCATCAAAGTCAGTTCCTTCTTGTGCGGTGATGGGTGAGCGGATGACAGCTCTATCTTCTAAAGGTGCTAACTCGCTTTGTATAGTTGTACCAACAAAAACAATTGCCGCCAAACATACACCAACTAACACAAATGCTAACCAACGTCGTTTCATGAATCCTGTTAGCATGGAGCGATACTTGTTATCTAGCCATGAGAAGAATGGCTCGGTGAATTTATAGAAGCGTGTTTGATGGTGAACATCGCGAGATAGCTTTACGTTGAGAACAGGCGTTATTGTTAGCGAAACAAATGCAGAGATTAATACAGCACCTGCCAATACAAGTCCGAACTCTCGGAATAACGAACCAACAAATCCTTGTAAAAAGATAACAGGCAAAAACACAATTGCAAGAGTGATGGATGTTGATATAACGGCAAAAAAGATTTCCCTTGTACCTTCGCGTGCAGCTTGGAATTTAGACATTCCGCCTTCCATTTTTTTGAAGATATTCTCTGTTACCACAATTCCATCATCAACAACCAATCCTGTAGCAAGTACAATGGCCAGTAATGTAAGTACATTGATAGAGAACCCGGCTATGTACATAATAAAGAATGCACCAATAAGCGAGATAGGAATATCAATTAACGGACGGAATGCAATTATCCAATCGCGGAAAAAGAAGTACACAATTAGTACAACTAATCCAATGGCAATGAGAAGTGTTTCCTCAACTTCGTTCACCGCTCTTCGAACAAACCGAGATTTATCTATACCTATATCTAATACAATATCCGATGGCATATCTTTTTTGAGGATTTCCATACGGCGGTAAAATTCATCGGCAATTTGTATATGGTTTGCGCCGGGCTGTGCAATGATTGCAAGAGATACAACCGGATAACCATTTTTGCGTGTTAATGTTTCCTCGTTTTCTGCACCCAGTATCGCTTCGCCTACATCTCGGAAGCGGATGATTTGTGATTCGGATTGTTTTACAATAAGGTTGTTAAAATCATCTTCGGTTGCAAGTCGGCCAAAGCTGTTAACGGTTAACTCCGTTGAGTTACCGCGCACCTTTCCTCCAGGTAGCTCTACGTTCTCACGGTCTAAGGTACTTTTTATATCTTGAATTGTTAATGAGTACGCTGCCAGCCGTACTGGGTCAATCCACAAACGCATTGCTGCGCGTCGCTGACCAAATATTTGTACTTGACTAACACCCGGAATAGTCTGCAATCGTTCTTGCAGTACATTCTCAGCGTAGTCGCTCAGTTCAATCATATTCCGAGTAGTGCTTTGGATAGGCATAAACAGAATAGGGTCGGAGTTTGCATCGGCTTTTGTAACAACAGGTGGTGCATCAATATCTTGTGGCAGGTTGCGTACAGCTTGCGATACCTTATCGCGTACGTCGTTTGCAGCTTGTTCTAAGCCCGATGATAAATTGAACTCTACCGTAATGTTACTAACACCCAGCGTACTGTTAGAGGTTATTGATTTAATTCCTGCAATACCATTGATTGCTTTTTCTAACGGTTCTGTTATTTGAGATTCAATTACCTCGGCACTTGCACCCGTGTAGCGCGTGCTTACGGATATTGTTGGTGGGTCGATTGCAGGGTATTCACGTACGCCAAGAAAGTTAAATGCAATTGCACCAAACAATACAATTACAATGCTTATTACTATGGCAAGTACGGGTCGTTGTAAACTAATTTCGGATATATTCATGTTTGATTTTTGTATTCAGGTAAACAATGAGGTCTAACTGAATGTTGTATAAAATTTACGGTTGTCATTCCCGAAAATGCGGAGCATTTATCGGGAATCCAGTATTTATTCTTGCTGTGTTGTAACAGGTAATGGAAGTACAACTTCTTGTTGATATAGATTACTCCATCCAGGATTTACTTTTTCTATGAGTTCAATCTTCCACTGTCTGTTCCAACCTTTTAACTGTTTTTCTCTGTTAATTGCAACATTAACATCAGCTGTGATTTCATACCAAACCAACATTGTAACATTGTATCGTTTTGTAAATCCATCATGTAATTTGTTAGTGTGTTCGTACATCCGTTTATATATATCGCTTGTAACACCAATGTATAGTGTACCGTTAGGTTTACTTGTTAGTATGTAAACATAGTACGATTTCATTATTTTCTTTATCTACTTTGGAATATGGATTCCCGATAAACTCTCCGAGTTTTCGGGAATGACAGACCACGTATTCGCATATGGATTCCCGATAAACTCACCAAGTTTTCGGGAATGACAAACCAAAAGAGCATTACATGTATTCCTAAAACCAACCGTGTTTTCACGAATGACACATGTTTTTTTGTAGACCTTCTCTCCCGCAATGCACCATTATTACTTTAGCAACGTGCGGTGCGGTCACGCGATAGCAATTACATATTTATAATTTTTGCAACAGTTACTTTTGCATTTGGTTTAATAAACATAATTCCGGTGGTTGCAATAGTATCGCCAACGGAAACATTACCAAACACTTCAACATAATCCTTCTCGCGGATGCCTGTAGTAACAGTAGTGAAGGTTGCATTACCATTTTTTATAACAATGATTTTTTTATCTCGTGCCTGCGGGATGATTGATTGCGTTGGAACCATAAGCGCGTGACTGTTTTTATCGAGTTCTAAATTCACTTTAGCAAACGAACCCGGTATTAATCCACTTGCAGAACCCGACACAATTGCACGTACCATTAGGTTGCGCGTGGACTCGTTAACTCCTGCATCGGTTGCTAGAATTAGTGCAGTGAACATTCCGTTCATTCCCTCAACAGAAAAAGTTAGCGCTTGCCCTACACGCAAGGTTTTACCATACTTTTCAGGAACGTTGAAGTCTAATTTTAACGGCGATGTTTGTTGCAATGTAACAATACTTGTAGCCGGTGTTATGTACGCACCCGGACTAATTTTCTTTAATCCAATTTTTCCTGTAAACGGAGCGCGAATTTCTGTTTTAGCTATTTGAACATTTATCAATTCAATGTCGGCGTTAATGTTGTTCACTTGTAAAGTTGCCAACTCGTAGTCCTGTTTACTTGAGCCGTTAATGGCAAGCAGTTCTTTTTGGCGTTGTTCTGTGTTTTGAGCAATGGCAAGTTGTGCTTCAAGCTTTTTACGTTGCGCTTGTAAATCGCCATCAAAAATTTTACACAGCAACGCACCCTTTTGTACAACACTACCTTCGGCAATGGAAAGTGTAACCACTCTGCCACTAACTTCGGGGTGAATATCCGTTTCTTCCGATGGCAATAACGTACCGGAAACAGTGATGTCGTCCGATACCTCGCGTTCTTGCATTACATACGCCTGTACTTTAAGTTGTTGCTGTTGGTTGGTTTGCATTATGGGGTTTGGTTTGGAGTTACAACTCAACAATAACGCGGTACCAACAAGAATAAAAGGTAGAAATTTCATTGGAATAAAAGTAGTTTACAACCTATGTACAAATATCGCGCAATAACTGATAATATAACTATTTGTTTCTTTGCTATCGCGTGACCGCCCCGTTCCGTAGAATAAACATTAACCTTGTCCTGCGGGAGAGAAGCTTGGGTTAAGGAACTTTGCGTTGTGATAGGTATTTCTATTTGTTTTCTTGTTGTCTGAAGAAGGTATGTCGTAATGTGTGGCGGTTCTGCCCCGCAATTGATTGGTGTAAATAATTTCAACGTGCGGTGCGGTCATGCGATAGCAAAAAAAAAGTCAGGTTGTTGGCCTGACTTTCCTCTAATTCTATTGTACCGAACGTTATTGAATTTCTAACAACCACGGTAATGCAGCAATTGCCTGTTCTTTTTTACTGATATTCATCAGTTGAATAGTATACGCAAACTGACGTTGCATGTGCTCGGGAAGTTGCTTCCATGCTTGTTGCCAAGCCGGGTTTTGTGCCTGAACATATTGTTCAACAGCAGATTTCAAGTTTGCTTTTGTTTGTGCTTTTTCTTCTGCATCGTCATCACCATCTTCATCAGTTTCTTTTTTGGTGATAAGTTTCATTAGTACTTCAAACTCGTCTTCTTTTTCGGGGTAGGTAACTAACGAAACACGTTTGTTTGCAGCTACACCAATACGCTTTTTAACAGCGTCAATTGTTGTATACAAACCACCCAGAACATCAACAAGACCATTTTGCTTTGCTGCTTCGCCCGTCCAAACACGTCCTTTTGCTACTTCGCGAATCTTTTCGGGGGTTGATTTACGACCTTCTGCAACACGCTCTAAGAAACGTGAATAGAAAGAACCAATCATATCGTCCAAATGTTTCTTATCGGCATCAGTAAGTGGTAATGTTGGGTCCATAAATAACGCGGAACGACTTGATGTAATTGTATCTACCGTAATGCCTAATTTATCCATTGTTTTAGAAGCATTAGGAATCATAGCAATTACACCAATAGAGCCGGTAATAGTTTCGGGGTAGGCAAAAATTGTATCGCATGCCATTGCCATATAATAACCACCGGAAGCAGCTACATCACTCATGGATGCGTACACAGGTTTCTTTGCTTTTGCACGAACAATTTCCTGATACATCTCATCGCTTGCTTGCACCGAACCACCTGGCGAGTCTATGCGGAGAATGATTGCTTTAATTTTATCATCATCAGCTGCCTTGCGTAAATCACGCACCCACGAGCCAGAAGCAATCTCTACATCCGATAAACTTCCACGCTTGCCCGAACGAATTGCACCCGTGCCATAAATAATCGCAATTGCTTTATCTTTATCAACTTCGGATTTATTATGTAAGCGGGCATTATTAGCGTATGTTTCAACGCCAACTAAATGGAGCTTTTTATTCTTTACATCATTGCCATAGATTTTCTTCTTTAAGAATTCTTTGAATTGTAACTCGGTCAGGAAAGCATCAACAAAACCAAGTGCGCGAAGTGAATCGGGGTCGTACACACCACGTTGTAAAACGCTACTTACTTGTGCAGTTGAAAGTTTACGGTACCGTGCAACATCGTTTACAAAATACTGATAGCGTTGGTTAAGTAACTCGCGTACTTCCTGACGCGCGGGGTCGCTGTATCCCGTTCTGCTGAAGGTTTCTCCGGCTGATTTATACTCTTCACGCTGAACTACCGTCCACTCAATACCAAGTTTCTCAAACATGTTTTTCATAAACATGGTACTGCTTCCAAAGCCGTTCATCTCAAACATGGATTCCTGTGGTAGGAAAATACTATCGGCTAATGCTGCAAAGTAGTAGTCACGTTCAGCTCCACCGGGCATATAAGCGTAGTAAAACTTGCCGGACTTTTTGAAGTCTTCAATTGCTGCAATAATTTCACGTTGTTTTGCAAAACCAACGGCAGCACCGGGTTTGTAGTAGATACCTTTAATCTTGGGGTCGTCTTTAGCAGCTTTAATGGCTGTTAGAACATCAAGTAAGCTAACCGAAGATTTATCGTCACTAAAGAATCCCGATTTTGCTGCAACATATTCTTGCACACCGGCTGGAAAGTTTAGGTAGAGGATGGAGTTTTCTTCCACTTTTGCCTTATCTTTTTCAGCACCGCTCATACTTCCTGCAATACCGCCAATAAACGATGCAAAACCAACACCCATAATAATTACAAACAAAAACATACCGCCTATAAGCGATAACAAAACATACAACGGCACCAACCACTTAGACTTCACTTTTTGCGGTGGTGTGTATTGCGGTTGTTGATTGTCAGTCATAAGATTCTCCCAAATACTTAAGAATTCTGTAGTAAGTAACGCAAACTACGAAGCAAAGGGAACATTGTTTCAATAGAATCATTTTTTTGTTGGAAGCACCGTGCCTCAACTTCCAAAAAGCCCGTACTTTTGCGTGACAGAACAGAAATCAAGCAACACCATTTACCATGGATTCACCAATAATACCCGAAATACAACTTGCCGACTACTCCTATAATTTACCCCAACACCGCATTGCGGATTTCCCATTACCAAACCGCGATGAGAGTAAGTTGTTAGTGGCCACAGCCGGTAATGGAAGTATTTCACACTCTGAGTTCCAACATATAGCTGAGTACATACCTGAAGACTCCATGATGGTGTTTAATAACACAAAAGTGATTCCTGCCCGTTTGATAATGAAAAAACAAACCGGTGGGGAAGTTGAGTTGTTGCTTATCGAGCCAATAATTCCGGCAGTTGCACAGCTTGCACTTCAAGAAACCGGAACAACAACATGGATGTGTATTGTTGGTGGAAAGAATGTTCGGGAACAAAGTACTCTAACAGCACAATCGCAAGGTATAACGTTAACAGCGTATATAAAATCAAGAACTGAGAATAAAGCCGAGGTAGAATTTACTATAACTCCTAATAATACTACGTTGGCAGATGCTATTTCTGTGATAGGTGCAATTCCGTTGCCGCCATATATTAAACGTACTGCCAATACCCACGATACTGAACGTTACCAGACTGTGTATGCACAGCACAAAGGTTCCGTTGCAGCACCAACAGCCGGATTACACTTTACGCCCAGCGTGCTGGAATCCTTGCAACGTAAAAACATCACGCAAAGCAATGTAACTCTGCATGTAGGATTAGGTACGTTTTTGCCAATACAATCGGAATCCATTGCTAACCATGCAATGCACAAGGAGCGTATTACCATTGATATAGAAACAATCATAACACTGCGAGACTTCTTTGCAACAAGAAGTACTGAACAGAAATTTGTGTGTGTGGGTACAACTTCCGTCAGGACAGTAGAGAGTTTGTATTGGATTGGTGTTCGCTTGTTACAGAATGAAATCTCATTTCCAAACGATATACTGCTTCTGCGCCAGTGGGATTGTTACCGATTAGCTAACAACACCTTACCTACTGTAGCGGAAAGTTTGCATTGTATAATTACCAAATTACAAGAGCAAGGTTTGGATTATCTCTACGGAGAAACCGAGATTATCATTGTGCCCGGATATGAATTTACATGTTGCGATACGTTGATAACGAACTTTCATCAGCCGCAGAGTACGTTGATTTTATTGGTTGCTGCATTTACAGGTGGAATGTTTTGGAAGGATATTTATACTAGTGCTTTAGAGAATAACTACCGTTTTCTAAGTTACGGCGACTCGTCTATCTTGTTTAGGTAATACTCTGAGAGAGTAGGTTCTCTCTCCCGCAAGATGAGCGCGTGTTGTGAAGTACGGTAGGTGCGGTCAGGCGATAGCAAAAAAATACTCACCTGATATGAAGTGATTCCTTCATTGCTCTGTACAGCGCATCTTCAATTGTTTTGATTTCGATGCCATTGTTGCGCACGCTTTTGGATGCCTTGCGCCAGTTATCGTAATAGCGCAGAAGTTGCAACAAAGCACCTGCCGGAATTTGTAGCTTTCTTTTTTCGAAGATGTCGTTTGTGTAACGCTGTTTGAATGCCATAACGTTTGATGTTTGTTTACAAGTGGATAGTTCTGTGTTGCAATACATCAGGAATTACTTGCAATATGCGGATATTTTCCGGAGCGGTTATTATTGGTTTTATAATTCCGGTTGTATCCTTGCGTAATTGGTTGTAATCGGCAATGGCAATGAAGTCCTGCGGAGTGAGTTCGGCTATCTGATTGATACCGCCGCGCACAACTACAGAGATTATTTGCGGTAAAATTGTGTGTACCGATTGTTGCGGCGCACCAATAATCTGTACGGGAATATCATACACTGTTATTTCCGCCATTCGGTCAACCTGAACATTGTAGCCAACCGTAGCAGGGGTTACCGTTAAAATGTTTGAAAGCGAATCGCTTACTTTTAGTTGTAAACTTACGTTTTCTTTTACTTGTTGTTTCCGCAGCGGTTCGGTGTACCAAGCCGAAATAGTGTTAAGCAATGCCGCATTACCTTGTAACACTACACTATCGGTTTGCAACATGGGCTGACCAATTTGTATAAAGCCCTCGTGCATTGCTAAAGACACCCGCGGAATTAATGGTACTTTCTTTTGAGTAATGGAACCAATACGGGTTACAATTTCTTTTGGTAACACATCCACTACTTGTACACCTTGCGGTGCGCGAAAGCCCTGCTTAATATCGGCAGAGATGATGGTATCAATTGGTTGGAACGAAGTTCGTTTAGATAAGTCAACAATACTTTTTGCATTGGGATTAACATATAACACGTTTACTAACTGCCAACCTGTGCCTTTAATTTTTAGTGAAACCGAGGATGGAATTGTATTCTCGATACTTGTGTTTTCGTGAGTAATAATTTCCAACGGGAAATCTGAAATAACCTCATATTCCGAGCGCAAACTGTTATACGTCCACAATGCAATTGCAAGCAACGTGGCAGAGATTATGGTTCGTATGGATACTTTTTGTTTCATCAACATCTAACCTGTGTTAACCAACCATTCGGCGTTTTGCAAGATACTCCAACAAGACCTTATCAAATGGGTCGGCTGTGTTTACCAACAAGTAATCTATGTTAGCGTTGTAACATTCCCGTTTAAGCGATTCAATATGTTTAGTTACAGCTTGTTTATACGCCTGCTGAATTTGTAATGGTTGTGTTATCAACTCTTCGCCTGTTTCCATATCCTTAAATGTAGCCGCCCAGCCCATTTGGAAGTCCATTTCGCGTGGGTCGAGAAGTTGGATAACAAGCACATCGTGCTTTTGGTGACGGAAGTGTTTCAAGGCAGAATACACCGATTCCGGCTCATCAAAAAAATCACTGATAATTACGACCAAGCTTCTGCGGGAAATCCGTTCTGCGAGTTTATCAAGTGCTTGCGTAGTGCCGGTGATGTTTGCGGGTTTAGCTGTATCTAATGCAGAGATAAGTTCGCGTATGTAACTCATCTTGGCGCGCGATGGCAAATACGTTGTAACCTCGGAATCATACAACGAAATGCCAACTGCATCCTTTTGCTTCATTATCATATATGCCAGTGCCGCCGCCAGATACGTAGCATATTGGAACTTTGTGATATTTCCTTCCGAGGCGTAACCCATAGAAGCACTGCAATCTACGGCAATCATGGAGCGTAGGTTTGTTTCTTCTTCGAACTGTTTAACGTAATAGCGGTTTGTACGCGAGTAGATTTTCCAATCAATATACTTTAACTCATCGCCTGGACGGTATTGGCGGTGCTCGGCAAACTCTACGCTAAATCCATGATACGGCGATTTGTGTAATCCCGTAATAAACCCCTCAACAACCAGCCGGGCGCGAAGTTCTAAGTTTTCTAATTGGGCAACCACACTTGGCTGTAAATATGTCTGATATGCTTCCACGTTACTTTATGTTGTTATTTATTTTATGCAATATAGAACATGAACGAATACTATGTTCCCCTCATTTTACCGCGGCAATCCTTCTGCGCCGTCACACGGGCGGGACACAACGTTACAGCATCGCAAGAAAACATTTTCCTTTAACTGTTTGCATTTTTTGGAAACCTTCACTTGCCTACTTAGATTGACTCCTAAACAACCTACCTATCTGTATTGTAAAAATTATTCATGAAGCATGATGATTTTACAGTGAACTAAAATTGTTATACCTATATAAACTATACACTTACATTTCAACACCGTAGAAAATGAGTACCGCCCTATTAACAAACATTACTTACGTTTGCTAAGATTTTGCTAAGAAATCTACATCAAAACATTAAACATATTTGAATTGTAAGAACTGATAAGAATTGTCTTTGCCATTGTACTTGGCTATTGTATGTTTGGAGCAAGGTAAAACAATAGGCATCAGGATACATATAGGTACTTAGTTTTTTGATACATACATAAGCGTTAGTTACTGGATTCTAAGCTAAAACTTGGCAGTTTATTGAGAAGGAATACAGTAAGGGAACGCCCGCTTGCGGGCGCGTTCTTTATTGTTCTTTCTCACGGTTCTGCCAAGTACCGAGCTTAGGACATAATGAAATGCCGCCCGTTTTTGCACATGGGAGTAAGGGAGCAAGGTGTGTTAAGGTGGGCTATTGTTTTACTCACTTAATTTTACAGGAGTTCTTTATGAAACTCAGAACGTTTTGTTGTAGTGCAGTCTTGTTCTGCATTGCTCACACACTTGCTTTTGCTCAAAGCATAACACTTGATTCTCTTTGGGGAAAGTTCGTCGGGAATATTAATGCAATGGTCTTTACTCCCGATTCCAGGTCTATTCTTATTGGGAACGATGAAAAGCAATTAGTCCGTTACAATGCCTTAACAGGCGATACCATTTCTATTATTCCCACTCTATACGGAGCGCAGGAATGTATATTTACAAAAGAAGGGAATAAGTTATTTATACGTGGATTTAAGGGAATCGAAATCAAAGATGCAAGTACATTCCAAACTTTAGATTCGTTGCCTGTGCCAACAAAAGAACATGACTTTGCATCATTTGATATAAACAATGATGGAAGTATAATAGCAGTTAAATCCCATGTGTGGGATAGTAAAGAAGTGTTCTATTGGGAAATAGCAGTCTATAACAATTCAACGAAGCAAACGGTATGGAGTGTTAAAACTAAAGGAGCGTTAGGAACAAACTCACGATACCCCGAAGGAAAAATAGCACTAACACCCGATGGTAATTATGTATTAGGTCAAAACAGTTTCTTTTTATGTAAATGGAATTGGCGTGATAGTATTCAGCCCGGCGAAATACTAATCGAAAACATTCCCAATCTTGAACTTATCTCCTTCTCTCCTGATAGAAATTACTTTGTGTTAAAGTCAAACTATATTTATAGTATAGATCAAAAGAAATGTATTAACAAAGATATTCCAAATTTTATTGAAGGTAGTACGAGTGACTATGGTATTGGATGTGCTTTCACAAATAGCAGTAATACAATTATAGTTACAAATAACAGAGTGCCATTTATAATAGACATAAACTCATTAAAAGTTTTGAAACGTACAAATTTTGCATATACTGGTAGAATAAGTTTGAGTCATGATAGTAACTTTATTGCTTTTCAACTTGGTTCAGATGGTTTACATGTACATAATCTATCATGGATAACTACAAATGTTGCAGATGATTCAAAACCTACTGCGACCTTAACAGTTCTTCCTTTGCCTTCTACTGAGCAGTTAAGTGTAATTGTACATTGTTTTACAAGTAATAATGATTGTAGTATTATTGTTTATAATGATAGAGGAGAAGTAATTCAAAAAGTATTCTCTGGCGTAATCTTAGATGGTGACACAACTTTTAATATATCTACATCGGAGTTAAGTTCTAGTCATTACAATGTTGTTTTAAAAATTAATGCTACTTCGATAAGTAAACCATTCATCATAACCAAGTAAGGATACCCAATGAGAACATTATTGAATATCGCCATACTTGTTATGGCGGCACACTTCGTGCATGCACAAAATACAGAACCAAGCGTAATGAACTTTACTCATCCAACAACATTTACTCAATCAAAAGAACAAACGCGGTTCTTTTACGGATGGAATATTGTTAACAGTCCCAGAGCATTAACACAACGCTATCACATGAATGTATTTCAAGGTAATTTATTTATGTCGCGTTGGTATCCGCTTGATAGTGCAGATAAATTTACCATGCTCGATATGCCTGATTCCAGCGAGATTATTTACATTCTTGATTCATTATGTCGCCCGTCTTCTGGACCGTTAGATGCAACTGCCATTGTATGGCATCCGTGGCTACCAACAATAACCGATAATACATTTACACCGTATAAAAACGATAAATCCGGAGCATCAATTCCCTTTCTCTACCGGAATACTTCGTTAGGGCAGGTTGATTCAACAACCGAAAGTGGAAATCAAATTTACAGATGGCGTTTTAACAGAAACCCGGCGGTAACTACACCTGTGCTTGCATTTAACAAACCGTGGCTTGGTAACGAATATGTGTATAAACCCAATTCGTTATATCTTGCCCCTGATGATAATTTAAATCAGCAATATGATACACGGCGTTGTTACATAACGGTAAACTTGCGCCGAACCTTAGCAACCGATAACGATACCACTGCCAACGATACCATTCTCATTATTAAAGTACCATACCATTTGTATAATGGCACAACGGGCTATATGAGTTTTGATTCCGTGCCAATTGCAACATACAACAATGGCAATTGGGGAAGAACGCGGGGACTGCAACGGCGTTTACAATATAACAACAGTACAAATCTTACGGAGTTTGTCATTACCCGTAAAATGATTCCTGTTGGGATTGCCGCCGATAGAGATGTTACTATCAGTGCGTTCTTTTGGGAAAGGATATTTGGTTAACCACATCTGCCGAGGCGAAACGCAAGCGCGGCAACCCTGTCCGCTCCAACCGTTACAGCATCGCAAAAGTTATTCAGTACTCAGGTACTACAGT
>JAIBAE010000020.1 GCA_019695345.1 Bacteroidota bacterium | reverse complement strand
ATTATGCAGCGTATTCTTATTTTAAAATTAACAACAGACATTATATACAATGTTCTCCTTATAAGGATACTACAAGATTTTTTATTGGTGGAGAGTCGTTAACAAACTTAGCTCAATGGGAAATAGACACCTTATTACCCGTTGGACTAAATAGTTTACAAGATAGCTTTGAAAATGTAGTCTATTGGACATTTTTTCAATCTAAACTTTATCACCTATACAAAATGAGTATAGATACATCATCGATAACTAGTGCTATTGAAAATACTGAAGAGTATCATAATGCTTTATCCTCGTTCCCCCCTTACCCAAATCCTGCAAACAGAGTAGTACACGCGCACATATATTGGGATTTAAGCAAGGAGTTTTCTGCAAAAGAATGCGTGGTATATAACACACTTGGTGAGATAGTTGAAAGAAATGAAAACATAACAATAGACCCATTGGATACATACCACGGAGTTCTTACGTGGAATTGCGCCCAGGTAGGTGCAGGTGCGTATTATATACAGGTACGGCACGGCAATGCAAAAATGATTATCCCTGTAGTTGTATATTCACGTTAGCACACACTTCTTGGAAATTATAAAGGATTAAGGTTGCATTACCTTAGTCCTTTTTTGTTATTGCAATTACAGTAATACCGATTTTGGATGTTGCTTGTAGTATTGCTCTTTCCCGCAAACCGACGGTTTTTTTGTACAAATGTCGTTTGGGGCGGTCGGGCGATAGCAAAAAAACATCTAACGTAATCTCTGCAAGTTCCGTTTTGTATCTTTGCAACTGCAAAGTTCCTACGGAATTCATTTATTCACTTTATCAATCATATCATGAATAAGATTAAGGTTGCTAATCCCGTTGTGGAGTTGGATGGCGATGAAATGACTCGCATTATCTGGAAATTTATTAAGGATAAACTTATCCTGCCGTATTTGGATGTTGATATTAAGTATTATGATTTGGGTATTGAATACCGCGACGAAACCAACGACCAAGTTACCATTGATGCCGCAAATGCAATTAAAGAGCATAGCGTTGGTATTAAATGCGCAACCATCACGCCCGATGAAGCCCGCGTAAAAGAGTTTAACCTAAAACAAATGTGGAAATCGCCAAATGGTACTATCCGTAATATTTTGGATGGCACTGTGTTCCGCGAGCCGATTGTTTGCCAGAATATCCCACGCTTGGTGCCAAACTGGACTGCACCAATTTGCATTGGCCGTCACGCATTTGGCGACCAATACCGTGCAACCGATTTTGTGGTAAAAGGCAAAGGTAAACTTACCATGACGTTTACTCCCGAGGGTGGCGGCGATGCACAAACATTTGAAGTGTTCAACTTTAAAGGCGATGGCGTTGCGCTTGGTATGTATAACACCGATGAATCTATTACCGGTTTTGCCCGTGCTTGTTTTAACCAGGCACTAATGAAAGGTTGGAGCTTGTACTTATCTACAAAAAACACCATTCTTAAAAAATACGACGGTCGCTTTAAAGACATCTTTGAAGACTTATACCAAACCGAATACAAAGCACAAATGGATGCAAAAGGTATTGTGTACGAACACCGCCTGATTGACGACATGGTTGCAAGCGCGTTAAAGTGGAATGGTAACTTTGTATGGGCTTGTAAAAACTACGACGGCGACGTACAGAGCGATACCGTAGCACAAGGATTCGGCTCGCTTGGATTAATGACAAGTACCTTAGTAACCCCCGACGGCAAAACAATGGAAGCAGAAGCGGCACACGGCACCGTTACACGCCACTACCGCGACCACCAACAAGGTAAGCCAACATCTACCAACCCAATTGCTTCCATCTTTGCGTGGACACGTGGTTTGGAATTCCGTGGTAAGTTAGATGGCAACCAAGAACTCATTAACTTCTGCCATGCATTAGAGCAAGTGTGTGTTGAAACCGTAGAAAGCGGTAAAATGACCAAAGACCTTGCTGTGTGTATTCACGGCAACAAGGTTAACCACGGCGAGCACTACCTCTACACCGAGGAATTTTTAGATGTACTCGACACCAACTTAAAAGCAAAACTCAGCGCGTAACAAACCGCACAGTTTGTAAACAACAACGGCACGTACAAAAAGTATGTGCCGTTTTTTTTGCTATCGCGTGACCGCACCGGGCGTACAATGTAATCAAACCCACCACCTGCGGGAAAGAAGGTATGCCAAAGGTAATTACGTGTATCGTGAAGGAACTTACTTACTACTCTGAAATGTAATATGGTAATGATGTAGAGACAATCAATTGTAGAAGTTTAATTTTTTCGTAGCGACGCGATGCCTCGCGTCGAAACAGGTAAATAAGCAAAGTTTGCAGAATCAAAAAAGAAGTTACCTCTAAAATGCTGAGCAATCTTTTATCATTTTAACGTAATGGTAACACCATGTGGTACTGTTGCAGAAAATGCTTGCAAATTATTACGTAATTGTTGTTCGTACTGTGGTTGCGGAGCATAAAAGGTAAGTGTACTTTGGTCGGCAAATAAACCTGCATCTATTGTAAGCGTTGCAACAGGAAGCCACGACGTTGGGATAAACTCGCGTTGTAGTTCTTCGTACGTAAAAGCACATTGCCATTGCTGTTGAATTGCCATTTGTTGCACAACATCTGCCGACCACGTATGGTTCTTTTTATGCCGGGCAACAACCGCCGAGCCTAATCCATAGAAATCTGTAAGTTGTGCTGTTGTAAAGTAACTGACTGCTCCAATATCGGTAACACCTACCGGTTTGTTGTTGTAATACGTAGATAAAAAACGTGCAGTTTGTATTTGCTTTTGATACACCATTTGCGAATACGGCACAAGTTGCCGTGCTGCTTGTAACGACCGCGATGCAATTGGGAAGCATAGTATAATACATGACGCAGATGTAATACTATACGCAACAACCGGTTTGATTGGTAGTTTGATGGTTGATAGCCATTGTTCAACAAACGTAAAACCGGATATAATACATAACGCAATTAGATATGCCTCATACCGGAAAAACCAGCCCGCATCGGAAACTGTAATATGTGCAAGAACAGAACTCAGCACGAATCCAAAGGTGAGCACCTGTGCATTTGATAAAAACGTTTTGAAGTGTATAGTACGCGTTAGTTGAAACTGTTTCCAAAGTGAAATACTAAAAATCACTGTGGTAAGCTGTAAACACCAAAGTACTTCTTCGTAGCGGCGGAGTAATGTAATAGCCGCACCAAGCCGTGGGAACAACGCACGCAGTCCTGAAATGTTTTGCTGTGCGTGCATATTATCCAACGATTTCACAATTACCGAATTTGGAAAAAACAATTCGTCGTGTGTTATACTCCACAAACCAAAGATGACCATTGGTGCAACTGAGGCAAGTAGGAGTAGGATAGAAGTACTCCACCGTCGCGATAACAAAACAACTCCGGCAACAATACCCGATAACAATATCCCTTCCGGGCGGATTGCACTATTGAGTATGCACAGTATTACAACTTGAATAATGCTATTCCGCGAGAAGTTGTTTGTTGTTATAGTAGTAACAACCGTATGTAATAACAGTACCGTAAGAATGATATGAAGTATATGCTCCATGCCGGTAAAGATGAGTCCGGGGAGTGGCGTGGTAAACCAAAGTAATACTAAGCCAAGTGTTCTTGCTATTGGTGTTAGTCCGTGTTGCAGAAAATATCTATGCACAACAAACAGCAGCACAAACGCAAGGACAATGTTAACAGCATAAGGAATAAGTTGACTATCGGTTACTAGGTAAATAACAGAAAGTAACAACACCCACATTGGCGATGATGATGCAGAGCTGATTACATTTGGTGAAATACCCCACGTGCCATGTTGCGCCAGATTACGCGCCATGCTTGCGTGGATATACGGGTCATCAATTGTATACACAAACATGCCGTTGTTGGCGTGTGTTATCCGTACATGATAGTACACAATACACAATGCAGCAAGTACGCTTGCAATAAGAAGCGGAGCATTGTTCTTAAATACGTTCAAATGAACTCCATGAGCTTTTTCATTCTGCCGGGTTGAGCCCAATTGCATGTACCCTGCATTCGCAACGAACTAAGATAATCCTGAATAAGCGGATTTTTCAACTTAGAGTATATTTCTTCTGCTTCGTGCAGAGACGATGAACCAATATATGCGTTTAATGATTGATTACCTTGCCAGGAACCAAATTTCTGATCTGGTAAAAGGATTTTTGGGTTAAATGTACTTTCACCAAATGCCTTCCACATTATCTTATATGGGGCAAAGCTATATTCACCAACACCGAGCAAAGACCACCAATACCCTTTTTTTATCCAAGTATTTATTAGTACTCCCTTTCTGTTTTCTAGGAGGTGTCTATATAAAAGAAGATACTCTAACAAACTCTTATGTTCATTTAGTGTTTCAAGACTTATTGGCTTGCCGTTGATATCGTGAGGAATTAGTATTAGCTTTTCGGGCTGTGGCATTGGTGAGGTTAGTGTATTTGTAACAGTTAAGGGAAAAACAAATCTTACTTCTGTAGTAAGTGATTTTCCAAATTTGTTAGTTAACTCTATCCTATGTTCATCAATTATTTTGTAATTATTAAAAAAGAAGATGTCGTTAGCACCACAAGTATTTACACCCTGCCGTGGTTGTAAATGTTTTGGTAGCACTATTTTTTGAAAACCGTTTAATCGTTCCTCAGTATCAGAGTCATTAAATACAGTAAGAGGGTCTTTGGGATTAAATAGGGGTTTTGCCGAATGTGTCGCCCATTTTGAGTTTTTAAGAATATGATATTTGATAGGGAATTTTTGTTTTTTATTTCTTTGAAAATGTGCGATACCATACCGTCCGAATATGTCGTCAAAAACTTTAGTACCATTAAAATCCATAATATCTTCAACACAAAACTCAACACCTTTAACGCTATAGTTCCTAAACTCTTGATTCGCTCCGTCGTTCTGAAAAATAGACAAAGGCAAGAAGAAAATTGCTGTGCCATTCTCATGCAAATTGCTATGTAATACCTTGAGAAGTATTAATGCGGCTATATCTGTACGCGCATTTCCAAGAAGTAAATCTTTTTGATTGGCAACTAAGCCGTATTCAATAAATAAATGTTTGATTTTCTCCTTATATTTTTCCTCTAAATCAGTGAAATTTACCCACGGTGGATTACCCACAAGGTAGTCAGCTTTTATTTCATTTTTTTGAAATAGTATGTCACCCTGAACAAAGTTATTCTTTGGAAAATACACATTATACTTCGTAACCATCCTTTTATAGAATTCATCAACGTAGAGTTGGTTTAACTCAACACCAAACAACTGATTGAGCAAGGCATTCGAAATAACAATTCCTTTTTCTTGAGCTAAGGAAATAAATGCCTCTATAAATACCCCGTTTCCGGCTGTTGGATCTAATATTGTTGCCCCATTCAGCCATTTCTCAAAATAGTGTTTATCTACAATTTTCTTTGCCCAGTTTAAGGGGGTAAACACAGCCCCAAATCTTTTATTATAACTATCTTCCAAATTTAAAATACTCATAGTTGTTGTTTTTAAAACTCTCTATAGATTTAATTCTCTTATCGGCATCTGATTTAACGCGTTTGTAGTGTGTTAAGGCAAGTTCGCAGAATATATCAAAGAACTCTGAATAAGAACGCTCCCAAACTATTTCATCCCATACCTGATTAATTGTATAATTCATTCTGACCTGGCCTGTTCCAAGATTTTCAATTCGATACATATCTTTGGGTAAAGTATGGAAAGGTGCAATACGGATATACTCAATATCACGTGAGTTACTTTTAATACCTGATTTATTGTGCCCAAACTCAACTATCATAAATACACCTTTATCATTTGCCATAAACTTAAGAAGATTACCTATTGCACACACTCCACCGTCAGAATATCGTGTTGAATCCAGATCTTTTGTTTTTACATCAAAGCCAAACAACTTAGTATCTATAGTACAGGCAAAGTCGAATATGGTACGCCTACCGGGTATATCTAAACTGTAATAGCCAAGTTCTGTGCATAATGTGTTCCAGTTTAGTGTTATCTTTTTTTCAACCATTGCTCCGAACGCTCTTGAATCCTCGCGTTCCGATATACCTGAACGAATCTCGTCAAATAATTCCGAAATCTTGTCTTCTATTGAATTTGATATTTGTTTGTAATTCATGGCTGTAATTAACGGTTTGTTTTCAATGCTGAGTTGTACTCTGTGCAATGTACAAATAATTGTTGATTGTAAACAACCGAATACTAAGAATGGATTTTTCTTAATAATGCATTCTGTCCCGCAGTTGGTGGCTGTTTAGTAGTAATAACATGGTGCGGCAATGCGATAGCAAAATACATTATACCCACTCAAACGAACTACGTATTTGTTGTAGCGTGTATCCGGCACCAAGCGCACATAATAACTTGATGCGTGCTTTTTGTCCGTTAAGGAAATCGGCAAAGATTACCCCGGCATCGTAGAGTTGTTTGCCTGCGCCCTCGTAGGCGTAAATGTGTTCGGTGCGACCAACCGGACAGCGCGATACAAGCACAACGGGAATATTCTTTTGCACAATGTTGACAAGCTCGTAATACACCGCCGGCGGAACATTGCCAACACCCATTGCTTCTACTACAATTCCTTCGGCGCCATTGGTTGCGGCAAAGTGAATGATATCGCCCGACATGCCGCTGTAACACTTGAATAGCGGAACCTTTGCCGGTACGCGTTGCACGGCAAATACTTCGCGGTGAAGCGGTGTGCGGTATAGCAGAATCTCGCCGTTGGCAATGCGGGCAATGGGTCCAAAATCGAACGAACGGAATGTGTTGATTTCTTCGGTGTCTGTTTTGGAAACCTCCGAAGCCGCGTTAATGGTTCCCGCCAAACAGACCATTGTTCCCATGTTGCAGAACTTTGGGTTGGCTGCTATCAGGATTGCATCACGCAGGTTGCGCGGGCCATCCCAATCGGGTTCGCTGGAGTTGCGCATTGCGCCAACAACAACAATAGGTTTAGGGCTGTTAATTGTACAGTCTAAAAAGAATGCAGTTTCCTCTAACGTATCGGTTCCGTGCGTAACAACAACGCCGTTTATATCTGCACGTTGTACGTATTGTTGTGCTATACGAGAAATCTCAAACATCCGTTCGGGCGTGATATGCGGTCCCGGAAATTTACCATATTCAATAGCTTCAACATCGGCATATTCCTGAATATCCGGGATAGCATCTAAAATTTCGTTTGCCGAGAGCGATGGCACTATACCACCAAACGCTTCATCAAGCTTGGATGCAATAGTTCCGCCGGTAAAAATGATTGCAACACGAGGTTTGGTACTCATGGGTTTTGCTGTAGTGATAAAAACTTTGCAAAACTACAATCTGTTTTGCGTGCACGCAGGCAGAATTATAGAAATATGTTGTTGCTAACGCCAGACCGCGCCGCGCCTTACCCAAAACAAAACAATCAATTGCGGGAAAGCGCCATTACATCAAAACAATGGTTATCGTGTGTGTGGTAACCACGAATAACACAAATAAACACAAATCAAATTGTTAGACTGTTAGTGAACTCTGTGAACAACATTGTGTAACTCTGTGGGAAATCAGATTACGTAATGAACTCCGCGAAGTAGAACGTTCGGTTCGCACAGGGTTGGCGCGCAGTTTGGGTTGCTTCGGCAGAGGAGGGAAACATGTCTACAAAAAATATAGGGTAGCATTTCTGCCACCCTATTTCCCTGCGTATGCGTTATACCACACATACGTGTAAATATACAGTAATATTATTCCTCAGCATGTGCGCCGTGTGCAGCGTATTCTTGTACAAGTTTTTGTTGTACCATTGGCGGAACAGGCTGATACTCTGCAAACTCGGCTGTGTATGTAGCGCGGGCTTGAGTCATGGCGCGTAACCCCGATGAATATTTATCTAATTCTGCAAGTGGCATTCGTGCGTTGATTTTTTGATAGTGCCCGTCGGTGTCCATACCAATAATTACACCACGGCGCGATGGTAAATCGCTTAATACATCGCCCATAAATTCATCGGGTACTGTTACGGTTATATCGTAAATTGGTTCGAGTAGTTTTGGGTCGGCTTGCATAAAGCAATCTTTGAACGCATGAATACCCGCCGTTTTAAATGCTGCTTCGTTGGAGTCCACAGGGTGCATCTTGCCATCAAATACTGCCACACGGATATCGCGTGCGTGGCAACCCGTTAGCGGACCGTTGGTCATCTTATCCATAACTCCTTTTAGTATTGCCGGCATAAAGCGTGCATCTATTACACCACCAACAATACAGTTAAGGAATACAAGTTTGCCGCCCCACGGTAAATCGTGTTCTTCGGTACCGCGAACGGTTATACCTGCCGGCGGTGGCATTCCTGCATGATATGGCTCTACTATCATGTGAACTTCGGCAAATTGTCCGGCACCGCCCGATTGTTTTTTATGGCGGTACATCCCGCGCGATTGACGTTGAATTGTTTCGCGGTACGGAATTTTTGGGTCAACAAAGTTTACATCAACTTTAAAGCGGTTATGTAAACGCCACTTTGCAACTCCCAAGTGCATTTCGCCTTGTGCGTATAAAATGGTTTGGTGTAATTCGTGGGAATGTTCTACCACCAACGTTGGGTCTTCCTCGTGTAATTGATGCAGAGCCGTACCAACTTTTTCTTCTTCGCCTTTTTTTGTTGCTTCTACACCTATTCTGATTTTAGGCCGCGGGAATTCGATGGATGGAACAACCACCGAGCTGTTTTTCTCGTGCAGTGTATTGTTTACGTGCGTGTTTTTGAGTTTAACTACCGCACCAATATCACCTGCCACAAGCTCGTGAACCTCTTCGCGTTTTTTACCATCCACAATGTATAAGTGACCAATGTGTTCGTGAACACCTGTTTGGGCGTTCATTAAATCCATGCCGTGTTTAATAGTTCCCGATTGCACTTTAAAGAACGTCATGTCTCCCACATTAGGTTCGCTAATTGCCTTAAAGATAAACATTACCGGAGGTCCGTTGGGGTCGCACGGAATTGGATTTCCGTTTGTATCCATAATTGGTGTGGCAAGCTCGTTACTACTTGGGGCAACATTATCAATAAAGCCCATAATACGCCCCGCACCCATATTAGCTTTAGCCGATACACAGAACAACGGGAAGAGTTGATGGCGAATCATAGCTTTCTTTAAGCCGTTACGCATTTCATCTTCATCAAGTTCACCTTGGGCAAAATATTTGTCCATAAGTGTTTCGTCGTTTTCGGCAATTGCTTCAATGAGTTCGTTGTGTAATCGGTTGGCTTTTTCTCGTTCGGAATCCGGGATAGGAAGTTTTTCTGGTTTGCCGCCTTGGGGTGGGAACTTGTACATTGTCATTTTCAAAACATCCACAATGCTATCGAACCCTGTGCCTTCATTGATTGGATATTGTACTACTGTAACCGCTCTGCCAAATCGTTCCTTGGCTTGTTCCACCGTTCGCTCGAATTTGGATTGCTCCATATCGAGCTTGTTGACAGCGAAGAGCGTAGGTGTTTTATACTGTTCCGTATATCGCCATATAAGTTCTGTTCCAACTTCTACACCGTTAACCGAGCTTAACACAATAACGCCTGTGTCTGCCACGCGTAAAGCTGCCACTACCTCGCCAATAAAATCATCGTACCCGGGTGTATCAATAATGTTGATTTTGTAATCGCGCCATTCTAAGTTTAACATTGTAGAAAAAACCGAAGAACCGCGTTCGTGTTCAATATCCGTGTAATCCGATACCGTATTGCGTTCTTCCACTGTTCCGCGGCGGCTAATAGTACCGCTTTCAAACAGCATGGATTCCGCAAGCGTTGTCTTGCCCGAGCCGCTATGCCCGAGCAGTGCCACATTCTTGATGTGTTGCACGTCGTACGTTTTCATACTCTTTTTACTCCCATAATAAGTGTGAGGAAATCTATTGCTATATATAAGGTTTGTGCAGTCATGTTTCCATCAGTTGTGATGTACCCAACGTAAGGCGGAGAGGGGTAGAGAGTAGGTGTATCGCGAAGGATGTATGTACTGGGCACGCATTCCACGATACATCGTATTGCATTCCCACATGCAACGTAATTAATGTAGGCGAACATTGCAAATAGAATTTCATTTTTTGCTATCGCAGGTCGGCACCATGCCTCAAATCTTGCAATAACCAACCTCTTGCCGGAAAGAACGTTACATCATAAAACAATCACCTTGCCGGACGTAAAGAAAAATCAAACAAAGTTTCTTAGATTTCTGTTATAAGGAAGGTATGTTACACCGTGTAGTATGATAGGTACGATACTTTCCCGCATTTGGCGGGATATATTTGTAGGTAGCATTCGGCGCGGTCCGGCGATAGCAGAAAACAATATAATCTTATTTCTTTGCAGAGGGATTGCGTACCCAAACACTGTACACATTTGGTGATGTTTCGGCATCGCTTTCTATAACATATTCAACGCGCATTAGAGTATCTTTGATGGTATCGGTATTGATTTGTAAACGGATTTTACCTATATCAAGCGGGTAGATAGGATTTTTGATGACGGTTGCGGCTGCGCATCCGCACGATGGCGTTACTTTACTGATGTGTAATGGTGCACCACCACGATTTAATACTTTAATTTCCGTTACCAAAAAGCGCGAGGTGTCTTTGGTGAGAGTGAGATACTTTGGCGAGAATTCTATTGTTGGCGGCGCGGTGGAATCTGCCTGAGTAAGAGATGTAGTTTGTACATTTTCTGCCTGTGGCATCCAAGCCAAACATGGTACTACTACACAAAGAATTGCAACGAGAAATAATTTCATGATATGATTTAAAGAATTCAACGAAACACGGCTACTGACCGTGCTTCGTTGAGTGAAGATGACAATGTTGAATTGTTATATTGATACTTCATCCATATCGGGCTGAAGTGCGGGGTCAAGCGATACGCGGTCGTCGAATACAAAGCATCCACCGTTGTAGTGTGCGCCGTTGGTGTCTTCGAAATACTTTAGTATACCGCCATCTAATTGATACACGTTGTTAAACCCTTGTTCAATCATGTACGCGCCTGCCTTTTCGCAACGGATACCGCCTGTACAAAACGTAACAATGGTCTTGTTCTTAAGTGCGGGGTCGAGTTTTGCCACATATTCGGGGAAGGTACGGAAGTGTTTGATATCGAACGTAAGTGCCTTATCGAATGTTCCGAATTCTACTTCGTAGAGGTTACGGGTATCAAGCATTATAACATCATTGTTGTTATCAAGCCATTGTTTTAGCTCTTGTGGTTTTACACGTGGTGCGGTAAATAATGTTGGGTTGATATTATGCCCCATTGGTATAATCTCTTTTTTCAGCTTCACCTTCATTCTTTTAAAGGGAACGGTATGGCTATAACTTGGTTTGTATTCCATATCGGCAAATTGTTCGATTGCCGTTAGGTATGCCCAGAAGCTATTTACTTGATCTGGGGTTCCGGCAAGGAATACATTTATACCTTCGGGGCTAAGCAGGATTGTACCGCGTAACTCGCGTGCTATGCACTCTGCTTTCCAAACAGGACGCCATTCGGTAATTTGTTCCTGTGTAAGCTCTACAAATTTGTAGGTGGATATGTTTAGTATTGTTGGTGAACTCATACTGCTATACTCTTGTAAAAAGTTAACGGATGTGTATATATAATAAAGTCAGGTAGTAAAGACCTGACGGCTTCAATCGGTATATCCGCATTACAGCGCATGCAAATTTACAAAAGATAGCCGAGTGTTAAGGTTTGGCAATGTTTTGTGTTTGCAATAATTAGCGTGTACATACGGTAAAGTATTCATTAGTTTTGAGAAAGTTAATCCCAGGGAGAATATACGTTATGCGGAAAATAGGAGTTTTTACAAGCGGTGGCGATGCGCCGGGCATGAATGCACATGTGCGTGCTGTTATACGTACGTGTTTATCTATTGGTGTTGAGCCAATTGGTATTATGAATGGATATGAGGGTATGATGTATGGTGATTTTGTACACCTTACAGCAAAGGATAGTGCCAATATTATTTCGCGCGGCGGAACGATTTTAAAAACGGCGCGCTCTAAACGATTTATGACGGAAGAAGGTAGGGCACAAGCTGCTAAAAACCTGAAAGATGCAATGATTGAAGGTGTAATTGCTTGCGGCGGTGATGGCACGTTTCACGGGGCGCATTATTTGTATCACGAGCATCATATCCCCATTGTCGGTACGCCGGGAACTATTGATAATGACTTATATGGTACGGATTATACTATTGGATATGATACGGCAATTAATACCGCAGCCGAGGCGATAGACCGCATCCGCGATACAGCGGAATCGCACGGGAGGGTGTTTATTATTGAAGTTATGGGACGCCATGCAGGTTTTATTGCTATGGATGTTGGTGTTGCCTGTGGTGCTAAAGCAATCGCAGTCCCGGAAACACATACCGATTTAGCAGACTTAGCCGGACGCATTAAGGAACATTCTAACCGTCGGACAATTATTGTTGTTGGCGAAGGTGATGAACTTGGCGGAGCCGGTGATGTATCGCGCATGTTAAAAGAAGGATATGATATTGATTCGCACGTAACCATTTTGGGACACATTCAGCGGGGTGGTTCGCCAACAGTGCGCGATAGAGTGTTGGCAACACGCCTTGGCTCTGTAGCTGTAAATGCTTTATTAGCCGGAAAAACCGATGTTATGGTGGGTGAAAGCAATCATCATGTAAGCTACACGCCATTAAACGAAACGTGGGAAAAACGCAAACAGTTACCGCCATACTTGGTGGAATTATCCACGTTATTAGCGTAAAAACTACGTTTTTGGTAAATCCGCACCGTGCGGAGTTTGCAGGATGTGGGATTATTATAGCAGTACATTCTGCAATGCAGATGTACTGTTTTTTTTGTGTAATAGGTCTGGTGCTTTTGCGATAGCAGAATAAACTTACCGTTCGATATACTGCCAAGTAGTTTTTTCTTCGGAATTTTGCAGACGATTTATTTTTACGACTGAGATATTATGAATGTAATTGCTATTGTTGGGCGTCCGAATGTTGGGAAATCTACGCTGTTTAACCGTATTATTGAGCGGAGGGAAGCGATTGTGGAATCTGAACCCGGCGTTACACGAGACCGGCTTTATGCCCAGGCAGAGTGGAATGGGATTCAGTTTACCCTGATTGATACCGGCGGTATTGTACCCGATAGCAATGAATTGTTTGATAAAGCTATACGCGAACAGGCGATTTTGGCAATCCACGAGGCAGACAGTATTTTGTTTGTTGTGGATGCTGTAGATGGTATTATGCCTACAGATGAAGAAATTGCTAAGATTTTGCGTGGCTCGGATAAACCTGTTATTCTGTGCGCTAATAAATCGGACAACGCAAGCCGCGATGCTGATTCGATGGAATTTTATTCGCTTGGTTTGGGAGAGGTATTCCCGATTTCGGCATTAAACGGGCGCAACACGGGCGACTTTTTAGACGCAGCCGTTGAGGCATTTTCTAAAGAAAAACCCGAAGAAGATTCGCGTTTAAAGATTGCCGTTGTTGGCCGTCCTAACGTTGGGAAATCATCAATCACCAATGCGTTACTTGGTAAAGACCGCATGATAGTTACCCCCGTTGCCGGAACAACCCGCGATGCCATTGACAGTGTATTAAAATACTACGGCAAAGAATTTATCTTAATTGATACTGCCGGACTCCGCCGTAAAAGTGCCGTTAAAGAAAACATAGAAATGTACAGCGTTCTGCGTACCATGCGGGCAATAGAACGTTGCGACGTTGCCATTGTAATGCTTGATGCAACGCTTGGTTTAGAGCATCAGGATAAACAGATTATTCACGATGTTGTAGAGCAACGCAAAGGTGTTATTATAGCGGTTAATAAATGGGACTTAATAGAAAAAGACGAGAAGACGGCAGACAACTTTACTAAAAACCTGCGCGAGCAACTTGCCATGTTCGATTTTATTCCCGTAGTGTATGTTTCG
This sequence comes from Bacteroidota bacterium, assembly GCA_019695345.1. GTDB lineage: Bacteria > Bacteroidota > Ignavibacteria > Kapaibacteriales > NICIL-2 > JAIBAE01. Next base: position 45,681 of record JAIBAE010000020.1, on the reverse strand, counting down.
GCATTAACCAAACAGCGCATCACCAAACTTGTGGAAATGGCAGAACAAATTCAGATACGCCGCACAAGTCGCACAGGTACCTCGCTATTAAACGATATTCTTTTGGATGAAATCAGTCGCACGCCACCTCCGGCGGTTAAGGCGCAAGACTTACGCATTAACTACATTACACAAGTAAAAACCGAGCCGCCTGTGTTTGCATTCTTTACAAACCACCCGGACTTAATGCCCGACTCGTACAAACGATTTTTAGAGCGCGCATTACGCCGCCATGTTGATTTAGAAGGTGTCCCGGTTAGTTTTATCTTCCGCAAAAAGAACCGCAGAAGAACCGACGACGATTAATATTTTTTGCTATCGCCTGACCGCACCAAAACTCAAGCAAATCACATCCTTACTCTGCGGATGAGAACGTGTGTTTGTTTTCAAACGGCTATCGTATAGTATGATTTACCAAGAATACGTTAACCCTATGCCATGTGTTGTAGGATATAGAAACAACTGCGAGGACGTTTTACTCTTGGACTGAGTACAGCGTTCGTTGGCGCGAACAACGGCAATACCGGAAACAGTACCAATAAAACCGCCTAACAGTACATCGGTAAGCCAATGTTTATCAAAGTACATGCGCCCCATTGCGGCCGAACCCGCTAAAGCGTATAAGCCAATACTTGCATATACATTCCCAATCCGTTCCGAAAGCACGGTGCTTACCGCAAACGCAACTGTAGCATGTCCCGATGGCAACGAATAATAATCATTATTAAAAGCAAATGGTTTATAGGTATGGTCTGTAGTATTTGTATACGGTCGTGCTCTGCCAATTACACCCTTTAATACTGTTGTAGAAATACCTGCAACTATCAACGACTCAAATACTAAACGCCCCGTTGTACGTACAGATTCATCACCAAATACTAAACCGCCCGTGTAAATGCCTCCGCCAATAATAACTCCGGTGGCAGTATTTCCGTATTCGTTGGCAATACTAAAAACATCATGATTTGTTGCGCTTTGGCTGCGCAAAGCAACATCCCTGAAATATTGATCTATCTCAGAAAAGTTATCGGTAGCAACAAGTGCGGTAATACCTACAACCACCCCGGCTGTTACATAACCTTGAGTAGCAGAAATACCGGAAATTCCCGAAATCAGCTGTTTTCCGTCGCAATAGGTACATTCCAAATCACGCCAAATCACAAATCCATGCGTTGAATTTTTAACAGAATCGGGCGTTTGTGCATAAACAACCGTACTAAAACTTCCTAAATCTCCAACAAAGGCGAAAAGGAGCAGTAATAAGTTCCAAACAGTTCCGGTGAAAAAACCCTTAATCTGAGCCATATTTTTCGGTAAGTTTGCGCTATTATATTTAGCATAATTTAACTATTGTTACACTTCACACAGGATATCATGAAACGAATACTTCTTCTGATGGCGTTTGTAGCCTTAGCGGTGCAAACCGGCTACAGCCAACAAGATGATGCCGCTAAACGAGTAGCAATTGGCTTGCAAGGTGGATTATCACGCGGTGCAAGCGAAGCACATCCAGAGTCTCCGGATAATCTTCCGCAAGCATGGGGATTTACCGGTGGATTGTTTGGATTATTCCGCAATGGTTTAGGCGCAGGGCTTTCTCCGGAACTGAATATTGGCTATACGTCTAACAGCACATCCAAAACCGATCCTGCTTTTTGGAGTTACAAAACAACCTACATCACTACCGATGTTCGTTTACGTTGGTATCCTATGATGCAAGATACAAAATGGTCGCCGTACCTTTCGGCCGGAGCCGGATTAATATTACCAAGCAACAATGCAGGTATAACATTAAATCCCGATTCTACCTATAAAGAGAATAATGCTTCCATCGCGTTTCCAATAACCTTTGGTCTGACAAATAATCTCAGTGATGATATCGCAGTAGATCTTAACCTTGGTTGGATGCTCTCATTAACCGACGACATTCATCCTTCTCACGATGGCACTAACGATGGTAACTTCTCGGCTAAACTTGGTTTTATGTATAGCTTCGGTCCGATTGAAGCAGATAGTGACGGGGACGGATTAAGTGATAAACAAGAAAAAGCTCTTGGCACTGACCCACGAAACCCAGATACCGATGGTGATACATTAAAAGATGGCGACGAAGTAAATGTTTATCATACCGACCCGTTAAACAAAGATACCGACGATGGTGGTGTTGATGATAATATCGAAATAAAAGCCGGAACAGATCCACTCGAAATGTCCGACGATATTGCATCAATCGGTATTGGCGAAACTATTCAAATCCGTAACATCGAATTTGAAACAGCCAAATCAACCATCACCGGCAAATCCGAAAAAATCTTAAATCAAGTACTTACTATCTTGAATAAGAAACCGGAAATGGAACTTGATGTTACAGGTCACACCGATGCAACAGGTTCACGCGATTTCAATATGCAACTTTCGGTTGACCGTGCTAAGTCTGTTAAAGATTGGTTAGTAGCAAAAGGTATTGCTGAATCTCGCTTATCAACAGGCGGATTAGGACCCGATAAACCAATTGCAACAAACGATACTCCGGACGGACGCCGCCGCAATCGCCGCGTAGAATTCCGCCGTACAAAGTAATTGTTTAGTAGATATAACACTAAAGCCGGCTTGTGAAAACAGGTCGGCTTTTTTATTGGGTATTCCTAAGTATTTAATGCGACGCAGAACGTTTGGCTCGCACCGGGTTGGCGCGCTAAAGCGTTGCTTCGGCAGAGGCGGGGAACATAATAATACTACTCGTGCGGTGTTTGTTCCATTACCCTGAACAAATGCAGAAGGTACGGAAACAGCGCATCCATGCTTTCCTGCGCGCCGCGTGTTGAACCCGGAAGTGCAAGCACAAGCGTGTTATCAATGAGACCTGCAACACTACGCGAAAGCATTGCATACGGCATGTGTTCTTGTCCGTAACTGCGCATGGCTTCGGCTATGCCGGGAATCTCGCGGTGCAGAAGCGGACGTATTGCTTCGGGGGTTACATCACGTGGCGAAAGACCCGTACCACCGGTGTAAATAACAAGGTCGGTTTGTGCGGCACACAACCGTTGCAGCGTTTGTTGGATATCGGTTACTTCGTCGGGGATGATAGTGTACTCGCTTACGGTAACTTTTAGGTTCTCTAACTTGGCAACAATTGCTTTACCGGCAAAGTCTTGTTTTTTGCCTGCCGAAATACTATCGGAACACACAACAACAGCGGCAGTAATATCGCGTTTTGGTCTATCGGTAAACGCCGATTTTCCGCCTTTCTTTTTCACAAGTTTGATGCTTGTTATTTCTATTTCTTTATCAATAGGTTTTAGCATATCGTACATAGTAAGCGCAACAACCGAAGCCCCGTGCATTGCTTCTACTTCCACACCTGTTCGGTAAATGGTATGGACTTCTACCTGGGCAATGATGTGTAAGCCATCTATGCTGTGGGTAATCTGCGTGAACTCAACGGGCAACGGATGGCAATCGGGAATGATATCGCTTGTACGTTTAACGCCAAACAATCCCGCAATGCGGCTTGCCTCAAACACATCGCCTTTGGGAACAGTTTTATTGATAATTGCATCAATGGTATCCTGCGAACTAACCTGCACCACCGCTTGTGCAATGGCAATTCTGTGCGTTTTAATTTTACCGGTAATATCAACCATAATAATTGTAATAGTAAAAGGTATTTGCTAACGCCGGACGGCACCAAGCCGCGGGCACACCACATCCGTCATCTGCCGGAGAGAATATTAGATTTTTGCAAAAAAGTCAACGAGTGTAGCTGTTATGTTTTGGGCATCTGTTATAGTGCATTTACCTAAAGTTCGTATAACAATATTACGGTCTATAGTTGCAAATTTCATACGAACAAGCGATGGCTTAGGTAAACCGCTTTGTTGCCAATCAAGTAAATGATAGTCGCCCACGGTAGGAGTGCTATAAATATTACTGGTGACAAATGCAATAACAACATCCAAACTCGAATTGTATGCAGTTGGAGACACAACAATGGCTGGACGTTTTTTAGATGAAGTTAAATCAGTAAATGGAAATGGAACAAGTATTATGTCAAATTTATCACATTGAATCATACACCGAATCCTCTTCGTTATCCCACTCTTGAAAACTCTGTTCAGACATTTTTTGCAATGCCTTATTAACAATATGTTCGGATTGTTCTTGCTCGGCAAGTTGCATTACAAACTTCTCAACTTCTAAACGGTGTTCAACCGTTAGGTGTTCTATTACTTTAATTAACTCTTCTCGTGCCATGTTATTTTTACCCAATTAAAACTTCTATACAAAAGTACAGTTAATTTGCTTATCGGATTACCTGTACCATACAAGCAGTACTAATCCGATTGTTCTTTACCGTAACATAATACACACCACTGGGTAATGTATGTATAGGTATTGTACACTCTCTTTCCATCTGCTGCCATTGCAGAACAGATGTGCCAAGGATATTGGTTATGCTGTACTGTAGTGGTTGTTGTAACTCAGTAGTTGTTGTAAGCGAAATTGTAAGTTCATCGTTTGCGGGGTTGGGGTAACATCGCACGTGTGTTCCGCTGATGCTTGGTTGTTCGGTAATATTGGTAGAAAGGAGATTGTATTTGTAAAGACCTGAATCTTGAGTACCGGCGTAAAGAGTGTTACCAACTATTGATAGTACTCTAATGTTCCTATCTCTAAGTCCATCATTCATTGATTTCCATGTATCACCTAAATCCGTACTTTGATATATACCATTTTCAGTTCCTAAGTACACAGCTTTATTGTAGGTAACTATATCATTAATTGAGTAGTTTACGAAGAGCATTTTCTTCCATGAAATACCTTTGTCTGAGCTTCTAAATACCTCAATGTTAGCAAAAAATATTAAACTGTCTAACTTTGCAAACGATTTCATGTACCCCGTTTGTGTACCAAAATCTACTATATCCCAAGTCAATCCCCAGTCTGTGCTTTTGATGGTACTATTTACAGTACCGCCTTTACCTGCATATACAACCGAATCATCTATAAAAAGCGAGTAACAGTCATACAACATATCGTATACTTTTTCCCAAGTTCTTCCACCATTTAATGAACGGTATATACCCTTTTGTGAATCGGTACCAGCAAATATGGTGTCTCCTTTATTTGCTATAGACATTATTGTATGTCTAGTGAGTCCAAGTGTATCCCAAGAATCTCCAAGATTTTCGCTACTATAAATACCGCCATAGTACCCACCGTATCCACCAGCTATAATTGTTGATTTGTTTGAAATTAGAGACCATATATTTTCATCATTTAGCCCATTACTAACGGTACCCCAAGTTTCTCCACTATTACTACTTCTGAATATTCCAGCTACGCCTGTCCCTGCAAACAATATGTTATTAGATGCTGTGAAACAGCTGATACCAATTGGCTTTAAACCAACACTACAGTGTGTCCAGTTCAGACCTTTGTTATCACTTCTGAAAACTCCACCACCTGATGTACCAATATAGAGGCTATTGGCTACCTGAACATGGCAGTAAGCATTATAACAGGACAAACCATTATTTGATTTTATCCATGTATAACCACCGTCACTACTTCTATAGACCCCTGTTCTAGTATTACCTGTTGTAGAAGCAACAAGTATTGTATCAATAGCCACCAATGACTTTCTAACGGGCCAAGGTGTTGGTATTGTACTTATCTTGTTCCATGTTGTACCGTTATCACTACTTTTATAAACATCACTATTGTATGTAATTGCTATCAAGTTATTGTTATGTTTAGCTACGGAATTAATAGCATATTGTTTTAGTCCTAATTCAATCCATATTGTTTCATCATTTGATAACCGATATAGAATTGAATCCTGACAGGAAAATATAGTGCTATCAATCAAAGTCAAATAAGTAAGTGACCGCCTATCAACGTTAATAGAATTCCATGTCAGCCCTGCATCTTTACTTTTGTAAATGTAGCCATTTACAGAGGCATATATAATACTGCCAAAACCAAGTAACTGAGAAGCCCCGTTATATTTTTGAGCAACCTGTAATTTTTGCCACGATTTTCCCAAGTCAGAACTTCTGTACAGTGAACTTGAGTTGCCTGTTATAATAACAGAATCAAGGCTGTAAACTAGTTTGATACTGTTCCCTTTTAAACCAATATACTTCCATGTGTTTCCACTATCGATACTCCTGTACAAACCATCTTCATCCATTCCTGCATAAACTGTATTCCCATTTTTCGCTAACGCAGTTATCCATCCCCCGTACGGCCCATTACATTGTTGCCACTGAGCGTAGGCATAAGTAGAGAGTGTAATAAATATGCTAACAACAAATAGTTTAGTAAGGATATTCATGGTATTGCCTGTGTAGTGCAAGAGTTCTGTTGTGCGCTAATTACACATTTTGGGTTTAATAACCAAGATGGAATTACATATCAACTTTGTAGGCATAAGATCTGTTATCATTCTGTGGAGGTATCTTTTTACGTGTTCCGACACGAGGCATCGCGTCGCTACGAATGGTGTTGTGTAGTGGTGGTTCCTTCCCGCAAGCAAAAAAGCCCTGCATTGCTGCAAGGCTTGGTGCGGTTTGCGTTAGCAAATATCTTATTTTATTACCGTGATTTTATAGGTAATAATGTTGTCACCCGCTTTTAATGTTACAAAGTAACTACCATCGGGGATTGATGCGCCATCTAATTGCAGTGTATGTGCGCCTGCTTGTAATTCGCCATTGTGCAATGTACTGATTGTTCTGCCAATCATATCGGTAACGGTTACCGTACAGAATTGTGCATCGGGTAAAGTAAAGCGCACATCGGCTTGTTTGGTTACCGGTTGTGGTGTTACTTGCAAACCTGCTATGTGTGCAAATGTTTCGTTATCGTATTGGGAAATTGTAGCGTAGCCGGTGCGGTAAATGCCATCGCCTACAACAAAGCCGTGTTGTTTATCTACAAAGAATACATTATCTAAATGCGCTGTTGCAGGGATGCCACTGTTGCGGGTAACCCATGTTGCGCCTGCATCGGGGGTGTAATACAATGCTGCATTACGTCCGCACGACCAACCTTCTTGTTCGTTTAGTAAGAATGTACCAAACATTTGTTGTGGTACCGGTGTTGTATTCCATGTTTTGCCGCCATCGTTAGAGATACGGATATCACCGCGCTCTACTGCGCCGCCATGACATTCCATACCCGATGTAGCTGTTAAGAATGTATTGCCTTGTTGGGCAAATCCTTCTTGCCAGTATTTTTCGCCGGTGGTTGCAAACTTGCTCCACTGAACTCCATCAACCGATTTCCATACATATCCGCTACTGGATGCATACCAGTTACCATCGGCCGATGGAATTGCATGCGATACACCGCTCATGGGTTCTTGTGCCCATGCAATAATCCACGATTTACCGCCATCGTGCGTGCGGTAGAATAACTGTGGTGCGCCACATCCGCCACCAACAGCAACACCTTCGCGCTCGGTTGTAAAATGGCAACCAAATACGGGGAACCGCATTGTCTGCCCATTGTTAATAGTGGTGGGAGTTATATCTGCCCACGTTGCACCGCCATCGGTTGTTTTAAATACGCCACCGGTAGAATATGGCTCTTCTTGTTTTGCCATACCGGAACAGAAACCTACTTGCTCCGAAACAAACACAATGTCTTCTAATTGTGCTGTAACCGGAGTTGTAGAGCCGCGCCACGTCATGCCGCCATCGGTAGTACGCAGAACAAGTCCGTTGTGACCGCTAATCCAACCATATTGCGCGTTGGAAGGCAAGAAAAATATATCAAGATACCGAGTGTTATCGTACGGTGGGGGAAGGGGAACTCGTTCCCATTTTGTTTGGGCTTCTGCGCGTGGGGCAAAGCCGGCAACCATTAAACCAATCGTTACTACAAACGTGCGAATCTGCATAGGTTATTCTCCGCTAAACAATTGACACATACCAATTTGCACGAACATACAGAAAGCTGTAAACAATAAAAACAACTTTTTTGTTAAATAGTGTTTTTGCTATCGCGCGACCGCACCGCACGGCATACAAATCAACGTGCCATCACCTGCGGATTTTTCCATTCATTACAAAAGAAGGTGTATCGTGAATAGATAGAATTTACTCGGTAAAGGCGTTTTACTTTTACCGTGGATTCTTCCTGCCGGTGGTTTGCTAAGAATTGCTGGCGGCTTGGTGCAGTCCCGCGCAGCAGCGCAGAAATTCCCCCTAACCCGCATCAATACGTGATTGTAGTGCTTTATTGCCTCCGTCCTTTCGTTTTATCTCAATTCCATTTTGCTAAGATTTTGCTAAGATTTTAGTGTGTTCGATAGCGTTATAGTTGCATCAGGAAATCAACACAACACTATTTACCATTAAGGAGAAATGATATGAAAACAGTATGTACACTCTTGGTGCTTACGCTAACGATACTTGTAGGTACAGAGGCTTTTGCAACAGGTGCATTGTTTGTAAAAGATATCAGAAGTACCAATTATCAGGCGGCACCAATTCGCTTTTACGATGCCAAAGCAATTATTGACGACCAGGTTGCCACAACATCTATTGATGAAACATTTACAAATACGTTATCGGTTACAGCCGAAGCCACGTACATCTTTCCATTACCCGAGGGTGCAGTGATTACAGAGCTGGCATATTGGATGAATGGCGTGAAGTATATCGGCTCGGTGAAAGAGAAGAAAGCTGCACAGCAAGCGTATAACGATAAAATCAGAAGATTGCTGGACCCTGCATTGTTGCAATATGCAGGTGATAATGTGTTTAAGTTGAACATTGCCCCAATTAACCCCAATACCGACGTTCGTTTCCAGATAACCTATACAGAGTTGCTAAAGTACGAGTTTGGTAAAGTGAACTATAAGTTTTTGCTAAATGCTACCAGTATGTCGCCTAAACCGCTTGAGCGTGTATCATTAACTATTGATGCGTATTCTCAAAGAAACTTCTTGAGTGTTACATCGCCAAGTCACGGAAACTTTACCGCACATAGTATTACCAAAGTGAATGATAAGTATTACAAACTTGCCTTTGGCGATGAACATTATTTGCCAACATCGGATTATGTAATGCAGTTTGAAACAGCGCGCGATGGTGTGGATATGAATGTGCTAACATACATTGGTGCGCCACAGGATTCGCTTGGTGATGGATTCTTTGCAGCGTGGATTACCCCGCCCGATAATATGAATAATCAATACGCACTGCCACGTAGTATTGTGTTTACGGCTGATGTTTCATCCAGTATGGACGGGAAACGTATTGTGGCATTAAAGGAAGCATTGAATGTGTTTATTAACGAACTTAAACCTACTGATAAGTTTAACATTGTTGTGTTTAGTACAGGTGTAGTGCGTATGAAGCCTGATGTGGTGGATGCGACGGAAGCAAACTTAATTGAGGCACGTCAGTTTGTTGATAAACTTGTTGCGCTTGGGTTAACAAACATCAACGATGCGTTAAACACATCGCTTGGAATGACCTTCTCCGATAGCACTACCAATAGCATTGTGTTCATGACGGATGGAATGCCATCGTGGGGCGAGATGGATAGCTTGAAGATTCTTGCCAACGTAAAAGCAATGAATACAAAGAAGATTAGAATATTCTCGTTTGGTATTGGTGAGGATGTAAACAAATATTTGTTAACTAATCTTGCCGCACAGAATAATGGTTATACGGCATATATACAACAGGAAGACAGTATTGCAGTTGTAATAGCAAACCACTTTAAGAAGATTACGCTACCCGCATTGCAAACACCGGCAATTACCTATGGCGGTTTACAAACGTACGATGTCTATCCAATTATTCTTCCCGATTTATTCTTTGGATCGCAGGTGTTGCAACTTGGCAGATATAAAAACGGTGGCACATATCCTGTCACCCTTACCGGAAAAATTCGTGGTAATGATATTAACCAACAACAGGATGTTGTGTTCCCAACTATAGTAGGTGGTAATAAATCGGTATCGCGCTTGTGGGCTCAGTTAAAGATTAACGAACTGTTAGACCAGATAACAAAATTTGGCGAACGCAAAGAACTTGTTGACCAGATAATTGCTTTAAGTATAAAGTTTGGAATACTAACTAAGTACACAGCACTGTATGCCGACCCCGATGATAAGAGCACAGATGTTATTGAAGAAACAACCACAGTAGAAAACGCAACCATTCAACTTTCTGCCCCCGCGCCAAACCCAAGTTCAGGAACAGTATCAATTCAGTTTACTGTGAAAACCAATGTTGCAGGTAGTATAGTTAAGGTTTCGGTGTATGATGCATTTGGAAACAATATAGCAACAATTGCTAATGCATATTTCGAATCGGGCACGCATACCTTGCAATGGAACGAAGTTAATGCAAATGGAGAATACTTGCAAAGCGGCGTGTACTTCATTCATATCGAAAGCAATGGCGCAACACTTATACAAAAGATTATCATTATACACTAACAACACTTTCAGGTCAGGCGGAGAACAAACTTGCTCTCCCCATATCCCATGTTCTCCGCCCGGGCTTGAATTAATATAAAGGAACACTATCATGAAAACAATCTATAGTATAATTCTTGTGTTTGCATTCACCACCACTGCACTACTTGCCGATGGCGTTTGTAAAGTGTTGAATGCAACAAATACGTACCTCTACCCACAAAGTGTGTTGGTACAAACGGACATCAATAACCAGATTGCTACTACCGTTAGTACACAGGTTTTTCTTAATACTACAGGAAAAAGAGCAGTACTGCAATATGCGTTTCCGTTAAATGCAAGTGCTGTTGTTACGCAGATACGTTTTAAGCAAGCAGGTACATGGCGTACCGCAACCTTAGAAGGTAAAGCACAGGATACAATTAAAGGGAATTCGGGTGGTGCGCAAGATGTATTCTTCACTAATATCATTGGTAATACACCATTTGTGTTAACGGTAAAGGATACACTTTCTGTAACAGATACGCTAATTGCCGAACTCACCTACATCGAGTTACTTCCGTACGAAAATGCAGAGATGATCTATGAATATCCGTTTTCGTATAAAGGGTATGTAACTGCACAGGCTACTCTTGGTTTTACATGTTCTATTACATCGCAAAAAGGTATAAATGCTGTTACAGGTAATCTCTCTAAACTCACTTTTACCACAACACAGAATTCATCTCGTGGTGGAGTTGAACTGTTAAAGTCTGCCATGACCACAAACATTGTAATTCATTACGCTGTTAGCCAAACAGACCTTGGTGCAACATTGCTATCATCCAAACCGGCAGGCGAAGATGGTTATTTTACGTTGTTAATTGAACCCGACCCAAAAACGCAATCCGATAAAATCCTGAAAAAGGTATTCACGTTTATTATTGATGTATCCGGAAGTATGGATGGCGTTAAACTACAGCAAGCAAAAGAAGCAGCAATCTATTGCATACAACATCTCAATGCAGCCGATGAATTTAATATCATCCCATTTAGCGATATGCCAATGCGTTATAAACAAACACCGGTATCTGCAACTTCAACCGAGATTGCTCTGGCTGTGAGTTATATACAGTCACTAACCGTTAGGGGTGGAACTAATATACAAGACGCACTTACAAACGGTCTTTCTCAATATATCAACCAAGAAACATCAAACATCATCATATTTCTTACCGATGGAATTGCCGACGTTAAAACCGATGTTGTGAAAGCACAGAACAAACAAAACGTACGCATTTTTGTATTTGGTATTGGTAACGATGTAAACAAGCAACTGCTTACCGATATAGCACTGGGCAACAATGGCTTTGCCGATTTTATTACACAAACTGAAAACACCGGAAGTAAAATCTCAGGGTTCTTTAACAAAATCAAAAATCCCTTGCTTCAAAACATTGCAATTGCATTTGCTCCAACCGAGGTGTTTGAAATTTACCCGCAACAACTACCCGATATATTTGTGGGCGAACAGTTAGTAGTATGCGGCAGATACAAAACTGCCGGCAACGCAACAGTAACTCTAACAGGTAAAGGGACGGAAGGCAAAGATGTAACGTACAACTACAATGTAACCTTTACAGGCGATTCCCTTGTTAACCGTTTTGTACCTAAAGTATGGGCTAAGAAAAAAATTGACGTATTGCTTGTACTCATGACTCGCGAAGGCGGGCAGACAAACCGCTGGAAAGAGTGGAAGGAAGAAGTAATTCGCCTTGGTCTTAAATACGGCATAGTAACACCATTTACCAACTTCTCCGACCCCGGAAACAACAGTGGCGGCGGAACTGTATCGGATGTAGAAGAAAAAATCAAAAACGAACAACTCAACGTTCAGGCATATCCCAATCCCTTTACAACAACAACAGCATTATCACTCTCACTCCAAACCACACAACATGTTGTAATCAAAATCTACGACGAACTTGGCAACCTTGTTTGCATTGTAATAGATGGAACATTACAACAAGGCAACAATACCATAGAATGGAATGGTACTGACTTACGCGGCGCACCAGTGGCAAACGGAATCTACTTTGCCGAAATCACCATTGGCAACCATACACGCAGAAGTGTACTGGTAAAACAATAGATTTTTTTTGCTATCGCCTGACCGCACCCAACCTCCTTCCTGCAACAACCCTTGTGTTGCGGGAAGGAGTAGTTGTTTTCTCTTAAACCTTCCAAATGCAATGTTAAACCACAAACCATACAGAAATACATAACTGTAAATAGTTGTAAGTTGTACAGCAATATAGTTAACTACATACCATTCGGGGGAGGTGTTTACCATGAAATTCATTACAGTATTTATTGCTATTACTGTTGTTACGTATACAATGCTTGGTGTATTACGCACACCACAGCCAACTACTGCGCACAACCTAAAAACACCAATGCATTCTGGTAAAGTTGTTCCAAAGCTTGGGAAAGAGCTTGATTGCATTTTTCAGGATAGAAATAACAACTACTGGTTTGCGAGCAATAGCGAGGGTGTATTCCGATACGATGGAAAAGAGATAGTACAGTTTACTGAACAAGATGGACTGTGCTGCAATTTTGTGTTTACAATTCAGGAAGATATACATGGTACGTTATGGTTTTCAACCCGCGATGGAGTTTGTAGTTACAACGGACTCATGTTTACTAATCAAACCAAAACCATAAAAAATGCACCAATGGGTTCTGTGCAGTTCAAAAGGGGCGGATTGTTCTTTAACAATCTGAATAGCATTTGTTATTACGATGGTAATACCTTCACAAATTTTGTGATACATCCGGATTCATACAAACCGGAAACCTATACCTTATACCGTCCGTACGGAATGTACTCCAGTATGATTGATACAGATGGCAAAGCTTGGTTTGGAATGCAGGAAAAAGGGATTTGTATATACGATGGTAAAACACGAACATACATCAACGAAAAAGGATTAACGGGTCCGGCAGTGCGGGCTGTGTTTCAGGATAAAGCCGGTGTTTGGTGGTTTGGAAACAATGGCGCAGGATTGTTTAGATACGATGGAACAACACTTACTAATATCACCGTCGAAAAAGGTTTGGGTAACCCGGAGTTTTTGGCTAAGGGTAAGTTTGCCGACAAATTAGGAACAATGGCGCGCGTTTTTGCCATTAATGAAGATAAGAACGGAAATCTGTGGATTGGAACGATTGATGCCGGAGTCTGGAAATACGACGGTACAACACTCACCAATTATACCACAAAAGATGGACTTGGTGCAAATTCAATCCGAGCAATTTACAAAGATAAAAAAGGCGAGCTCTGGTTTGTTGATGGCAGCGATACCGTTTATACATGTAATGGAATGTCTTTTACAAAGGTTACATTTTAATAATGAATTTTCTGTTTGGGTTATGTTATAAAGCATGGTTCTTTCCGGCAGGATACGGTTTGTTGTATGTGTAACACTCGGAGCCGTCCGGCGATAGCAAAAAAATGAAGTGTGGATAATGTAGGTTGCCGTTTAACGTTAGCTTATGTAGTTTGCGGTACCATTTTATTGCAGGCTTATGATTCGATTTTTAGAACGGTTTTCCGGGCGTACAATTACGTTGCTTTATACAGCGGCTGCATTTGCCATTGGTATTTGTTGTGTTGTGATTTTTGTGAAGATAAATATCAACTCCGAGCATAATGACGAATGTGCATGGCTTCCGGTAAAAACAAACGATTCGCTTATATATATAACCCGTGTAAAGCCCGGTGGTGTAACGGCAATGGCAGGTGTTCAGGATGGTGATACATTAATTAGCATTAACAAGAAACGGTTTGTATTTGGGCAGGCCATGTCGCTGATTAATCAAGTACGTTCCGGTAGCTCTGCGGTGTATCATGTAAAGCGTGGGAGTACAGAACTTGATTTAAATGTTAGAATAATAAAGGTTGTGAATCCATTATGGATTGCATTGTTTATTATGAGTATGGCTTACCTGATTATTGGAGTTGTGGCTATACGATCTAAACCCAAAGGTGAGTTACAGCAACGGTTTGCTAATTACTGCTTTGCTACGGGCTTTGTGTTTACGTTTGCGTTTAACGGTAGTGTCCGCTTGATTGCAGGTAACATCCCTTTAGTACAAACATTGATATTTATATCAGCCATTACGCTTCTGATATACGCACTTCCACAACAGATACAGTTCTTTTTTCATTTTCCTGTACGGCGTAAAGCCGCCGATAATGTGTGGCTACGCAGAGGGCTTTATGTGCTTTCTATTTTTACCATTATAGGCACGTTTGTTACGAATATCAGGTTTGGTTCGCATCAGGTTGAGGTTGCCAGAATAGTGTTTGCTATTATGGGTGGCTTAAGCCAGATATTGGTTATTTCATTTTATCCTGCCGGTTTGTTTACGTTTACCGAGAGCTATTTTAACGAGATTAAAAAAAACGAGCGACGTCCGCTACGACCAATACTGATAGGTTTCTCTATTGCAATACTTGCCATTATCTATTTTATTGTTATTCAGGTTAGTGTTCCGTTTGCGTTATATACCAAACAAGAGTTACTGCTGCCGGTGATTTTGTTTGCAGCACCGCCTATTACCTTGGGGTATGCAATCTTCCGTTACGGGTTGATGGATATAAGTATAATTGTAGAGCGAAGTATCATCTTTGCTGTTGTAACTACGGTAGTTGCGGCAAGTTATTTATTGATTGTGTCAATTTTCAGTACATTTATTGGTGGTGTAATAGCCGGATTGTTTGGATTGGAAGGTGGTTTTAGCAATAACCTTGGGGTAACTATTGTTGCCTTTGTAATACTGGCATTAATGATTGAGCCAATTAAACGCAAAACCGAAGATTGGGTTGCTAAACTGTTTTATCAGGAACGTATTAACTACCAAAAAGCATTACTGGAGTTAAGCAGAGAATTACCGGGACTGATAAACTTTACCCAGATTGTTGATGCGCTATCGGTACGGTTACGCGGTACCATGCACTTGGAGCGTTTGGCAATTATGTTAAACGAAGAGCGCTTTACCGAGTTTGAACCACCTGAGTTACATGAAAATGCCTTACCAGCACTTGGCGATGAAAGCGGTAGTTTGTTTGATGAGTTACAACAACAGAAATCACCATTATACATAGAGCATCATCCTAACCCCGTTAGCAAAAAACAACGCGATGAAAACATTATGCACGAAAAACATATTGTGCTTGCTGTGCCAATGTTAGTTAAGGAAGAAGTGATTGGCGTAATTGCTGTTGGTAAGAAACGTTCGGGGAAAGGATTTAGCCAGGAAGATATTGACCTGTTGATGACGGTGGCAAGCCAGGCAGCAATTGCATTTGAAAATGCACGATTGCATGAATCTGAAGTGCAAAAACAAAAGATGGAAGACTCACTTGCACTTGCGCGGAGAATACAGCAAGGGTTATTGCCAAAGAGTCCGCCGGTGGTGCATGGTCTGGATGTGAGCGGGGTATCGTTACCTGCCGAGATTGTAGGTGGTGATTTTTACGATTTGATACGGCTTTCGCCAACACGGTTGTTGGTTGTGGTAGGCGATGTATCGGGTAAGGGAATGAGCGCGGCTTTATATATGAGTAAGATTCAGGGTATGATGCAGCTTGCTGCACATAGCTTTACAACACCAAAAGAAATGTTGATTCATGTTAACAGGCATATTTTTGAAGGCATGGAACGCAATACGTATGTTACTATGGTTCTGGCTTTGTTTGATACCGAGGAGAGAGTAGTGCATATATGCCGTGCCGGACATACAAAACCGCTTATGGTTACTGCGGCAAGCACCTCGTTTATTTCATCGAAAGGATTGGGAATAGGGTTAACGCACAGTACTACATTTGAAAAATGTATTGATGAAGTTACCATACCTTTACAGGAATCCAGCAGTTTTGTGTTTTTCTCGGATGGGTTGAATGAAGCCATTAATAGTAAACGCGAAGAGTTTGGAACCGAAGTATTGTGTAATGTTGTAAATGTGTTCAGGGCTTTCCCTTCGCAAACTATTCAGGATAATTTAGTTCAGGCAGTTAGTGAGTTCAGAGGAGATTCGGCGTTGTTTGATGATTTAACGATTGTTGTAGTGAAAGTAACGGGTACGGAAACAAATGTTCAATCGGATGAACCCGAAATCGTCACGGTAAACGACGGTGTATAAGCTACGGTTCTTTCCGCGCAGCACAAGGTACGTTAGTGCAACTGTTGTTTGGTGCGGCGAAACAAAGAAAATAATTTATTCATGTAATAAGGTATATATGAAATACTCTGCAATACTCTTGCTGTTAACAATAGCTACTACCAATACATTTAGTCAAAGTGCAGTTGATTCTGCTAAGGCAATAAATAAACGCCGTGTGCTGAATAACATCTTTGAAGAAAAGCTACGGTGTAACCCGAAACAAGCTGAGGAAGTTCTTCGTAAAAGAATTGCTGATGAACAGGCTCGTAGAGCAAGTGGCAGTACAATAGAACCAGTTATTCGTGAGGAAGATGAAGTAATACTGGCTGCCACCGATGTTAATAAAAAGGTGACTGTTGGAAATAATCAGGAATCGGAAATTCATGCGGCATTAAATCCAATTGATAATAATAATATGGTGTGTTCTGCTAATGGCATTAATACAAGTACAGGAATGTATATGCCGTTATATTATACCAAAGACTTTGGAACAACATGGAGAAAGTCCACCTACAAACCCGGACCTAAAAACACAGGTGCATTTGTTTTAGGAGGTGGTGACCCGATGTTTGCTTACGATGCAAATGGCAAGTTGTATTTTTCGTGGATTAACCTGTACAGCGAAGGCGGATTTACCGAGCTGCCGATGGCAATGTATTGGATACATTCTTCCGATGGTGGGGCAACATGGAACAGAAATACAACCGATGATGCTGTGTTAATGGGAAATATATTGGTACAAGACCAATTGAATTCTGTTGTTGCCGATAAACAATGGATGATGTGTGATATATCAGACTCACCTTACAAAAACAATTTATATTGTTCGTTACTACACACTGCCCCCGGTGAAGAAAGAATTGGTGTACGTATAAAACCTGCAAATGCAACAGGATTTACCGACCAAACCTTACGTCCCAAAAACAAAGATTACACGTTTAATCAGTTTACAAGTATTGATGTGGATGATAAGGGGTGGGTTCACGCAAGCTTTGTTGGCTCGCATGAAACTGATAAAGAGTTTAAGCAAATGGAAGTATGGCAAATGGTTTCAAAAGATGGCGGGGCATCGTTTTTGCCCGAGGTGAAAGTAAGTAATGCGTATTTTCTTGCACAAGACCCAGCAGGCGGTGTTAAACCTCCAACAGCCCCAACCGGAATTGCCCGAGTGCAGACATTACCACAAATTGCGTGTGATAAATTTACCGATAGCCCCTATAAAGGTAATGTGTATTGCGTATGGACCGCCGTTGGTGTATCTAAAGATGAAGGGAAAGGGTTAGATATTTACTTTTCCCGTTCTACAAACGGTGGTGAAACGTGGTTGCCTGCGGTTGTTGTAAACGACGATAAAACTTCAAACCAGACAGCAACTCAGGCATATCCCACCATAGCCGTTAATAAAAACGGTGTTATTGGCATTGCATGGCACGACCGCAGAGAAGATCCATCGGACATTAATGCAGATTACTACATGACGTATTCGTTTGATGGAGGGAAAACATTCATAAAAAACTTTGCTGTTACTAATGCACCAACAGTGTATAGTACATTTACAGGTCAAAATGAATTTGGTATGGGTGAGTATAATCAACTACTCATGACGGAAAATTTTGCTGTACCATTTTGGGGCGATGGCAGAAGCCAAGCTATGAGAATATATATGGCTAAGGTTTCTATTAGTAGCAATCCTGAATTATTTCCGTTAGGGGCAGAAGAGATTACTCCGGTAAGCGATGAACTTAGTGTACAAGAAGCGCAACCAAATCCGGCAGTTGGAAATACTCAGATTTCATTTGCTTTAGCTGCGCCATCGGATGTAGAATATATCCTTACCGATGTACAGGGTAATGTTATACAACGTAACACACTTGGTGTACAAACCGAAGGAACTCATACTATCACCGTACCATTACAGCAAGTTGCATCGGGTAGTTACTTTATTCGTATCAATACAAAGTTTGGGTACGCAGTTCGGAAAATTGTAAAAGCACAGTAGCATTACTCCAACGAACTTCGTAGCCATGCCGCATAACTTTCGGAAACGTGGGTAATTGGTACCGCAAGAATTTCCGGTACTTGGTATGGATGCATTTGTGTTACCAGATTTTGCAATGTTACAAGGTGTTCTACCGAGGTTTTAATCATTAGTAAAACTTCGTTGCTTTGTTCAATGGCATTGTTCCATCTGTACACCGACACAACCTGCGGAATAATAGAGCAACAAGCAGCAACACGTTCTTGCACCAACGTTTGCGCCATTTGTTCGGCGTGTTCTTGCGAAGTAGTTGTAACATACACTACGCGGAAGTTCTCGGTATTTTCCATAGTTTGCACTCAATCGTAATTCTACGTCATTTGTAAGTACAACAAATTTACGGCTCGCACCATGATTGAACTTCTCATATTCCATTTCCATATTGTTGGGGCATTATATGCATACACAAAACGTTGGCAGGAAGCCGGAATAAAAGAAGGATTGTTAGCAGTTGCGCTCATCGGGTTGGTGTTTGTAATAGGGTGGTCAATAACCGGTGCTATAGCCAATATCATATTTCCTGCATCGTGGGAAAGTGTGTGGTTCCGCAAGGATACATTAAGCTTAGTATTACTCTTTATCCCCGAGGTTATTTTCTTTAAGATATTCTTCCTGAAAAGTACCGACGGAGCTGTAGAAACAACATAGATATATGCTATCGCGTGACGGCACCAAACCTCGTCACCTTTAAGTACTCTCTATCTGCCGGAGAGAATCTTAATCACGTTGCACTCACCAATCATAAGAATGCTGCACAAAAAATTCATTATTACAAACTTACTATAGTGTATTGTACAACTTGTAATAACCGTACTTTTTACTACATTTGTGTAGTGATAATAACAGGAGAACTATGAAAGCCATTGATATCAACACCACTCTGGTTGATGGGTATTTGCGGTTACTTGATAATTTAAGTCCAAGTAATAAACTCGATCTCATCTCCAAGTTAACACTCTCTGTTAAAACAGATATTTCGGAAAAAAAGAATTCATTTTATAAAGCATATGGAGCTTGGGATTCTGAGCAGTCTGCGGACCAACTTATTACCGATATTCGAAATAGCAGAACTTTTAACCGACACATTGAAGAACTTTGAAGAAATATCTCATCGACACAAACATTTGTGTTTATTACATTAAGGGCAAATTTAAGCTTAAAGAAAAATTCGAGCAGGTAAACCCCGAGAATTGTTTTATTTCGGAGATTACATTAGCTGAATTAATGTTTGGTGTTGAGAATAGTGAGCAGAAAGAAAAAAATCAAATTGTGCTTGATAATTTTTTATCAGGGGTAAAAGTTATTCCGATTTTCCACTCTCTTGGATTATATGCAAAAGAGAAAGCAAGGTTAAGAAAATCCGGGACACCGATTGATGACTTCGACTTACTTATTGGCGTTACAGCTGTAAGCCATAACATAACCATGGTTACCAATAACACCGAGCATTTTAAACGAATAAAGGGAATAACGTTAGAAGATTGGACTGTTCTGTAAAATTTGATTTTGTGTAACATATTGTACCAGTATCAAGAATAAAACATTATATAACCTCTCCCCTTTATGTACACCCTTACCAATATTATTGATTTTATAACACAACAAACAGAAAGCAGTAAGGTAGCCAAAGATTCTGATATAGAACTTGATTTGGGATGCACAGGAGATGACTTTAACGATTTGATAGAAAAATACGCCGAGCAGTTCAATGTGGATATGAGTTTATACCTTTGGTACTTTCATCATAGCGAAGAGGGATTGATGAGTGTAGGGAATATATTTTTCAAAACACCCGATCAAAGAGTTACTCACATTCCGATTACGCCAACAATGTTATTGGAGTTCGCTCAGTCGGGAAAGTGGAATGTTCGTTATCCTGAACACACAATACCACCCAAGCGCTACGATATTCTTGTTAACCAAATAATTGCTTTGATAATTATGTGTGTGTTTATAGTGTTCCTGTTGTATAAATGCTTGTGATAATGCTAGTTTATTTCCTAAATAACTATACCTCACAATGAGAATCTGTTCTATAATACTCTTCTTGTTACTACTATCTTGTGAATGTGTATTGGCGCAGACCGAATTTACACCATGCGATTCAGTAAAAATTAAATTATGGAACAAACACTTAGCCGGCACATCTGCTGCATACGTTTTGGTTTATTATAAACAAAGCGGTCTTATTAGCGAAGGATATTTAACTACTGCTCAACTTTGGGTGTATCTAAAGTTTAAGTTAAACCTTAAACCGGAAGATGCAAAACACAATCTATTCAGTTATGCATTGCATAAAGATACCATTAATATAGATTCACTAGAACAAACAGGAAACAACACAACTTGGTTGTTGAATGCAATTCGTACTTTTCCTAAAGTGTCAAAGGTTGAACAATTAATGCAATTACATAGAGAAAGAATCATTCAACAATGCCTCACCTATAAGTATAACATAGATTCATTTAGAGTCTATATCATGCGCGAATTTGTAAAAACGAATAGCAAAAGTAAATATACCGATGTGTATACCGCTTTCATCCGATTAATGTTACACAAAGGATTTGTTGTATACGGATCCTGTTTCAATCCTGTAAGTTTGATTGATATTGGTGCCTGTGATTAGTTCAATGAGTATGAGTGTAACCTGACATTCTTATCCGCAAGCTGTGAGTATGTTATAACTCTGCCATTCGGTGCGGTCTTGCGTTAGCAAAAAAAAGTGTGGAAACCTACCGTAAGTTCCATAGTAAACTGTAAGGTAAACCTGACAATGTAATAAGTATGAGACACCCCAGCACAAGCTGAATTCGTTGTTTTATGAAGGTTTGCAGCAAGTTATCAACCAAAAAGCGTAGTTGCGGGAAATTGGCAAGATGGTTGATATTATTCCAGAAGTGTCAGGCGGAGTCCGAATTGAAAAATGAACAGTATCACGGATGGTACTACGTATCACGGAAGATACAAATATTCACTTCTCACCTTTCACCAATACAACCAGAGAAAACCCGAGGCATTCAGCATAAGAGATTTGGACTCCCCTTCGGTCAATCCACGGTTTTCACGCTCATAGCTTTTTAAGCATGTGTTGCCACCCAACACTACACGAGCGTGACAACTGTGGATTTTTTTTATCGGGCAATGAACTGTTAGAATCTCATCTTTTTACGGCTGTATCCAAAGTGTTGCTCTACGTATTTCATTTGTACGGCAAAGTCGTTGAACAATTTCCAATACATATCGCTTCTGTCTAAGTTCACCCAAAAGTAATCGCATTGATAACACGCAATTACATAACTGCCAAACATATAATGTGCAACTTCGTTACGGATAAGCTTAGAGTTCATCATCAGCGCAACTTCTTCAAACAATCCTAAAAGGTCGCGTTTATCGGCGGCAGGCCAATCGGCAAGGGCTGGGTCGTTACGGAGTGCCATGTCGGTTAGGTGTTTAAACACGTCGTTTTCTTTAAGTCGTCTGCGAAGTAACACAAACTGGTCGGCGCGTTTTTGCCGTCCTTGCCGCGAGTATTCCAGAATACCATTTATAAAACTGAATACCGCAATCATGGTACCCAGTACAATAGCAAAGTCTTTCAGATGATTAAGTTCAAGCATAGTTAGTTGCCGTGTTGTATTGTTCTCTTGTAACGATAACGGCGAATTGTGTTTTATGTTGTTTGCATAGCTTTACATCATAAAAAAACGCCACTCTGGTAAACGGAGTGACGTTCGATGTTTGTTATACCTAAATTATCTTATTCCTGATGTTCGGCAAGTTCGTGGTTTTCCGGCATTAGCCAGTTTACTAATCCTGTTTCCAAATCATACACCGCGCCAACTATTTCTAAGTTGTGGTGTTCAACCATTTCCAAAAGCAGTGGACTTTGTAATACTGCATTGTGCATTTGTAACCGAACATTCTCTTGAATGGCTGTGTGCAGGAGTTCTTTTTTATCGGTGGTTGTTAATTCTGCTTTTGCTACTGCCGGTGCTATGCCGCGCAACAAGCAGTTTAAATTTGGTGTTAGGTGGGCATGGTCGCATGCTGCTTTTACGGCACCGCACTTTTCGTGTCCCATAACAATCATTGTTTTAGCCCCAAGGTGTTCGGCCGCATATTCAATACTTGCCAATATCGAGGAATCAACCACATTGCCGGCTACGCGCACAACAAATAAGTGACCCAACTCTTCATCAAAAATCATTTCGGGTGGAACACGGCTATCGGCACAGGTTAAAACAATGGCGTAAGGCTTCTGACCGCTTGAAAGAATCTTGCGCTCTTTGGCAAAGTCTTGTGTGTGCATTTCGCCTGCTACAAAGTGTTGGTTGCCTTGGCTAAGCGTTGCAATAACGCTTTGTGTAGAAGGCGTTGTGCCTACAGCCTGACTATGAGAATCATGTTTAGCTTCGGTTGCGTGGGTATCGTGTTTTACTTCGGTAGAATGTGAACTGTGTTTTGATGTAGTAGTTCTTGTCTCAGTTTTTTTAGCCTTTGCTTTTTTAGATTGCTTACTTGCTAACAAAGTATCAGGAAGCAAAAGAATGAGCGATAGAAATACAATAGTTCTAAGAACGAGGGAAAAGTTCATGGTGTACTCCCAAAAAATAGTACTGCTAACTACGTTGGCAATTCGTTGCTATTTTCTGTTCGTTCCGTAAACAGTATGTAGTATTTAATACGTTTATCGGTTATTATCCAAAATACTTTACTTTTTTGTTTCCCGCCTCTGCCGAAACGCACAAAACTGCGCCGCAACCCGGTCGGAGCCGAGCGTTACAGCGGCGCAAAAAAAAGCCGGAGGTTCTCTCCGGCATGTTGAGATTGTTGTTTGGTTATTGGAGCGGTGCCGTCCTGCGATAGCAGAAATTACTTTACAGGATTTTCGATTACGATTCTAACTGTACGGTTGTAAAAACGTCCTTCGGGAAGTGAATTATCAAAATAGACTTGCTCGCCAACGCCATACACTTGTGCATTGTTAGCTTTAAGAACTTTGGCTGTTGATTTAGCACGTTGTTCGGAAAGCGTTTGGTTGAAGTCTTCATCGCCCATGGTATCGGTTGAACCCGAAATGCGAACAGTTGATGCAGGAGTTATTTCCTGTTTGATTTCGTTGAGGTAGCGCATGTTATCGGGTTCTACATCGGCTTGGTTGTATCCAAAGGACATCAACGTATAACGAACAATTTCTTTATCGCCTAATTTCTCGCGTCGTTTTTTTGCAATAGTTAACTGCTCAACCGGAATGTCGGCAGTCGTAGTAGTGTAGTCTTGTCCTATTTTATCGGTAACACGCAGGTTGTATTGCAGCGGTGTTTCTGCACGCGGGATGGTTACGGGATTATCCTCAATGTGCCAGTCGATATGTTCGGGTGGTTTACCATTTCCGTTAAATGCTTGTAGTAATGTATGGTTTTGCGATGTTGCCAGCGAATACACTTGTTCGCCCGCTTGCGATTCGGTTGCTGTTTCAAAACGGACAATTGGTGGTGTTGATACGCGAGTTGTATCGCGGGTAATGAGAGGCGCAATAATCTCCGGTGTGTTGGTCGATATTTCAACACGTCGGTTTTCTGCCAGACCTTCTTCCTTTGCAATGTTGGATGGATTTGCCGGTAGATTGCGAGACTTTACAGTTATGCGTTGCGGTTCTATACCCCACACCGATGTTAAATAGTTTTTAACGGTTTCTGCTCGTTTTTGCGATAGTGCCGAGTTTCCTTTTTCTACTCCTTCGTTCGAGTTGCATCCGGTTAATGTAATAGAAGCGGACGGTTTTTCTTTCATCCGCTTGCCAATGATATTAAGCATATCGTAATACACACCAATTAACGAGGAGTCGTTAAAGCGTTCCGGGGTGAATGCTTGCGTTTCTTGCGGCTGAAGTTGGTTATACTGTAAGGGAAATTCCGCAGAACCATTACCAAAGAATATATATGGCAACAAAGGTTTATGAGTGCGAGAAAGAAACTCTTCTATCTTAATCCGGACAACGGGCTCGGGGGATGCTTGTGGTGAGTTCAGCCCAAATGCCTGAACAGCGGCTATAAGTTTTACTTTTTGTGTATCGGGTTGCGGCGGTAAATCCACAGGCGATGGTGAGTACTTTAACGCAAAGCCGGCACGCAGCATGTTTACTTTCCAATGAATATCACTTGCAACATTGGCGATGGAATACACATAAAACACTTCGGGTGCAAGAAACCATCTGCTGCCATGGAATAATGGAATATCAAAGCTTGCACCTGCCATAACACCTGCGTAAAGACTGCTTGCATTTTGAATATCTCCGCTACCAACAAGTGTAGGTACAGTAAGTGCGCCTTGTGTAGGTTGTGTGAGTTCTTCGGTTTGCACGAATGTTTTTTTCATTACCGCGCCAATGCTTAACCCGCCATGAAGAGTAAATCTATCGGTTATTCTGTACCCGATAAGCGGTTCAAGATTGATGGAGGATAAGGAGGCATCTATTTGATGTTGAATGTTAGCCAATACCGGATTCCCCCCCACATTAACTACCTTGGATTCGTTGTTGATAAGAGTACCCGGATAGCTGATGTATCCCAATCTTCCGCTTAATGTCCAGGTTGGGGCATGTGGAGTTTGATAGAGAATGCCAAGTGCTATCCCGTTGCCGGTTCCATCGGTAAAATGCTGCGAGCAACAAGGTAAGTTTGGTAACGATTGGAAGTCTGCATCGTGCATTGCATAGTTAAAATGCGTGTAGATGCCATACGCAGAGCGATGCAACTGAGCTTGTACCGATATTGTGCAAAGTATTGCAAAGAGGATTATAAAGTATCTCATTTACGCACCTCTATTATTGTTGTGAGTGTTTCGTTTGTTGGAGTTTGTAACACAATTGCGTAGATGCCATCGGGTAGTTGATTGGGTTGTAGTGTTACTTGATTGACACCTTGGAGTATATCACCTTTGTAAAGGACATCGAGAGTTCTGCCAAGTACATCTACAATTTTTACGGTACATTGTTCAACTACGGCATTGGATTCTATTTGTACCGTAGAGGTTGTACCTACAGGGTTAGGTTGCACAAGCATAGTTACAACTGCACCTTCGTTGTATAAGCGTTTTACTCCACGGGCATAGCAGATTCCGGCAACACGGAACGTATCCTGAGTTACGGTGTACATTGCTGCACAATTCTTCCATTCTATAGAGTCGATAATAATTGGTGTTACATCGGTTGCACCAAGCGTTGTTATGTATGTGAGCGATGCAGTAGTACCGCTGGATGTTACTTTAATAGGTAGCGATAGTTTCCGAATGTCGCCGGTAACGGTACCGCCGGGCGATGAGTTAAATGGTGCCAATGGATGTCTGTTCATTGTTAGGTGAACTATTGCGGAGTCCACACCGCAGGCAGTTAAATCTGTTCCTGTGTTGTTTATGTTGATTGTTACGGTTTCGCCTACTACCGCCGAGTCGGGGATTTGAATGATAAACTGCGCTTGCGGTATGCGAAGGTGTACTGTTGAACCAAATGAGAGATTTGAACAACCGTTGTTATCGGTAACACGTACATAGTATGTTCCACTATCACTCACGGTAACCGTTTGGTTTGTGCTGATGATGTTGTTCGGCACGTTGCGGTACCATTGGTAACTCTGTGCGCTTGGTGCCGACAGCGTTAGCATAGAACAACTACAAATAGTTGTATCGGAAAATACAGGCGAGATGACAGCACTTGGTAACGCATGTACTGTTATAGCAATAGAATCTTTCTTGCTGCATCCGTTAGCGTCGGTAACATCTACAACGTATGTAAAGGTTCCACTTTGCGGAGTGTTGAGTGTTGGCGATGCACTACCGTTACGGTTGAGTTGCGGGGCACTGTTAAGTGCAGTCCAAAGGTATGATGTTCCGCCTGTAGCACGTAGTTGAAGTGTTGTTAGTGCGCAGACACTTGTATCGTTTCCTGCATTAGCATTTGGCAGTGGATTTACCGCTACATTAACGGTATCCCAGTTAATACACCCGTTAGCATCGGTACCTTGTACAATATATCTTCCTGCGGTTGTTACAGAGATGGAAGATGTGGTCTCTCCAGAACTCCATTGGTAACTACTTAACCCCGGAATTGCAGACATTAAAACACTTTGTCCGGCGCAGATAGTTGCAAAACCGTTTATTATTGGCGGAGATGTTTGCACAGAAACATTAGGTCGGTTACGTACGGTAATTGTAGTGCTATCCTGCCACGTACATCCGTTGGCATCTACTATTGTAACGCGGTATGTTGTTGTGCCCAATGGCGTAACAATTGCAGAACTACCGTTTATGTTTCCGGGCCGCCATGTAAACGATGTGGCACCGGGAAGTGTAGCCGATAACGTTGTAGATTCCCCGGGGCAGATTGTTTGCTTTGAAGCTGCTGCCGTTATAGTTGGCCGTGGGCGAACATCAACTACCATGTCTCGTATTATACTACATCCGTTGGCATCGGTTGCTGTAACGGTAAATGTAGTTTTTTGTGTAACTGTTGCAAGTGGCTGTGGCAAGGTTGCGTTGTTCAGTGCATTTGCCGGAGTCCATAAATAGGTGTATCCTGCAACCGGAGCAATGCCAATCTGGACAGGTTGATTAGGGCATGCTAATACATCAGGTCCGGCAAAATCGGGGATGAATAAATCTTGCGGAAAGTTTGGCAAACCCCATTGCATGTTTGCGCTGAAGGTTATCGCTTGGTCTGTAAATGTTGGAGTAACAGCATCCGGATTTGAAATGGTTGAAATGAAGTTACGTCCGTTTCGGGCAATGTAGATGTTACCATCGGGAGCTAACTCCATAAAACAACAACCGCCACTTGTAGTAAATAACGTTTGCATTGTAGCAGCTATGTTTGGTGCAGTTACATCGTAACGGAAAATGTTGTTCCCAACAGACCAGCCATCATCAACATATAACCAACGGCTGTTGGGCGAGAATGTTAATCCGTAACGGAACTGTCCTGTACCAAGAACTCGTCTGTTTGTAATAGTACCAGTTGCATTATTGAAATCATAGAGTTCAACATCGTCGTTTTCATTAACGCATCCAAGTAAACGTCCATTTGGCGAAAATTTCATTTCGCCACGTGATAATGCCGTAACGCTAAATGATTTACCACTGTTAGAAACAACAGGAGTAGTATTAAAGCCGGATTGTGTTAACCCAAATGCATGAAATTCTGCAACATCGTATCTACGGAATATCACCCAGTAATCTATACCGTTACAGGCACGGACTGCAGTTAGTTTCTCGCAAACTGTGTTTAGGATAATTTGAGTGTTTGAT
Source organism: Bacteroidota bacterium (assembly GCA_019695345.1). GTDB lineage: Bacteria > Bacteroidota > Ignavibacteria > Kapaibacteriales > NICIL-2 > JAIBAE01. The sequence continues at coordinate 17,647 of JAIBAE010000020.1, read as the reverse complement.
ACAACATCACCTAATCCACCGTTAAGAGCCATGTCAACTACTATATGTCGCGCACCGGGTGTTCTCCCTAAACCCGCAGTAGTAAACAGATGATATAATGTTTGAGAACCGGGCTGGCGTATTATCAGTACAGCCTGTGTGCTTGAAACACTTTGAGGATGAATATTACTTGCCATTACCGCATGATTTCTATTCCATATTGTATTGCCATCAGAATAGAATAGTAAATTGCCTGTTGCAGAATCACACGCTACTGAAGTTCCTTCGCCGTGACCTGTATTTACGGTCTGTCCGCCACTTAGAATCGAGGGTGGGGCGGTATTAAAGTTTATACCAAGTCCAATATGAAAATACCAACGGTATGTAGAACGGTCTTGCGGGTGTGCGGCAATGCTTGCAAATAACAAGCAAAGAAGTATGCGGAAATACATGTGTAACTCCATTAAAGTGTTTTGTACACAAGCAATTTCCACAAAAAGACCGGAGAAGCAAAGGACAATTACATATACTGTGATTTAGTTATGTTCTTCGGCATTGTTGTGTTTGCGGCGAAGTGTTTGAATCAAATACCACACAATAAAGGAATTCAGAACTATAATACACACTTTAAAAATGCTCGGTTTATGCCAAAAGTGATACAACTCAAACGGAATAAGCGAGCCGGTGCCAATAACCATCAGCCATTCAGCCCATCGTTGTTGTTTCCAAACACCAATGCCTTCGGTAAATAGCAACACCGAATACGCTAATGCTGCATAGCCCGTTGTGCGGAAATGCGTTTCTTCCAGCATTACCTGTAGCTTCGCAAGTAACCACAATACAATCTTACTATGCACAAGCATAACTTCTTCATCAGTCCACATAATAATTGCATTCAGCACTTCTTCTCGCCAATCTAAAAACAACAGCGAGACACCAATAAACAACAGCAATGTGCCTTTTGCAACTTTGGTTAATGCTATAAAATGTAAGTATTGGCGTTCGGTAAATTTTTTCATACAGGTGTAAGTTATACAACAAAGGTTTTTTTCTGCTAACGCAAAGCGGCACCAATTGTTGCGTACTAAAATAACCAACCAACTGCCGGAAAGAAGAGTCCTGCAAGTAAACAATGGTTATCGTGAAAGATTTTATCTTTGCTCATGAATTTATTTCTTCGTAAATAGCAATCAGTTGCCTTTAACAACTATTCTTTGCATCCCATGAATCACTTGAATCCCTTATACCACATAATTATACCACAAGGCGGGCGGGTACAGCGTCGGCGCGGGTCTCTCTCTCTCTCTCTCTCAACCCTTATCACACAAAATACTCCGATATTCTTCCGATACTTCGCCACCTGTTAAGCGGGTAGTAAATTTTATACGGCTAAAACAGTTTGGTACTCTTTAACGAATTACAGTATTTCTGATAAAGGATTTCCCATGAAACCACCCAGACATGAGCACAATGATATTATGAATGCTTTGGAAGAACATTATGCATATATACAACTAACTGCCACGCAGCTTGCAGAAATACTTGGTATATCCGAAAGCCATTTATGCAGGGTTTGTGTGGCAAACTATGGCAAAACAACCGCCAAGTTGATACATTGCTTTCGTATCAAAAAAGCAGTTGAATTACGCGCAACACTTGGCGAAAAAAAATTTACATGCCGCATGGTTGGCTATGTTAATATCCGCACATACAAAAAGGCATTACAGGAACACTGCAACGATATTGTCCTGTTGTAGTACGAGAATAAGTACGAGAATGAGTACGATTTTTGGTTATTGCGTACTATAAAATTTGCATTTAAGTTTGGCGTAGTTGTATTGCAATACAAACACACAGCAGGCGTACCGCCTTACACTTTGCACGGTACAAAGCGATACGCCCTGATACTGCATGTTATACTATGACGGAGGATGTCTCGGAAATTACAAAACTTTTCTCGCTCCCGCATGAGAGAATCATGTGAAATAACTATTTATGTTTTATAACTAATACTTGAAAATATGAAAGCTACTTTGTTGATATTAGCATGTTTGTTTAGTATTTGTATAGCTAATGCTGAAACAATAACACTAAAACAAGTTTGTGCAGGTACAGGAGAAAGAGATTGGGTTGGATCTCCTCAGAATCCAAAATGTGACGTTGGTGTAATCAAGGATTGCCTTGCTGAAATAACATCTTATTCAAGTACATCCACAGTAACACCATTTACAGGAGGTGGCTGGGTGCTTACAGGTACAATTACAGGGATTGGATTGTCGCATAATAATCAAACTTACACATTTGATTATTCACAAGGATTTACCTTTACTCAAGGTGAGTATAACCTAACTATAGATGGTTCTATAAACTATCCGGAATTGATAGGAGTCACGCTAGATATGGCTGGGGTTAGTGTAAATAGTAATGGTTCCTTTAGTATATATATACCACCAATAAACTGAGTCCCAATTTGATTAACGATTTTATTAAACTTAGGAGAATAATATGAAATACTTTGCTGTTTTATTTTTAACATTACTAATTACATCGCCAGCATTTTCTTACTGGGAAGTTAAGTTTACAAAAGAGTGTCCAGGGCAAGGTTATCGAGCATGGACTGGCAATCCCTATAACCCATGTCCACCTGGTGGATATGACTGTAGGTCAGAAATTACATGGAAAGATGAAGAACCTTGTCACTTGGTTGCTACATCAGCTCCAAATGGTGGGTGGATTCTAACATCTGGTGCTGATGCAATACAAGCTGTTTCTTTTCTTAACACAAATACACTTAATACTGCTACAGGTAGTGTTACTGGGTTTGCATTTTTACAGCACGAATATTCACTTGAAATACTATCTGCTGAATCAAATACCGAATACATAAGTGTTACACTTGATATGGCAAATGCTACGGTTAATTCTGACGGTTCATTTACAATTTATGTACCGCCTGTACAATAATCCACTTAATCAATTCGGGGGTAAGTTGTTGTAATTGCTTACCTCCGTTATTATGTCACATTAGTTGAATGGCTATGTTGAATAAATTTTACCTTTGCTGTATGATAATTCCGATTATCGTTTTTAATACATATTCTCAAAATAAATACGATTTCTACACAACAATTCATGTTGGAGATACGCTAACACCATATTTCACAAACACCCCACAAATTCTAATCTTTGCAAGCGAACAGTCATGTTTTACATGTATGATGTCTGCTAATAGTATTATTAAGAAATATGCTACAAGTGGCGTTAAATCTGTTATGTTCTTACAGATGAGTTCCTCTTTGTCAATGAGTACAATGATTGATACATCAAATAAAGATTTATTAGTAGTAGAAGATAGGGTTGGTGCTTATAAAAAACTATATGGTGTAAAAAATGAAGGACTACTATTTTATTTAAATAAAGATGCGGTAGTTCGGTACATTGGTGTACTTGGTAAATCTAGCTTCAAAATAAATACTTTGGATTCTATGGTTCGGCAAGATTTGCTTACAAAGAATGATTCTAATCATAATAACAGTACCAAAGGAAGAACTCAACTGATATATAGCTCAGTACTTACAAAACAAAGTCAAGAATGTCTTGAAAATGAGTTCGCCCGATATATGGAATATTTACCAACAGAAAAAATGTTTTGTATTCTGTTAAATAATAAAGCACTGTATTTTTATGACACATTAGGCACGTTTATCAAAACAATTAATTTACAGGAAAAGGTAAAAGGAGTGCGGCTTTTTACACCAACTCTTGGCGGAAAAGGTTTTTTTAATAATACTTCTGTATTGTTTATTAATGACGACGATTTTTCTAGTAACGACCCAATCGTACTTGCGGTTGATTATGTCCACGATACTGTCTCGCTTGTTTATAAACGTAGTTATGTTGTTGATACCTCAAGAATTATTTCTTCAATTAATACTGTACCTCTTCAATCTAAAAGCACACAATTTGTGACAAGGCAAATTTGGAGACCAGAATTTATGTTTGATACAACAAAGGATAAAGATCAGTTTTTATTAATAAATCAAAATGGTGAGATAACAAAATCTTTTGGTGTTAATGATCCTTTTTACAAAAGCACCAATCTACGTTCATATAATTGGATATTGTTTGGAAATGATGATCGAAACAACATTTATGCTGTGTACGCATTGGGTCGTAATTTATTTACATACAATTCCAGTGGGAGTTTACTTAACACAACACAAATAAAATATGATTCAGCTATGTGGAGTTATAAGTGGATAGAAAGAGCAAAGAGTTATAATAAGGACACACCCGTGGAGGAGTTTATGGATATGCAAACTAAAGTTACCATGGCCAATACGAATAGAATTTTGGTTGACAGTGTTACTTCTACAGTTAATATTCCTCTGGTGAGGTTGATCAATGATAATCAAAATAAGAAACTCCTTATGTTTTTTATTCATCAGATATATAGTAATGGTTTTCAGCAAACTATTCAACTTCCAAACGATTGTCAACCCTTCTATATCCGCAACAACATAGTTTGGGGTATTGGTTCTGAGAATGGATGCTTTAAATTATTTAAGTTTAAAATAAATGAGAAGTAGTTTCCGACTCTTGATTCTCAGTAAGAGTTGAACGTAGTGTATACTCTTACCACGTCTGTCCACACTTGCAGGGTTGAAAGTAATACATAATTGGAGGATAAAATAAAAAAGGGACGTGAAAAACTCACGTCCCTTTGTGTTAAAGTTATAATAGATACGCTATCGTTCAATCATCATCTTTAATCGTATTATACGATTTGCGGTGTTGATACGAACAACGTACTCTCCGGCAGGAAGCGCGGTAGTAGAAATATCTTTGCGTTGGGTGCCGTCGGCGATAGCACCATCAAATACTTTTAGTACTTCGCGTCCGCGGATATCGGTAACAGTAATTTTACAGTTGCCTGCTTGTTGCTGATTCCACTCTATGGTGCAGTGCTCGCCTGCGGGAACAGGATAGAGCTTGGCATCGGTTGTGGGTTCATCGGTAACCGATGCAGGAATGTTGGTATTGAACTCCCATGTTTCACTCCATACGCCGCTATCGGCGGGGTTCATTGCACGCACACGCCAGTTATACGATGTGTTGGTTGTAAATACTCTGCTCCACGATGTTAATGTTGTTACTGTATCGGCAACAGGTTTACCGTTAGAAGTTACTTCTACGTGATATGATTCAGCGTCGGCTTTTTCGCTCCATAGCAACGTTGTTGCCGGAACAACATTCTGCGATTTGTTTGGCGGTGATATTAGTGCTGTGCTTGTTAGTAGTTCTGGTGCTATCGTAAACTTCCACGTTGCACTCCACGCGCCGGTATCGGTATTGTTTATTGCACGTACGCGCCAATAGTGCGTAGTTTTTTGGGAATAGTGCATTGATTGTTGTATTGGTTGCTGTTACAAAAAGGTTATCGGTTAATACTGCAAAGGTAGTTGTGTTGGAACGTTGAACTTGATACTTTGCTGCATTGGCAACGGCACTCCACGTAAGAGGTACATACACTTGTAAGTATTTCTTCCCATCGGCTGGGGATGCAAGTTGTACAGTGCCAAGCACTGCAAAAGAACATTCAATGTGTTTTAAGTTGATCTATAAACTACCCCTGAAAAAGGTTAACTGAATTTTACCATGAACTATAGTTTGTGGTTTAATGGTAGATATATGGTAAAAGGAATAGATTAGTGGTATAAAACAGCTTGTACTGCCACGCCTTTAACTCCAAATATTCTATTGTTCGTGTTATATTGTTTTTTCTTCTTCCAGTTATATTGCGATAATCGGTATTACTTAGTCACTATTCTCTCACGCATAAACAAATGCCCTGCATTACTGCAAGGCACGGTGCGGATTGCGATAGCAACATATTAATTTTATGGTAACTACATGATTCTTTTAGCCGTAAACTTTCCGTTGGTTACTGTAACTGTTTGCCCGGAGAGAAATAGTGAGAATGAACCTGAGAATGTTCCTTTTACATATCCGCCTACGGAGCCAAACTCGGTAATTGTTAATGTTCCTTGTTCCGAACTGTAGATATATGTGTCGTCCATAAATTCTACACTTGCAGAGTCGTGTGGGTTGTTTGTTCCCCAAGAGCGTGTTCCTGTGGATGTACCGCCCCAGCCAATTGTACATGAGATGTTTTTTGTTCCTTCTTTCCCAGCAAAGGTGATTCCCGTAAGTTTTTCGTTGGGGTCGTATACCGCAGCACTATTTCCTTGGATTGTAAACGATTTGTTAGAGTATGCACCGCCATTTACGGTAAATGTTACCTCTGTATTGTTAGTTGGTGTAGGTGTAACAACCGCATCGTCGTCCGAGCATCCGCTGAATGGAATTAGTATAAAACTTACTGCTAAAAAAAACAGGGTTCGGGTAATGTGGTTCATAGATACTCTCCTGAATAATTTGTAAAAGTTACTGTGAGTCTTGTGATTCCAAGAATGATTGTATCGTCTTGTTTATAGTTGGAGTGCCAAGCAGATTTATATCATCTAAGTGCTGTATTGCCCGGTCGAGTTCCGGAGTCTGTAAAATTTGTTCGTCATCGTATAGCGATCCTAAATTTTCTTTGCTTAGGAGCTTGGTGTTTCGTTGTTTCATTGCATGTGTTTCCGTTGTTCGGTTGCGAACATAGGTGTTTAGCATGGTGAAGTTTCAGGACACTTTTTCTGATTCTTTACTTTTACGAAGCTATGGATATGTATTGCCGTAGTTTTGTGGTGAATACATGAAGTATTGTACTATAACACTTGAAGTATGAAAAACCTTGGCACACTGCTGGATAAACTATCCGAAGAAGAACAGCAAAATCTACGAGACTATCTTGTAACAAAACAAACTGTGCAGAGTTCGTATATCAACTCGCTATTGGGTAATCCGGGACTTTTGCCTAAACAGTTTGTGGCTAAAGAAAAGATTACTCAAGCAACATTTAATAAATCAAAATCACTTGCTTACGATATGCTTGTAACATGGATAGCTGAAAACGTTGCAAGTAACTTACACGCACCCGCGGATGTATTGTGGTGGTTTACATCTAAAGGTTTGTATAAAGAAGGATGGGAGTATTTTCTTCATGCAGAAAAGAAACTACAACATGCAAAAAACTATCACATGTTGAATGCTTTATATACAGAAGGAATGCGCTTACAGATTTATATCGGTAATCTCCATGCAATGGAAGAACTTCGAGACCATGCTTACAGCAACAGTATTCGTTTAATGGAATATACCTCTATACAAAGTGCGTATAGCGTAGAGATTGCACGTTTAGAAGATGCAACATTGCAACCTACAGTTGTGTACGAGCGTAAACTACGTTCGTTGTATAAACAAGCCCACCGTGCAGACCATCATAATTTGGTTTCTAATACGTTGTACTGTTTGTTTGTGTATTACACGCGCCATGATTTTTCGTTGTTAAAAGCGGATTGGGTAACGCAGGAGATGATTAAAGCCTTGAGAAGATACTCAACCTCACTTACGCCATATGGTAAAGCCATTCTTGCAAATAACATTGCACAGTTTGCAATGTTACACGAAGTAGAGCAAACCCCCGATGAGTATATAGTACTTGTTGAGCAAGGCTTCCCAAAAGAATGGCAAAACTTAGGGAAAATAGGAACAGCAGGTTATTATGTCAGTACCAATCAAATAGAAAAGGCAAAACTGCTAAGGCAAGGAATTTCCATGGAAAACATTGGAATTGAGAAAGAAATAGCAGCAGTTGCAAAACTTGATGTTTCATTAGCTTGGTACACATATAAAAACAACGAGATGTCTGCCAAAGAATTTACAAAGTATGTACAGGCGTTTTACAAACTCCCCGGCAGAAGAGTGTACCGCGAGCTAGACTTTATGGTACGTGTTAATGAGATACTTTTTCTTGTTCATCAACGCGAGTTTGAAACTGCACTTGCCAAATGTGAATCGTTGCGAAAATTCTCCGAGAGAACTATGCATAAAAGTTATCAGTTTTTTGCGGTTATTGTGGCACCATATATAACAGCCGTACAAGCATTGTGTTATGGTAAAATACCAAAGGTACGCTCTCCCAAAAAACATATCATCCGCTGGACCAGGTGGGCAATTAGTGAGTTACAGGACGTTGTAAGGAATCTATAGGATTGGCTATCGCCAATGCCGCGCCATGCATCGGCACATAGTACAACCACGCAATGCGGGAAGTACACTCCAATCACGATAAACGTTTTTTAATTGCACTTACAGTCTTTCCCGCATAAACAAATGCCATAAGTTGCTGCAAGGCACGGTGCGGATTGCGGTAGCATATTCACCATCCCCTGTTATATTTGATGTAGTATTCAAATACAGTTTTAGGTATGGCTACAGTAATTGTTGTATTGGTGTTTGTTGCGGGGTACATTGCTATTGCGTTTGAGCACCGCTTCAGGTTGGATAAAGCTGCTACGGCGTTAATAACCGGTGTGCTGTGTTGGCTTGTGTACTTTGTGCAGTCTGCCAGCCCGGATGCCTCCGCCGATGCACTGTTACATCATGTTGGTAGCATTGCTTCAATATTATTTTTTCTGCTTGGTGCCATGACCATTGTAGAATTGATTGATTCGCATGGCGGCTTTGATATTCTTACCAAAAACATAGCACCTAAAAAGTTGAGTACATTAGTATGGCTGATTTCTACTATTACGTTTTTCCTTTCCGCTTTTTTAGATAACCTTACAACGGCAATTGTAATGACCTCGTTGTGTAGTAAAATACTTGCCGATAAGGAACACCGCCTATGGTTTGCCGGACTTATTGTAATTGCCGCTAACGCCGGTGGTGCGTGGTCGCCTTTGGGCGATGTAACTACAACCATGTTATGGATTGGTGGACAAATAACCGCGATTAACATAATAACTGCTACAATTGCTCCATCGTTAGTTGTTTGTTTGGTGCCAACGTACATTATTGCCAGAAGGTATAAGAAGTTACCATTTTATAAAAAGGATACAGAAGGAACTGAGAACACCAAAGAGGGAAGTGTTATATTATTTACCGGTATTGGATTGTTGTTGTTTGTTCCGTTGTTTAAAACCATAACACACATGCCTCCGTTTATGGGGATGCTCCTTGCTTTGGGAATTATCTGGGCGGTTACGGCTGTAATCCACGCCGGTAAAGAGCCCGAAGAGAAAATTCGTTTTTCAGTTTCTAATGCACTGCAAAAGATTGACACACCAAGCATTCTTTTTTTTCTGGGGATATTGTTAGCGGTATCTGCGTTAGAAGTAGTTGGAGTGTTGCAATCATCTGCACTATGGTTACAAACAACCTTACAGAACGATTACATTATTGGAGTATCAATAGGTGTACTCTCTGCGCTTGTAGATAATGTTCCGTTAGTTGCCGCGGCACAAGGTATGTTTAGCTCTTCGCAATTCGCAACCGACCACGCCTTTTGGCAGTTTCTTGCACTTACCACCGGCACCGGCGGAAGTATGATTATCATTGGTTCGGCGGCAGGTGTAGCCGTAATGGGAATTGAACACATTCAATTTGGTTGGTATGTACGCAAAATAGGATGGCTTGCAGCTTTAGGGTTTGCGCTTGGGGTTTGTGTATTTATTTTGCAACAGGCAGTATTCGGATAATTATGGTTCCCTCATCTGCCGAAGCCAGCCGTACTGCGCCGTCACACGGGCGGAGCCGGCCAATTCAGCATCGCAGAAAATCATTTACACACACGGTATCGAATGTATTATCTCCTCGTTTTTCAACAACTGATAGCATCAAGCACTCATTTATTTGCAAAGGTTGTAACTACAACCATGCATCCAACAGTTGTGGTGCTCTACCGCGGTATGTTCTCGATTATAGCGTACGGGATATGGCTGTTTATACGACGCAATAAAATAGAACGCATAGAAAAACAAGATTGGCTAATGCTTCTGTTGTTAGGGCTGTTGAACATGCCCATGAACCAACTGATGTTTGTGTGGGGATTAAAATATACATCGGCACCAAATGCATCGTTGGCGTATGCGCTATCGCCTGCGTTTGTATTGATTATTTCCAGTGTTATGCACGGTGAGCGCCTTTCGGTGTATAAAGTTGTTGGTATCTCTGTTGCAATTATAGGAACTGTTGTTGTTTTGTTTGAACGTGGGTTCTCTTTTAGTGGCGAAAACATGTTTGGGAATGTGATTGAGTTATGCGCAAGTTTAACCTGGGCATTTTATACAGTATTAGGTAGGCGCATAGCTTTGCGATATGGTGCAGTGTATTCAACGGCAATATCTATGCTTATTGGGTTTGCATTATATGTACCGTTGTTTTTTACTCTTACCAACACAACGTTACCGGAGGTTAATGGCTCGCCGTTGTTCATAAACGGCGAACAATGGTTTGGGCTGTTTTACTTGGGTGTAATAACATCGGGGTTAGGATTTGCGTTGTGGTATGTATTGCTCACCAAGTTGGAATCTAGTAAAGTAGCAGTCTTTAATAACTTACAACCAGTGCTAACTACAATTCTTGCTGTTATTTTTCTCCATCAGCAACCGTCGTTATTATTTGTTATTGGCGGTGTTGTAGCTCTTGTAGGTGTTGTGATTACACAACGGGGGTAAACAAGGTATACTAACTGGGACATACTCTCCCGCAGCTGAATATTGCTTAGTTTATTGCCGTTAGGGGCGGTCTGCGGTAGCAAAAACACGAAATCACCAGTTTTTATCCACGTTTTTGGTTGTGTTCTTTGCCGTATAAAGCGTATTCCGTAGTTTTGCGGCTCGATAATTAGAATTCAACTAAAAAAGTATCACCCAAACTACTTACACAGAGGGACAATTCCCATGAATCAAGGTAAAATTGTACAGGTCATCGGTCCGGTTGTAGACGTTGACTTTTCCGGCGGACACATTCCTCCCGTTTTAAATGCACTTAGAATTCCACGTAAAACAGCAGAAGGCAAAGAAGAAGTGTTGATTTGCGAAGTACAGCAGCACTTAGGCGAAGACCGCGTGCGCGCTATCGCAATGGACTCGACCGACGGTTTGGTTCGTGGTATGAACGTTCAGGATGCAGGCGAGCCAATCGCTGTTCCTGTTGGTCCGGAAGTTTTGGGTCGGATATTAAATGTAACCGGCGAAGCTATTGATGAGCGCGGTCCGGTTGGCAACAAGAAAACATATCCTATTCACCGTGTAGCACCAAAGTTCTCTTCGCTTTCTACCAAAAAAGAAATGTTTGAGACCGGTATCAAAGTTATCGACCTTATTGAGCCATATACAAAAGGTGGTAAAACTGGGTTGTTTGGTGGTGCGGGTGTAGGTAAAACGGTTATTATCCAAGAGTTGATTCACAATATTGCTAAGCAACACGGCGGTTATTCTGTGTTTGCCGGAGTAGGTGAGCGTACCCGCGAAGGTAACGACTTGTACTTGGAAATGACAGAATCAAAAGTTATCGAGAAAACATCCATGGTGTTCGGTCAGATGAACGAACCGCCGGGAGCTCGCGCTCGTGTTGCGTTAACTGCTTTAGCTATTGCAGAGTATTTCCGCGATGAAGAAGGGCGCGACGTGTTGTTATTTGTTGACAATATCTTCCGCTTTACACAAGCAGGTTCCGAGGTATCGGCGTTGTTAGGCCGGATGCCTTCGGCAGTAGGATACCAACCAACACTTGCAACCGAGATGGGTGCATTACAAGAGCGTATCGCTTCAACCGACCGTGGTTCTATTACATCGGTACAAGCCGTGTACGTACCTGCGGACGACTTAACTGACCCTGCTCCTGCTAATACTTTTGCCCACTTAGATGCTACAACCGTTCTTTCGCGTTCCATTGCAGAGCTTGGGTTGTATCCTGCGGTTGACCCGCTCGATTCAACATCTCGTATTTTGGATCCGCTCATTGTTGGTAACGAACACTACGATACCGCAATGCGTGTTAAACGTACATTGCAAGCATATAAAGACTTACAAGATATTATTAACATTCTTGGTATGGACGAGCTTTCGGAAGAAGATAAACAAACAGTATTCCGTGCACGTAAAATGCAGAAGTTCTTCTCACAACCATTCCACGTTGCCGAACAGTTTACCGGCTTTAAAGGTAAATACGTGAAGATTGAAGATACCATTGCGGGCTTCAAAGCAATTTTGGACGGTGATGTTGATGAAATTCCTGAAAACTACTTCAGTTACAAAGGAACAATCGACGAAGTTATTGATGCCGCGAAAGCTGCAAACGCATAAATAACCGTGTAATTCAAGTAATACGCAGATTATAAACGAAACATCAAACGCTTAGCATGTTATTACAAGTTGACATAGTAACTCCGCAACATCTGGCATACCAAGCCGAGGCACAATCGGTTACATTGCCCGGTGCAGTAGGTCCGTTTCAGGTGTTAATAAATCACGCTCCAATTATTTCTGCCTTAGAAATTGGTGCTATTAAAATTATTGATGCCGACGGACACGAACACCATTTTGCAACAAACGGTGGCTTTGCCGAAGTAAAGAAAAACGTTGTTTCGATAGTTGTAGAAACTGCCGAAGAAGCTTCTTTAATAGATGTAGCGCGTGCAGAACGTTCTATGGAAAAGGCACAGCAACGTTTAGAACACCTTACAAATCTGGCGGAACGCGCAGCAGAAAAGCAAGCAATTGCCCGTGCTGCAAACCGCATCAAAGTTGCTGCTATGGAATAAAGCATCAACGTAACTGTTAATTCAGGCGAAGCGTTAGCTTCGCCTTTTTTGTGAGTATACCCAATAGTATTAGAACATTTTGGGTATCCTACAGCAACGTAGCAACCCACGGTGCGCCGTCACTCGGGCGGAGCCAACCGGTACAGCATCACTTGGATAGTATGTTGTACGTGTTGTTTGGTACCGAAGCGTAAATAAAGGTAGTTGCGATGCGCAAGGGTAGGAGCGGACACGTTGCCGCGCAGGCGGGAATGCTTCGGCAGAGGCGGTAAACACAACATATTGAAACATGATAGCTTGCAAAAATTAGCTTTAAATAAAAGTTTCTTTCGTTAATAGTTGATATTCTCCTTTGCTATTACGGTGCATAGCCGTAAATTGCGCGTCGTTTTTTAAGAAGAGTCATGTATAATTAGTATTTCAGGAGTACTTCCTTGAAAGGTAAAGTAAGTAAATATTTGTTGATAATAGTGCCGCTGATTTTTGCGGGAGTATTAATGTACCCAACCTGGCGAACAAGTTCTTTGGAAAAGGAAAAGTCCGGGCTGGATTCTGCAGGTCTTGTAAAATGGAATCAGCAGAATGGAGAAGAATACAAGCGTAACAAACGCCAGGCACTAAAACTTGGTTTGGATTTGCAAGGTGGTATGTATGTAACCATGGAAATTGACGGAGTAAAGTTGCTTGAAGAAGCAGCTGATGCTACTGAACGCTCAAGTGAGGATTTCCAAAATGTGTTAAAAGCTACTGCTAAGGAAATTGAAACAAGCGACGAAGGCGTTGTTGATGTATTCAAACGCAATTTTGATAAAACCATCAAACCCAAGGGTAAATCGGTTATTAACTACTATAGCATTGTGGATTTAAAAGATGCTACAGAAGAAAAAATTTACGACCGGTTGAAACGTGATGTTGATGAGGCAATTGACCAAGCGATGCACGTTTTGCACCGCCGTTTGGACCCCACCGGTACCAAAGAATTGAATATCCAGAAATCAGGTACGCGCCGTTTATTAATGGAGCTTCCCGGTGAAATGGATGAAAAATATATTGAGGAGTTGATAACAACTGTTGCTCGCTTAGAGTTTAAGTTGTTACGTGGCGGCAATGATATTTTACGCGCGTTCCATAACATTGACCAATACCTTGTTCGTAAAAACAAAGGTTTAACCACAACAGATACAGTAGTAGCACCTGCTGTTGCTAAAGCAGATTCCACAAAAGCAGATACAACCAAAAAAGATAGTACTGCAACTGCTACTAAAGGCGACTCAGGCAAACCAAAAGACCCGTATGCGGGCTTAACCGATGAACAAAAAGGTCAAAAACAACGAGAAGAGTATCCATTTACAACACTCTTCTTAACGTTCCCATACCAAAAAGGTGGTAATCCAGGTAAAGATCCATATTTGTTGTCTGATGAAGTTGTTCAGCAATTTTCGAATAACCCGAATGTTGAGTTCTCATTCATCATACCTTCATTGGAAAATAAAAATAAAATCAAAGAATATCTTAAAGATCCTGCGATTGCACGATTACTACCAAACGATTTAGATGTTGTATTGTCTGCTAAGGCAATCAGAGGTACAGAAAAAGGGAATAATCCTGCCTTTGATATGTACATAGTAAAACGTGAACCTGAATTAACAGGTGACGTTATTACCGATGCACGTGAAGATAGAAATTCAGGAGGCCCCGGATATGTTGTTAATATGCAAATGAACGATGATGGTGCTGAAAAATGGGCTACCATTACCGGTGCTAATGTTAACAAACGTATTGCTGTGGTACTGGACGGTGAAGTGTATAGTGCACCTGTTGTTAAAACTAGAATATCGGGTGGCGGTTCAGTGATTGAAGGAATGGCGGATGTAGAGGAAGCATCATTACTGCGTACAGTTCTTAAAGCAGGTGCCTTAAAAGCACCGGTAAAAATTATTGAGAAACGCGTTGTAGGTCCATCACTTGGTGCCGATTCAATACGCAATGGTTTGTACGCCGCCATGATTGCATTTATACTTGTTGTGTTATTCATGACTGTATATTATTCTGGTGCTGGTATGGTAGCTAATATTGCCATGATGATAAACGTACTATTAAACATCGCAGTACTATCTGCTTTTGGCGGTACATTGTCACTACCGGGTATAGGTGGTATTATCCTTACCATCGGCCTGGCAGTAGATGCCAATATCATTATTTTTGAACGTGTTCGCGAGGAGTTATATAAAGGGCGTACTATGCGGGCTGCGATTGATGAAGGTTTTCACCATGCATTGCCTCCAATTCTCGACTCTCACGTTACAACATTTATTTCCGGTGCGGTGCTGTATTTCTTAGGATATGGGCCGATTCAGGGTTTTGCTACTACTCTTATGATTGGTATTATCACTACCTTATTTACCGGAATCTTAGTATCGCGTGCGGTTATTGATTTAATCGTATCTCGTAGCCCAAACGCAACGTTGAATTTCGGTCAGCACAAAATTTGATAAAAAATAAACAGAAGATATAACGAGGAAAATCATGGAATTTTTCGGCAAAACAAATATTCAGTTTCTTGATAAACGTAAATTCTTTTTCTATTTGTCAACGGCAATAAATATAGCAGGAATTTTGATAGCCGTTTTTCTTGGTGTACGATATGGGATTGATTTTGAAGGCGGTACTGAAGTAACCGCACGTTTTAAAAACCCGCAACAAATCGAGAATGTACGTAATGCAATGGATAAAGGCGGTTTTCAGAATACTGAGATTAAACAATATGGTAAGCCTACAGAGTTTCTTATTCGTGTAAAAGAAGTTACAGGTACAGGTGAACAATCTCCGGCTAATAAAATTAGAGTTGCATTAACAACAAAATTCCCCAACGACTTTATCGAACTGCCACAAACCAATGTTATTGGACCAAAGATAGGAAGTGAATTGCGAACTAAAGCTGCGTTAGCAGTTTTTGTAGCAATCGTTTGTATTCTATTGTACATTGCTTTCAGGTTTGAGTTTGTATATGGTTTGGGTGCAGTGGTATCGCTTATTCACGATGTGTGTGTGGCATTTACATTTGTGGTAATATTCCAGCAATTAAATGTATTGAATTTGGAATTTAACCAGGGTGTTCTTGCAGCGTTATTAACGGTAGTTGGTTTCTCTATCAACGATACCGTTATCATTTTCGACCGTATCCGCGAGAACCGAGAAAAACACAGAGGAATGTCGTTAATTACGTTAATGGATTTATCCATCAACGAAACACTTAGCCGTACAATCAATACCGTACTAACAGTTGTGTTGGTGTTAATCACCATTCTTGCATTAGCAGGCGAGGCACTTCACGGATTTGCATTCACCATGTTAGTTGGTATTATAACAGGTACATATTCATCAATTTACGTGGCAAGTGCGTTTGTGGTATGGTATATTGAAACTGTTAAAAAAGTTGACTTAGAAACACCACACGCAAAAGAAATTGCAAAAGCTTAATATCAAAACACCATGATGGTATCACACCAAAACGCAAAGGCAGCATCAATACAACTTGGTACAAATGTACTAGGCGGAGCAGATGCGGTTGAGTTCTCAACATTAGTACGGGAACTTGGCGATAAAGGTGTGACAACATTGGTAATAGATATGAGCAATGTGCAGATAATGAACAGTTCAGGGTTGGGAATGTTAGTTGCATCGTTAAGTACAATGCGTAAGTTTGGCGGAACCGTTAAGTTTGCAGCCGTACCCGAAAAAGTACAAACCTTGTTAACTATGACGCATCTCAATTCAGTATTCCAAATGTATCCAACAACTCAAGAAGCTTTAGATTCACAATAACATGAATCAACGTACAACGATAGAAAAAGCTCCGATAACAGAAATGTAATCGGGGCTTTTGTATGTTTAAGCGTAGGTGTTGTTGCTATCGCCTGACCGCACCCGGCGTTCAGTTTCAAAAAACACAGTGCTTGCGGGAAGGAACGGCGGTGTAGTTAAGAATAGCATTACGAGTTACGGATTACGATTCTCAATTCGTTTAGACGCGATGCTTCGCGTCCAAACCATCGAGATATAAATTGCCGTCTGCTTTAGCTGACGGAATGCTTTTGAAACAAAGATGGCTTGAGCCGACCATTTCTGTACAAGATGCGAGGCATCGCGTCTCTACAGTTGGGAATGAATTTATCGCTCTCATCGGCAAAATGAACGGTCTTTAGAAAATAACGTTCGGTGCCGTCCTGCGATAGCAAACTAGAAATTAATATTTACACTTTTTAAAAGTACTATCATGTCAGTTACAGTTATTGTTGGTGCCCAATGGGGCGATGAAGGTAAAGGCAAAATTGTTGATGTACTCAGCGAGAATGCCCATATAGTTGCACGGTATCAGGGTGGCGCAAATGCTGGCCACACCTTAGTGCATAATGGTAAAAAAACAGTGTTGCATTTAATTCCATCGGGGATATTACGCGATGGAGTTGTATGCGTAATTGGGAATGGCGTTGTTATTGACCCCGTTGCATTAAAAGAAGAAATTGCAATGCTGGAAAACGCAGGTGTTGAGGTAAAGGGCAGATTGTTTATCAGCCATAAAGCACACCTGATTATGCCGTATCACAAAATGCTTGATAAAGCTCGCGAGCAAGCTGCATCCAAGTCGATTGGAACAACAGGGCGGGGAATAGGTCCATCGTACATTGATAAATACTCTCGTGTTGGAATACGTGTTGTTGATTTACTAAACCGTACCGCGTTCGAAGAAAAACTACGCGCTAACCTTGCCGAGAAGAATATACTTTTGCAAAAGATTTACGATGCTGAGCAATTAGATGTTGATGCCATTGTTGCTGAGTATTTAGAGTTTGATAAATACATTGACCCGTTTGTAACCGATACAGCTTTGTTGTTGCACAACGCGTTGAACGAAGGCAAAACCGTTCTTGCCGAAGGCGCGCAAGGAGCGTT
>JAIBAE010000094.1 GCA_019695345.1 Bacteroidota bacterium | reverse complement strand
TTTATTATAAACATTTTCATTGAGTCCAACGCAATTTTTGTATTATAGAAAATCTCTTCATCGCTATCGGTTTTTAAGTTACCAATTAACCCACTATCTTCTATAAATCCGATATCATTATTTAAAGGACTTGTATCACCTCTTTGAATACATATGCTATAGTGTAATAATTTATATATTCTATCATTGGGTGTTTGAAAATCATCCGTAAAGGGTTGATTGTATAAAAACTCAATACTAATTTGAACACCATAATCCTCATTATCTTCGTCAGCTGCACCTTCAATTATGAAACGTAAACCATCATATCTGCATATGCATACATGATCTTTATGTATAAAGGCATCTACTACATTAGTTAAATCACTTCTGTTTACATCTTTGCTTATGGTATGTGCAAAAGAGGTTAATTCTTCATTTAAATAATCTTTAATATAGTTATGAAGCTTTTCAGAAATTTCTATCTTATATAAATTAGAATCAGAAAAATACTTTTCCATGTATTATTAATCCCAATAAAATTTTTAAGTCAAGTCATGGCTTTAGCAAAGCACTCATTATGTAATACTACTTTGGTACTAGCACCATTCATTCATTCAATACATTAGTATTACTCATGCAATATACACCAACAAAAAAATCCCCACCTGAATTCAGATGGGGATTTTTTATTGCGATGTTGTACCGTTTGTTCCCGACCGGGTTGCGGCGCAGTTCGGTTGCTTCGTTAAAAGCGGGGAACAGCATTATGTATTAGTGTCTTCCTCCGCCACCACCTCTGCGGTCGCCACCACCACCGCCACGTCTGTCTCCGCCGCCTCTGCGGTCGCCACCACCATGACGGTGTCCGCCACCATCATCGCGACGCTCTCTGCGTGGACGTTCTTCTTCTTCGGGCATACCTTCTGGGCGTGGTAACAATGCTTTACGGCTTAAGCGGAATTTACCATCGTGTTGAATCTCTATGAGTTTTACTTCGATGATATCTCCGGCTTTGATGTGGTCGCCAACATTTTCAACGCGCTCGTGTGCAATTTGAGAAACGTGAAGCAGACCTTGTTTCTTTGGTAAGAATTCCATGATAGCACCTAAGCCCTCGCGAACTTCTTTAACCTTAGCGCGGTACACTTCGCCTTCTTCCGGCTGACGGATAAGATTGTTAATCCAGTCAATTGCCGCCTGTGCCGCTTCGCCACTTGTTGCCGCAATAATAACGGAACCATCGTCCTCGATATTGATTTCGGTGTTGGTTTCTTTTGTGATTGAACGGATGGTATCGCCACCTGGTCCGATAATCAAACCAATAACTTCAACCGGTACCTTAATGGTTGTTAAGCGTGGAGCGTATTGTGATAAATCATCTTTTGGTGTTGCAATGGTTTCGTTCATCACACTTAAAATGTGTAAGCGACCATCTTTTGCTTGCATTAATGCGTTCTTTAAAATCTCGAACGAGAGTCCTTTGATTTTAATATCCATTTGGCAAGCAGTGATACCATCTTGTGTACCTGCAACTTTAAAGTCCATATCGCCAAGGTGGTCTTCATCGCCAAGAATATCGCTAAGAATTGCAACGCCGTCGCCTTCTTTAATCAAGCCCATTGCAATACCACTTACTTGTTTTTTAAGCGGGATACCGGCATCCATACATGCAAGCGAGCCAGCACATACAGTTGCCATAGAACTTGAACCGTTCGATTCCAATATATCCGATACAATACGTACCGTGTATGGGAACTCTTCGGCAGACGGAATCATTGCTTGTAATGCACGTTCAGCCAAGTTACCATGACCTATCTCACGGCGGCTGGTGCCGGTCATTCTACCAACTTCACCAGTTGAGAACGGAGGGAAGTTGTAGTGCAACATGTAACGGCGGTCGAATGTTGGTTGTAAGCCGTCAACAATTTGTTCGTCGCGTTTTGTGCCAAGTGTTGCTGTGGTTAATGATTGTGTTTCGCCACGTGTGAATAATGCCGAACCGTGTGTACGTGGAAGCAAACCAATTTCGCACGTAATTGGGCGAACGGTTGTTGTGTTTCTGCCATCTAAACGTTTGTTATCGTTTAATATCATGGCACGCATTTCTTCGTACTCAACATCGGTAATAATTGCACCGGTCATCTTATCAAGTTTAGCATCAGCATACGCTTCGTCTGCGCCAAACTTTTCGGTAACTGCCGCAATTGTTTCATCGGCGATACCACGGCGGAATGCAGAGCGTTCTTCTTTGCTTGATACTTTGTACAATTGTTCTTTAACGCGTGCTGTAACAGCTTCGCGAACAAACTGTTCAATTGCTTCTGGGCGGGATGGTGCAGCAAATTCACGTTTTGTAACGGGAGCCAATGCCATCAACTCACGTTGAAGTTTGTTTAATGCACGGATGTTCTCGTGTGCAAATTCAATTGCAGCTAAGAAATCATCTTCGCTGATTTCTTTACTAACGCCTTCAACCATTGCTATCGAATCATCCGACCCGGCAACCGTGATTTCTAAATCTGATTCTTCAAGTTGTTTGTACGTTGGGTTACAGATAAACTTGCCATCAACGCGTCCAACATGCACTTCCGATATTGGTCCGTCAAACGGAATATCGGAAATCATTAACGCTGCCGATGCACCAACAGCCGCAAGTGAATTTGGTTCGATTTCATCATCGGCCGAAAATACTGTTGCAACAATCTGTGTTTCGTAACGCCAGCCCTCTGGGAACATTGGGCGGCATGGACGGTCAATCAACCTAGCCGATAAAATTTCTTTTTCCGAAGGTCTTCCTTCGCGGCGGAAGAAACCACCGGGTATTTTACCTGCCGAAGCAGATTTCTCTCTGTACTCTACAGTAAGAGGCATAAAATCAATATCTTTAGCATCTTTAGCCGCACACACGGTAACAAGTACCATAGTGTCTCCATGCCTAACCATTACAGCGGCATCGGCAAGCTTTGCAAAGCGGCCGGTTTCTAAAGAATATTCTTTACCGTTCATCTCGAACGATACTTTTTGTAAACTCATATTCAAATAAATAAAAGTGTGATAAATGTTTTGTGAATGAACTTCACCAATAATTAAGGAGTGCCATTAAGTAACGCTACACAAAACACAAAGGAGAGTATCAGGAGTACACTGTCACCCTGAGGTAAAAGAACCGTGGTAGTTCTTCAATCGCAGGATGACACTCTATATATACCTTGTGTTGTGTAAAAGGAGTACCCAACTATAAAAAGCAAGCGGCAGAAGTGTTGTTCTTCTGCCGCCTTCAAGTAGAATTATTTACGTAAGCTTAACGCACTAATAATAGAACGGTAACGACTAATATCGTTGTTCTGTAAATAGTTTAATAATGTTCTGCGTTTGTTCACCAACTGAATCAAACCGCGGCGACCGCTATGGTCTTTTTTATGTGATTGTAAGTGACCTGTAAGCAAATTGATGTGCTCGGTCAGAATTGCAATTTGTGCTTCGGGTGAACCTGTATTCGATTCATTTCCGCCGTATTGTTTAATCAGTTCGGCTTTGCGTTCTTTGCTAACCATGAAAACTATACCTGTAAATAATGAATAAAAAATATGAGAATAAATTATTTTGGTTTCTCTTGTGCTAACTCACAACGTTCTGCGCGGCAACCCTGTCCGCTCCAACCCGTGTGATGTCTGTTTTTACATAATGCTTACGCATTATTATTAATTGCCGTTCTGTCCCGCAAGTAGAGGTTATTACAAGCGCAGGTATTGGGTGCGGCTGTGATAACATAAACTTACACCTACAACTACAACGAAACTTCGATGTCGTTCCGCGGTTCCTGATAACGTTTAGCAATCAGTTCTTCGCATACATCGCGGTCGTCTCGTAATTGCGACCAGAACATATCAATGCCTTCAAACTTCATTTCCGGACGTATGTAATTGTGAAAATTCACAATCAGTCTTCTATCGTATAAATACGAATTAACATCAAAGAAATGAACCTCAAGGCGCGGATGTAAATCGTCGGTAAACGTCGGGCGTGTGCCGATGTTCGCCATACCATATTTCAATACTCCGTCAATCATTGCCGATACCAGATACACACCTGATTTTGGCAACAACTTATGCGGCTCAGTGCTTTCGATATTTGCTGTTGGATAACCAAGTTTTCTACCGCGTCCGTCACCTTCAACCACAATACCTTCAACCGCGTATTCATATCCTAACATTGTATTAGCATCCAGCAAATCACCACCTTTTAATGCGGCGCGTATTTGAGTACTGCTAATCTTACGTGCATCATCGAACATTAATGGGGGAACAACTTCTACGGTAAAATCGAGAGTAGAACTAAGGTTCTGTAGAACACTGTCGTTGCCTGCTCTGTCTTTACCAAATGAGTGGTCGTACCCAATTAAAAAATGACTTACGCCAATTTTGTTAAAGATATACTCTGTTATAAATGTCTCTGCCGGTGTTTGCGCAAACTCAAAGGTAAACGGAATAATTACACAAGCATCTACACCCATAGAAGAAAGTAACCGAATCCGCTCTGAGATAGAAGAGAGTAATTTAATTGGCTCTCTTCCTGATTTGTTCAGAACGATTTGCGGATGCGGGTCGAATGTTACAACTACTGTTCTACCGCCAACTTCTTCGGCAAGTTTTTTCATTCTTGCTATAATTGACTGATGCCCACGGTGTACACCATCAAATGTCCCAACGGTAACGATTGAGTTTTCGTTACGTTCAACATCATGTATGTTTCTGTATGTGGTCATTTTTAGTTTGTACTTATATGTTGTTCTACCGCTTGCTTTACATCGGAAATCGTTAAGGCATCTTCAGCCGAAAAATCACCGATTTTAGTTCTGCGAAGTTCTTTCAGATAACCGCCAACGCCTAATGTATTGCCAATATCTCTTGCTAATGTTCTGATGTATGTTCCCTTGCTGCATGTAACTCGTACAGTACAATAGGGAAGTGCAACAGACATCAATTCTATTGAATAAATTGTAACAGTTCTTGGAGCACGTTCAATTTCCTTGTCCTTACGTGCTAACTCATACAATTTTTTACCGCCAACTTTCAATGCCGAATACATAGGTGGAATTTGTTGAATCTCGCCTGTGTATTGAGGTAAAGCGTTTGTTATAGCATCTAATGGTAATGTTGAAACATCTACCACATGCTCTTCTTCGCCTTCAGCGTCATCCGTTTTTGTTGTTGCACCTAATCTTATTGTTGCAACGTACTCTTTGGGCTGATCTTGAAATGTGTTAATAGACTTTGTTGCCTTACCAACACATAACACCAATAAACCTGTTGCCAAAGGGTCTAACGTGCCTGCATGACCAATCTTTTTAACACGTAAAGTGTTGCGTAACTTTACAACAACGTCTGATGAAGTCCAGTCGGTTTGTTTATCAATGAGCATAACTCCGCCATCAACATCCGCACTCTCTCGCCAGGAACTAAATTCAGTAATTGTATTCTTATTCAGAATCTTCATTACTATCTTCCGTATTCTGGGTTGTATCTTCATCTTCCGTTTCTTTGGAAAGCGGAGGATTAGCTTTCAAGATACTGGAGATGTGTTCAATCTGGTCTAATGAATCATCCAGGTAGAAACGCAATTCCGGTATTATTCTCAAACGAACCTGTGTAGCTAGAACTCGATTTAGAAAATAATGTTCCTCGTTGAGTTTTCTGAGAATGTTATCATTTCCTGCACTGTTAGCAAAAATGCTTATGTGAAGTTTAGCAACTGAGCCATCGGGTGAAACCACAACTGACGTTATGGTTATCATACCGCCACCATTAGAATACGCAAAGTCCTGTAACGGTCTGCTCAACGCCTTCTTAATTTCACTTGCTAATTTCTCTGTTCTTATTGACACTTCTACTTCCTAATGTTCTTAACTAAATTTGCGTTTGGTTTCAACAATTTTGTATGCTTCAATGATATCATGTTCTTCGTAATCGTTGAAGTTATTCATTGTAATACCGCACTCAAATCCTTCGTGTACCTCTTTAGCGTCGTCTTTAACACGTTTCAGAGATTGGATAGTTCCTTTGTAAATCTCAAAGCCATTACGCATGATTCTGATTTTATCGTTACGATTGATAGTACCACTTAATACGTAACAACCGGCAACCTGACCCAAGCGACTAATCTTGAATACTTGGCGTACTTCAACTCTTGCTGTAACTTCTTCCTTTATATCAGGTGAAAGCATACCTTCAAGAGCAAGTTTAACTTCATTGATTGCATCGTAAATGATTGAGTACAAGCGAACATCTACTTGCTCACGCTCAACAATCTTACGTACTGATGCTGGTAACTGTACCTGGAAACCAACGATGATTGCATCAGATGCAGAAGCTAACATTACGTCGCTTTCGGTTATTGAACCAACTGCACGATATAAGATATTTACTTTTACCTCATCGCGTGAAAGTTTGAGCAATGAATCGGTAAGGGCTTCCATTGAACCACTAACATCGGTTTTAATGATGAGTCGTAACTCTTTAACACCACCTTGTTTGATTTGAGCTGAAATATCATCAAGAGTAACGTGTTTAACCTGACGTAATTGCTGCTCGCGACGTAATATCTGGCGTTGGATAGATGCTTCGCGTAAGCTTGCTTCGTCATTAGAAACGGTAAGAATATCTCCGGATTCAGGCAATCCTTCAAAGCCGGTTACTTGTACCGGTGTTGATGGACCTGCTTCTTCAACTCGATTTCCACGTTCGTCAAACATTGCACGTACTCTTCCAAAGAACTGTCCACACAAGAACACATCTCCTACACGCATTGTACCTTTTTGAACCATGATGGTAACTACGTTACCTTTTCCTTTATCCACATGGGCTTCGATTACAGTACCACGTGCCGGACGGTCAGGATTAGCTTTTAATTCTAATAACTCAGATTCCAGCAGAATTTTATCTAACAAGTTCTCAATGTTTAGACCTTTCTTAGCAGAAATTTCAGCACATTGATATTTACCGCCCCATTCTTCAACCAACACTCCATGGTCGGCAAGTTGTTGTTTAACTCTATCTGGTTTTGCATCTTCTTTATCAACTTTGTTGATTGCTACAACCATTGGAACATTTGCTGCCTGTGCGTGGCTAATAGCTTCCAGAGTTTGAGGCATCACATTGTCATCAGCTGCTGAAACCAACACAACAACATCAGTTACCTGAGCACCACGAGCACGCATCGCTGTAAACGCTTCGTGACCCGGTGTATCAAGAAATGCTATAGATTTCCCGTTTGGCAATTCTACTTTATAAGCTCCGATGTGTTGAGTAATTCCACCTGCTTCACCGGCAACCACGTTAGCTCTACGGATATAATCCAACAATGATGTTTTACCGTGGTCAACGTGTCCCATTATTGTGACAATCGGCGGACGTGGTTTAAGTGTTTCCGGTTCGTCAACAATTTCCTCTTCTACATCAATATCTTTTTCTGTTATAAATTCAACTTGATATTGATAATCATCAGCAATCAGTTGAATTGTATCTTTATCCAAACGCTGATTTATACTAACCATTAAACCAAGCGAGAAACATTTAGTGATAATCTCAGCCGGTGTAACACCAATAAAATTTGCAAGCTCTGCTGTTGTTACAAACTCTGTAAGGCGTAGGATTCCGCTTTCGCGTTCTAACTCATCTAAACGGCGTTGTTCTTTTTCTTCACGCTCAGTTTTCTTTTTCTGCTTAATCTTACTACGTGAACGTGCGGCCGCATCATCTTCCATACCCGCTAATGTCTGGCGGATTGCTTTATCAACATCCACTTCGCTAATAGAATCGCGTACAGATTTTGACGCTTTCTTCTTACTTGCATCCTTAGCAATTTTTTTCTTGACATCTGTACCTTTGCCTAATTTCTTTCTGCCGCGGAGTTTGAGTTCGTCATCCTCCTCTTCAACCGATTGGCCTATGGTAAAGCCGGGTTTTGCAACAGGTTTTTGATTTTTATCAGCAGGTGCTGCGCCTCTTTGTGGTACATTCTTATCTGCTTTTTTAGGTGAATGATGAGGACGTGGTGGAGCAATGTCTATCTTGCCAAGTACAGTTAAACCACGTAGCTGTGGCATTTGTCCGGGCTCGGTTGTCATAACTACATTTTTTCTACGGCGACGCTTCTTTTTAGTTCCGTCAGCATCAGTTTCGGTTGCATCGTCTCCGCCAGAATCTTGGTCAGTGCCTGCTTCATCAGAAACCTCTGCTGTAGTTTCAGATGCAGACTCTACTTGTTGAGTAGGTACTTCTGCTTCAGCTACAGGTTCTACTATGGCTTCTTCTTTAACAACAGGTTGTACGGCTTGTTCTTTAGCTTGTTTTGCTAACTCTTCTTGACGCAATGCATCTTCCTGAGCCTTTTTAGCTGCTTCACGTTCTAATCGCTCGCGTTCCAATTGTTCACGGGCAGCACGCTCAGCTTTTTCACGTTCTAAACGTTCTTTATCAATTCGTTCACGTTCTAAGCGTTCAGCTTCATCTCTGGCGGCTATTTCAGCCAAACGTTCCTGTTCTTTTGAACGTAACGATACAGCTACATCGCTTCTACGCGAAACAGCTTTATGTTTCTCAATTTTTTCACGTTGCTTCTCAACTAATTTGGCTTCTTTGGAGTACTTTTCCATTACCAAATCCATCATCTCATCGGAGAGTGATGCTGTTGGTTTATTCTCAACTGTAAAACCTTTTGATTGAAGAAACTCAATAATTGTCTCTTTCCCAATATTAAGTTGAGATGCAACCTTGAATAATTTGTTTCCCGATGCTACTGCCATTACATTCCTTACATTAGTTCAAGTACCGTGTTTGGTACTGTTCATATAATTACATTCTTAAAAGCCGCTTATTCTTCACTGTTGTCATTAACCGGTGAATTATCACCTGTTTCAATTCTGTTGCCGATATTATCATCTTCTTCGTCATCATCACCATCAGTTGATTCTGATAACATGTCATCGAACATTGAGCCGATTTCATCTTCTAACGACATTACCTGTACATTATCAGGATCTAATGCAGCAGCAACTGCATTAATTCTATCTTCCATGTTGGGTGCTTCTGTTTCGTCGAATTCTTCAAGGATGATACCACGAATTTCCAATAATTTCTCTGGTGTCATACCAGGAATTTGCAACAGAATCATTAAGTCGGCAGCAAGGAATTCACGTGCTGTATCTATGTGTGCTTCAATAATCGCATCATATAATTCACGTCCAATTTCATCGCGGAACTCGATAAGTTCAACGTCTTCGCCACCTTCTTTAATCAGTGTTAAAGTATATCCGGTTAAGCGCGATGCCAATCGTACATTCTGACCGCTCTTACCGATTGCTAAAGATACTTGGTCATCCGGTACTAATACAGTTGCATTTCCTGTTTCAGCATCAAGTACAATATCTTTTACTTTAGCAGGAGATAAAGCACGTTTGATAAATGTTTGTGGATCATCACTCCACTCAATAATATCAATATTCTCGTTGTTCAATTCACGTACTATCGAGTGAATACGAATACCCTTCATACCTACGCACGCACCAACCGGGTCAACACGCTCATCAAAACTGAGTACAGCTACTTTAGCTCGTTCGCCGGGGTCGCGGGCTATGCCTTTAATCTCAATAATACCGTCATATATTTCCGGGATTTCAATCTCGAATAACCGAGCTAAGAACTGGTCATCGCCACGGGATAAAATAATATCCGGCAATCCACTTGTTCCGGAGCGGCGTACCTCTTTAATAATGGCTTTTATCGAGCCATTCTTTTTGTAGCGTTCATTAGGAATTTGCTCTTCCCGAGGAATGCGCATTTCACGTTTTTCATGGAGGACAAGAATATCATTACGGCGAATCTGATACACTTCTCCAACTACGATTTCTCCAACTTTCTGCTCAAACTCAGCAAAGATGTTGTCTTTTTCTACATCACGGATACGTTGAGATAACGCTTGTTGTGCAAGTGTAATGATTCGTCTGCCAAATTCCATTCCGATATTTTCTAACGAAATTTCCTCAATAAACTCATCTCCAATTTCAAATGGCTCTTCGCTAAGGTCTTTAACATCTGCTAACGAAATTTCTTTCGATTCATTCAACACAAAGCGAACTATTTCACGGGTTAGGTAAATCTCAATATCACCCTTTTCCATGTTCACAATAATATCATAGTTCGCATCATTGCCGTATTTCTTCTTTACCATCATTCCAAGGGTTTCTTCTAATAACCCTTGTAACAGGTCACGGTCAATGCCTTTTTCCCGAGCCATTTCGGTAAATGCGTCAATAATAAGTTTCTTGTCGAATTTCGGTTTTGCTTTTCTGCGAGCCATAAAATATCCGAATAAAATGTACTGTATTAATTATCAATTATTAAAACTCAATTTCAACAACTGCCTTTGCTATATCGGCAAATGCAATTTCTTTCTCTTCCTGAATCTTCTTTTTCTTGTCTACTAAGGCAAGTATTATCGAATCGCCGTTAGTTGTTAATAAACGGCCAAATGCAACATCACCCTGAAGTGTTGTTACAGATAATAAGCGACCAACATGCTTTGTGTATTGCCAGTTGAATTTCAACGGACGATCAACACCGGGCGATGATACTTCGAGCGTATATACATTGCCCAGAAATTTGTCGGTGGCGGATGCCTCAACTATTGCACGATTAACCGATGTACATAAATCTATCGTTACATCGTGCTTGCTATCTATGAAGAGGTCAAGAATCATACGGCGCTCGTGACCGCGTATGCTGTAATCAACAAATGCACAGTTAAATTCAGTACAAATTGCTTCGATTATTGCTAAAGATTCTTGAGGAATCGTTTTATTCAATGCTGATTTAATTGGGTTACGGACTAACAAAAAATGGGCTTCAGTGCCCATC
Organism: Bacteroidota bacterium; assembly: GCA_019695345.1. Lineage (GTDB taxonomy): Bacteria > Bacteroidota > Ignavibacteria > Kapaibacteriales > NICIL-2 > JAIBAE01. Next base: position 3,102 of record JAIBAE010000094.1, on the reverse strand, counting down.
CTTTTCTATAAACCGCTGCAAATATACGGCATTATTGTTACGTGGCACACAAAAAAATCCATTATTACGGGTACAATTTGCTGTCTGAATCATAATTAATCAGTTGTTTTCCACTTTTGCCGAAGCAAACCATACTGCGCCGTCACACGGGCGGGAGATACCGGTACAGCATCGCATAAAAATGATAAGATTGCAATAGCTCTCATCAAATTCATCACTTTCTGCGACGCTGAACGGTTGGTTCGCACAGGGTTTGCGAGCTGGACTCTTTGCTTCGGCAGATGTGGGTAACTATGTGAATAAATTTTGGAAACAATTCTAATTCGTTATTTTGTTGATGCTTACATTACAAATTGAAAAAACAACATACGCTGTGGAAAATAACGGGGAAAAGTCGTGAGTAATTAATTTTCTATTTGGATAATTTGGTACACTATATTGCACACGCATCGTTAGCATGCAGCATACATTTTCTAACTAACTACATGAGATATGTTCAATCAGGAACAATATGGCTATCCGTTGGATAAACTTATCGGGGGGCGTGGTAGCCAACAGTCTCAGACAGTTTCGTTTGAGTCGCTGGGTAATAAGGTTCCGCCACATAGTAACGAAGCGGAGATTGCAGTTCTGGGCTCGCTAATGCTTGATAGAAGTTCCATTGCAAAAGCTATTGAGATATTAGAACCGGATTGCTTTTATCGGGATTCCCACAAACGTATTTACGAAACCGTGTTAGCATTGTTTGAACGCGGCGTTCCCGTTGACATTATAACGTTATCGGAAGAACTTCGCCGTAAAGGCATATTGGAGTATTGCGGAGGTACATACTACCTTACCGAAATAAATGCACAAACTCCAACTGCAGCTTACATAGAACACCATGCACGGATAGTACAAGAGCGATACCTTAAACGGAAGCTCTTGATGACTGCGGGAAAGATAATCCACAATTGTTACGATGAAACAACAGATGCTCTCGAAGAGATTGATAAAGCCGAATCGGAAATCTTTGAGATTGCAGAAAAGCGTTTGCGGAAATCGTATACCGGCATGAATAAGCTGGCAAGAGAAACATTTGATATGATTGCCAAGCTTACAGAGAAGGGCGTGGAGCAAGGAGTTAGCGGCGTACCCACAGGATTTGTAAAGTTAGATGAAATGTTGGGAGGATTCCAAAAGTCTGACTTGGTGATTATAGCTGCACGCCCGTCCATGGGTAAAACGGCATTGGCAATGAGTATTGCCCGTAATGCCGCAATTGAATACAATGTACCCACGGCATTTTTCTCTATCGAGATGGCTGCTGTTCAGTTGGTGATGCGATTGCTAAGTGCAGAAGCACGTATTAACGCACACTCAATTCGTACGGGAAGATTAAACCCGGACGAGATGCGAAAAATTGTTAAAACTATTGGACGTCTTGCCGAAGCTCCAATATTTATAGATGACTCACCATCGCTTGGTATGATGGAACTGCGGGCAAAATGCCGACGCCTAAAAGCAGAGCACAATGTGCAACTGGTGTTTGTGGATTACTTGCAGTTAATGCACTCGCCAAAAGCAGAAAGCCGTGAGCGTGAGATTTCGATTATCTCGCGTTCGTTAAAACAAATGGCTAAAGAGTTGGATATTCCTGTAATAGCACTTGCACAGTTAAATCGTTCTGTTGAATCGCGTTCAGATAAACGACCAATGCTTTCGGATTTGCGTGAGTCCGGTTCGATTGAGCAGGATGCCGATGTGGTAATGTTTGTTACCCGACCCGAAGTATATGAAATAACAACCTACGAAGACGGTTCGCCCACCGAAGGAACCGCAGAACTTATTATAGCAAAGCAACGTAACGGTCCGATTGGAACTGTTAAAACAGCATACATCAAAGACTACGCACGGTTCGAGAATCTTGCATTCCACTTTGATGAACCACCACCGGAGCAATATCCACGTTCATTACCGGATGCCAGCGCATTCTAAGATGTGATGTTGGTTTCGGTAAGTTGCCGAAGCGACCGCGCCAGCGCGCCAACCCGGTGCGAACCAAACCGCCTGCGTCGCAGATAGAACCACCTCAGTTTCTTTCATGTAAATGATTGTGTATTTGTTGTAACATTTTGTTACTTGCAACCAACTCTAAGTAGCTCGGTACAAACAACCTGTAGCTTGAGACAAATAACCTGTGGCTTGAGACAAACGACCCGTGGCTTGAGGCAAACGACCCGTGGCTTGTCGCATGAAACCTGTGGCTTAACGCATGAAACCCGTGGCTTGTCGCATGAAACCTGTAGCTTGACACATGAAACCCGTAGCTTGACACATGAAACTCGTAGCCTGACACATGAAACCCGTAGCCTGACACATGAAACCCGTAGCTTGACACAAGTAACCCGTAGCTTGACACATTAAACTCGTGGCTTGGCGCATGAAACCCGTAGCTTGAAGCAAGAAACTCGTGGCTTGAGACCTAAAACCAATTTATTTTTAGTTTTTGCTTGCTTATAAGAAGAAGATTGTAAAGAATACCAGTGTGCATAAAAAGTTATCTCAAATAAATACAGATACTTACATTTTAACACCGTAGAAAATGAGTACCGCCCTATTAACAAACATTACTTACGTTTGCTAAGATTTTGCTAAGAAATCTACATCAATACATTAAACATATTTGAATTGTAAGAACTGATAAGAATTGTCTTTGCCGTTGAACCAATCAATTGTAAGTTTGGAGCAAGGTAAAACAATAGGCATCAGGATACATATAGGTACATAGCTTTTTTGATATATAGTTAAGCGTTAGTTACTGAATTCTGCACGAAAATCTTGGCGGATTATAATGGAAAAGAATACAGTAAGGGAACGCCCGCTTGCGGGCGCGTTCTTTATTGTTCTTTTCCACGGTTACCGCCAAGTACCGCGTGTAGGACATAATGAAATGCCGCCCGTTTTTGCACATGGGAGTAAGGGAGCAAGGTGTGTTAAGGTGGGCTTATTTGTTTTACTCACATTTTAACAGGAGTTCTTAATGAAACTCAAATTTGTTCTATACTGTACAGCATTGTTCTGTACAGTTGTCTCTCTTTCCCGTGCCGGAACATGGGATAC
>JAIBAE010000093.1 GCA_019695345.1 Bacteroidota bacterium | reverse complement strand
GCGCACGCAAATGCACATCAGCCTGCACCAAGTTCTAGGGAAGTAGGCCCCGATAAAAGGGAAACAAAGATAGGAAAGAAAGAAAACGTTCCGGTTCCTGCTCCCGAAAAACAAACACAGGAACAACCTGCAAAGAAGGGTGCCAAGAAAGACGAGGTAAAGCAGCCACAGGTAGAAAAGCCACAACAACAACGCACTCAGCAACATCCTGCAGAACAAAAACAACAAAAAGGAAGACAGCAGGAGCACAGAGAGCAAAAAGGAAAACAACAGGAACCAAGAGAGCAACATAAAAAAACTGAGCGACAGCAAACATCGCATGAGCCACCGCCGTTACCGGAACCTAAAAAGCTTGTGTTGCCGCCAAAGAAGTTTTTTATTCCAAAGGATATAACTCAAAAACCTGATATAAGTGATAATGTACATACTCTTATTAGCAAGGTAGAGCAATACATAACCGAAGAACTTGATATGGAAGATGGCTCAACTATTTTAGTAGCTGTTAGTGGTGGCGTGGACTCGGTTGTATTACTTGATGTGCTGTATATATTAAGTTACGAACACGGGTACACCTTAAACACTGTGCATGTAAATCACAACTTGCGTGCAACCGCCAAGCGCGATGAACGCTTTGTACGCCACATTTCCGAGAAGTACGATGTGCCTTCGCATACAACACAAGTAAATGTTACAGAGTTTGCCAAAAAACATAAACTGAGTGAAGAAGAAGCCGGACGCGAACTACGGTATAAATTCTTCCGCCAGACGTCTAGTACTATTCGTGCAAACTATTGTGCAACTGCTCATAATGCCGATGACTCAGCAGAGACTATGCTCATGAATCTGTTCCGTGGTACGGGATTAACAGGTCTTGCAAGTATTCCGCCACGTAGAACATTGATTAAGAAAACACAACTTGTGCGCCCGTTGTTATCGCTTACCAAGCAGGAAATCTTAGAGTACGCAAAACTACGCGAGTTAGAGTGGAACGAAGATGAAACCAACACATTTACAAAATATACACGGAATAAAGTTCGCCACGATTTACTTCCAAAACTCAAGGAAGATTATAATCCCAACATTATTAAATCGCTGAACAGAACTGCAAACTTATTACGTCGCGCCGATGGTTTTATAGATTCGTTAATCTACTCAACCTATACCGATGTAGTAACCGAAGAAGAAGATAAAACATTAATAGATGTTGCTAAGTTTGCTGCATTGCACGAGTTTATGCAAGGCGAAATCACCGAGCGCGCTATCACTACTGTTACCTACGGTAAACCTGTATCATTTAATGCAATTGATAGAGTTCTTGGGTTGATTTCCAAGAAACCCGGTGTGCGCGAAACAGTAGTAAATAATTTGGTTGCCGTGCGCGAACGCGAAAGCATTGTGTTAATGTACGAGCAACATATACAAGAAGTCTATCTTAGCATCTACAAACTTGGCGAATACACCATTGGTAGTTACAAACTAACATTAGATGAAGTTACCCGTAACGATGTTCGCATTGGTGCCGAACAACACGTAGAATATTTTGATTACGATGCACTGCCGTATCGTTTAACATTGCGTACGTGGCATCCGGGCGATCACTTCCACCCAATTGGTATGAAAGGACACATGAGCGTAAGCGACTTCCTGACCAATATTAAAGTTGAACACACCGAACGCGCCGGAGTGCTTGTACTGGCAACACCTACCGATATTATATGGGTGTGCGGGCATCGCATCAGCGACGACTTTAAACTTGGTAACGATACACGCCGCATTATACGCGCAACATTTACAAAAGAATAAGAGTATGCAAATACACGATAAACATTTTAAGCCATTCATTACAGCACCGCAAATACAAGAGCGTGTTAGTGAACTGGGCAAACAAATCTCGCAGGACTACGCGGGTAAAAATCCGATGTTTATTGTTATTCTAAACGGAGCCATAGTTTTTGCGAGTGATTTATTTCGTTCGGTTAGTGTGCCGTGTACGTTGGAAACAATGTCGGCAAAAAGTTATGGCTCGCAAACTACAAGTTCGGGTACGGTAACGGTGGGTGCGCACATCCCCAATGTACATGGGCGGCACGTAATTCTTGTTGAGGATATTGTTGATACCGGCTTAACCTTACAGCGTGTTACCGAAGTGTTGCAACAACAACACCCCGAGTCAATCACTATTGCCGCGCTGTTATCAAAACCTGCAATGCACAAAACAAAACTGCATCTGCCGTATATATGTTTCGATATACCTCCGGCGTTTGTTGTGGGCTACGGCTTAGACTATGCCGAACACGGACGCAACCTGCCCGATATTTACGTTCTTGATGAAGAACATACTCTATAGTTTTTGCTATCGCCCGACCGCACCAAATCTCTCACTCATCACACCCTCAACCTGCGGGAGAGAGAATTAAGCGAGTAACAAAGGTTATCGTGATTTTACAGTTGCACAGGAGTTAAACAAGAATCCCTTGACACGCCTTACAATATAGGCAGAACAATTATCGCAGACTCAAAGTCCTGCCAAAACTTAAATCACAAGACGCATCTAATATTGAGTAACAAACAACTTCGCTATGCATGACAAAGAATCTCTAGCCTCATAACACATCTATCGTGAATGAAGTATGATTGCCTAGTATCACTATATCAATGTAGCAAATATTTCTGAAATATTGTTGAGAAGTTCAAAGTATTATTCATTACTGAAAAGGTAGCTGTATTTAATTTTACCTACACTAATTACAATGACATAAATACCACTAGTTAATTTGTTGTCATTTAACTGAAACCTATAGGTGTTACTTTCAAGCATTACATTTTGTGAAGAATGAATTAATTTACCATTGATAGTATATATTGATATATCATCTATCGTTGAAGTTAATCCATCAATTTGCATTTCAACTGATTTGTCAGATATGTATTTAATATTTACTTTGTTTGATTTATATTGACTTTTATAGTTGTCATTTACATTGATTGATGCAAGAAAATTATGTATATCTATTTCCCAGACGCCATAACCATTTGTGCCTACGTAAATGGTATTACTGTCTTGAGTGAAGCATCTAGTATCAAAGATTGGTAAACCGTTGTTCTCAGTAGATAATTTACCAGTGAGAGGTTCATATTTAATCACACCGTATTTACTAGATGCAAACAACAAGGTATTTGATACTTCTATTACCGTGTAAATTGCGCCGTTTAAATTAATACTATCTAGTCTATTCCAAGTATCCCCTCTATTTTTACTTTCATAAACTCCGTCATTAGTACCTACATAGAGTACTGAATTTGCACTAATGATTGTCCTTGTAAATTTGTTATTCAGTCCTGTATTAACACTAACCCAGTCCAAACTATTTTTTGAGGTCTTATAAACACCTGAATTAGTACATGCATACAACATTGTATCAACTGCATATAATGAATTAATATTTTGATTCTTTGTACCTACAATTGAATTTTCCCAGTTTATTCCATTATCCTTAGAAAAATATAATCCTGAAGATGTACCAACATAAATAGTTTCTTGAACTTGTTTAATGCAATAGACAGCAGGTTGTAATACAGGTAAAGGTATTTTAAAAAATGTTATAAAATCAGTTGATTCATATAATCCATCATTAGTACCGATTAAATACTTGTTATCAAGTTTTTCAAGAGCGATACATGTTTTATTATCTAAAATGCCAAAATCTTTTTTCCATATTTTCTGGTCTGAAGTTTTAGTAAATAATCCCGATATGAAAGTACCCGCAACAATATTGGAGTTGTTGTTGTATAGCATATACACAGGTGAGTTACTTAACCCTTTATTCATTTCAGACAAAGTATTCGTAGATGTATTTACTTTAAATACACCTTTTGATGTAGCTATGTAGATTCCAATATCTGATGATATGATTTTATTTATTTTATCAATTTTATTATCAGTTAAATACCCTTGCCACATTGTACCTGAATCAAGTGATTTATATATTTTTCCTGAATTTGAACCTGCGTATACTAAATTATTAGATACCTCAATTGAGACGATATTATCTCCTTTTAATGTAATATTACAAGGTTGCCATCGAGTACTATCAATGTATTTCCAAAATACCAACGAGTCGGTGATTAAAAGTAACTTGTTAAAGCAAAGATGTACACTACTCAATTTCCCTTTAGTTTCAATGGTAGATTGTTGTTGCCAGTTTAGGTTTGACATACTAGAAGAAAACAAATGGTTGTTAGATATTGCTATCAGGGTGGTATCAACCTTTATCATTTGTGTAATATTTGAATTTTGTAATCCATCCGTACTTTTTTCCCAAATCGTACTATAGGTATTTTTCTTATACACTCCGTTATTAGTTCCAATAATCAACACACTATCTTTCTGCACTAAACAATGAATTATTTGATTAGTAAGGTTATAATTGATATTTACCCAGTTTACCCCTCCATCAGAGCTGCTTAAAATTTTGTTACCCATTGTAATTAAGTACAGATTATTATTGAAACCATACAGAGAACTTGTAAACTGTATTAAACTATTTGTTTTAGCATCTGATATTACATGCCATTCATCACCATCATTAATGGATGCTTGAATACCACCAAATTCAGTTGCAACATATAGCTTGTTATTTAGTTTTACTAAATCATAAATGTTAAAACCTGTAGGACCATTTGAAGTTTTCCATTGTGCAATTATATTACACTTAAAAACTGATAACGTAAGAATTAGTAAGAATAATAATTTCAACATATAGATACCTCAAACTTAGTTTATACAGGTGTATTAAAAATCACATCTTATAATTAGAAGCACATCGAACATAATAAAATCATTGCGTAAGTTCTTTTTTTTTTATATGTTATGATGTAATCAACAATTTATCATGTTCTACGAGGTAGAAAATATGAAAGCTATATTGTCCAAAATTGGACTTTTGTTGTTTGGTCTTGTATTCTTGTTACCTTCCAAAATGAAGGGGCAGTGTGATGAAAAAAATCAGTATTTAGGCGGAGTTTCAGGACCTACAATGTCTGATGGATCTATGGATATGAAAAGGGCTATTGATAATAGTAAATTTTATCCTTTTTATTTATTTGAAATACAAAATGAGGTTGAAAATATTCGGTATCGCACAACTGAGTTTAAGGTAAACAACCAACGCCTATTTCTCGACAAGTGGTGCTTCAAGAAGTCTTGGAACTATAATGAGGCAACTTCAAAGAGATTTCCTGAAATCTCTAATAATGAACTAAGTAACATTAGTAGAACAAAAAACTTCAGGATTAATACGGGAGATATAGTTACTCTATACAGAGATTTTTGGTGGTACGATTTAAAAAATCAGCAGCTAAACCCTCATCAGATTTTTAGTCCTGATAATTTAGGATATTCCATTGAAATTGTGGATAGTAAAACTGAAAATAGGATTGCTTTGTTGGACAGTATATTTGTTTATGAAAATTTAGATCAAACTTCACCACGTTTATTTATGATGAATCCAGCGATATCGCTTATAAAGTACTCGGTTTCAAATGAATTCGATGGACTTGAAGTTTTTATAAGGGTTAATGTGATATCATCAGGTAAACAGAATATGCTGTTCTACCGCACAGATTCAAAAACAATTGAATTGTCTAGTATGGTTTTATCAGATCCAAAATGGGTAAGTTTTTCTAACACAGTTGAAAAGTATAATACTAATACTACTCTACATCAAGATGTACTAAATAATAATTATTTAACAGTTACACCAAGTGTTTCAGAAGGACCTATTACTATAAATATCAATAAAACTGACTTGATTACTAATGATGCATATGCTATTACAATTAGTGATGTTACAAGTAATAATATATTATTTACTAACCGGATTAGCATGGATAATAAGGATTTTAAATACACTTTTAATAATCCTGGTGTGTACGTTGTAAACTTATCAAGTTCAGGTTCAATTATTTCTACAAAAAAAGTTTTAATAATCAAATAATAGGAGAAAAATATGAGAACAATATTAGTCTTAACAGTACTGTTAACAACATTTTTTGTTAGTAGTTATGCTGAAGCAGATCATCCGGGAAAAATGTGTTCAGGTCCCAATCCAGGTCCACACTATTGTTCCTGCTGGCATACAAAAGATGAAGGTGGCGTTATAATTCCTGGGTCTGGCTGGTGTTCAAATATGGCAGGGGAAATAGCTTGCGACCATGCAAACGAATGTCCATATACTAATGTTGAGCCACCACAAGGAGGTGGTGGACCTAATGAACAAGATCAAGCTACGCCTCAACCGTAGGAAAGATAGTTACTAATACAAGATTAAGCTACACCTTTAAGTGTGGCTTTTTTTGTTTACGTAACAAAACAATATGATGAATCTCAATTCATATAGTTTTTTCTTCGTTGTAATCTAAATACAACCTTTCATCAAGTGCTTAAGTATATCTCTTTCCAAAGCCTCACCTGAGTTTCAGTCGATATTGCTAAAGTCAGAGCGGTAAATCCTTATATCACGATTTACGCTGTGATGAAACTGAGTTTCTTTCCCGCATGGTGAGGGTGTTTGTTGATATTGGTGCGGGGCGGCGTGGGCGATAGCAGAATATTTCCGAAGTATGGTGTATTTTGCCGTTAGTTATGAGTACACAGAATAAAACATCTACACAACTTTGGCAGCAACGCAGAACGCGGTATGTTGCAATGGGCAAGAATATGTGGGAAATGATTACCGATGTGAGTAATCGTTTAGATGAACAGCATATCTTTTTGTTGGCGGCAGGGATTTCGTTTAATGTGTTGTTGTGTATGATTCCGCTGTTGCTTGTTGCGCTATTTGTGTTGGGTAACGTTGTGGAAATGGAGTCGGTAATTACAACGGTGCGTACCGCTATGGTGAATGTTCTGCCACCTGTGGAATGGACAAGCCAACTGATTGATTCGATTGTTAATGAGATTCGGGATGTTAAGGCGGGAAGCGGTGTTGCCGGACTTGTTGGTATTGGGATTTTAATGTGGACGTCTTCGGCGTTGTTTAGTTCGTTGCGTACGGGGTTGAATTCTATTTTTAGTATCCCATCGCCAAAGTTCTTTTTGTGGTATAAACTTAAAGACCTGATATTTACCATTATTATTGCGTTGCTGATTCTTGCTTCGTTGTTGTTACAGCCGTTTATCTCGGTATTAAATTCTACTATTCTCCATGCCTCGGCAGATAATTTTGATGGCGTTATTTCTAACTCGATGGCATTGTTGATTAATGCGGTTTCGGCGTTTATCTTGTTTTTCTTTTTGTTGCGGTTTGTTCCCAATAAGCCACAGCCGTTTTTTATTATTATTACGTCGACAATTACCAGTGTGGTATTATGGGAGACAGCGCGGTTTATTTTTACGTGGTATTTGAATCACGTGGCTTCGTTTGGTAAGTTTTATGGCACTTTTACGGTGCTTGTAGTAGCGGCAATCTGGATTTATTATTCTACGCTTATTATGCTTGTATCGGCCGAAGTAGCAGAATACGCCTACGAACGACGCACTAAAAAAGAGTAAGTTGATTTTTACAGGGTACTTGGCATTGTATTTGGGTTATATAGAAGGATAATTTGTTTAACCTATTAATGACCATTCCTTGTGAAGTCATTACAAACATCAGAATCGGTACAACGGAATGTACTGCATAACCAGTTAACCATGGATGGAACTACTGTAATACAGCGTTTGGTTGAAGAACATTTTGGGAATACAACCGATGTAAGCCCGGAGGTAATTCGTTTTATACAGGCAATACAAGCCCAGTTGGGGGCTGCTATTGTACGCGATACAAACCCATCTGCATACCGTCCATTATCAGCCCCATCGTTTCATGAAGATATGCTTGTTACTATGCGTAACTTGCAAAACTTAGTTATTAAACTCCGTAGAAAAAGTAATGGTACCATAGTGTATGTTTTGCGAGAAGGGAAGTTAGCCGGTGACTTAACCACAGAACATGTGTATGATAAAACCCCGGTTGAGCTATTTGGCGAAGAAGTTGCCAAAGTTACTATGCCTAATGTAGAGCGTGCTTTTTCCGGGCTAACAACACAGTTTGAATATACGTTGCAGGGTAAGCACTTTTTAACGTTGTTAGAACCCGTATTTGATAAAAACGGTCAGGTAAAGCAAGTAGTTGGCTCGATGATAGATATAACTAAACAAAAACAGTCCGAGTTACAGTTGCGCGATAGTGAACAACTGTTTAAGACGTTGATAGAATGTTTGCCTGTTGGGATATTAAAGCAGGAAACTCGTGGTGATGGGAAAGTATATAACGAAGTTGCTAATGCAGAATTCAGGAGAATAACCGGTTACACAATAGATGAATTGTGGGACTTAACACCCGAAGAACGATTAGAAATAATACATATTGAAGATAGAGAAGAAGCATTAAGGTTATGGCAGGAATGGGCTTCTTCTGCCGGGAGTGGAGTACTAAATCTCAAGTACCGATACAAGCAACGCATGGGTACATTCCGTTGGTTAGATAACTACATGTCTAAGTTTCCTGCAATCAATGGTAGCGAGGTAATTGTTCAAGCCGTCATTGATATTACCGAACGGCATGATACCGAAATGAAGCTACGGCATTTTGCATCGTTCTTGCAGCAAAGCGATGTCCCGATTTTTGAGGTACGCCCTAATGGCGAAGTTTTGTATTGTAACCCTACTGCACAGAACCTGTATCCTGAATTACGTACTCTTCATAGCAATCATGCGCTGTTGGAAGGATATAACACCATTGTAGAGGCAATGAATTCTCAGCAGGTAAAAATTTATAAGCGTCAGGTTGTATTCAAAAACGAATACTTCGACCAACACTTTTACTACATGCCCGAAGTAGAGGTATTCCGTGTGTTTTGCTATAACATTACAGTAATGAAAAAAGCAGAACAGGAATTGTTGGAAACGTTAGAAAAAGAACGTGCTATTAATGTATTACGAACTCGTTTTATCAATACAATATCGCATGAATTCAGAACACCGTTAACAGGAATACAAACTGCTACCGATTTATTACTGCGTTATAACAACACTATGTCCGGCGAACAGCAATCTCAGCAGGTAAGAAGCATTAACCAACGTGTAGCAGAATTGGTGGGTTTAGTTGATACATTTACTACTCAGACCTCATTAAGTACTCTTCGCGATACCTTTACCCCTGTTAGTGTGGATATGGCTGTGTTACTAAAAAGTACTATAGAAGAAGTACGTTCACGAACTGTTGATAAATCGCAGAAATTACTGGTTGAGTTTGATGTTACTCAAGCAATAATTCACGGTGATGAGAAGTTGTTACGCCATGCGTTACGTAATGTACTAACTAATGCATCGGTGTATTCACCATCGGGTGCGGAAATACACGTTAAGCTTTTTCAATGCGGAAAGAACTTTTTAATTACGGTAAAAGATAACGGAGCTGGAATTCCATCTAATGAACTCAACTCGGTATTTACGCCATATTTTCGCGGTTCAAATGTGGATGGGAATACTCCGGGTAGTGGGTTAGGTTTATCCGTAACCAAAGAGTTTGTTGAACTCCATAATGGTAGAATAGATATACAAAGTGTACTCAACGAAGGTACAACGGTAACCATAACGTTTCCTATGGTTTTTGAACGTACTAATAATTTGTGATTGAACAAGGATGTAATGGCTTATGAAGAAGATATTATTGATTGATGACTCGGAATATATCATTGAAGGAACCGCATCCTTACTACGGTTTGAAGACTATGATGTGATAACGGCAAACAATGGTGCAACCGGTGTTAAGATGGCTATAGAGCACCACCCCGACCTGATTATCTGCGATGTTTCTATGCCGGAAATGGATGGCTTTGCTGTATTAAAGGAAATACGAAATAATAAAGAAACTGAGTCCATGCGATTCATGTTTCTTACCGCACGTGCAGATAAATCGGATATGCGAACAGGGATGGAAATAGGTGCTGATGATTACCTGATAAAACCCTTTACCGTAGAAGAACTACTTTCGGCAATAGAGGCACAGTGGAAAAAAACAGAAAGCATACAGCGCGGTTTCGAAGAAATAAAAATGAATGTAACGTATGCCTTGCCACATGAGTTCAGAACAGCACTTAATCAGATTATAGGCTCTGCAACCTATGTAAAAAGCAGTGCGTTTAGCAGCGACCCCGAAGCAATTGTAGAATTAGCCGACGACATCTTGGCCAGTGCGCACCGGTTATTAAAAATCACTGAAAATTTTTTAGTATATGCCCAACTGGAAACAATTTCCGGTGATTTACAAGCACGGCAAGGTTTGTTGCAATACTATAGCGAAGAAGCTGCCTCCATGATTGGCGATATTGTTCTTTCTAAATTCTCTACCTCTGGCAGATTAGATGATTTGGTAATGAACAATTCCGTTGAAGGAATTTCCTTAGCAATTTCAAGCGAAAACCTTCATAAAATATTTGATGAAATAACTGATAACGCGCTAAAGTTTTCTGAATCGGGAACCAAGATATATGTTGATGTGGTTAACTCCGAAAAAGAACTTTATGTAACCATTGCAGACCAAGGCAGGGGTATGAGTGCCGCCCAACTTGCCGGAATAGGTGCATACAAACAATTCGAGCGTATGGTATACGAACAACAGGGAGTAGGGCTTGGACTCATCATTGCTAAACGTTTGGTTGAACTGCATAACGGTAACTTTATAATTTCAAGTCAGGAAGGACAGGGAACGGTTGTACAAATAGCGTTACCTGTTAGCAGTAAAGTATAGGTTTTGTATAATTTTTGGTACCCTTGCATGCCGAAGCAACCCTTCTGCGCCGTCACACGGGCGGGGCAAACCGTTACAGCATCGCAGGTGGTTTAATACACGCGTGTACCAACCGGAACAGAGCTATCGGGTGAAAGCAGTACCACGTTCCCATGTTCATCGTTAACGCCTAACACCAATACTTCGCTCATAAACGTAGCAATCTGTTTGGGCGGAAAGTTGGTTACTGCTATTACCAAGCGTCCGGGTAACTGCTCCGGGGTATAATGTGCAGTAATTTGTGCGCTGGATTGTTTCACACCTATTATATCTCCAAAATCTATGGTTAATTTATAGGCGGGTTTACGTGCTTCGGGAAATTGTTCTGCTGTTAGTATTTTACCCACGTGCATTTCTACATCATGGAATTGTTGGAAAGTTATCATAACCAGATGATTGTGTAAATACGATTATAGCTATTTGACATAATATGCTACTTTCCGGCAAGTTGCGGGATTTAATTGGTTTACGATTTGGTGCCGTCCGGCGATAGCAAAATACCAAAGTATGACATTTCTCAGTTTTTTTATTCAGGAAGTTTCCTAATTTGCCGATAGAAGAATAGATGGCAAAGGACATCCTAATCATTTTTTACATTTTTCAGAGGGGTTATCATGAAAAAGCGACAGTTCTTATTGCTTGCAGTGTTACCGATTTTTGCGGCTATGGCACTTGGTTTTGGCGGTTGCGATGCTATTTCCAACGCAACAAACATTGATGTTAATATGCCTATAAAGATAAATATTGATGCAAGCCCAAGCACATTACCAAACAGTCAGGCAAACGTTGCCGATGTTTCGGAAAACCAGACCTTTAAGGATTATAAAGATAAAATTAAAGGCGCTGATATTACCAAGCTTACTTTGAATTTATCGGCATATACCGGTAATCCAGATGCCGCGAATGCCTTGTTCAGCAAAATAGAATATACCTTAAAGTTCGACCCATCATACGGTGATGATACCGAATATACTATTGGCGCATTTGAAAATGTAAGAGCTTCGGATTTTATTAATACCGATAAAAGCATTGATGTTAATAATGCACAGTTAAACAGTGCTTTAGATAAAATTAAAGATCGTCCTAAATTTACCGTTTATTCTAAATATACTTTAGCAAACGGAACAGGAACATTAACAACCTGCAAAGGGCTATTAACCATTAACTTTAAGTTAACCGCATCACCTTTATAAGGTTATTTGTGCATAGTAAAGACTAAGGCATCCTACAGGATGCCTTTTTTATTTGTAAGAAAATAGCCCACACAAATTCTCCAATAAAATACATCATCTATAGGGGAATATCTTTTATATACCCACTTCTTCAACGATTTCTTACCGTATCTATAGTATAAAATTTAGGTTTTTGTGCATTTGGACGATTATTAAAGCAAAATACATGGAAGTGTTTCCTATCGAAACGCTTACCGCATCGTTGCAAGATGACAAGGAAGTCGTTATGATACAATGCAGAAATAACTTCGAACATACATTTCTCTATTCAACACGTAGGTGTACTATGTCTGGTTTACGTTGGGCTGAATTAATGCTAACAGTTGTTTTTCTAACAATTGGTTTGTTTAATCCTGAAATTACGTATGCCGATGAAAACGTTGGTA
Organism: Bacteroidota bacterium; assembly: GCA_019695345.1. Taxonomy (GTDB): domain Bacteria; phylum Bacteroidota; class Ignavibacteria; order Kapaibacteriales; family NICIL-2; genus JAIBAE01. Next base: position 1,594 of record JAIBAE010000093.1, on the reverse strand, counting down.
TAGGAACTGCCAATCCGGATTCCTCGGCTGTGTTGGATATTAGTATCGAAGCACTTACCAAACCACGTGGGGTGTTGTTTCCGCGAATGACGCAAACACAGCGCGATGCAATCTTGCTACCGGCAAAAGGGCTACAGATATTTAATACAACAGTTAGCAGAATTGAAATGAATAGCGGTACTCCTACAAGTCCTGTGTGGGTATCATTCCTTAATTACGGTCAGCCTTCCGGGGGCGACTGGGCTATTACCGGTAATGGCGGACTTAATGCAGCAAACAACTTTATAGGTACTACCGATGCCGTTGCATTAGTGTTTAAAACTAATAACACAGAGCGCATGAGAATTCTGACAAGCGGCTATGTAGGTATTGGTACACAAACACCATTGGCAATGTTATCAGTTGGTGCATTATCGCAGTTTCAGGTAGATTCTATTGGTCGTGTAATCTCAAACGGGTTAAATCTTGCAAGCAATACATCGCTCTTACAAATGAATGGCGATGCAGGCACAAACGGAAGTGTTCTTGTTAGTTCCGGTACAATAGCAACACCACGTTGGAGTAAAACACTCGATTCACTTACCGTAAATAATTTTACTTCAACAAATATTCGTGCAACTAACATTACGGCAAATAACATACGCAGTACTGTTGTTAATGCGGATACAATTATTGGCATTGATGCCAGAATTACGAACATTACCTCTACCAAGATTAATGTTAATGTAATTAATGCGGATACCGTTCGGTATAAAAATTTGGCTGGAGGAATCCCATTTGATAGTGTAAAAGCCGGAACAAATCAAAACCAGCTTCTTACTGTTGGTAATGGATCAATTCTTACACCAAATGGAACAGGAGTTATTAATGCAAACCGCGTTGACCTTACAGGAAACAATGCTCCGTTAAATACCAACGGCAGTGGTGGGGCAGTAAATCAGGTATTAACAAGTACCGGTAGTACAACTACTCCAAAGTGGACAGATTCATTAAACATGAAGCACATCCAAACGCAAACATTAAACGTTACCGATTCAGCTACCATAAACAAGCTAACCGGAAATACAGCAACGTTTACTACAACAAATACTACAACACTTAACTCCACTAACATTAACAATGCAAACCACATTAATACCAGGACTATCAATGTTCAGGATACTATGCGTGCAGGTAATGTAAATATCACAAACAATCTTACTGTGCAAGGAAACACTACTGTTAACATTATAAAGGGTAGTAAGGCAGAGTTTGATACGCTCAAAGTAAACACACAGCTAAATGTTGACTCGATGTTTGTAAACAAATTGGGTGGTAATAACCTAACATTTGTAAATGGAAACACTACTAATATTACAAACACAACACTAAAGTCCGATTCTATTTTTTCGCGCACTTTACGCTTAGGCAACCTAACTAACAATCGTGTATTGTTATCAAACAATGGGGTTGTATCTGAAGCTAACGCAATGGCGGACGGGCAATTGTTAATAGGCAACACGTCCGGCGCGCCGACAGTAGCATCACTTACTGCCGGTAACAACATCGTGATACAAAATGGACCGGGCAGTATAAGCATTAGTTCAAAACTACC
>JAIBAE010000092.1 GCA_019695345.1 Bacteroidota bacterium | reverse complement strand
CCAATGGTAAGAATGGTTTCCGTGCGCACACCCGATTTGGTGAAGGCGTACTTTAATAAGCAGTTTAGTGTTGATATGGGCGAAGTGTTGCCAACAAATCCTTTCCCGTTGGTAATTAGCATTACGTTTTATAACCACATGTTATCGTGGCAATCGTTTGAGGCGATGGTACAGCAATGCCGGAACATCGGTGAGATTTCCTATCGGTCCGATTACATCCGCGCGGTGTTTAACGAGGTTCAAATGTTACGGTGGGTTGGCATTCTTGGCGGACTTGTGATTTTTGTGATTATCTTTTTAATCTTGTATTACTCAATCCGTTCCGAGATGGTGTATTCTACCGACGATGCAAAGATTAATCATTTGTTAGGCGAAACCCGCTCGCCAATGCGGATTAGCAATATAGCACGTGGGTTTTGGTGCGGTATACTTGGCGCGTTGACTGCATCTACAATTGGTATCCTTACCTTAATGTATACTGAGCAAGTGCATTTTACAAGTATTTGGAATATAGTATGGTTACCACTTGTTATAAGTTCAACTTCCTGTTTACTATTAACTATGGTGTTAAGTTATAGCATACTTCCCAAAACAGAATAAAAAAAGTCCGGAGTAAGATTTCACTACCGGACTTTGTATTTGACTTGCTCGAATTATCTTCTTATTTGCTTCCCATATTTTTTGGTGTGCTTGCTTCAACTGCTTTAGCAGCGTCAACAATTGCATTTTGTACCGACTGGAATTTATCTGCCAATGCGCCGGAAACAGTTGCGCGTTTTAACAATTCCCAATATGCATTTGCTTGTGGGATGTTTAACTCAACTACAGCTGCATCGTTTTCTTTTTTGTTTGCTTTTTGTGCAACATCTAATGCTTTGGTAAACACACTTTTCACTTCCATAAATGCGGCAACTTCACTGCCATTTACATTTACTGTATTTAAGGTGCTTAATACAAAAGCAACATCACCAACACTCATTGTTGGTTTTAAGGTAACTGCTGGTGCTTCGGTCTTTGCTGTTGTTGCAGCAGGTGGTGTAGTTGGTGTATATGAATTCTTTAATGTTAAAACTCCTGCTTCATTTGACTGAGCAAAAATTACTGAACTGCAAAAGATTGTGGTTACAGTTACCAACATTGCAAACATGCCGCTTTGGCGAATCGTCCATGACTTCATAGAAGTACTCCGTAAAATAGATAAGTAAAACAGTTAGGGTTTTACAGGTTTTTGCACGGTATTCCTGTATTACATTCCCAACGATAATCCAAACCTATGCATCCAAACGCCGGATATTAACGAAGTAGCCGCGTAATCAATATTGGTATTCTTTACGTGTATGCCTACTCCTGCTGATATTCCGGACATTCTTGCTTGTGACGTAAAAGACACTGCATTCCGGATTGCATTATCGTACCCTACACGTACTTCAATTACCTTGCCAAGATATAATTCTCCGCCAATTGTAAAGTTTTTTACGCGTTCCCAAACGGTTTCGTGGTCTTCTGCCAAACGGGTTAACGAGAAGTTTACTAACAAGGGCAAACCGCGTAAACGGTGGTTAACCCCAATACGAACATCCATAGGAAGTGGCTCGGAAACATCGCCAACTTTGCTTAACTGCCTACCCACATTTAAAAACGAAAGACCTACGTTCCACCGTGAGCGTGGTATTTTATAGATAATTCCACCATTAAGGTATAACGCACTTGTACTTCCTTCGGTAAAGGTTGCACTTACAAAGTTTGCACCCACGCCATAATAGAAGCCGGAATCAAGTGCGGCAGAATACATTCCACCAACCGAAACCTGACTAACTATGTAATCTTTTCCTGTTGGCACTCCAAATACATCGGCACCATTAAATGTACCTCCCGATGAATACGAAACAGCCAAACCCCACGTTGCATTGTTTATAGGGTTTACAAACGATAACAACCCGGAATTCAAATCCAACACATGCTTGTTAAACGTGGCGGTAATCTTGCGTTCGTTCACTGTAGAGATTGCGGCAGGATTCAGGAACATGGCTCCGGGGTCTTCAATCATAGCAACGGTAGAACCACCTAATGCAGCAGACCGAGCTGTTTGGTTTACCCGTAAAAACTGAAATGGTGAAAATGTTTGAGCTATACCGTTAACAGGTAAAAGAATACATATTGCTACAAGCGCAAACACTATGCGGTTACACATAAAAACTACTCCTCAAATTATTGTCTTGGCACAGGTAACAAAACGTATTATGCTTCCTCCGTTTCACCGTGGGTTTTGCCATATTCTTCTATGGCAGTAAAAAATACTTTTGGCGGACGAATTGGTTTGCGGCTTTCGTTATCCACAAACGTATGAAGTGTATATCCTTCTGCCACTAATTCATCGCCACGCAATATACGATATTGAAGCAAAATTGTTGGCTTGAGTTCCACTTTATATGTACATTCTACCAATAAAACATCATCGTAAAAGGCGGGCTTCTTAAAAAACACTCGGGCTTCCATTACCGGAAGTAAATACCCATCGCGCTCTAACTCGGCATAGGGTAGGTTGCAGGCACGCAGTAACTCCGTTCTTCCAATCTCAAACAACGTTAGGTAATTGCCATTGTACATGTATTGCATTTTATCGGTATCAGCGTACCGAACGCGGTAAGTTGTTGTATGGTGAACTATCATAGTGTAGAATAATTATTTGCTATCGCCCGACCGCCCCGAACCATGTTTGAAAGGGCAGAAAATTTTCTGCCCCTACACCGTCTTTGTGCGGGACAGAACCTACCGCGAAACTACAAACCGTGTTTGGAACAAACTACTACACAATAGGAAAATGAAGAACACACTACTATATTTGCCCCTAGAAAAATGTATGTGTAACTACCTTGTTAATAAAGTATGCAAAATCAATTACCTTGGACTCGCATTTTTTTATTTGTTATTCTTCCTCTGATTTCAATTTCATTTCTTAGTTGCGGAATTAATGTAGCTGTACCAAAGTACAAGAACCCAACATGTCCTACTACCATATCCGGTAGATTTAATATACCACTAAACTTTCCGGAAATGAAGGCAATGATGATTTTAACGGATCATGGCTCAATGAAAAAGATGTTCGGAGATTATGTTGGAAAAACAAGTGACGGCATTCGATTTAAGGCAGATTATGGTTGGGCCACTACAACCGATGAAAAACTGTATAAACTGAACGAAGTGCTTTGCGTTATTGACAGCAACTGCAAAGTTGTTTATGGCTCAGTCCCAAGTAAGTATCAAACTTCAGATTATATCATGTTGCTAATTTTACAGAATAAGAATGGAGATGAATTTCTACTTAACCTAACAGCCAATGAGGACTTTACATTTTGTATTGAAAGTGGTAAATACACAATTAAATATGTAAATATTAGTAGTAGTGACAATCGTTTACTATATCAAGGCAGAATGATTTCCAAGGCTTGGCTTTCTTTGCAGGAATCTAAAGATAATTGGCTTGGTGTTATAAACACATATCAAATAATTCATGGCACATCTGAAGTTAAGTTTTTTTCGTTCTCTAAGAATGAAAAAAATTGTCCCATTGGGTCAATACCTATTACTTCCACTCCTTAAAATCCTAATTTACTCAGAACTTCACCGTAACTTTTGCTAAATATATAAAACCTCTTACTGTTCCGCTAGGTCTTCCATGTCCGCAATGGTGACTTGGTACTAAAAGTATCTATCGCAAATTTCCATTTTCAACGATACCATAGTAACTGCAATGATTTTAGAATGCTCAAGATTAATTATAACGATTGTTATGAATCTACAGTATTTTATAACTCCGCCGCTTTAGCGCGGAGAAATAAACACCAACAAAATCATGGGCTTTAGTCCTGCAACATTTCGGTACTAAAGTCTTAGGTTATATTGTGACGTTTGAAATCCCCACGCTAAAGCATGGGGTTATTTTCTGAATTCTTAAATCATAGTAGTTTACTTACTTCGCGGTTCTGCTCCGCATTGTGAGGGTGTTTGGTAAAGTAGGTTCGGTGCGGTCACGCGGTAGCAGAAAATAAAAAAGCCACACATTGGTGGCCTTTACATTAAATGATGTTGTTGTTATGTTACTTCATTACACTTCGTTCTATGATAACGAATAAATCAAGCAGACGCTCTAAGTCTTCCAACGAGTAATAATCAATCTCTACTGTTCCTGCCCCGCTGGATGAACGCTGGCGCACACGTACTTGTGTAGAAAAAATAGTACGGAGTTGTTGTTCTATATCCACCAATGTAGATTTAACTTCTAAGTTAGGATTGTTAACGGGTTTTGGCTTAAACGGCGAAGCACTTTTATCTTTACCCGGCATAAAGGAAATTTTGCCAAGCTCTATATCTTTTACTAATGCCTCGGTGGAACGCACTGACAACTCTTTGTTGATGACATCTTTTAATACTTCTACCTGTAGTTCTGCATTGGCAAGAGCAAGCATAGAGCGTGCGTGACCCATTGTTATCTTTTTGGTGCGCAATGCATCTTGTACTTCCAACGGTAGTTTTAACAACCGTAAAAAGTTTGTAACGGTGGAACGGTCTTTACCAACTTTTACGGCAACTTCTTCCTGCATTAAGTTACATTCTTCAATCAGGCGTTGGTAGCCCAATGCAACCTCGATAGGGTTTAAGTTTTCGCGCTGAACGTTTTCGATTAAGGCAAGTTCCAACATATCTGCATCGGTGTTTACATCAAGGATGTACGCCGGTATTAAGGTGAGTCCGGCTTCGATTGATGCACGAACGCGACGCTCGCCTGCTACCAACTCATATCCATTTGCAACACGGCGAACCGTGATTGGCTGAATGACACCTTTTTCTTTTATGGAACGTGAAAGCTCGGCTAATGCTTCAACATCAAAATCCTGACGTGGCTGGAAGCGATTAGGACGAACTTTTGTTATATCAATCTTGGCAGTGGCCCCTATTATGGAACCGTCATCTACCGGTAACGTTGCAATTACTTCGGGCGACGGTGCATCTTTTGGAATTAACGCTCCGAGTCCTTTCCCAAGACCTAAGTTTTTTAATTTCTTTTGTGTGGTTTCCGCCATTGTATGGCTTCCTCTTTATGGTAATAATCAATGATAAAGTTAAGCAACAGCTACATGGGCTTGTTCGTGCAGTTGCGGATTACGCTGCATAATCTCCTGCGCTAATTCCAAGTAATTACGTGCACCAAGGCTTAGTGCATCGTACAGAATAACCGGCTTGCCGTGGCTTGGTGCTTCCGAAAGGCGTACGTTACGGTTAATAAGCGTTGTACACGCTTTTTCCTGAAAGTGACGGCGCACTTCTTCTACAACCTGATTTGATAAACGCAAACGTGAATCAAACATCGTTAATAACACGCCTTCTATATCAAGTGCCGGATTTAAGTGCTTCCGTACAATTGAGATTGTATTTAACAACTGTCCTAAACCTTCCAGCGCGTAGTATTCGCATTGAACAGGAATCAACACCGAATCGGCCGCTGTTAACGCATTTAATGTTAACAAGCCAAGCGATGGCGGACAGTCAATTAGAACATACGTATATTTTTTACGGGCTTGTTCCAAAGCATTTTTCAGAATCATCTCACGGTTGCGCAAATCAACCATTTCAATTTCGGCACCAACCAAATTAATGTGCGATGGCACTACTTCTAAAAACGGCATCTCGGTTGGTAACGCAGCTTCGGAGATTGGTAAATCGTTTACCAATACTTCGTAAATGGTTTTATCCAATTGGCGTGTATCAATACCCAGACCGTTCGATGCATTGGCCTGCGGGTCGATGTCTATTAATAATGTAGGTTGTTCAGCTGCTGCAAGAGAAGCAGCTAAATTAACGGCGGTTGTTGTTTTACCAACTCCACCTTTTTGATTTGCAACTGTAACTACCTTCCCCATTCGTTCCTCAATGAAGATATATAAAAATCAAAATGAATATCGTAACCAATAATGCAAAAACGCCGAAAGCACTAATGTGTGTTTAATAGTACCATTCCTAATCAACTCAGGAATTTCGGCTAATGCAATTAACTCTACTTCAATCAGCTCATTAGTATCTAAATTCTGAGCCGATTGTAACGAACAATCCTTCCATACAAACGAATACTGCTTGTTGTACTGATATGCCGGGTTAGGGTCGGTTAAACCAAGTAGTTCAGCACGTTCCATTGCGCCAAAACCGGTTTCCTCTAAACACTCACGCATTGCGGCATTGCAGGCATCTTCTCCCGCTTCAACCAAACCGCCCGGAATCTCTAAGGTAATATCATCCAACCCATGACGGTATTGTTTAATCATTACAACACGATTATCACTGGTAAGCGGAATAATATTCACCCACTCCGGCGAATCAATTACAACAAACTCACGCCGTACATCTGTTACCGGATGAATGCGCTCAACCATCGAAACATCAAAAATCGGGAAAGAATTAACTAATCTTTTATTCTCGGTTTTCCACTTTTCAATCATAATGCGCTATCCCTGCGGGTAAACATAGTTCGTCAATCAAAAATACGCACTCTGCAACGAGAATAAAACATAATGATAGGATATGTTGGAAAGTTGTTGAAAATTCACGGACATCTTCTGCTTCGCAAACGCCGCCAAAACACATCGTGTACAGTTCCTCCATTTGGCGGAGAGAACCTCCATTCACGTAAACACGATTATCGTTTGGTTTGTGTTGGGGATTCTGTCCCGCAAGTAGATGGTTGCTTACTATACAAGGATTGGTGCGGTTTGCGATAGCAAAGAATTATACCATCTCTGTCATACCCATGAAAGCCGGTAACTATCCCATGTATAAAAAAACTTCTGGATTCCCGATAAACGCTTCATCAGCGTTTTCGGGAATGACAAGATTGTATGAAAGAAATACTCAAGCATTATTTCTGAAGTCATTTTGTTTCCGAAGTCTTCTTTTGCAAATCATCAATCATTTGCGGTAGTTTTCTGAACAGAACTTCTTGCTTCAATCTGGCCGAAAGTTCAACCGCAGGCGAGCCACTATATACACCACTCTTGGTAATATTTTTAGAGACGCCGGACTGCGCGCCAATAATGACATTCTCGACTGTTTTAACATAGCCAACAATTCCAACCTGACCTGCAATGCGGTTGTTATCGCCAATAATTGTTCCGCCCGCAATACCTGTTTGTGCGGCAATGGCTGTGTTTGCGCCAATCTCTACATTATGCGCAAGATGTACCAGATTATCAATCTTTACACCGTTGCGAATGATTGTACTTCCTAGTGCAGCGCGGTCGATTGTAGAATTAGCACCAATCTCTACATTGTTCCCAACTATTACATTTCCAATCTGTGGAATTTTATCGAAGGACTTATCAGGATTCTCAAGATAGCCAAACCCATCCGAGCCAATTACTGCGCCTGCATGAATTATACAATTCTCGCCTATTTCGCAATCTGCATAAATTGTTACGTTTGGGTACACAATAGTATTGCTTCCAATGCTTACGCCGTTCTGCAAGACAACACCAGCGTGAACATGAACATGCTCGGCAATGGTACACCCTGCGCCAATAACAACATTAGTATCAATCTTTGCTGATTCGGCAATGCGTGCGCTTTTATCAATTACGGCAGTGTTATGTTTATATCCGGTTTGTTGAACAGCACTTTGTTGTAAATACAGGATAAATGCAACAAGTGCTTTATGTGGCTCTGCATGTACTAAAAAAGAACACTGTGTATCGGGTGGGAGAACAGTACCGGGTTTAATGATAACACAACCTGCCTGCGATGTTTGTAGGTATTTCTCAAACTTATTATCATTCAGAAACGTAAGCTCATGCCCCTGTGCCGATTCAATTTTATTTATAGTATGGAGTACGCGCCTTGAATCGCCAATAATTTCTGCTTGTAGTAATGTAGCAATTTCCTCAACAGTCATTGTAAAACGCATGGTGTACTCCTAAATAAAAATGGCAATCTGCAAAAATATGCAGATTGCCATTGTAAACTGTAATTTCCGTTACCGTGGTATATCGGTTGCCGGTGTATCTGTTTTAGTATCAGATTTTGTTTCGGTCTTTTTATCTTCGGAATCCGATGTTCTGCTGCGCTTACGTGGTAACTGAGGTTCGTCTTTCTTTGTATCTTTTTTATTACGTGGGTCGTCCTCAATTGCCTTCTTCTGTTTCTCTTCTAAGTCGTCAGCCGGGATGTTAAGTTTCTTTAGCACCTTTACGGTTAAATCGTACTTAGGATTTACATACGGAATTGGCATTGTAGTTTTATCCAACACAACATCATATCCTTCCGATGCGGAAACATCCTGAACAACGGTGTATAGTTTTTCTTCAACAGGTTTTAGTATTGCAGCAGCTTGCTGGTCGTACTCTCCACCTGGTTCAAACTTTTTCTTCGCAAAGTCTTCACGTTCAGCACGCTTTTTACGAAGCTGTTCTTCTTTTTCCTGGCGTTCATCTGCACTCCATACCAAACGGTTTTTCTTAACCTCTAAATCCATTTCATCAATCTGTTTTTGCATGGTGGCAAGCTCACGCTTCCAGTCATCCACTAACGATTGAATTCTCTGCTGTGCCTGAATCATATCTTGCCAGCGTTCACGGATTACCTGACTTGCTATATACCCAACTTTTTGCGCCTGTACCTGAAACGCCGCAAAAAACACCAGTCCGAATAAAAACGATTTTCTCATAATACACCGTAGTTAATGCACAATCCGTGTGTTACGTGTAACGGAACAGTAAACGCAACAGAGAACGGCTTATTTATTGTTTTTCATGAAGTCGATTACTTTAAATGTAATGTCAGAAGCATCTTCCGAGTAAATCAACACACCGCTTGCAGTTTTATCAAATACAAAATTGTATCCGTTCTTTTTTGCAACAGCACTAATTGCTTGTTGAATTTTTTGTAAGATTGGCTTCAACATTTCATCGCGAGTTCTTGCTAAGTCGCCCGCATTACCAAATTTTTGCTCTTGGTACATGCCATACTGTTGTTGTAATTGCAATAACTCTTCTTCTTCTTTTTTCTGGGCATCTGCCGTCATCATTGCTTTACCTTTTTTGTATGCTTCCAGCTTTTCTTTGTATTTGCTTTCAATCATACCTAAAGTATCAATACATTTTTTACGAACTTCTGTTAAACGTTTGTCAGCCTCAATTGCTTCGGGCAATTCCTTTGCAATTTTTTCAACATCTGCTGTTGCTATTTTAACACCACCACCGGTTGCTGCACCTTTTTGTGCAACCATCTTAGGAACTGCAACAAACATCAATGCTGTAGCCGCAACGAGGATAAATTTTTTCATGAGATATTACGTACGTTAAGTGAAACAAAAAATATAAAATTGACTTTTTCTATTCTATTGGCACCGGATGTTGTTTTTTAAACGTACATCCACTTGCCCGAAAAAACCTTCAACAAATAACAACCATCTACCGTGACGCTTGTACATTATCTGCGGAACTCTCCCGCAAATATACGGTTATGTAATCAACACACGTCCGGTGCGGTTAGGCGTTAGCAAATGAAACTACCTACCAAACTGGAAGTGGAACTGCCAGCCGCTTGTAAGTTTTGTTGATGGGTCGGTATCGAATCCATATCCGTAATCGAAACCTAACAACCCAATTGGATTTAAGAGAATGCGCATACCAATACCCGCCGACCGTTTTAAGGAGAAAATATCTGCTTCACGGAAGTTTGTCCACGCATTACCCGCTTCAGCCCAAGCTGATAGATAAATTGGCATCGGGTTCATAGATAGTGCAAATCGTAATTCGGCAGTTTGTTTGAATATCAATCTGTTGGTATTTCCATACCCACCAAGAACTCTATCAGGATAACCACGTAATGGAATGACGTTTATACCTGCTAAGCCGTTTCCGCCCATAGCATATAACTGTAGCGACGGTAATACATGGCTATTATCTGTTGTTAAACGGGCTACATAACCAAGTTCGGTATTAAGGTACATTACCAATCGATTAAATCCTTCAACTTCTAACAACGGATTTACAAACTCAAACTGTAATTCGTTTTTCCAGTAGTCCGCCTGACCTATTCCTAAAAAGCCCAAACTTGCCGAAGATTGCCAACGAAACCGTGAACCACTTGATGGAAAAATAAGGTTATCAAAACTTGTTCGTGAAATAGTTTGGGTTAGAGCGAACTCGTAAAAGCTACTATCACCTGCCGCTGTGTTACTATATTGAATAGTATGCTGACCCAGAAAACTCCAGTCTGCACGGAAGTAATCATCCGGAAATCGAAGTCTACGCCCGAGATTTGTTTGCAAACCTGTTCTTCTTCCATTAATTCCCAGGAAATATCGTGTATCAAAAACATTAAACCCAACAGATGTGGGTTTTCCAAACAACCACGGCTCGGAAAAACTTAACGAAAAAGTTTGTAGTGAGTTAGCAGCACCAAAATCATACTGGAAACTGAATACCTGTCCGGCACCACCACGTAATGGATCGCTGATATCGAAGTTATTGAATGTAACACCAACCGAGCCTGTAAGCCCATAGGTACCTGCATATCCTACACTCGCATTTAATACATCTGTAGAACGTTCTTCAACCTGATACACTAAGTCTACGGTATTTTGCCCAACTGGTTTTACATCGGGACGCAGTTTCTCGGGATTAAAGTAATTGGCAACACCAAGGCCTTTGATAGAACGAATAATAGCGGCACGATTGAAGAAATCTCCCGGGCGTGTGTACAGTTCTCTTCTTACAACTCTGTCTTGCGTTTTAGAATTACCAACTATGTCCACACGACGGATAGTAAACCTGTCACGTTCAAATATCTGTGCAACTAAATCAACAGAGTCTTTGGCTACCTTACGTAAATCATAACTAATATTGGCTTGAAGATAACCGTTATCAAGATAGAGAGAACGAATATCGGATTGTTCTTCATTCCCCATCAGGTTTTTCTCTATGCGAATTTCATCAACAGCTTTACCTTTTTCAACATCAAGGTGGCGAACCAAGAATTCATTTGGATAAATCGTACTTCCATCAAAAGTGATGTTTCGTAGATAATACTTATTACCTTCTATAACATCAATTAAAATATCCACTGCATTTGCAGTTGTATCTATTGTATAGGTTACCTTGGTAGTGTCTGCATCCAGAAATCCGTTGCTTTTGTAATATTTTAGTATGGCAGGCACATCGGTTGTGTGCAACGTATTTTTGTCGAACTTCGATGTCTTCCAAATTTTCCACCAGGGTTTGGGTTTGTTATCTTCCATTGCTCCTCTTAAATCCGTAGCATCAACCAATTTGTTACCTGTAAATGAAACAGTACGAACTTTGTACTCATCACCTTCTTTAATGGTTACTAATAGTTTAACATAGCCGGCTGTATCTGTTGTTACAGTATCAACTTTAATTTTTGCAAACAACAATCCTTCTTTTTCGTAAAGTTTTTTGAGAGTGTTCTTGATGTCGTAAGTATCGCTGAATGCAATAATATCACCTCGAATCTTACCAATTTCTGTTTTAAGTTTTTCGTAGCCAATCTTGTCATTTCCTTCAACTTGTAAGTACGAGAAACGAGGATTTTCTTTTACTACAATCCGTAAAAACACACCAAGAGAAGTAATCTTATCTACTAATATTTGGATATCGGAAAATTGTTTGCGTTGCCAAATATTTTTAATGGCTTGCTGAATAAAATCAGAACGGGGATTTAACTCATCTCCTACCCTGATTCCACTTATTACAATTATCGTTGATTCATCTACAATACGGTTACCCTCAACCGTAACTCCTGCTATAATTAAGGGACGATTTGTACTTTGCGGGTTAGTGCTTATTTGCGAATACGCAAGAGATACACAAAACAACAAAACTATGATTATACTATTAGCGATTCGTAATTGCATTAACAACCCGTTGTAGATACGATGAAGAATTTGATTGGTCAATTAATTGTGCCGAAGTTAACCCAAAACGTCGTTCGCGTTTTGCAAAGCAAGAAATAGCTTCATACAAATCGTTACGCTCAAAATCGGGCCAACATTTTTTTGTAACATAAATTTCGGAATAGGCCAATTCCCATAATAAAAAGTTACTGATTCGCATTTCGCCACTGGTGCGGATTAACAAATCCGGGTCGGGCATATCCTTCGTTAGTAGGTAGTCTGTAAACGTCTCCTCAGTTATATCTTCAGGAGATAATTTCCCTCTGCGTACATCCAGCGAAATCATTTGCGTAGCCCGCACAATATCCCATCTGGAAGAGTAGCTAAGTGCTAATGTTAACGTCAAACCATCATTTTTTTCCGTATGGTCAATTGCTTTTTGCAGAATTTTATGAACCGGTTTAGGTAATGCGTTCAATTTACCTATGGAACGGATTCGAACATTATTAGCATGTAACTCTTCAACTTCGTTTTTCAAGTAAAATTCTAATAATTTCATCAATCCGCTGACTTCTTTCTGCGGACGTTTCCAGTTTTCCATCGAAAATGCATACAACGTAAGGTACTTAACGCCAAGTTGAGAGGAAGCTTTTACAATATCCCGTACGGTTTCTACACCTTGTTTATGACCGGAAAGACGTGGCATTGTACGTTGCTGAGCCCATCTTCCGTTACCATCCATAATAATGGCAACGTGTTTAGGTAGGTTTCCAATAGCAAGAACTTCATTCTGCTTTACCTTATCATCATCAGTACGGTTTTCTAACCAATTCATTGTAACAAACCTTATTATGGGTTTTAAATTAAGTCGCAAAGATACAGCCCTTGGCGCAAGCTACCAAAGTTGAGCTTTGTTTGTATTACTCAGTAAAAATGACCAATAAAGAATGAAATGGTGCCACGTACCTGTAAGGTAACGAACTCCCCACCACCTTTATTATTTACCATATTGTTAAAAAATTCACAAGAAAAATGTTACTTGCTTCTATCTAAACAACTTGCCCGTTGGCTAATCTTATGTATTTTTGCAATCCTAATTCACAAAACAGCCCTAAAAATAAGGGTTTAGGGTAATAAAAGTTTCACCATAGGTTCACGTTCCATGGCAGTAAGAGAAAAAAAATCAGATAATGTTACAAAAGCAGAGTTGGTTGACATAGTAGCCGACCAAACAGGACTAACAAAATTAGAAGTTAAAGCCGTTGTTGAAGGTTTCTTAAATGGAATCAAAGATGCAATGAGCGATAAACGCAGAATTGAAATACGCGGTTTTGGCGTGTTCAATATTAAAAGCAGAAAAGCTCGTATAGCGCGTAATCCAAGAACAGGCGATACAGTTGAACTTGAAGGACGCTACGCTCCGGTTTTTAAAGCTTCAAACGATTTTATCGTAGAAGTTGACGGAAATATAAAAACACGCTCAGTAAAAGCTGAATAATCTACGGCTATTGTGTGAATGAAGTAACTACTCAATATAATACAGCAAAACTTTCGGGAAATAAACCCGATACTTTGTGGATAGTAGTTATTATTGCAATTGTACTTGGTATGGCAGGCGGTTCCTACGCATTACGCCAATATTCTATAGCTCAGGATGTAGAAATTGGAAAAAAGGAACTCGAAAAACAAGCGGCTCAGCAACACCACCCGGAAAATCAATCTGTTGAAGAACAGAAAATGATTGAACGGCAAAAGCAGTTTGTTAAGGTTCTGGAGGACTCGCTTAGCAGAAATCCGCAAGATACATCGCTCTATTTAACACTTGGCTCTATGCGGATTAATACCGGCGATACACTTGGTGCAATCGAAATGTATAAAAAATACATTCAGGTAAATCCGGGTAACGAAAACGCATTAACCGATTACGCCTATTTACTTTTTATGTCCGGCAATCCAAACGAAGGTATTGCACTAACAGAAAAAGTATTGGCTAAAAACGTTAGAAATCAGATTGCATTGTATAACATGAGTGTTATGAAATACAAACAAGGTAATTTGAATTCGGCTGCGGAATGGATGCAACGTTGCTTTAAGGTAGATTCGGCAAACGAACTCGGGATGCAGGCACGTATCGTGCTCGGCGAATTCGAGAAAATGAAAAACGAAAAACAACCATAATATCTAAATAATCTATTTTCACACACGAATATCGGGAGGACAACATGCCTTGCGGAAAAAAACGTAAGCGCCATAAAATGGCAACGCACAAGCGCAAA
>JAIBAE010000019.1 GCA_019695345.1 Bacteroidota bacterium | reverse complement strand
TTGGTGGCGAACGTATCACATCATTCATGCAAACATTTAAAGTTAACCTTGCCGAAGGAGAACCAATTGAAGCAGGCATGGTAACAAAATCCGTAGAGCGGGCACAAAAGAAAGTAGAAGAAAACAACTTTGGTATCCGTAAACGTTTGTTGGATTACGACGACGTAATGAACAAACAACGCGAAGTAGTGTACGACCGTCGCCGCCATGCTTTAGGCGGTGAACGCATGAAGAGTGAAATCTTTGCCTATGTAGAAGACCTTGCCGGCGGCTGGTACGATGAATACCAACCCGAAGGCGAACTTGAAGCATTTAAAAACAATGTACGCACGTACATGTTGTGCGAAGTAAACATAAGCGAGAATGAATTCCGTGGCATGAAACGCGAAGAGTGTATTCAACGAGTACTTGATGCTGCTGAAGAAT
Source organism: Bacteroidota bacterium (assembly GCA_019695345.1). Lineage (GTDB taxonomy): Bacteria > Bacteroidota > Ignavibacteria > Kapaibacteriales > NICIL-2 > JAIBAE01. The sequence continues at coordinate 60,498 of JAIBAE010000019.1, read as the reverse complement.
TCTACGCACGTAAAGAAGAATCGCTCGGCTCGGACTTTATGTTGCGCTTAGAACAATATGCCATTATTCAATCTATCGATGACAAATGGCGCGAACATTTACGCATTATGGATGAAGTTAAAGAAGGTGTTCACTTACGCGCTTATGGTCAGAAAGATCCATTGCTTGAGTACAAAGGTGAAGCATTCAGAATGTTTGAGGAATTGATTTTTGAAATCAGTAAAGCAGCAGTTGATACAGCATTTAAATACTTCCCTGTTGTAGAGCAACGCCAGGAACAAGCACCACGTCCAATTGCAATGCGCCGCGCACGCCGCCAACAAGCCGTAGATGAGAACGGTGTACCTGTTGCAACAGGAATGTCAACATCATCCATGCAGTTCTCGCACCCAACAACAACGGCAGAATACGCCGCAGCTGCTGTTAACAACGAGAACAACAATCAACAACAAGAACAACCTCGTTCAAGTGTACAAACTGTCTACCGCGAAGAACCACGTGTTGGCCGCAACGACCCTTGCCCGTGCGGAAGTGGTAAAAAGTACAAGCAATGTCACGGTAAGCACATTGCGTAATGCACACTAAAAACTACAACGCCGTTTGGTACTACACTAAACGGCGTTTTTTATCTGTACTCTCTGCTATCGCCCGACGGCACCGCACCTTCACTGCCAAACACCCACCACCTGCCGGAGAGAACGATTTCTTTTAACAACTACGCTAAATGTACAAGATTCATACTCTTACTTACTCGAATTTCTGTCCCGCAGGTTACGGTACTATAATGTATGCCGTTTGATGCGGCTGCGTTAGCACAGATATTACCTTGATTTTCTGAATTTCAAATATACCCTGCATCCGCTGTTCACTCCGGATACAGTATTACCTTTAAGAGCTTTATATGTTTTCTCTCCTTGATAAGTCGAGCTTTCGCGGTGTTCGGCAAATGTGCAAAGTTTGAATACATCCGTGCAGTTTAACTCCATGTTGTATCCGTTATATACTTCCGGCTGAGTTGTTCGTGCCGTCCATTTGATGTTACTTATGGTTATATAACCCGAATCGAGTGAGTAGCTAACTTTACCGTCGGGTGCAGTTGTTGTTGTTTTCGAATATTTAGTTCCTTTGATATTACTAATAAGATTACTATCGTTGGTTAATGTACCCGTAATAACATACTTAGAATACCAATGCGTTGTAAACTTTCCTCCGCTACCGTCGGTAATAACCGTAGTATCTTGAATGAATTCTGCTTTAAAACCGTTACTTGTAACATTGTTTACGGTGGCGTAAATATACACGTACCGAAGTACATCGGTTGAAGTGTTTCCTTTTTCATCTATAAAAGTTCCCTGTATTCTGTCGGGCTCAAGAGTTACATATTTATAGACGGATAAATCTACAGCTACAGTAAGCCATAGCATGTTGCTTTTAACCCAATCATACGAGTTGGAGACATATACAGTACCCGAACCAACGCCTGCTGGAACTTTAAATGAGATTTCTGTATCGGTATGTTTGATATAATCGGCTTCGAATAACGACCAATAAGAGCCAAACACGTTGGAAAGAAATACCTGAACAGTAGAATTATCTTCGCTTGCCAAGCCAGTTCCGGTAATAGTTACCGTTGTTCCTTCTGTTGCGGTGTTTGGAGAAATGGATGTAATCTTTAATTCAGGTACCACAGTAAGCATAAAACCATTGCTAAATGTTGTTCCGTTTTTAACGCGTACCAGACCAGTAACAGTATTTGCGGGTATGGTAAATACAATGCGAGTATCACTCCAACTTTTAACTGCCATAATGGGGACATCGCCAACATATACTGCTTTAGTACCTTGCGTTGCACCAAGGAGTTTACCGTTAACAGTTATGTCTTTTCCAACTCTTGCTTTGGTTGGATACATACCTGTCAGTTCTAACCCTGTACCGGTAATAGTAGATTTTGCTGTTGTTTCGGCTAGTTTTTTATTTGTACTTTTTTCTAACAGTTTTACTGTAATGGTAAAACTGCCCGTTGAACCGTATGTGTATTTAATTGCGGTGTTGTTTTCAACTTTTTGCTCTGGCGTGCCGTCGCCAAAATTCCAAACTACCGTATAGTTAATGTTGTTCGGTAGATTGGTGATAACTGCGTCCCATGAATTTTCTTTACCAACAATTCCATTGTATTCGCTTGGGTTAACAGCAAGTGTAATTTTGCTGTACTTTACGGTAATCCATTTGAAGTCAACAAAACAAGCATCCAGATTCGACGCATCAGGTCCTTGTTGCCCTTCCACTAATACACCAAGTTTATTATCGCCTTCACTTAACTGTACTCTGTATAACCCGCTCCCCTCGTTAATTTGAATTGCATTACCGTTAGAATTGTATATAGTTGTCAGTATTCTACGTTTACCGTCAACATTCCACCCCCATGGGGCAGTAGGGCAATCGGTATAGAGGCGTAGTGTATCGTTAGTTGTTACATAGTTATTGGTAAGTGGTATATCCGGTGTACTTATTACGTACGTTGTATAAGCAGGGAACTTATCGTTGCCAATAGTTCCGTTTAATAATTCGGTGTAACGAGATTCAATCTTTGCCCAATCAATAAGCGATGTTTTTGCCATTGGGGAGATAAATGGAAAATGCATGGAATTAGCGTTACCATTCAGCTTGGATTGATATGGTTTAAACCGGTCGTTAATCAACTCAATGCTCTGCGCGTTATTTGGTGTGTTAGGGTCCGAAATAAGTAATTTTTTCTCGTTCATTGATACGCCGTAACAAACAATTGCGTGCCCGGCATATTTTGGTTTGTTATCGGAATACACTCCATCCTGATATGCAATTGAAATGTACAAAGGTTCATGAGTAACATACAGTGCGCCTGCAGTTGTTAAGAATTTCATTTTATCAATGTTTGTATCAAGTCGGATTGTGTTACGCATAAACCCCGTAAAAAGAGATTGAGGGAGTAAGTCACTCTGCAATACAGAACTAAACCGATAGCCGCGAGCATTGTCCTGCCACAGATTTGGGTTATCACTAAACTTGTTAAACAATTTTTCTCCGGTTTTTGATTTCTTCTCGTACCAATACCACATTGCACCGATGCTTTGTCCGGCACAATGTCCACCCGGAGATATGAACGACCCCCAGTTTACAAATTCCCAATCATCAACACCTACAGTAAATCCTGTACTAATAGTTCCGGCAGCATTAAGTAGAGATTCATTTAAAGAACTTACAAAGAATGATGAGTATTCTGTAAGGCCTTGCAGGTTGACATTATCATGTTTATATAAACTTTTCGGGTGAATAGAAGATGTGGTAAAATGCCTTGTTAGTACAGTAACCGAAGATGCACCGTAATGCTGAACAATCATCGGTTCTAGTTTACCTGTTTGTTCGTCGTAAATAAATACTAACGGAATCTCTCCTTGTGGAAGTGTGATTGGAATCTTGATTTCGTATATACCGTTGGCATAACCTCCCGAACTTGCCACACGAATAAGCGGTGTTATTGGGTTAACATTACTTCCAAATTTGTGACTTTTAATCTCGAATGATGTAACAGTAAATGGTCTGCTGCCGGAAAATGCATCGTTGGGAATGGTAATTGTCATCCCGTTAAGTTGGTTCCCCGGTTTTGAGATAGTAACAACCGATCCTGCACCTTGTTGTGTTTGGCTGAGTTGCGTTTCTGTTCCGAGCTCTACATTATTTTCGCTAGGTGTAATCGGGTTTTCTTTATCAGGACACCCGCTAAATAGAATTGCAACTATCATGTAGACAAATATTCTGTAGTAAGTTGATGATGTGAGCGTTTTCATAGCAATCCCTTCTTTTCAAGAATAAACACTTTATCTTTCTACAGGTAACTTATAGATTCTCACATAGAGATACTATGATTTATGTCATGTTTTTGAGATAGTAAATTTGTTACCCTATGTTCAGCACGATACTATTGAACATGATATTGATTCTCTCTTGTTCAATGTTCTGTCCCGCGCGATGCGGTGCTGTTGGAACTACCACTATGAACGGCTGCGACAGCAACAAAAAAGCCGTTTTACGTGCGAGCATAAAACGGCTTGTACAGTATGTTGTATTTATATTTACTTAACCCAAAGCATTTCGCGGTAGCTTGGCATTTGCCAGAGTTTTTCTGGGACGATTCGTTCGAGATTATCGCATGCTTCGCGTACGGCGTTCATTGCAGGAATTACTCTTTTAAACATGTGAATGGACTTCTGGTGAACGGTATCACCGCCAAGGTCGTTGTTTTGTTTACGTAATTCGGTGAGTGATTCGCTGAGTGCATCGCTGAGTTCTACAATTTCTTTTAAAGAAGACATAACTGCCTTGGATTTTATTCCGGAATCACTGAGTTCTTCTGCAGTTTGCGATAGCTGATGTATGTACTGCAACGCTGCCGGTAACATCACCGTTTGTGCAATGCGCTCGGTTGTTTCTGCTTCGATGTTAATGGTTTTGAAGTATTGGTCGAAGTAAATTTCTTCGCGTGCTTCTAATTCGCGCGGACTTAACACGCCGTACTTGTTAAAGAGTTGGATATTCTTTTTTGCAACAAGCGATGAAACTGCATCTAACGTTGTACGCAGGTTTAACAAGCCGCGTTTCTTTGCTTCTTTTTGCCAGTCGTCGGAATATCCATCCATATTAAATATTACGTGCCCGTGGTTATCAATTACCTCTTTAATTAAACCGTGCATTGCATCGGCAAGGTTCTTTTTACCTTTTAATGATTTTTCCAACATGGTTGTGAGTTCATCAATTGCTTCGGCAGCAATGGTATTTAATACGGTTGCCGGGAACGATACACTTTGCGATGACCCTACAGCACGGAACTCGAATTTATTTCCGGTAAATGCAAATGGCGAGGTACGATTTCTATCGCCGGCATGGCGCGGTAAGTTTGGTAATACATTTGTACCTAAACCAAGCATGCCACCTTGTTTTGCTTTTTTGTTGGTGCCTTTATGTATTTGTGTAAAGACATCGGTTAACTGGTCGCCAAGGAAGATAGAGATAATTGCAGGTGGTGCTTCGTTTGCTCCTAAGCGGTGGTCGTTTGCGGCCGATGCAACACTTACACGTAATAAGTCCTGATGTTTATGCACTGCTTTTATAACTGCCGAGCAGAAGAACAAGAATACCAAATTCTCGCTTGGTGTTTGTCCGGGTTCTAATAGATTCATTCCGGTATCGGTAGCAATAGACCAGTTAACGTGCTTACCGCTTCCGTTAACTCCGGCAAATGGTTTTTCGTGTAGTAAACATACCAAACCGTATTTACGAGCTGTAGAACGTAATACCTGCATTACAAGTTGTTGGTGGTCTGCCGCAATGTTTGCGTGTTCAAATATCGGTGCTATCTCGTACTGCGCAGGAGCTACCTCGTTGTGGCGTGTTTTAACCGGAACTCCCAAAGTATACAACTGATGTTCAACATCACTCATGTACGAAAGAACTCTATCGGGGATAGTTCCAAAATAATGGTCTTCTAATTCCTGTCCGCGTGGAGGTTTTGCACCAAATAAGGTGCGCCCTGCAAGGTATAAATCCGGACGGCGGAAGTAGAATTCTTCATCAACCAAAAAATACTCTTGCTCACAACCAAGTGTAGCATACGCGCGGTTAACATTGGTAATTCCCAATACATTCAATGCACGTAACACTTGTTTGTTCAACGCATCAATAGAGCGAAGCAACGGAGTTTTGTTATCAAGCGCTTCGCCATTCCACGAAGCAAACGCCGTTGGGATAACAAGTGTTGCGCCGTTGCTATGGTTAATTATAAATGCAGGCGAAGTTGGGTCCCATGCAGTATAACCACGCGCTTCAAATGTTGCACGTAATCCACCACTTGGAAACGACGATGCATCCGGCTCGCCTTGAATCAACTCTTTGCCGCTAAACTCTGCAACAGCACCGCCGCCTGCGTTGGGCGTAATAAAGCTGTCGTGTTTTTCGGCAGTACCACCGGTTAATGGTTGGAACCAGTGTGTATAGTGCGTGGCACCTTTTTCGGTTGCCCATTCTTTCATTGCTAAAGCTACAATATCAGCAATACTTGGGTCAATCGCAGTTCCTTTTTCAACTGTTGCCAATAACGATTTGTACACAGGTTTAGAAAGCCGTGAACGCATTTCATCCAACGTAAAAACCGACGATGAAAATATCTCGCGAATATCGCGCGATGTGTTATCAGTTTTTCCATTCGAGTGCCAGTTCTTTGCCGCACCCATAACTCCGTTTGTTACAGAAGAAGACATACTTGTGTTAGATTAGTTAAACAAATACTGTTTGTTAGTCATTTCAATGTTATGTTCAGTCTAATATGGTTCCCGCTGTTGCCGAAGCAACCCTACAGCGCCGTCACTCGGGCGGAACCAAGGATTACAGCATCGCAATTTTCTCGCAGAGACGCAAAGTGTAAGAGGCGCAAAGATTTTGTTGTTGTTACAGTCATTCCACATACATTGTATTTGTATGGTTCGGTTCGCACAGGGTTGGCGCGCTGAACGCCCTGAAACCGCACAACAGATCCAATAATTTTTCAATACATTTTCTTTGCATTTCCCGTCGCGAAGCATCGCGTCGCTACGAATATGAAAGAACTTTGCGCCTTTGCAACCTTTGCCGATTTGCGTGATTATGAAACCACCGCAAACGATTCTATATGTGTAGAGAGTACCAGATTCGTCATGGTGCGCTGAACACCTTTCCATTGCTGGATGCGCGAAAGTAGTTTCTCTAACGCCGATGTGTTTTCCACACGTATCTTTAGCAAGTGAGAAGCATCGCCGGTTATAGCGTGACATTCCAATACTTCGGGGGATTTTTTACATTGGGCAATGAATCCTGCATAGTTACTACTGCTATCTACCCGCACAGAAATAAATGCAGTAATATCAAGATTTAGGTATTCGTGGTTTATCTTTGCGAAGTATCCTTCTATGATGCCTTGCTCTTCAAGCTTTTTGATGTGCTCGCTGACGGATGGTACGGAGAGACCAACTTTTTCTGCAATTTCGCTGAGCGACGTTTTTGCGTTGCTCTCAAGCATTTTACAGATAATTTTGTCGGTATCTTTTAATTTTTCGCTTACAGAAGCCATATCCGAAAATTTTCTTGTTAATTTGAGTGCGAAGTTAAGAAATTTAGGATAATGGACAAATTTTCCATAAGATATTTTACTTATGTTCAAAAAAATACTTATCTGGTCGTTACGAATCCTTGTGGGGTTTATAGTGGGGTCGTGCGTACTTGTAGCTGTGTATGCCGTCTTCCGTCCGCCACTAACGCCACTTATGGTTATACGTGTTGCAGAAGGATGGTTTAACGGTAAAAGCGTTGGCATTAACAAAACGTGGAAAAACTACGAGGAGATTTCCCCTAATGTTTTTAAGGCATTGATTTCCGGCGAGGACGGGAAGTTTTTTACTCACGAAGGATTTGACTGGGATGCCATTGAACGCGCCAAGAAACGAAACGAGCAAGCAAAAGGTAAAAAGTTATACGGTGCAAGTACCATTTCCATGCAAACAGCTAAGAATGTTTTTCTGTGGCATGGGCGCAACTATGTGCGCAAAGGTCTGGAAGCATACTTTACCGTGTTGATAGAAGCAATATGGGGAAAGAAGCGCATCTTAGAAGTATATGTAAACGTGATTGAATGGGGCGACGGCATTTATGGCATAGAAGCCGCCTCGCAGTTTTACTTTAAGAAATCAGCAAAGGATTTAACCGCCGCCGAAGCCGCGCAGCTTGCGGCAGTTGTCCCCAACCCACGCCGCTGGAACGCCGCTAAACCAACAGGATACATTGTAAAACGCAAAGGGTTTATTCTTGCACGCATGAGTTCAATTTCGTTGCAAGCAGTTACCGAACAAAAGAAGAAAAAAGAAAAATCAAAGGACAAAAAGAAATGAAAATAGTATCGTGGAATGTAAATGGCATCCGTGCCGTACATAAAAAAGGATTTTTTGATTACATGAATCAGGAACAACCTGATATTATCGGTTTGCAGGAAGTACGCGCCGAGTACGACCAAATTGACGAAGACAAACGCGCTCCAGAAGGTTATCATGCGTTTTATAATCCATGTAAAATCAAAAAGGGATATAGCGGCGTAGCCATTTATACCAAACACAAACCTGAGTCTGTTACCAATGGTTTTGGTGTTGAACAGTTCGACCAGGAGGGACGCGTTATCCAAGCCGACTTTGGCGACTTTATTGTGATTAATGTGTACTTCCCTAAAGCATACAGCGAGCGCGAAGCAAATGGCGATGCTAAAAAACTTGCACGCCTAACCTATAAAATGGAATTCTATTCTGCCTTGTGGGAGTATATTTCAACGTTACGGAAAAAAGGTCGCAGCGTAATTGTTTGTGGCGATTACAACACAGCCCATACTTCTATCGATTTAGCCCGCCCTAAAGAGAACACACAAACATCCGGCTTTTTGGAAATGGAACGCAAACGGTTAGATGAATTAGTAACAATGGGTTTTACCGATACGTTCAGGTTATTCCAACCGGAGGGCGGACACTACACATGGTGGAGCCAGCAAAGCGGAGCACGCGAGCGAAATGTTGGCTGGCGCATTGACTATCACTTTGCATCGAACGATTTACTACCGCGCATAACAAACGGCGTTCAACGAAGCGATGTATTTGGCAGCGATCATTGCCCTGTTGTGGTAGAGTTGAAGTAAATTCATCCCTGTAAATTTAATATTGAATGTTAAATTTGCAGGGATAACAATTCGGATACTTCTATGATTAAGCGTTCTATTTCAGTAGCTTTTAGTAATTACATTCAAACGTTCCCAGTTGTAGCATTAATTGGAGCAAGGCAAGTAGGTAAAACTACTTTTGCCAAAGAATACGCCAAACAACAAGGTGATAAAGCGTTATATCTTGACCTTGAACGAACCTCCGATAGAAACAAACTTCGCGACCCTGAACTCTACTTACAATCACGCTCCGATAAAACCATCATCCTTGATGAAATACAAACGATGCCCGATATTTTTCCGTTATTACGGTCGTTAGTGGATGACAATCGCAAACCAGGAAGATTTATATTACTTGGTTCAGCATCGCCTGTGTTGTTACAATCAAGCAGTGAAACTTTGGCAGGAAGGATAGCTACCATAAAAATGGAACCTATACACTACCGTGAACTAACCAAAGGAATTTTGATGGAGAACCATTGGTTACGTGGCGGTTTTCCAGAATCACTTCTTTCAAATACTGACAGTACATCATACAACTGGCGAGAACAATTTATCAAAACTTATATAGAACGGGATTTACCTGCACTTGGCTCTGCACTCGACCCATTACGCCTGCAACAACTGCTCAATATTCTTGCAGACATACATGGAGGGATACTCAATTATAGCTCAATTGCACAATCCATGTCCGTATCAGTTCCAACAATACAACGGTATATAGATTTCTTGGAACACGCTTTCATCATTCGCAGACTACAGCCCTACCACATCAATGCAACAAAACGAATTGTAAAAGCACCGCGTATCTATATTACCGATTCCGGTATGTTACATTCGTTGCTCGAAATAGAAACGCATGACAACCTTGCGGCAAGCAGTAAACTTGGTACATCCTGGGAAGGTTACGTTCTACAACAAATTATTGCAAACATTTCAGAACGCATAACTCCCTATTACTACCGCACACAAGATGGTGCAGAAATAGATCTGCTTCTACAACGGGGTACAAAAACAGTTGCCGCTATTGAAATCAAATATTCAAGCACCCCAACACTAACAAAAGGTAGTGTTCTTGCATTTGCCGATAGCAAAGCACCACTTAAAATAATAATAACACCTAAAGCACACGGCTACACAATAAATAACAATGTTCAGGTACACTCAATCAAAACCATGTGGGATGTTTTAGAGGCAAATAAGCTGATTAAATAATAGTGATCCCCTCACAAGCCGAAGCGCACCGTACTGCGCCGTCACACGGGCGGGGCAAAGCAGTACAGCGTCGCAAGAAAACGTTATGCAATAGATTATTCGTATTGCTCAGAACATCAACCGGCAATATTCTTAATGTCATGCTGAACGGAGTGAAGCATCTTTGGTAACATGATTCTTCCCGTTGCTCAGAATGACAAAGCACACAGTAATTGAATTGCGCCACACAACGCTTGGCTCGCACTGGGTTTGCGCGCTTGCGGCTTGCTTCGGCAGAGGTGGGTAACCATAATTCTTCCCAATCTGTTTACCCATGTTGTAATCTTTTTGTAATATCGTAGCACAACCCGCTAACATTCTATATTGTACATATATGATTCGCATATTTCTAACGTTTTTTGTTGCTATCGCAATGGTGGGATGCTCGTCAACATCCACAACAACAACCTCCACTACCCCGACAGGTGCGCCAAGCATGAGCAAACCGTTTGGGGACAAAGAAAAAAAGATTAAACCATTTACCGAAGTTATTCCAACCGGTACAAAAGCTGATAGCGGCTTGTTTACGGTGTACCGCGTAGAAGAAAAGGTAATGTACGAAATCCCCGTAAAGGAATTTGGCAAAGAGTATTTGCTTGTTACACGCATTGCCAAAACACCGCAGGTTGGTTATGGTGGCGAGGCATCGAACACCGAAGTTGTACGCTGGGAACGTAAGTTTGATAAGATTCTTTTACGTGCTGTTACGTATGCCAACGTTGCGGCAGATTCACTTCCCATTGCGCGGGCAGTGCATGCAGCAAACTTCGAGGAAATTTTAGCGGCGTTTCCTATTCAGGCATTTGGTAAAGACTCCGCAAGCGTGGTTATTGATGTCACACAGTTATTTACTACCGACATCGGCATTCTTACACCACAAAAAAGTCTTCGCGACCAATACCGCATGACGATGCTTTCTTCCGATAGAAGTTATGTTGAATACGTACACAGCTATCCTATTAATATTGAAGTTGAAAATGTTTTAACGTTTGGTGCAGAGAACTCACCGCAAAATCAATCGTCGCGCACAATGAGTTTTACTATGCACCATTCTATGGTACGTCTGCCTGAAAAACCAATGACTCCCCGACTTATGGATTGGCGCGTTGGTTTCTTTGGAACGTACAAAACCGATTACGGTTTGGATGTTCAAAAAGCTGAACGCCGTGCATACATTTTACGTTGGCGTTTAGAACCTAAAGATAGTGCTGCCTATTTCCGCGGTGAGTTGGTTGAGCCGGTGAAACCTATAACCTACTACATCGACCCCGCTACCCCGTTAAAGTGGAGACCGTGGTTAAAAAAAGGTCTTGAAAGTTGGAATACTGCATTTGAAAAAGCAGGATTCAAAAATGCAATCCGTTGTTTGTATCCACCCGATTCCACTGCCGACCCGGAGTTCTGCCCAGAAGATGCACGGTATTCCGTTATACGCTACTTCCCTTCTCCAATAGAGAATGCGTATGGTCCAAACGTTCACGACCCACGCAGTGGCGAAATTATAGAAAGTGATATTGGTTGGTTTCATAACATTATGAACCTGCAAATGAACTGGTATTTTACGCAAGCCGTTGCCGACCCTATGGCACACAAACTTCCATTTTCCGATTCGCTTATGGGCGAAATGATTGCAGTTGTTGCGGCACACGAGTTTGGGCATACCATTGGATTCCCGCACAACATGAAAGCATCGTTTTCGTATCCGGTGGATTCACTACGCTCGCCAACGTTTACCAAAGAATACGGCACTGCGCCAAGCATTATGGATTACGCCCGCTACAACTACATTGCACAACCCGGCGATGGCGCACACATGATGCCACGTGTTGGCCCATACGATAAGTTTGCTGTTAACTGGGGATACAGAGTGCTACCAAACATCAAAGTTCCCGAAGATGAAACGGAAACCTTAAACAAATGGACGTTAGAACAGGAAAAGAATCCAATGTTCCGCTATGGCGACCAACAATGGATAACCGTTGACCCATCGGCGCAAATGGAAGACCTTGGCGATGATGCAATAAAAGCTTCAACATACGGTATTAAAAACATTGAACGAATTATGGGGTATTTAGTTGATGCAACAACAACCAACGGTAAAGACTACGATTTATTAGACGAAATGTACAACGAAACTATCGGTCAATACCGCCAGGAGATTGGTCACGTTGCCAACAATGTTGGCGGTGTGTACGGTACATATAAAAATGCCGGACAAGCAGGTAAAGTGTACGAAGCAGTTCCCAAAGAACGCCAGAAACAATGTGTTGCGTTTATAGCAGATAAAGTATTTACAACACCTACCATGTTTTTGAACGAAGAAATTCTACGCCGCATTGAACCAAGTGGCTCAAGCGACCGTGTGCAACGTTTACAAACAGGTGTACTCAACACATTACTATCGAACGATAAACTTTCCCGCTTGGTTGAGTACAGTTCCATGAATGCAAACAACTACACCGTTCAGGAATTGTTTGATGACGTCGAGAAAGCAGTATTCAGCGAACTTGCAGGCAAAACATTTACAGGTGATATTTACCGCCGTAACTTGCAACGCCAGTATGTAAATGTTATGATTGCTAAAATCACTCCGCCGTCAGCACCAACAGTAAGTCCGGGACAGTTTGTGTTTACGTTTCCGGGTTCTAATGTATATCAAACCGATGTACGCGCAATTGCCAGAATGCAGTTGGATAACCTAAAAGCTAAACTTGCAAAAGCAACCGGAGCTGATGCCGTAACCAAAGCACACATCAAAGATTTGATGGTAATGATTGATAACGCATTGAACCCAAGAAAATAGTGAAACCAATTGTACGCGAACATCTGTATGGGTACACCCAATTATTACCGTGGATAATAACCTTTGCGGTGTTTTGGTTGTACCCATTAGCGTATGCACTCTATCTTAGCTTCACGCAATACTCAACACTTAGTAATACCGCAACGTGGATTGGCTTTGATAACTACGTTGCCGTTTTCCACGATACGCTTTTTTGGAAAGCACTAACCAACACTACCATCTTTACATTTGGAACGGTACCTGTAACAACAACACTTGCTTTATTACTTGCAGTACTACTCAACAAAAAGTATGTGCGGTTTGTAAGCTTCTTTCGTGCAGCGTACTTTATGCCAACGGTAACAAGCTTGGTTGTTATAGCACTCATCTTTACCAACCTGTATGCAAAAGATGGCTACGTAAATGTTCTGTTCAACATGATTGGACTTCCCCACCCGGAAAAATATGGTTGGCTGCAAGAACCTACTACTGCGCTTGGTTCAATAATGGCAATGGATGTCTGGATGAGTGTGGGTTATTATATGGTGTTGTTCCTTGCAGGTTTACAAACAATACCCAACGATTTATACGAAGCCGCCAGTCTTGCAGGTGCATCGGCATTTACGCAATTCAAAAAAATCACATTGCCACTGTTGCGCCCAACCATTTTGTTTGTGGTTGTTATTAACTCCATCAAATCATTCCAAATCTTTGTAGAGATATACGTAATGACCAAAGGCGGCCCGCTTGAAGGCACAACAACAACACTTGTGTACGAGGTCTATCGTAATGCCTTTGGCTCTACGGACTCCATGGGTTACGCCTCGGCATTGGCATACATCATCTTTGCCATACTTCTTGCACTCTCACTCCTGCAAATGAAAATCCTAAAACCAAAAGTATAATTATCATCTTTACATTTCGTAGCGACGCGATGCTTGGCGTCGGGTAATAACAAGAGCATCTATATTCAATTAAAAGTCCCGTCGGATGGTACATCTGACGTAAAGTTGATTTTGGTTACCCGCCTCTGCCGAAGCAACCCTTCAGCACCGTCACTCAGGCGGGGCATAGCGTTACAGCACCGCATAGTATTTACAAAAAGTTCTTAGTTTGCAGTATAAGGTAGTATCATTTACCAGACTCCATGAAACACTTCTCTTATTATGTTGTATTGTGTATAATAACAACATTCTGTAATTCACAAACTCCGGTACCGCTTGAAGAGTGGGCTATTGTAAAAGGTTGGATTGATTCTTCATTTGCTCCACCAAAACAATATGGAGTGGGCTCACGATTTTCAGTACTATCACATGTACCAAATCTGCCAAACAAAAATGCGATTGTAATGAACTATTATAATTATTCACGAGCTGCAACATATGATAGGTCTTGGCTCTTTGAAAATCCTAACGATACCATAAATAGATTCTCATGGTTGCCAGGAGCATCAAACAATCTTTGTGAGATAGATTTCAATGGTGATGGTATAATAGATTATGCAACAGGCGCAGGATTATTGCTTGGAAGAAAAAATGATTATCCTGATACATCTCAACATTACCCAATCTATACAAGTGGTATCCGTGCCGGAAGCCGCAAGAACACGTATGGAGATGTAAACAATGATGGTAAAGATGATATATTCTATTACCACATAGCCGACCAAAGTTATCCGTACTTAATGAGTATTATTACTGGTAATGCCGATGTACGTAACATTAAAACAGCACACATTACAAGCCCTGTATTGAGTGATACAACCATGCACGAAGTAGCAGTTGTTTTATACAAAAACAAGCAAGGATTATGGCGATTGATAACGTACACTTGGGCAAACTTTTTCTTCAAAAATCCACCGCCGGGTAAGTGGGTAAACATCCCGGAAAAATCCGAAATACGATTATATAGTGTTGAGTTTATACAACAACTTGACAGTACAACAGTAACTCTCACCAAACTCGATTCATACCAATCTCCCGAATGGGCAAAACACGCTGACGATTATTACAAAAACAACTGGAGCCCGGTGGCAACAAATGGTGGTGGTACACTCTACAATTCTAAACACCTTGATAAAATATTATTCTATCCCGTGGTTAGTACCATAAACAACACTCTGTTAACTACTTCAAACCCTGTATTTGAAATTCAGAATGATACTTTCTTAACACTTGAAGAAACAGGTGGATGTCCAGACTGCCTTGTGCTTGACCATAGTATAGATGGAGACTTTATAGAAGATATGGCGCGTGGTTTTAACGATGCACTGATAACATATTCGATAACACAAACTGTAAACATCCCATTTGTAAGATATACGTATTCATTGCCAAAGCCTTATGGAACTTTAGTAAATGATATATATTCCTTAAGCGATATAAATGGTGATGGTATTAATGATATTGCGGCAATGTTCTATCATGGTGGTTCTGAACCAAACACTTTTGTCATTCTAAAAGGTAAAGACTGGAAAACGGTAGGTGTAAATGATACTGAACATGGGAACGAATTATTATCAGTAGGAAATCCTTTCCCGGTTCCACAAAACACATCACAGCTACAAGTACCAATACATATTCACACTATGGGTTTATTTGAGCTACAACTGTTTACCATAGATGGAAAGTTTGCTAAAACTGTTTGGCAACAACAAATAAATGGAGCGCAGAATATGACCATTATCGTTCAAACAGCAGATTTACCAAATGGCGCATACATCCTACGCTTAACTAATGGCATACAAAAAACAGAGCGCATTATTACATTATCTAAATGATAATTATTAATTCGTGTTCTGTCTATTTCTACATCTGGCAGGGTAACATTGCTACACACTTTTATAATATACTTCTCAATCACGGTAACGGGATTGTATGAATTGGAGGTTCTCTCTCTCACGCACGCAAAGGTTGTAGAGAATGCAGCGTTTTGGTGCGGTCAGGCGATAGCAGAAAATTATCTCCGTATATTTGCACAGTTATCTTGAATACATTTTGATTACCATGCCAACATCACTAACCGAGGAACTTCTTGTTTCCGAACTTGCCGAGCACATTATTGGGTCTGAGATTATTAAACTTGCCGCAGAAGTAAATGCGCGTATTGCCAAAGGCGAACACATTTATAACCTGACCATTGGCGATTTTAACCCCAAGATTTTCCCTATTCCGGCTGAACTGAAAAACCAGATTATTGCCGCTTACGAAAAAGGTGAAACCAATTACCCCGCAGGCGATGGCATGTTAAGTTTACGCGATGCTGTTGGCGCATGGATTACAAACCACCAAGCACTGCAATACGCCCACAACGAAATTCTGATTGCCGGTGGCGCGCGCCCATTAATTTATGCGGTGTACCAAACATTGGTTAATGCAAACGAAACCGTTGTGTTTCCGGTGCCATCGTGGAATAACAACCACTACACATATTTAACCCACGCCAATCCATGCGCGGTAGAAACAACACCACAAAATAAGTTTATGCCAACAGCCGATGAGTTACGTCCGCATTTGGCAGATGCCGCATTGCTTGCATTGTGTTCGCCGTTAAACCCAACAGGAACCACGTTTAAGAAACACGACCTTGAACAAATTTGCGATGCCGTGTTAGAAGAAAACGAACGCAGATTGGCTACCGGTGCAAAGCCATTGTATGTGATGTACGACCAAATTTATTCTGCGTTAACGTATGGCGATGTTGTGCATTACGACCCTGTTTCGTTGCGCCCTGCCATGCGCCCATACACCGTTTTTGTAGATGGCATTTCTAAATCGCTATCGGCTACGGGTGTGCGTGTGGGCTGGGCATTTGGTCCGAAAAAGATTATTGATAAGATGAAGAATATCTTATCGCACATTGGGGCATGGGCACCAAAAGCCGAACAAGTTGCAACAGGTGTGTACCTTAAAGAAAAAGAATCATACACCGCGTTCCTTACCGAAACAAAACAAAAGATTGAAGACCGTTTGCATGGCTTCCACAAAGGTTTTCAGCAACTACGCGCGGAAGGTTTTGCAGTTGACTCCATTGACCCCGAAGCCGCTATTTACCTTACAATACAATTAGCATTACACGGCAAAACAACCCAAAGCGGAACTGTTCTTGCAACTACACAGGATGTTACGCAATACGTTCTTGCAGAAGCAGGAATTGCCGTTGTGCCGTTCTCGGCGTTTGGTGCATCGGATACATCAAGTTGGTATCGTTTATCGGTTGGTACGTGTACCATGGAGGATATTCAGGATATTACGAATGCCTTGCGTACCGCTTTGCAGAAGTTGGTGTAGAGGAAGATAACTTTTTACAATATACAATATTGTTATTCATAAATACTTTAAAGAGTAACATTATGGGATATATAAAAGAGCCAAATGGCGTTGACTTTGTTATCAACAGTAGAACTATTACAACTGAAGAAGAAATAGTTATTAGTAATTTTATTAATACCTACAAAAGAAAACATTCAACCAAGAAGGCAGTTACAAAAACCAACAGAGTTATTGGCAAAAAAAACAAGATTATACAGTAGTCATAATATTGCTCACAGAGTCATATTAATTACTTCCTTATTCTTTCTTACTTGCTACTCCTCACTCCGTTTTAACCGTTGTTGCGCCATAAAAAAACGTAACGCGCCATATCCAATTGGCAACACGCAGATATATCCAAGCCACACTTCCTTAGGAAAAAAGTGCTGGAAGGTAATGGAGCATATAATTCCGCCAAGAGCAATAACTGCACCCCACATCATTTGCCGGCTGTCTTCTGCATTTTGTAAGTGAGCCGATGCCGAATGTAACGCGCCGGATTCATCAACCTGCTGTGCCATCAGTACTAAGTCTTCGGCATCTTGGTGCGGTATTCCTTTTTCAACTAATTCATCTACAATGTCCGTTGCAGGCGCGCCTTCTTGTAATCGGTCGAACACAAATTCGTAAACGCTGTCATCGTAGTTTGGGGTTGAGTTTTCCGGTTCCATAATTTTCCTTGTGTTGTTGCTATCGCCCGACCGCACCGAGCGTTTACTTGTTCACTCCCACTGCTGTGCGGCTGAGTTCCTTAGCTGCTGTTCCTTCCGGCAACGTGACGTGTGTAATAGTTGCGCCGTGCGGAGCCGTCATGCGATAGCAGAAAATATTACTCTGCAATAACCATCTGCGATACCACCGATGTTGATGTATAAAACCGTACTACCAAAATGCGTCCGTATTGTTGTGTATCAGTTTTGGTTATGTGCAGTGTCGTGCCGTTGTTTGTTGGTAGAATGCGATTGGTTATATCGTACACTTCGCGCCCATCAATACTATATAATGCAACACGAGTAATATCCTCTGCACGTAGCGAACACTCTACAGTTGCAGTGTTATCGAACGGTTGCGGACGAACTTGCGTTTGCACTGGCTGTTGTTCTTGTTTAACGGGGTTTATTGCGCAATTATCAAACTCAAGGGTATCGTACTTACCATTACCATATCCACTTACTAAATAGGTTCTGCCCCGTAACGTTTGCGGCGATACTTTTGTGTAAGTGATGTTTACAATTCGCAGAGTGTGTGGCGTAAGTACATCACCAACTTTTACATCAGTTGTAAAGTTTGTCGTATCGGTTAAAAATACCGATGTAACTGTTGTAGTGTCTTTCCATTTGTTGTAGAGTACACATTGTAAGGTGTCTTTGTTTTCGGGTGCAAACACAATAACGTTTGTTGTTACACCAACATCGTTTTTATGGTTAGCTGGTACAAACTCTAAGCGTTCTACCAGTTCAGGGAAATCAACAAACGGATTACGCTTACCTTGATAAGCGGCAATGGTATCGCACCGGCGGAGTTCTTTATCATCGGGTGGGTCAGCGCGATTCCACAAACGTAAATCGGCATCCATTGAGTAAGGTGTTGTGTAGTAGTTCATAAGATTTCCGTACCGTACCATATAATAAAAGATGCTACGGGCAATATTGCCTTTACTAATATCGCGCGGCTCGAACACGGTATCGCCTTTGGCTGTAAACCCAAGTTTAGAGCCACCTCCGGCATCTTTCCATACTGTAATTACTTTTCCAAAAGGATAATTAGCCCGTATAGAATTTGCATTTGGATACGTTGGATACAGATGATTGATATCGCTTTTGTTTGGCTCGTTACTTGAACCATAACTTTGTGGCCACGTGTGTTCGGTATTGAATTCTCCGTTTGGTGGTATACCTGCTGTTTTCAGTTTACGCCCTGTGTAAATACATTCAACGCTGTCTCTAATATTATCAGCTTTGCCAAACATTACTTCGCGTGCAGGCTTGTATGTAAGCGAGTTATGGTTAACTACCTTTGCTTGTAAAGCAGAATAGAGTGAATCATATTCGAGATTAGTGGTGTAGAAATACACATCCGAATTTTGCAGTGTATTTCCCTTTATTGGAATAAAATGTAACTGCTCCCTACAGCCGCATGATGTGGTAAACTGAATGTATCCATTATGCACTACATTATGATTAAAATGAATCTCTAACACAAGATTAAGTGAACTCTGCGGAACAATTACCACATCGTTTGTACTGCCGTGGAATCTAACACTGATATCATTATAAATTCTGCTATTTACATACTTGATGTCGTTAATAAATAATGGCTTGTTTCCGGTATTGGTTATCTCGAATGGGATGTCTAACATTGCACCGACTTTTTGATTATTAAATTCAAATTCGGACTTATTTGTACTTACAGAACAAACTTGTGCCTGAATTGATAACGTACTTATAAATACGATTAGGATTACTGCGTATGATTTCTTCATTGTTATAAGGTTAATGTTTTTCCAAATATAGAGAAGCATTTTGTTTTAACAACGGTGGGAGCGCACTGGGTTGGCGCGCTGAAGGATTTTAGTTTGCGTGAGCGATACCCAACAATTACAAGCTTCAAGAAAAAAGGCATTGAGATTTTCCCAATGCCTTTGCTTTTCCAAATAGCTACATTACTTTACGTACACAAAATCGCCGTTCTCGGGATTAAGATAAAACGTTTCGCCGCGTGAGTTTTTAAGGATGGTGTGTCCGGCGTTATCTAAGCCAACAATGCTGTAACTGCCATCGTATTTAATTCCTTTAAAACGTCCGGATGCCTCGCCCTTAATTCCATCGAACTTGATATACTCCATCTTAATAAAGATATCATTTGCAAGATATTTCAAATCGCCGGTGGTTGGATTTACGGTAAAGTACTCACCTTTTGAATTCTTGTAAACAGGTACACCTTTTTCTAAACCGGCAATGCTGATATCGTTGCCCATTTTCACAAACTTACTGCTCAGTTTCCAGGTAAACGAATCAACACTTTTAGCCGATTTTATGTGTTGTCCTGTAGCGCGTTGTGCAGCACCATCATCTTGTGCTTTTGATGTTTGATACACACCGGGCAGCATCAGTAAACTGCCCGCCAAAGCAAGTGTGGAAGCCGCTTTTGCAGTATTTCGTTTATTGTTTTTCTTCATACGTACCTCGCTCTGAGTGAATGATTACACAGGAGTTATTCTGTGCGTTTGTTTTGTTGTTGTTTTGCAACCATGGTTCCGCGGCAATCAGATGCTCCACAGTAACACGGAAACATTTCACGTTGTTTTTTAGGTGTAAGACGTTTGCCGCTAACAGACTGTAGTTGGTAATTAAAGGTTAACTCCTCGCCGCGAATAATATCGCGCATTGCATAGATGTATGGTGTATCATCAAACACATACACCTCGCAGTTGGGTGCGCAACTATGATTTATAAAACGTGCTTCGTTACCGCCTTGCTCGCCATCTACTGCTTGCGTTGGATTAACGTTTAAAACATACATCAACGACGATCTTCCTTTTTCCACCTCAAGCATCAACGCATCTTTACGAACCCGCTTGCCTTTGTATTCAAAAATGCGCGTGCCTTTTGGAATCTTCCGTTTGGCAAAAACGCCTGTGCCGTGAATCTTTGATTTTCCTACCCGGGTAAAATCTCTGTTTTGTTGCGTACTGTTCATGGTACAAAATACAAGAATGTGCTGTACAATACTATATTTTTTTGCTATCGCCGGACGGCACCGCACCTCAACAACCAAACAGCCGTTGCTTGCCGGAAGGAAAGGTATTACTCAGCTGTAGGTATAAATTGCAATAGTTGTTCTAATTCTGAATCTGTAAGGGTCTCTTTATTACTTTTATCAAAAATATTGAGTAGATAGACCGTGGTTGTGCTTACAACAATATGAGTAACTATTCTTGCGCCACCACGTTTTCCTTTTCCTTTGGAAGCTATTGCGATACGTATTTTATAACAACTATTTCCTAATGAAATACCAAGAAACGGATTGTCTTGTAATTGAGCAACTACAGTAAACAACTCTTGTTTTAAAGATGGGTACTTACGAATCAAACGTTTTACTTGTTTCTCAAAAACCGGTATGGTCTCAACATTATAACTCATTAAGAAACTCTGTTGCACTTCTGGATTTTTTCTTTCCTGTTTTAATCTGTTTCATTTCTACTACTGCATCACGAACTTCTTTTAATGCCTGGGCTTTGCTTTCGGTAAGTTGTTTTGCTTTTACAAAGGTTATACTATTCAGTACATCCATAAAGGCATCTGCTTTTGTATCGGGTATATCAATGAGTATTTTCATAGTACTTGTATGATAATGAATCTATACAAACATAGGTAATAAGAACGATGTGTATAAAAATTACTACTTTTCTCTCCCGCAAGTGAACAGTGTGTAGTGCTGAACATTCGGTGCGGTCAGGCGATAGCAGAAAATTTTATTCGTAACGGAGTGCTTCTATTGGGTCTAACCGTGCGGCACGCCAAGCGGGATAAATACCAAAGGCAATACCGATAACCGTACAAATAACAATACTGGCAACAACCCAATTTACCGGAAACGAGAAAGTAAAAGAAAAGGAAAGTGATAGAATCCCAATAAGCCCTAAGCCAAACAGAATTCCTCCAAGTCCACCAAGCTGGCAGAGAGTAACAGCTTCTATTAAGAACTGTGTAAGTATTGCATTCTTAGTTGCGCCAAGTGCTTTACGAATTCCAATTTCGCGAGTGCGTTCCTTAACACTAATAAGCATGATATTCATAATTCCTACACCCGCAGCAGCCAATGCAAAAAATGCAATAAACCCTGCAAAGTATCCCATGAAGTTTACAATTGTTTCAAACTGTTCTTTAATGGTAGAGTTATCTTCTATTTCAAAATTATTTTCTTCCCACGGTTTGCAGTTACGTAACGAACGCATGATGCCGATTGATTCATCAAACACACTATGGAATGTTTCTGCACTGTTTGCTTTAACGGTTATGGTTGCACTAAAACGTGATTCGTTTGCAAAGCCCTTTACATACGCCGTTAACGGCAGATATACTTCGTTATCCTGACTTTGCCCAAGTACAGCGCCTTTGGGTTCCAACACGCCTATAATATCAAAGCGATAATTATCAATGGTAATCTGCTGACCAATTGGGTTGGAATACGGAAACAGTTTTACTTTTACATCGTTACCAATTACTGCAACCATGCGCCCGCTGTGTAAGTCTTCTTCTAAAATTGGTCGCCCATCGCTAAATGTTTTTTGGCGCAAAGTAAAGTAGTTTTCATCAACACCCCAAATCATTACATCGGGGTTTGTTGAGAGTGTTCCGGATTTTATGGTCTTACCCATATCTTCATCGGCAACAGATACCAATGCAGAATTACCAATTTGTTTTTTGTATTCTTCTGCCTGATTTACACCAATTACTTTTCTGTTACGATACTTGCGCCAACTATTTCCCATGTTGATACTTGGTGTACGTTTAATAACAAACGAGTTTCCACCAACTTCATCAATGGCACCGGTTATGGTATCATTTAAGGTAGTTGTTGCTATACCTACCGATACAATAGCAAATGTACCTAACGATATACTTAACAACGTTAGTACCGACCGCAATGTATTACTGCGGATTGAAGATAATGCGGTTAGTATGCTCTCGAGAATATTCAAAGTTTATTGCGTTTATTATTATTCGTAACGGAGTGCGTCAACGGGGTTCATTCGTGCCGCACGTAATGCAGGGAACAATCCGGCAAGTATGCCAACCACTACCGATACAACTATTGCTATTATTAAAATTGGAACCGGAATATACGGCGTAAGAAATGGCGCTTGCTCTTTAAAGGCAAAGTAAATACCTGCTGCAGCAACAATACACAACAGTATTGCAACAATAGCACCGGCAACACAAAGCGTAGCTGCCTCTACCAAAAACTGCATCAGAATAGAAAGTCGTTTTGCGCCTATTGCCTTACGTATTCCAATCTCTTTGGTACGTTCGGTAACGGAAACAAACATTACATTCATAATACCAATCATACCAACTATAAAACTCATAGCGGTTAAGAAGATTCCAATTGCCCATATGTAAAATCTAATCTCGGCAACTTGCTCATGGAACATCTGGCTCTCGTTAATAGAGAAGTCTTCGTCTTTGCCGGGCGGTAAGTTCCGCACAATACGCATGGTACCTACAACTTCCGACCGTACATCATCCAACAACTCCGGCGAACCCGCCTTAACTGCAATCGAAATAGAACGAATACTTTTTCCATACAATCCAAAAAACGAATTCAACGGAATAAACACCTGGTTATCTACAAAGTCCATTAGTGCAGTACCACGTTTTGCAATTACTCCAATAATGGTAAACTGCATTCCGTTAATTTTAATCGTCTTGCCAATGGGGTCGGAGTTTGGGAAGAACACTTTCTTCACGCCATACCCAACCACCACAACATTCTCGCTGTACCTGTCTTCAATCTCCGAGAAAAATCTTCCTTCGTCCACATTGCCTGCCGGAGTTTGTGTGTACGTTGCACGTACGCCGGTAACAGTAAAACCATTTGCCTTAAGGTCGTTATAAATTATACTACGTCCCCACAAACTTCCCATAGGTACGGCAACTTGTGGCGTCTTTAATCGTTCAATTAATTCTTCTGCTTGTTCAATGGTAATGTTCTTTCTCGATTCCATCAATCTCCAATTATTACCACCCGCCCAACTCCATTTATCAACGTACAACATATCATTACCCAAAATGTCAATCGTAGCATCAAAGGCAGCATCCAAACTGTTCAGTGCCCAACCCATAAGCGTGACAACGGCAATCCCAATCACAATACCAAGTGTTGTTAAAACCGCACGAAGTTTGTTCTGGCGTAATGCCGCAAATGCTATCGAAAAAGATTCTATGTATTCAGATGCTATCACTCATGTAGATTATTTGTGGTACTCTCACAGGGTTTCACCGCCTCGTCTGCGGCAACCCAGTCCGCCCCGACCCTTTAAATACGTTCGTTCTCAAACTTCTTATAAAAACTGTTCATTGATTGTCATACCCGTGAAAACAGGTATCCAGCATTCTCAGAGCGGTAAAATCTGGATTCCCGATAAACGCTTCTCCGCGTTTTCGGGAATGACAAACCCTAATATCCGCACTCATCAAAAATGGTGTTAATCCAACAACGTAACCGGATTTGGATTTACCAAATCACTCTCAACCAATCCATCCCGCACACGGATAATTCTGCGAGCATGGCGTGCTATATCATCTTCGTGCGTAACAAGAATAACGGTATTACCTTGTTTCCAGATTTCTTCAAACAAGCGCATAATTTCTACTCCTGTTTTACTATCTAAGTTTCCGGTTGGCTCGTCGGCAAGGATAATAGATGGCTTTGTAACCAATGCGCGGGCAATTGCAACACGCTGTCTCTGCCCTCCCGATAACTCGTTAGGTTTGTGACCCATTCTATCGCCTAGACCAACATCTTGCAAAGCACGCTCTGCACGTTCTTTCCGTGCTTCACCTTTTATTCCACCATACACCAACGGAAGCTCAACATTTTTAAGTGTAGAGGCACGGGCTAACAAGTTAAAGGTCTGGAACACAAAACCAATTTGTTTATTGCGTACTTCGGCAAGTTCAGCATCATCCATTTTGCTAACGTCCTGTCCGTTTAACCAATACTCGCCGCTGGTTGGAGTATCAAGGCAACCAAGCATATTCATAAGCGTTGATTTACCCGAACCCGATGGACCCATAATAGCAACGTATTCATTTCGGTGCAGAGTAAGAGATATATCGCGCAAGGCAAATACCTTTTCATCGCCCATTGTATATATTTTGCTGATATGCTCAATCTGTATCAGTACTTCGTTTGGTGTTGTGGTTTGCATACCGTGTGTTGTTTGTGTGATGATAGAATACGTTAACCTACCGTATATATTTCCGTTAGTTCGGTTTCTTCTTCTTGTTACTTGTGGAGTCAATCTGAACCTTCATGCCATCGTTTAACACTTTGGCTATTGTGTTAAAGCTACCGCTAACAATGGTCTGACCTTCGTTTACTCCGCTCTTTACCTCAATATAGCCTTTATCACTAATACCGGTTTCAACTTTAACTTGTTTAACTTTTCCGGCATCGTACACAAACACAACTTGCGGCGGACGTTCCTCTTGTTTTTTGTCATCGCCAACTTTTTCAGTCTTAATCTCACGTCCGTTACCTTCCATTTCTTTTTTATCATCGGCAGCACGAATTGTTACAGATTGTAGTGGCACCGAAACAACATCAGGATGTGTTTCTGTTTGTATATCAACACTACAACTCATTCCGGGACGCAACTCAATCTCTTTATCTATCAACCTAATTTTTACCTCAAAGTTTATCACTTCATCTTGCGTTCCTATACTTTGTTGCTTTGGTGAGTGCGAAATCTCATACACATACCCTCGGAATGTTTTATCAGGAAAAGCATCAATCTTAACTTTTGCTGTATCGCCAAGTTTAACTTTAACAACATCATTCTCATCAACATCTACAATTGCGTTCATTACGTTTAAGTCCGATACGCGCATCATTTCTGTTCCCTGCATTTGCGCCGTACCAACAACCTTCTCACCGTTTTCAACAAGCAGTTTGGTTACGGTTCCTGCCATAGGTGCGTAGATGGTTGTGCGCGATGCCGATACCTCCACCTGACGCAATGCAGCTTCGGCGCGGGTTTTATCGGTTATCATTTGTTGGTATTGTGCCTGCGCTCTGTCGTATCCCGCTTTGGCAGTTTCCCATTCTTGTTTGGATGCAAACTCCTTTTTGTATAACTCGCCAACTCGTTTCATTTCCAACTCGCTGCGTTCTACTTCAACTTTTGCCATTTCAATAGCAACCGATGCCGATTTAACCGATGCGCGGAATTGGTCTAACTGCGTTTCAAACAAATCGGGTTTGATGCGCACAAGCAATTGGTTCTTTTGTACAAAGTCGCCTTCTTTTACATTAAGCGTAACAATCTCTCCACTTGCTTCGGGTGAAATTTTTACTTCGGTTTCTGGTTGTATTTTACCAATTGCCGATACAGTTTGTGTAATGGTTCTGCGCCCGATTTTCTCAACCTGTACTTTTGTTTTTTGGTCTGAACTTTTGATTACAATCAGTACAACTGCAGCAATAAGTAATGTTGCAATTATCCCAACTGCAATCCAAATTCTCTTTTTTGATTTCTTAGCCATCGTTTATATCCTTAACTGTAATTTGATTGTCGGTGTATGTGTTTAGAGTTTCTCATCAGACGCGAAGCATCGCGTCTCTACAGATTTACCTAAACGTAATCCGTAATTTGAAATTCGTAATTAACCTGCGATGCTGTACCGATTGGCTCCGCCTGCGTGACGGCGCTGAAGGGTTGCTTCGGCTGCCGGACGGTTACCAAAATTATTCTTATCCTTCTTTCAGAGTTCCAATTGCGTAGCGAACCTGAAATTGAACATCGAAGTAATTATATACCGCATTTACACGATTGATTTTTGCATTGATTAACAGATTGTTTGCCGTAAGGTAATCGAGCACAGTTGCTGCACCAACGTTTAAACGCTCTTGTGCACTTTTAAAATTTTGCTCGGCTGATTTTAACGCACGGCTTGTTATTTCTAATTGTTTTTCGGCGGCTTCGAGATTAAGGAAGGCACTTTGTACTTCCGAACGAATTTTCATTTCCGATTGCTGACTTTCTATCTCGCGTTGGCGCAATGCCACGTTTGCCGTTTGTATTTGGGTGGAAGTGTTGAAGTTATCGAAGATTGGAACGGAGAGATTCATGCTGATGTAATAACGCCCGTTGTTGCCGAAGTTGTTAAACTGCGAGTTAGACCACGACCATCCGCCACTTGCATTAAGGTCGGGCATTCTACCGGAATGGGCTGCAGTTACAGAACTGCTTGCCGCTTCGATGCGAGCTGTAAATGCCTGAAAATCCGGACGTGATTCTAACGCTTTTTTTACGGCGGCGTTGTAACTGCCAATCTCTTTGCGGAATTCTGTTAACGTGTTATCATCAACTGTTGAAGGTATTGCAGATTCCATAAACTCCGACCGTTGGTCGGGCTGAACAGCAAGCGTTGTTAGTATTTGTGCTTTGGCTTGGTTTACCTGATTATCGGAATTCACTTCATCTAACTCGCGCGAGCCCAAATCGGCTTGTTGGCTCAGAACGTTACCAATAGGAACGCGACCGGCATCGAACAATGCCTGCATACGTTCAACTTCTTTTTTACCAAGTTCTATATTCTCTTTGCGGATTTTATTGATTTGCATGGCACGTAACACACTAATGTATTGCGAGCGTACTGTGTAACCAACTGTTTGGCGAATCCGGCGGAAGTTAAAATCGGTGGCGCTAAGTTCTTGTTTTGTTCGGTTATAGTTTGCTTCGCGGGCAAAGCCATTAAAAATATTATACGAAGCATACGCACTCATGGAATACGAGTTTGGCTCTGCACCGGCAATAGGAATCACCTGTCCGCCAATGTTAACGGTTCGTCCGCCTTCTACATTAAGCTGACGCGAGTACCCCATAGAAGCACCCATAGTAGGTAAAAACGCTCCGAACGCCTGTGTAACATACGCACCTTGTGCCTGATATTGCGCTGCACCCGATTGTATATCTAAGTTATTCTCTGCGGCAATTTTAAGGCAATCATCTAATGTATATACTTTCCCCGAGCCGCTTGTTTGCGCAGTACATGTAACGGCAAACACCATAACAAACATCAAAATTCGGAACATCATATCACTACTCCGTAAGAAGGTAACTCTATAGATACGTTTTGGTTTAGATACTTTTTACGTACCAATGTTTCGGTACAACTCAAAACAAATCCGCGCATACAACGGCAGCACCTGCTTTTTGTTGCACCACACGGTAATTTATTTTTAGGAAGTACAAAAATACATAGAGATATGATGGTTCCCCTTGTTTTGACGTAGCAACCCTTGTGCGCCGTCACCCGGGCGGAGCCGTTCCTCCTGCTTCGCGAATCAATGATATTGTAATCCGTAATTAACTGCGAGGCAGAACGATTGGTTCGCACAGGGTTGGCGCGCTTGCGGGTTGCTTCGGCAGAAGCGAGTAACAGATTACTTTGTTATATACTGAACCATTACACGTTCAAAATACAGGTTGTGTGGGTTGGGGGTATCTTCTGTAACCATAACTCGTTCTTTTATCAGGCCTACTTCGTGGTTTACCCACACGTGGCAGTTATCGGTAACAGTTGAAGTGCGCTTACCGTTAACAAATGTTGCTGCCTGCGGCTCCAGCAATCTGTACGTAAAAGAAATGTTAGACTCGGATTTTTTAGTAAGCATTTTACGAGTTCCAAGCATGATGTTCTCGTTATACTTTGCTGTACAAAGGTTAGATATTGTTGCATTGGTTGTTGTATTTACTATGGTCTGATTTCCCATGTTATCGCGTACAAGTGATGGTAAGATATCGCCTGCTACTGTTTTATTATCTGCAATTATCGTCGAGTTGGATGAACAGTCATCGTAGATTCTATATTTCAATAATCCATCGAAACAAGTACATTGTTGTTGCAGCCAGTGGTTTTGTACCTTAAACTGATTTCCCGTTATCACCCACGTAATTGTATCGGTGCGCCATGTTGTGCCAAAGTCGGTAGAGAAACGGTCTTGAATGCCAAGTGTTAACGTGTTATCGCTTGCTATAGACTTACTTATTATTGTTAATGTATCGTAGGTTTCAATACCTGTTACTACATTACCCAACGAATCGAGATTTGTATGGAGATATACTCCGTATGTTCCAACAGTTGCATTACCGAGTGTTGGTAGTTCGCAATCGTAGGTTGGTTCGAGTGTGTGATTTGAACATGAATGAAGCAACAGCGCGACTGTGCATAATGCTAATGCAAGATGTGTTTTCATATATTGTTTACCTTTATATTAAAATTCGTAACCGGCACCAAACATCAAGGCAAAGCGTGTAGCTACTTGCGCGTTCCCTTGGTTGTTCAGAAATTGAATGATGGCAGTGGGTCCTGCCGAAACAGAAATAGAGTTAAAGATGTTATACGTTGCATACGTTTCCGCTTTGGTAATAATACCTGCATTGCTTAACCCAATAGAAAGTTCACCGGTCCAGCGGAACTTGTCATCGTTTGGAGTTATTGACTGTAAAAATTCCGGTCTGCCGTCTTCGCGCATCGAAAGCGAAAACCACCCGATATAATCTTCCTTTACAAATGTTTTGATGTTATCCTGTGAAATAACTGCATACGTTGGTAAATAAGCCCTGCCTAACTCAATACCAAAACTTCCGGTTGGCGATATTGGCCATTGCAGCGAGAAAATTCTATCCCCGGTTTCGATACTTGCCTGACTTAACAACTTTCCAATCGGTACAGCCGATCTAAGCGAAATATACCGCGGAGAAAACCAACTGCTGTGTCCTTCGGGCGGTGAAATCACAACATCCAAATGTGCTACAACCGGCGATACATACCGTGGCTGTGGTTGTTGTTGCAAACTCTGAAACCCGTACACCATGGTTGGTGCAAACTGCATAACTTCGGTTGTTGTGTTTGGTGTTTCTTGCAACGATGTTGGTGCTTCTGCAATAGTAGGTTCGTGTTCCGTATCAGAATGAGCTTCAACAATAGGCTGCTCTGTAACAACCGGCTGATGTTGAACGGTTTGCTGTTGTAGCGGTTGTTGCAAAGGTTGCTGAATATACACGTACTTAATAACTTGCTTAGGTTGTTGCTCGGTTGTAGTGTTTGTGTGTTGCTCTGATTGAACGGGTGGCGTTACTTGCGGTTGTTGGGCAACTTGTTGCACTTGTGGCTGACTTGGCGTATTGGGTATAAACCGTAACGCAACAACTGCCGATACCACGCCCAACGATACCAATCCCAACGCCGATAAAGTCTTACCAATGCTAAACACAGATGTAGCAACAGCCGCTGTTGTAGCCAACCCAACTTTACCCATAACCATGCCCGATAAATCCACCGGAGGTTTTACCATTTGTTGTTGCGAGCGCATTAACACGCCAAACTGCGCGGCTTGCTGAAACTCTGCTTGCAGTTGCGGATTCTTACTCATTTCCGAAAACAACACACTGCTTTCTACCTCTGTACATTCGCCATCCAGAAATAGTTGAATCAGGTCGCTATAATTATTCTGTGTATTCATACTTACTCGCCGTTGTTAATGTACACCGAGAGAATCTCGCGCATACGTGCTTTAGCCCTAACAATTCTGTTCCGCACGGTTGTAAGCGGAACGTTTTGTACCTCGGCAATTTCGTTGTAACTCATATCGCTGTACGTTTGCATAATAAGGGCATCTTTATACTCTGCCGGAAGCAACTGCAATGCGGTTTCAATAATTGCATTCATCTCGCGCTGTTCGTAGCCATCTGCCGGAGCAGGAATATCTATATCGTCAATATCAACAAACTGTCGGTCGGATTTACGGTGTTCATCAATCACAAGGTTGCGTACAATCCGCATCAGGTACGCCGGAACATTATCAACAGCAACACCTTTCTCACCTGCCTTGTAAAACCGGAAAAACGCTTCCTGAATTATATCCTTCGATTTATCCTCGTTATGCAACGATACCCAACAATACGCCCACACGCGTTGTTCGTACCTGCGGTATAACTCCTTAAATGCAGACTCGCGGGAATGTGCCGCAGATAACTGCATGTAAAGTTCAAAATCCGTGTATGTAGATGGAGTATTGCTCATACGTAACCGACTGACTTAGCTCTGTTGCTTTTGTTTCAAACAAATTATGCAATACCGAAAAAAATACTGTGGGTTATTTTTTGTGGGTTCCCGCCTCTGCCGAAACGCGCCGCCTGCGCCGTCACCCGGGCGGAACCGTTCCTTGTGCTTCGCAGTTAAGTACGAATGACTTCTTAACTACGAATTACAGATTACTGTAATCGTAGCGACGCGATGCCTCGCTACGATTGCGTTGATGTAATACTACATTGATGTATGAATACACAATACTTATTACAACAAATGTAACAAATCCACAGTATCCCAATAACTCCGCCGCTTTAGCGCGGAGAAACAAGCACCTAAGTACTAATGGGCTTTAGCCCTGCAACTACTCAGGACTAAAGTCCCGAGGGGATGTTGTAGGTTTGAAATCCCCACGCTAAAGCATGGGGTTATTATCTACAGTATTATATCATATCTGTTTAACATCACGTAATTCGTGATTAACTGCGAAGTAGAACGTTCGGTTCGCACAGGGTTGGCGCGCTTGCGGGTTGCGACGGCAGAGGCGGGTAACCATACTATCCTTTACGTCAGATGTAACATCTGACGGGACTAATTGATGCAACATCCGACAGGACTAATTGATGTAACATCCGAAAGGACTAATTGATGTAACATTTGATAGGAAGAACAATTTACTGTTTTGATAAACGCGCCATGTAGAAGCCATCGCAGTTATCGGTGTGGGGATTGATGCGGCGTTCTTCTTCGATGTGCCATGTTGGGTTTTGCTGTATAAACCACCGTACCTGTTCTTCGCCCTCGGATGGCAATACACTGCACGTAGCGTAGACAAGTTTACCGCCTTCGGTTATCATAGCCGAGTACCGCGTTAAGATGTCGCGCTGTGTTGTTATAAAACTGTTGATGTCCTCGGGTTGCAGATGCCATTTTGCATCGGGGTTGCGGCGTAATACACCCAAGCCGGAACATGGTACATCAAGTAACACACGTTCGACCGAGTTTGTTAACCGCTTGATTACTTTAGTTGTGTTGATGTGCCGTGTTTCTATGATGTGAATGCCATTACGTTGAGCACGTTTGGATAAATCGGTTAGTTTCCATTCTTCGGTATCAAGCGCAATGATTTTACCTTTGTTGCACATAAGCGCAGCAAGGTGTATGGATTTTCCGCCACTTCCTGCACACGCATCTATTACACGCATTCCGGGTTCGGGCTGTACAAACGGTGCTATACATTGCGAGCCAACATCTTGCATTTCTACAAACCCTTTTTTAAACACTTCGGTACCAAAAATGTTGGTGTGTTCGCGCAGGATAAGTGCATCGGGGGCAAGTGCCGTTGTATTTGTTTGTATGCCAAGTGCTTTTAGTTGTTGCTGAACATCGGTGCGTGTTGCCTTAATGGTGTTTACCCGCAAAGCAACAACCGGCTCGTGGTGTAACGCATGTACCGTTTGGTTCCATACTTCGCCAAGTTCTTTTGCGCCACGTTTATCTAGCCAATCGGGTAATGAATATTTAATTGCTCGTTCGCCTTCGGCTTGTTGCCATTTACTGCGTACAGTAGCAACATCAATATCGGGTAATGATGCTGAGCGTTGAAGTTTAAAGCCATTCATTGCAAACCAAGCACAGACGGCTTTTATCACGCGCGGCATTTCGGGCGATGGTTCTTGCCCTATGGCAAACCACACGCGGCGCCAGTTGCGCAGGATATCGTAGGTTGCTTGTGCAAATAAACTGCGCTCTTCGGGTAGCCATTTGTGTTCGCGTAGTTTTTTTTGAAGTACACTATCAGCAAAGCGCCCGTCGGCTATAATTGCCACGAGCGCATTTGCAAGTTCTCTCAGAAAGGTTTCTTTTATTATCACATTATCAAATGAAAGCGGTTTAAAATTATTATTACCGACTGTCATACCCGAGAAATCGGATATCCATAATAAGTACCTGAAAATACTGGATTCCCGATAAACGCTTCATCAGCGTTTTCGGGAATGACAATGAGTACGTTGAAATAACAACCCAAAATCTTAAACCAGTTCATTAGTTTATTTTTCGGCAAGATGTGCCTTAAGTTTCATAATAACAGGAACGGGCGATGGGTCAACACCGTTAAGCATTGCCATGTAATAACTCACCCAGTCGCCAAGGTATATTGCACTAAACATGCGTGCAAGCAACGAACCACCTTGTAGGTTGATTTCGTTAACCGACTTTACATTCTTTTTAATAATATCTTTCAGTGCATCAAATCGAATGCTTACCCGTGGGTGGTCTTCGGCATCGCGTAATAGCACAACAGAGAAATTCTTTGTTACTTTTTTAGGATAGCCCCAGCCGTTAATCTCGTTGTGGTTCATTTCCGGTAGTACATGCCCAA
Source organism: Bacteroidota bacterium (assembly GCA_019695345.1). Classification (GTDB taxonomy): domain Bacteria; phylum Bacteroidota; class Ignavibacteria; order Kapaibacteriales; family NICIL-2; genus JAIBAE01. The sequence goes on along the minus strand of JAIBAE010000019.1, from coordinate 27,188 downwards.
ATGCTACGTTCTTGGCATTTTCCTGAATCTGTCCGCGCCAACGTAAATTTACTGCGTCCATTCTCTCGCTTGCCGAATAAACTACCGGAGCCGTTCCATGAAGTTTTTTAGCAAGGCGTAACGCCGGATTTTTACCGTTAGGGTTTGCATAAACTTCCGATAGTTTATCTAAGGTTTCAATCGTTTCGGTAACTGCTTTTTTAGTTAGCGATGCGGCATTCTTTGTAACAGAAGGATGGCGCATTACCGTGTACAACAACGGAAAGAACGAATATCCCAATGCACAACGCGGCTGAAATCCTTTAGGGATAACTATTAACGGAACTTGTTGCTTTGTTGCTTGCGCAGAGATTTTGCCACCGGTGCTGATAACAAGTAGGTTCTTTGTACGTTTCCGTGCTTCGGCGTACGCACTTAAGGTTTCCTCGGTATCGCCGCTGTACGAGCTTGCAACAACCAAAGTGGAATCGTTCACTGTTCCGGGAACATTGTATCCACGGCTAACGCTGATGTTAAGTGAGTTTGCACCTTTGGTGGCAGCGCAATACGAGCGAACTAAATCGCCGCCAATTGCCGAGCCGCCTAAGCCCAACACAACAATATCGTTAGATTGCGGTGTGTTAGTAAAAAACGGAGCGTCTTCGCCAATTGCAACGGCGTGGCGTACTTGTTCCGGGAATGTTAACAGCACATTGTACATATCTGCTTTATCGGGCAGAAACAATGAATCGTTGGCAGCCATAGTGTAATCCTTTTGTTGAATTTGGATGATGTATCTTTGTAAACTGATGCAATGATAATAAACAATTTGCCACAATGAAATTATCTCTACGAATTATTTGCTTTTTCTTTTTCACTCTTCTGGTAAAGGCAGAGGAATTTCCGTTGCAAATATCCGCCAAGGTAGATACGGTTTTATCGCCATATATGGTAGAGTGGAGCGAACTACAGAGTCTTTCGATTACACTCAACAACACTTCATCGAAAGAAATACATTATAAGATAGATATCAGTATAGTTAGGGAGGGCACCTTGTGCGCCAAAACAAACACAGCTCTTGCTGCCGTCCGCACACTGCTTCCCGGCGCAGGTATAACACTCTCTACCACCGATGTGTTACCATTATCCACCCTGCGGTTATTCACAAAGCACAGTACATTAGATAAACGTGCAGGTGCGCTCACAACTTCGGGAAATTACTCGGTATGTGTTAACATCACCGATACCACCGGAACTACCTTTTTAGCAAAACCTATTTGTTCTAAGGCATCCATCAAAGCATATACATTACCTGTATTATTATCACCCATTAATAACGATTCTGTACCAACATCGGCAATACGTTTCAGTTGGTATCCAGTAACACCTAAGCCACCAAAGATATTATACAAGTTACAGTGTTATCCTTTGGGGTCAGTAAATCCGGCGCAGGCAATCCGTAACAATCAGCCAGTGCTTACAACAATTGTAACCGATGCACCCACATTTGTATGGCACATCCCCGATTCCGTAGCCAATGGTAACTATGTGTGGCACCTTATATCAACACGACCTGATGGCATTGCGTACGGTTCGGGCGACGGCTACAGTGCCATTGGCGAGTTTACCATAAACCGAACAACTACTCCCATAACGCCAAACACTCAGCCCGTTCTTAAAGAACAAAAAAAGAAGAAAAAGAAATAACATTTTCTGCTATCGCCAGACGGCACCAAGCCGCAAGCAAAGCACAGCTTCATTTTGCCGGAGAGAACGGTGTGCATTTACAACCTTAACAAAGGAAACGTAAGCTCCTATCGTTAACGATAAACATTCTTTATTGCACAACATTCTTTCCCGCAGGACAACGGTGTTTAGAAATGTATGTTTGGTGCGGATTGCGATAGCAACAACCTATTATTCACCAATATATGTATCTATGATATTCTTGCTGAACTCTTTTATCTGATTGCGAACTGTGCGGAATGCTGTGGCAACTTCATTGTCTGTACCCGTAACTTTTGAGGGGTCGGAAAAGTTGTGGTGTATTTTAATTGCCTTTGTTGGAAAAACAGGACAACGTTCCTGGGCGTTATCGCAAACGGTAATTACAACATCAAAATTAATATCAGAGTATTCGTTAACGTTGTTGGATGTATGATGTGAAATATCAATTCCATCTTCCTCCATAAATGCTACGGCTTTTGGATTGAGTCCGTGAGTTTCTACACCGGCACTGTATATCTCTGCATTACTGTTTGCAAAGAACCGTAAATATCCTTCCGCCATTTGGCTTCGGCAACTATTGCCCGTACAAAGAACTAATATCTTTTTCATGCTGTGTAATATTTCTTTTTTAAGTATAAACTCGCCTTAACTAACAATATCAAAACCGGAACCTCGACCAAAGGACCAATAACACCTGTAAATGCTTCTGGCGAATGGATTCCGAATACGGCTATGGCAACAGCAATAGCTAACTCGAAGTTATTGCCTGTTGCTGTAAAAGAGATGGCTGCATTTTTATCGTATGGGATGTGCAGTAGTTTGCCAATAAAGAAACTGCCAAAAAACATAACCATAAAATATGCTGTAAGCGGTATTGCAATTTTTATAACGTCGAACGGTAGTTGTACAATTGCATCACCTTTTAAGCTGAACATCAGCACAATGGTAACAATAAGGCATAAAGCGTAATAGGAGAGATTACCGGAATGTACTTTGTGTTAAACCAGTCTTTACCATTTTGTTTAATCAAGATATATCTACTTACTACGCCACCTACAAATGGAATTCCAAGATAGATAAACACACTTTGAGCTACATCTTGCATAGGCACTACAACATTAAACTCTCCTAAACCCAAATACTGTGGTAGAACGTTGATAAACAGCCAACTGAAAAAACTATAGGTTGCTACCTGAAACACACTGTTAAGTGCTACCAATAATGCTCCGTACTCTCTGTTCCCGCCCGATAAATCGTTCCACACTATTACCATTGCAATGCAACGGGCAAGACCAATTAGTATTAAACCTGCCATGTAATGGGGCTCATTCCGTAAGAATGCAATGGCAAGTATGAACATCAAAACCGGACCTATTATCCAGTTTAATACTAACGATAGCGTAATTGCTTTTTTATCCTGAATTGCTTTTGGTAACAACGAGTAGTCCACTTTTGCAAGCGGAGGGTACATCATTAAAATCAAACCTATTGCTAATGGTATGTTGGTTGTACCAACCGAGAGTAATTGGTTAAGATTTTTTACTTCCGGAAATATATACCCAATGGCAACACCAAGTGCCATTGCCAGAAATATCCAAAGGGTAAGATAACGATCTACAAATTTGAGTTTGGGTTGCATAGTAGTTTATTGGTAAATACCTAAGTGATTCATCATGAAGAACAACAAATGCAATGTGTACACACCATTGAAGATGTGTACACATTACTACAGTTGAGTGTTGTTTAATTGCAACAATCTGTTCCGCAACAGTTTTTGGATTTTTCGGCAAATACGGTGATACTAAAAATTCCGGTAACGCCGGATTTGAAGTCGGTGATTTCAGTATCGCTCAAATAGTTTTTAAGAATATCATCGGGTATTACAATTTGTTTTTCTTTTTGGATTGTTATGTTAGAAAAACCATTGCTTGTAATAAGCCCAAGGTATTCATCTTTCTGAATTGCACCTGCAACACAACCGGCATACATCTCTGCATCTTTACGAAGTGCCTCGGGTAACACGCCTATTAACACTACATCCGATATACTAAAGTGTCCGCCTGTTTTTAGCACTCTGAATATCTCGCTGAATACTTTGTTCTTATTGGGCACGAGGTTTAGCACACAGTTACTGATAACGACATCGGCAACGTTGGCTGTTACAGGAAGATTCTCTATGTCTCCTTGCCTGAATTCTACATTATAAAATTCTAACTTTTGTGCATTGATACGCGCTTTTTCTATCATAGCAGGTGTGAAGTCAACGCCAATTACTCTGCCGTCTTCGCCTGTGGCGTTGCGGGCTACAAAGCAATCGTTACCAGCGCCGCTGCCTAAATCAATTACGGTATCACCCTTTTTTATAAGTGCAAATTCCGTAGGTAATCCGCACCCCAAGCCCAAGTCTGCATCGGGGTTGTAACCGGCTAACGTTGTGTAATCATCGCTCATGATGCTATATACTTCGGTAGAGCAACCGCCTGCACCGCAGCATGACGATAGGTTTGTTTCTTTGCTTTGTAAAGCTATCTCGCTATACTTTTGTTTTACGAGTTCTTTAATGGTATCGGTGTTTTCCATTATAGTGCCTTTGGTTTGTTTAACAACAGTTTTTTGTGGTGGTAATTCTTTGTGATATTGCCTGCAAGTATTCGCTAAGTGTGTTGATAGCTTTTTCATCTATACAATAGCAAATGGCATTGCCTTCTATGTTTCCCTTAATAAGCCCTGCAGACTTTAGTTCTTTTAAGTGTTGCGAGACCGTTGCCTGCGATAGCGGAAGTTCGTTTACAATATCGCCACAGATGCACACATTTACTTTCATCAGGTATTCTATAATTGCAATTCGGGCAGGGTGCCCTAATGCTTTTATCATAGCTGCAATCTTGTTTTGCTTAGCTGTAAAGTGTTCTGCTTTTGTTGCACCCATAGTACGTCTTTGTTAATATTTTTCAATCGGTATATTGCAATATTACGATAAAGATTTCACAACGCAAATCATTTTTTTTATCTATAATAAAAATTTTTGGGTTACCCGCTACTGCCGTAGCAACCGCGCCAGCGCGGCAACCCGGTCCGAACCCAACCTTGTGCGGCGCAGAGTTGTTCCTTCCCGCAAATAAGAATGCCCTGTATTACTACAAGGTTTGGTGCGGTCTGGCGTTAGCAGATAATTTTATTAATTGGTTAAACGAATTTCCACACGGCGGTTTAAGGCACGGCCTTCTTCGGTATCGTTATTGCCAAGTGGTTTGCCAAATCCCAAGCCGGTTACTTTGATGCGCTGCGGATGGCATCCAAGTTGTACAAGAAACTTGCGTACTGCTTCAGCTCGGCGGCGCGATAGAATTTGATTGTATTCAGCTGCGCCTTCGCTATCGGTGTGGCCCGTAACTTCGATATATAACACGGGCTGGTTTTGCAGGTAATCTACAATTTGTTGAAGTTGGTTAACATAGTGTGGTCGTACGGCAACACTGTTGTATTCAAAGAGAATGTTCTCGATGTGTAATACAGCCGTGTCGCGTTCGGGGGAATCGTGCATGGGCATAAGCGTCATGTTCAGCCCTGTTATAATGCTATCGGCATCGGCATTTTTAATACGGAAGTTTCGGGTTGTTGGGTAGTATCCTTCTCTTTTTCCAATCCAGATGTAATCACGTCCGCGCGGTAAAGTTACCGAGAACATACCGGAGCTATCGGTTTTAGAGCGGATAAACAACGGGTCATCGGTTGCATCCATAAAACGTAAATCAGCCACCAACGGCTGGTTGTAGTAATCTCTGATACTGCCAACTACTAATGAGTACCGAGGCGGCGGCGGCGCTAACTTTGCCGAGTAAATATCAAGTCCGCCAAAACCATCGGCTCGGTTTCGCGATGCAAAGAATGCGCTATCGCCACCAAAGGCCTCTCTGAAGCCCCAGTCGTCATCACCTGAGTTAACTTCTTTGCCAAGATTTTCGGGAGTTGTCCATTCCGTCCAGGAATTTGGATTGATGCGTTCGGAACGATAGATGTCTAACCTTCCCAACCCCGGATGTCCGTCACTTGCAAAGTAGAGTGTTTTACCATCGCTCGAGAGAAACGGTGTGCGCTCTGCAAATGGAGTGTTGATTTTTGAACCAAGGTTAATTGGTTTGCTCCAACCATCGGGCGTGCGGATGCACACAAAGATATCGGTGTTTCCCCAGCGGTCGCCGTGGTAATCAGGTTGATTTGGTGTAGGTTTACGGACTTGTATTCCGGTACATTCGGGTCGGTCGCTTACAAACAATAATGCTTTTCCATTATCAACCATCTGTGCATCACTCTCGAATGATGCAGAACGAACCGGGTATAAAAAATCACTCAGTTGTTTCCAAAACAAAAACCTTCCGTTGCTTTGGAATACGTCGCCATCTTGTTGGGTCAGCTTAAATAATACAGAGTCGGGGTATGAACTACGCGTTGTATCTTTATCGCATCGTGCAAAGTTCATAACTCCGCGCGGTGCAGTATTTCTGTATAGCATCATTTGTGTTCCGGCCTCATTCATTGCTGTAGGAACATCACTAGCATTGTTTCCGTAGTTGGCTAATGGCCGCCCTCCAACCCAACGTATTACTTCGTATTCAGAGTAAAAGATGTCTTCTACCGAGCGGCAATCGGGACGCCGTGCAACACCAAAAAACAAACGCATGGGATAATCTCGCATAGCAGGAACCGGGCTAAACTCATCGCCACGTGTATTGATTGCACTTCCCATATTTTGGATAAGGTATCGCGGATACTGGTCACGAACTACTTCTAATACAGTAGCAATGGATTTCCGACGGTTTGGAAAATCAAGTTGAAATTTTTCGTAGAGTTCAGCAACTTTCTGGAATTCACCGTTGCGTAACATTGGCGCAGCAAGACGCTGAAGTGCAATAAATGCAGTGTCTTCCGGAGCGTGTTCTGAGATAAAGATTTCAAACTGTGTTGCTTCTTGTGGAGTACGTGGCTCGCGGGAGTAAGTGTCGATATACAATGGCGCAAGTGAATCGCTTGCCAGGGTTGAGTCTAAGTTTTCATCTGTGATGCCAACCGTTTTATCTACATGAACACTACTTATAGTTACAGTTGTACAACCAAGTGTAATTACCAAGAGTAGAAGAATGTGTTTTAGTGTATAAACGATATGCATGATGTCCGGTGTAATTCCGGTTATTGTACTTCCAATGTAACAGTATGGCTTCCGGTGCGTTTCCAACACACCGATACCAAAGCCTAATTATCGGCTATGGTTTGGTAATCCAAAGACCAACAAACGTAAAAACCACACATAGAATTATACTTAACAAAACGTAGAGCAAGGCAGTAATGGTAAAACCATCGCGTAGTAGAAAAAGAGTTTCGGCAGAGAAGGTTGAGAAGGTGGTGAATCCGCCGCATACTCCGGTAGCAAGTAATAAGCGCATATCGCTGCCAATAACGTTGCGTTCAAGTAATCCGAATACGATACCAATCAGCAAACACCCGACAACATTTACAATAAACGTTGCAAACGGAAATTGAGTTATATACGATGAGAATAACGATGAAATGCCATAGCGGGCAATGCTGCCTACCATGCCGCCAATACCAACCAGAAAAACCTCCCGCACGTTAACGGGCTTTCTTCTTGAACATTTCCAACATACGGTCGGTTACAACAAAGCCACCAACAACGTTCAATGTTCCAAGAACTACGGCAACAAATCCTAACAACAATCCAACAATGTTACTTGGGTCGGTGTGCCCCATAACAATGATAGCACCAACAATAACTACTCCGTGGATTGCATTTGCGCCGGACATAAGTGGCGTGTGTAATACTGCGGGAACTTTACCGATAACTTCCACCCCAACAAATATGGATAGAATAATGATGTAAATCATTTGGATGTTATCGCCAATTAAGGAAAGAATCTGGTCCATACTTCTTTGTTTATTATTTGTGATGTTTACGCTTGCAAAGTACGAAAAAAAATTCGTCTATTCACGATAAAGGCAGTTATTGGTGTACGGAACTACTCTGCATGGCAACGGTATTGTTACCGGAAACGAGCGGTGCAGTCTGCGATAGCATAAAATCAGGTTTACCAATCTCGCTCTGCTCTTCCTGAACCGATGTGGTTGGAAGTTCGAGTGTAAACAAAGCACCGTGACCTACTTCCGAGCTACACCAAACCTTTCCGTTCATGTTTTCTACCATTTTTTTAACAATAGAAAGACCTAATCCCGTGGAGTGTTCGCCTGCGGTTGGTTTAGCGGATAATCGCTGATATTTATTGAAGAGTTTTTTCATGTCATCAGCGGTTAGCCCCGGACCTTCGTCCTGCACCTCTATGTGCATGACAGAACCTCCGTTTACCGAACTATACCTTGTTCGTATAGTAACGGTTTTACCCGAAGGCGAGAACTTTATGGCATTAGAAACAAGATTATCCAACACCTGATAAAGAATGGTACTATCAGCCAAACACAAAAGAGTTTTATTGGTTGTATCTTCTGTTGCAAGAGTAATGTTTTTAGCCGCGGCACGGATGGAATAATCCCGGAGAATTGTTGTAACAACCGTACTTACGTTGCATGGTTGTATGGTAACATCCATTTTTCCGGATTCAATTGCATTTATATCAAGCAGGTGTACTACAATATCGCGCATACGTACCACTGTTTTTTCTATGGAATCCATTGTGCTGATTACATCGCTTGTTTGCATGCGGTGGATGTAGCGTTTTACATTGGCAACATTTACTGCTATTCCCGTTAGTGGATTTTTTAAATCGTGTGCGGCAATTCCCAAGAATTCGTTCTTCTCTTTGTCTAATTGGTCCAGATGTTCATTCTGTTCCGATAACTTTTGGTTTGCCTGCTGGATTTGTTTTACTACATCGGCAAGTTCTAACTGTTGTAGTAATATCTGTTCTTTATCCTGCTCAATAATTCGCTTCTGAATAAACTCACGTCGTTCGGCTACTTCCAATACATAGCATGTTACGGCGCCAATTACAACCGATGACACCATAACCAGATTAACATGAATCTGTGAGCCAATATGGTGCAGTCCAATTGGGCGTATATCGTAGATAATATCTACAGTTGTTAACAGCAAGGTAAACAGCAACGTAAGTAAACTTCCAAGCCATAGCCGTGGCTTGGCTAAGAAGATAATAAATATCACCATTGGAAACGATAGTGTATAACCACGGTGGGCAAAATCGGTATCGGGTGTAATGCTAATTATAGTTAACACACTACACGCTAACAAAAACAAATACACGCAAGCAACATCGCGGATGTAATTGCGCATAAAGTTTGTATTACGCGTGGCATACATTACAACCAAAGGAAGAATAGATACTACACGTATGATACTGATAAATTCCAAATGCCGGGTAAACCCAACAAAGTCACCTGCCCAAAAGGCACAGAGAATACAAATTGCAGGAATTAATCCCCACCGCGATATAAATAAATGTGCCTTTACATTATAATGCGTTTCCCTAAACTCACGCTCTATAATCCCCGGAAATTTCAGGCGATTTGCAGCGTGTAACAAGTCTTCGGTATAGTGCATTATTATCTGGTAAACATACTACATACAGTTTGCAGTAGTATCGGCACTTACCCCCAATTTTGTGAGCATATTACTGTAAATACGCAGTACCTGCCAAATCCGCTCTGTTGCTATGTTCTGTAGCAGTGCTATCAGTTCGGAATCTAAATATCACTCCGCGCCAGTTGTGGTGTTCTTTTGTGGTTTGCTCTTCAGTGAATGATTCTGTAAATCTATATATACATTTCCGCCAGAAGTCTTGCTCGCCAATGGCAGTATATGCAACACCAACTTCCCAATTACCGTTGAATTTGCGGAATATCTCATGTGCGACTTCTGTTCCCAATCCTCTCCGTTGGAACTTCCTCATAATAAAGAACTCCGCCATCCAGAAATCGCTGTTATCAAAACGGCAATCATTATTCACTAGTACAAAACCACATGGCTCGTCACTCTGGTAAACTATAAACGCATGGCGGTGTGGTTCGGTAAAATATAATGGTGTGTATTTATAGCCAAATCTGCCGGTGGAATCCACGGTAAATCCTTCGGGGTGTAATGCCGAAAGCTCGTACATATACAATTCAAGCAGGTTTTCTAACAACAGTTTGTGTTCAAGTGTAGCAGGCACTATTTCCATAGGGAACTCCAATTTACAACAACACACAAAACTATTTCGTCTATTGCCACCCACCGCCGTAAAGTTTTCCAAGTGGAGAACTTTTACCCGTGGGAAGAGGCGCACGTACTAACAAATTTCTATTTTTGCACCTCCAAATTTCGAGTATCATTTACAATTATAACAGGAGTTTACCATGGAAGCAGTACAGCCATTCCACATAACCGACGATAACTTTCAAACAGAAGTTCTCGAATCAAACTTACCCGTTCTTATAGATTTCTGGGCAGCATGGTGCGGACCTTGCCGCCAGATAGCACCAATTATCGACGAACTTGCAACCGAGTTAGACGGCAAAGTAAAAATCGGCAAACTGGATGTAGATAACAATCCCGCAGTTTCAATGGACTACGGTGTTCGTTCAATCCCGGCATTAATGATTTTCCACGAAGGCAAAATGGTGGATACAATTGTTGGGCTTGTACCTAAAAAACTTATCATGGAACGCTTAGAGCAATACCTTAATAACTAAGCGCACCTATCTAATAGTACAAAGGCGGAAAAGAATTATCTCTTCCGCCTTTTTTATCTTTTGCTACCGCAATCCGCGCCAATCCACATTCACAAAACTAACGTTTGTTTTGCGGGAGATAACCTATAGCAAGGAATGGTCTTCATCGTTATAGATCAAGCACATGAATATTAGTGCTTTTTGACAACAAGTGGTATTGTAGAATATCTCGAATTCAACAAATACCGTATATAATACACACCATCAGTAAGCACTGGCAAGGTTACTGGCTGATTCTTAGAAACAGTATTCCAAGTACACACTTCGGCTCCAACCATTGAGTACAAGATCACATTGGTTATATCTTGGTTAGTTGTTAGAATTGCGGTTTCCGCTACCGGATTGGGGTAAACATGAATTCCATCTATCAGATCTTCTTCCACTACCGTCGGATCAATCTTAATCTTTGTGGTCTCTCCAATCTTTTTTAACACACACGCATTATTAAATGTTACATCACACCAATATGTTCCATACTCTTTCATAACTATAGTAGAAGTAGTTTCAGCCGGCTCCATTGGAGCCCATTGATAATACCACTTCAGACTACAATATGCTGGTGCATGAACAGTAAGTGTATCTTGTTGCCGAGTGTATGTTGGTTGTATAATTGGCATAATACTATCCCGCACTTCAGTTCTTGCTAATTTATTTAGAGCAGCTATTGTAAATCGAGCTGGTTGGCTTGCATTCTTTACCATAACTATTACCTCTACTTGTTTAAACGTAGGTAATGAGTCAGGATAACGCACAATACAATTTGAATCTTTCTGTACTGAAATTGTAAACGGAGTTTCCGAAGTAAACCACACGGTATAACTTGTACAATCTAAATTAAATTGTTTTCCGGCAACCTTGGGTAGTTCCAAAGGTATAACACCCATACTGGAGGTAAAGTTGGCTTCCATCCTTACAACAAACGTTGATTGCTCGGATGTTAGTGAGTTCAAATACTTTAGTACATCCGTAATTTTAACATATGAATCAAACCTCAACATAAACGTTCTGCCGGATAATAACGATGTATCATTGATATACGGAAACTTTCTTGTTAACGAAAAAACTCCCCATCGTTTTTCTAGTTCGGTAAAAGCAGCAATAGCATCAACAAACTGTGATTGCATATCGCGTACATGATAGGTTGTTGTGTCATTTTCCGGTTTAATATCAAGTATTCCGAAGGGTGATGTTTTAAAAATGATTGAGAAATATTTCTTGGCATACATCTTTTCAAAATCTTTTACCAATCGTTTGTCACACGTATCAATCATAACCGAATCCGGATTGAAAAACCCGTACTCAGGTTCGTTTGGGTAGTACATTCGCAGGCACTGGGCTTTAGTGGTACCTTGTAGGATAGTTAAGCACAGAAAAATCATTACGGATATTGTATAGATTCGGTCTATGCGGCAAGGCAGCTTCATAGTAATATTCCATTATGTATTGATGTTGCGGTTGCCAATAAACTACACAAATTTTACTCAATACAAATACTATTACTTGAACCAATGTTCTATCCCGCATGGAAAGTTGCGGCTGTATGCAAACGTTTGATGCGGTCTGGCGATAGCAACAACTACACACATAAGTTTGGCAAACCAACCATAAGCTATAACTTTGCAGAAGTGTAATACTATTTAACGTCTATGAATCTTCCCGAACGTTGCGCCGTGCTAGTTGTAACATGCGATAACTACAAAGACCTTTGGCAACCGTTCTTTACGTTGTTTAAAAGATTCTGGAGCGATTGCCGCCTGCCTGTGTATCTGATTACCAATTTCGAACAACCTGCTTATGAGAACGTTTCGGTGATACCAGTTGGTAATGATGTTTCGTGGTCGGATAATATCATCAACGCATTAGCGCATATTCCGCAGGATTATGTTTTTATGATGCTTGAAGATTTAATGTTGGTAAATACAATTAACAACAGCAATGTTGAGAAAGTATTCATGTGGGCAATTGAAAACAACGTTAATTATGTGCGTATGAACCCAACTGTACGTGGCGACGTTCCGCATAACGAACTTGTAGATTATGTATCGAAAGGTACTGTTTACCGAGCTTCGGTTGTGATGCCGTTGTTTAAGAAAGAAGCGTTACTACAGCTGTTAAAGAATGGTGAGAACGCTTGGGAGTTTGAGTATTATGGCTCGGAACGGGCAGATGATCTTGATGGATTTTACGCAACCAAGTTTGACTACTTCCCCAACCGAAATACTGTAATAAAAAAAGTGTGGGAGTACCGCTCTGCAAAGATTATAGAAGGCATGGGAGTTACCATTGACTATTCCAAACGCCGCGTGATGAACCGCACCGAGCGGTTCATCTGGAATTTGAAATTGATTCGTACTTTTTTCTTTGGGTTAGTTCCTTCCGGTTTGCGGCGCACCGTAAAAGAACAGTTTGTAGGCAAAAAACCTTCTATGTAATGTTATTGCATTACTGTAATGGAAACCTGAGCAACGCCATCGTTTACCATTTCTAATCGTTCTGCTGCCACGCGCGATAAATCTAATTCGCGGCCTTCTACAAATGGTCCGCGGTCGTTTACACGCACATACACAACTCTGTTGTTTTTCAGATTTTTTACTTTGAGTTTGGTTCCAAATGGAAGTGTTTTATGTGCGGCAGTGTATTTACGTTGGTCAAATACCTCACCGTTCGATGTTAACCGCCCGTCAAATTCATCACCGTAAAACGAAGCAAAGCCACGGATTTCTTGCCCGGGAATAATTACTTTAACATCATTCCCCGTTTGGTTTGATGTTGGGCGTGGATTAACGGCAATACTTCCGGAATAGCCGGCATTACCAACCGAGGTATAACGAACCGATGAGCTACATGCTACTATAAACAGTAAACTGCTTACAGCTAATAGCATCAGGGTGTGTTTGTTGGCATAATGCCTAACATCCATGTTCTTGGCAATAAGGTACAGTGCGTCCATGATGCACCACTTTGTTATGAGTAAAACAAACACAGGGAATAATGCAATCATCTTGCCAACACAGCTAAATAGTGTATTTTACAAGAAATTTAGCACGTTTACACAAATATTAAGCAGAAATATGGATATTCTGAAAAAAGGTAGCAAAGGAAGCGATGTACTCCGTTGGCAGCAGTTTTTGCAAACTAAAAAGTTCTTTAACGGTCAGCCAGAAGGCAGTTATGGCGATTTTACCGCTAAAGCAACAATGGCATATCAGGCAGCCAACAAGCTACCACAAACCGGCGAAGTTGATTCCGCAACGGTAAAAGTTGCAGCCACACAAGGATTTGTTGTAACACCTGTTGCTACCTCTACATCATTAACTCGGGATGACATTGTAAACGCCGCTAAAAAACTGAACATTGCCCCGGCAACCATGCAAGCTGTATGCTTTGTTGAAGCAAGCGGCAAAGGATTTTTTGATAACGGAAAACCTAAAATCCGTTTCGAGGGACATATCTTCTGGAAGGAACTCGAAAAACGTGGACTCAAACCAACTGACTACACAGCTAAAAACCCTGACATCGTATTCCAAAACTGGACGCGAGCCTATTACAAAAACGGTCCCGAAGAATACGACCGTTTAGAGCGGGCAAAAAAAATCCATGTAGAAGCTGCCAATGCTTCAACATCATGGGGGTTATTCCAGATAATGGGGTTCAACTATAAAACAAGCGGCTTTGCATCCGTAGCCGATTACGTAGCCGCCATGCAAAAATCCGAGCGCGAACAACTAATAGCATTTGGCAACTTCATAACCTCACTTGGATACACACAATATCTGCAATCCAAAAACTGGTTAGAGTTTGCCAAACACTACAACGGCGCACACTACTTAGAAAACGACTACGAAACAAAACTACGCAACGCATACAACGATGCTGTAAAAAACGGCTATGCAGGATAGAACTGATAGTGGTTACCCACATCTGCCGTAGCAAACGTTCAGCACCGCAACCCGGTCGGGAACAACCGTTACAGCATCGCGGGTAAATGGTGGATTATCAACAATAATAATGTTAAGTTGCAGTCAACCGAATGTGTAATCTACTAATAACAATTACAGAGATACAACCTATGACATACACTGTACGCCAAGATGAAGTAGTTGCCCGATATGACGAATTGCTACATTCGGTTCTTGATGGCAATGAAGTAATAATAACAGATGGCGCTAAACCAATTGCTCGTTTGGAACCAATCTCTAACGAAGACTCATCTGTTATTGGAATTTGGAAAGACCGATTCGCACCTGAACAAGAGTCAGCCGACATACAACGTGAGTGGAGAGCAAAGTGGCAAGCTACATCGTAGATTCGTGTGTTTTTATTGATATTTTTAGAGGCGACAGCGTAATTGCCAATTCTTTGCTGAATAATACCATATACGTCAGCGATTTGGTTGCGATGGAATTATATCAGGGAGCATCATCTAAAAAAGAATTACAAATAATCCAGCATTATTTATCATCATTCCAACCGTTACCAATTACAGAAACAATATCCGAAGCAACAAAACTGCTAATGCTTCAGTTTTCCAAAAGTCATGGCTTGCAGATACCGGATGCATTTGTTGCCGCATCTTCACTTGAGTCAGGCATTACTTTGTTTACTTATAATGTTCGGGACTTTAAGTTTATTCCCGGCATCAATATCACAGCAACAATCTAAACGATAACCGCTTTTTATAAAAAATCGGCGTTCTCTCCGGCAAAAACAGGGGTTTTGGTAGGAAATGGTGCGGTGCGGCATCGGGCGGTAGCCCAAAAAGCCCAAAATTCTACCAAAATGAAATTTAGCTTTGCCAAAACCTATTGGTGCTGTATTTTTGCAGTCCTGAATTTTGAAATTACAATAATAATCATCCTTAGCGGAGAATATCATGGCTAAAAAAGGCGCCCGCGTTATCATTACGCTGGAGTGTACGGAAGCGGGAAAAGAAGGCAAACCGGCTTCACGTTATACAACAATGAAGAATCGCCAAAATACTACAGAGCGTATTGAACTGAAAAAATACAATCCGTTCCTGCGCAGACATACGGTACACAAAGAAATACGTTAACGTTACTATAACGGTCGGGCTGAAGATACTTTCCCCCGACCGTTTTTGTTTTAAATCATGATTATCGAGTTTCTTAAACATCTCACCATTCCATCGCCTTCCCGCTTAAAGGAAATTGGATACCTTAAAGAACTTCTTGCTATTCAGTCCCGTTATAACCGCTGTACACAGCATTGGCAACAACACGTAGAAACCACCAAACAGCAGATTGTAGAATCAGCCCGAACTTGCAAACAACACCGTAAAGTTGCACTGATGGGAACAGGTTTGCTTTTAGATATTCCGGTGCAGGAATTATCGCAAATGTTTGCCGAAGTGCTGTTGATTGATATTATTCATGTGCCCGAGGTAGAAAAGTATTGCCGTCAGTTTGCCAATGTTCGGTGTGTTCACCACGATGTAACCGAAATGGTAAATCAACTGTACGAACTTGGTACTATGAAAGGTAAAGGTGGTTTGCCAACACACGCTGTACAACCAACATATTTGTTAGATGACTCCGAAATTGATTTGGTGGTAAGCGTAAACATTATGTCGCAATTACCTATTATGCCGCAGTTATATTTAGAACGAACATGTGGTTTTAAAGAGAGTGACTTCCGTGGTTTTAACAGCAGTATGGTGCAGCAACATTTAGAGTACTTGCGCAAGTTCAACGCTTCTGTACTGCTTATTACCGATGTACACAGACATTTGCTTGATGCAACCGGAAAAATTGTTGATACAGAAAATGTAATTGAGCATATATCACTCCCAAAACAACGCCATGAGTGGAAATGGGATATTGCACCCCGACCTGAAGAATACCGCGAGTGGGATGTTGTTCACGTTGTGCAGAGTATTCCGTTGCGGGAACAGGCAGAAGAAACTGTTTAAGAATTAACGCGTGTTTGTCATACCCGTGAAAATGGGTATCCATTGTACGTAATAAGAAATACTGGATTCCCGATAAACGCTTTATCAGCGTTTTCGGGAATGACAATCTGTACAGCATTTGACTGTTTACAACATCTGTTATAAAATATAACAGTATCAATATAGCTCGCCTTTATCTGCTAAAGCACTACGTTTTTCTTCTATGCGGATAAGTTTATCGCGGACAGCAATTCCCAAATCAATACCACGTGCGTTGGAGTAATTTAACAACGCAATCATTACATCGGCGGCTTCATCGGCTATGGCACTGTGTTGTATGTCCTTACCTTTCCATTTCTTCTTTTCTAAATTGGCAAGTTCACCTGCTTCGCCGCATAATTCCAAACAAAAGAATTCGGGTGAACGCTGTGTAAATGCTTCGCGTTGGTATTCATCAAACAACTGCTGAACCTGTTGCAGGTTTTGTTCTGTAACGGTTTGTAGGTTTTGTAAATCTATATTCATGCTAATTCTATTCTTCGTTTTCGGCAGGTTCTTGCGATTGCTCTTTAATACGGTAGCCAACACCACGGATGCTGTAAATAAAGCGCGCACCGCCTGCTTCCACTTTAGCACGCAAACGTTTTACATACACATCAATAATGTTCGATTCAGGGTCAAAGCTCACCTTCCACACGTGTTGCATAATCATACTACGGCTAAGGATTCGGTTTCTGTTTCGCATCAGGTATTCTAACAATGCGTACTCTTTTGTGGTAAGTTCAATTTCCTTGTTGTTACGGTATGCCATGTGTGTTACCGTATCCAAAATCAAATCGCCAACCTGAAGTTTGGTAGATTTTTCTGCCCCAGAGCGGCGCATTATGGAACGTAAGCGTGCTGCAAGTTCCTCAAAGTGGAACGGTTTGGGCAAGTAATCGTCAGCACCAAGGTCTAAGCCCGTAACGCGGTCTTCCATAGTACTGCGGGCAGTAAGCATCAGAACAGGTGTGTTATTTCCTGCCTCGCGGATTTCACTTAAAATGGTAAAGCCGTCTTTTTTCGGAACCATTACATCAAGCACAATAGCATCAAACACATTATTCAATGCAAGTTGCAATCCTGTTTCGCCATCGGTGGCAAGTTCAACAACATATCGTTCTTCTTCTAAACCACGTTTAATAAAACTGGCAACTTTGCGCTCATCTTCAACAACAAGAATTCTCATCGTATGATACTCCCTTTAGTAAATCTCAGTGCATTACTACGCACGAAAATATGTAATAGTGTAAACACAAACACACACGATATTTTTTGCTATCGCCCGACGGCACCAAACCGTCTGCAAAACAGTACCTTACCTTGCCGGAGAGAACCTTCTACTTTCTCACATCTTTATCGTATCTCTTGTAATTGAAGCAAGTCTTTCTATTCTCTCAATCCCCACGCGAAGCACAAGGATTGGTTCGCACCGGGTTGGCGCGCTTGCGGGTTGCATCGGCAGAAGCGGGTAACAAAAGATGTAGTAGTTATTTTTTGCGGACAAAGACGGGATAAAACTCACGCGAGCCGTCGCCAAATTCTATAACAATGTAGTACATTCCCATTGCTACAAATTTGCCGCTGTCGTTCATGCCGTTCCAGGTATCGGTATATACTTTTCCGGCATCACGAAGTTCGTTGTTTACCAACTCTATAATTACATGATTACTTTGGTCGAATATCCTAACGGTTGCCGTTGTTGTTGCCGGCGGCGATGAGAATATCTGGCAGACATCGGTTGTGGGGTCGAACGGATTTGGCGCAACAGCATGTATCAATACTGAGCGTGCATTATAAATGGCGGTATCGGTGCGGTAACACGATGCCGCACAGCAGATACGGAAGATAATGGTATCGGATGTTTGTGCATCGGGGTGATACTCGTATTCGTTTTGAGAGCGTGGTTGAACAGCAAGCGGAATAAATGTTTTACCGCCATCGGCTGATTGCAACAACATTACAGAATCGCAGATGGTTGAATCCGCCGGAAGTAACCACAGAATAGTCCGTTGCGATGTGAGCATAGTTTGTTCGGGATAGACACGTGTTGTTATCTGTGCCGGAATAATCTTTGCACTAATTGTACTTGTTACCGGAACTGCATTTAATGCTTTGTTATATCCTTCTACCTTAAATGTTATTGTGGTATCCAACGGCGAAGTACACGAACCAAATAGTACGCAAGGCATACTTGGCTCGAACCAAAACGTTGTATCTGCTGTTGAACGAATAAGGGAATCTAAATACGTCCATGTTTTGCCTGCATCAAGCGAGTAATACAACCGGAGTGAATCGGTACAGCGCATTATTCCTGTTACAATGCCACGCGATAGTGCTGTATATCTGCGCGAGCGGATTGTTGTATCGAATGATATTCCGGGCGCATAAAACTCAACAAATGCACTGGAGTCTTTTATACTTGTAGTAGAGGTGCTTTCTATAATAAACCGTCCCATCTTTCCAG
Organism: Bacteroidota bacterium; assembly: GCA_019695345.1. Classification (GTDB taxonomy): domain Bacteria; phylum Bacteroidota; class Ignavibacteria; order Kapaibacteriales; family NICIL-2; genus JAIBAE01. The sequence goes on along the minus strand of JAIBAE010000019.1, from coordinate 8,313 downwards.
CAAGTAGCGAGTCCGGCAAGAATTTGTATGATACAGTGTCTGTTACGTTAGTTATACTCTTTGCAAGAACTCTTGCTGTATCGTACGGAGCATTGTTACGATACTCCTGAAACTTTACACGAACGGCGGGCTGTCCGCGGAAAACATTATACCACGTTACCGAGGCGGAATCGCCACGGCAGAACGAAGTAGTGCCGGAGGTAATTCTGCTTGGGGTTGTAACAACAAGCGAGTTTGGCGATAACACACCAAACAAATACGAGCGTACATTGGTTGTTACTAAAACATCATTCAGCGAATCGCCATCAACATCGGCAATGGCAATGTGGTTAATCACCTCGCTTGGGAAATGGTGCGTAAACACGGTATCAAATGGCTGACCTGTTAGGAAACGTTCGTCGTTGTAATCACGCATGTGCAATACAACAAGGTCATTGCCATCGGCTAAAAAGATTTCTGCTTTTCCATCGCCTGTGTTATCAATATCATTTACAGCTGCAACCCATCCGGTAATTTTAGTTGTTACAATAGTATCCAATTGATTAAGGAACGCATTGCGTGGTGCAGGTTTCTGAATGGCAGTACCTGTGCGGTATCGCATAATCATTAACTTCGATGCGGGGTGAGCAAACTCGCGTGTTGTTTGCGTTAGTATGATTTCATTACCGGGATTATGCGGATAATATGGCAATAACAAATTGGTATCTAATCCATCTACATCACCCGTTGCTACCGACCAACCGTGGTTCATAGAACCAACAAACGAGGGGTTTGTAGGGTCATCTGGCGCGGTTATGGGGTCGCCGTTTGTTTGATACAAATGCAAACGCGATTTCCCAAACGAGCTATCGCGTCCCATATATTCTTCTGCAACTAACAGAACTGTTTTTACAGCATTACTTGCACCAGCATCTTTTACGGTAATGTAATACGGCTTAATGCGCGGACGAGTTGATGTTTGCCCAGTTGTTGAAAGAAAATCTAAATCAATTGGTACAATTGCTTCGGCAGGTGTTGCGCCTTGTAACTCAAGCCCCATTAAGTACGGACGGTTTACATATGTTGAGAGCGAGTTTAACGGGTCGGGTATGGTAAAATCAACTTGTCCCGGAAAGTTAGGAAACACCAATCCATATTTACCACCTGTTAACGAACTAACCGATGGCTGTGAAAATGATACATCCGGACCCACCGTATACCGCACCGGAATTGTATCGCCAACTTCCTTAACATACGGAGCAATAAACGACCCCGATGGAAATACTGTTAATCCCCTAAAGAACGGAGTAATACTTGGGATACTCGGAATAGTAGGATTACTCATGCTCACAATTGCACTGATAACTACCTGATTCCCAAGCGGACGCCCAAACACCGGTTTAATACCGGCAAACAAATTTGGGTCGTACGGGCGAACATCCAAAGCCAAGCGTTTCAGAACTACTATCGAATCGCGTGTTGTATCGTAACCGGCAATGTACGAATACGCAATAGAGTCTTGCTCGCCAACGGGCTTTGCATTTTCAATTGATTCCAATCCAATAAGCGATGGGAAGAGCGAATACACTTGTTGTGGCAACGAAGCCGAATCCAATAACACGCTAACACTCCGAACAAATGGTGGTAACACCGAAGGTGGCTTGTTGCGTCCGGTTGCATCTACAATCACAAGTTTACCGCCAATTACAGCGGCAATCTCTAACGGAGCAAACGGGTTATTAGGCGATAGCTTATTGTTGTTAATAATATTTCCTATCAGCGGACGAACATCACCTGCAATAGCATTCGTTGACCACTTGATAACAACTGAATCTAAGTTTTGTTTAGCCGAAGGAGTAGGTTGGTTGCGAGTTGCCTCACTGTTGCCATCGGGGTAAACCCATCGTGCGGGCGATGCTGCGGTAGGAAGTTGTGCATACGCAAACGTTGCAGTGCCAAACAACACTACTACACACAACAATAATTTTGCAGAAAATAAGGTACTCGTCATCCGTGACATTTGTAATGGTAATCCGCGTAATTCACCAACACTCGTGCAAATATAAAAGTAAAAACCCAAGTACTACAGTAATAAATATAGTTGTTCCCCGCCACTGCCGAAGTGCGCCGCGTGCGCGGCAACCCGGTCCGCTCCAACCGTTCAGCATCGCGAATCAATTACGAATGACGAATTACAGATTACGAATTGCAGTAATCGTAGCGACGCGATGCCTCGCGCCGAAAACACAAATTGCATTCTGTGATTCTGAGCAACGCGAAGAATCTGTTACGTTACAAGATACTTCACTTCGTTCAGTATGACGGTTAAGATTGTCATTCTGAGCAACACAAATACCCTTTCCCATTTCAACACCTTCGTAGCGGCGCGATGCCTCACGTCGAAAACACATATTGCGTTCTGTCATTCTGAGCAACGCGAAGAACCTGTTACGTTACAAGATACTTCACTTCGTTCAGTATGACGGTTAAGATTGTCATTCTGAGCAAAGCGAAAACCCTTTCCCATTTTAACACCTTCGTAGCGGCGCGATGCCTCGCGTCGAAAACACCAATTGCATTCTGTCATTCTGAGCATCGCGAAGAATCTGTTACGTTACAAGATACTTCACTTCGTTCAGTATGACGGTTAAGATTGTCATTCTGAGCACCGCGAAGAATCCCTCCAATGTCAATAACATCGTTGCGACTCGGGTGCCTTGAGTTGTAATGGAATATACTACAAACAAAAAAATCCTATCGGGTTGCGGTAGGATTTTCTTAGAATATTTTGTTATGTGTTAATTCATCGACATCACGGGGAATTGCAGAAACACATTCTCGTGGAACATGAGTTCGTGGATGGTTGGGTGCATGTAGTTAATTAACGGGAATGTATTTATAGTATTCACAATCTCCTGTTCGTTTTCGCCACGGAAAAATGCCCACAACTTCTTTCTGTCTAACGATAGTGCATAGTTAGAAAGTTTGCCACTACGCATCAGTTTTTGTACTTGTGCGCGTTGCTCGGGTATCAGCGAGATAAATTGCTCGGTAAATGAATCGGGTAAATCGAATTCTACTAGATATTGATTCATACAGTCTCCATCGGTTACGTGCGGTGGGTACTGACGCATTTCCCTTCCGCAAATTGGTGTTGAGACAAATATACGGTTTCATATTGTAATTTCGCTTACAGGGGTTGGCTAAAAGTACAGTTTATAACGATAAGGATTGTTTTACGCAGTATTGTTCTTTCCGGCAAGTGGTGGCTTTGATGTAATTGAGAGTTGGTGCCGTCAGGCGATAGCAGAATAACATCATGTTAACATTTTTTGTTTAAACGTAAAATAGCAGTGGTTAGTCAATACGCACACAAAACAATGTACGTACTTATAACACCACTGTATTTATTACTTAAGGAGAGTTCCTATGAAAAAACTACACCGCATTTTACTTGCGCTTGCCTTGGTGGCAAGTTCGAGTTTAGTAGCACAAGCACAATGCCACGGCAACGATAAAGCCGAATGTAAAAAAGAATGTTCTGCACAGCCGGGCGAGATGATGAAAAAGTTCCAGCCGCTTATGCAAGATATGAAAGCATGGGTTAAACAAGATGTTGTTCCTGTGGTACGCACGTGGAAACAACAGTTTGATGCAAAGTTGGAGTCGGGCGATTTAACAACATTGAACTCTTTGCGTAGCCGCGCACGTGAGTTACAAAAGCAATCAATGGACTTGATGAAACGCTCGCACGAAGCACGTATGAACAAGGACGAAGCCGCAGGTGAACAACTCCGTACCGAGTGGAAAGCAATGTTTGAAAAGCATGAACAACTGATGCGCGAACTAAAACCACTTGCCGAAAAGAACAAAGAAGCACTTAAACAACTTGGCGAAACAGCTAAACCACAAGTACAACAATGGATGCAAACTGCTAAAGATAAAGCAGAAACATTTATGAAGAACAACAACATAGAAGAACGTGGCATGATGCGACATGCTATGCCTATGATGATGGGCTTTGGTAAAGAAATGGGATTTGGTGGACACAACCCTAAAAAAATGGCGGCGCGCTTTATGTTGTGGGATGGCGGCGATATTCCGGAACTGGATGGCAATCAGTTTATGCCTGAATCTATGCCACGCATCAACACCGTAACAGGAAGCGATAATGCACTCTCTCTCGACCAGAATTATCCGAACCCTGTAACAATTGATAAAACCTCAATCACCTTTACACTACCACAAAGCGAGCGCGTATCGTTACTTCTTGTTGATGCTAACGGACGTACTGTTGCAACCATTGCCGATGGTATGTATTCCGCCGGTAAAAACACCGTGGACGTTAACACATCAGCACTGGCAAATGGTGCGTATGTTTATAAACTTACAACGCCATCTGGAACCGTAAGTAAAACAATGACGGTTTCCAAGTAACCTCATTAAATGTATCGTTATAAAAACCTCTGCACGATGTTTTGTGCAGAGGTTTTATTTTATATCACATTTTATTAAGTTGCAACCAACAATTGTATCCCTACCACAATATCCCGAGGAGGATGTATGAAATCCATTCGGTTTGTTTTTGTTGCTTTGTTGTATGTTATTTTACAATTCACAGTTCTTGCAACGGATAACGACTATACACGCCCACAACAACGGTATTACTCCAAGCCCGATACTCCAATTCAGTACAAGATTGTTCCCATTCCACCTGAACTTGATGCTTGGGTTGTGAAGAATGTAGTACCTGAAATTCAGTCTTGGAAGAAAGAGTTTGATAGCAAACTTAGCAAGAAAGACTTACTGAAATTAAATGCAATACGTGAGCAGGCAAGATTGTTAGATAGTGCGTTCCGCCTTCCACAATTATATCCGTCTCGGCAAAATAAAGAAGCATACCTGTGGGCAAGCAACAAGCAAGATTCATTGCAACAAGTATTTCGTGCTTTATCAAACCAACTTTCCGAGATAACTCTTAGTAAACGTAATTCTAAACTTTTTGCTACAATATTCTATAAAGCGCGATTTTGGTACTCTATATGGGGTGAACAACTTAATACTCAGTTTAGAAAATATATTGAGCTACATCCTGATAATACGCTTACATACGAAGATGTAAAGGAGTCTATTATTGACAAGTACAAACCTTTTGGACTGCGTTCAAGAGTTACAGGAGGATATTTTGGAGAAGTATTTCTGGGCTCCAATAACTTATATTTTTGGGACGGTACTTACCCAACACTACAAAAATAGATTCCCTATTATATAATAAAACCTCTCCACTGTGTTTTGTGCAGAGGTTTTATTTTGCATAAAAACAGCAAGCACATGAATAAACTTCGCGGCATAGTAATAGTAACAACAACGTTTGTGGCATCGCTACTCTTTTTACCATTATATGTTGTTATACGTAGCGATGCATTCTTTTATGCAACTGCACGGTTGTGGGCTAAGTGTATGTGTAAGCTTGGTAACGTACGGTTAACTATAAGGGGTAACAACACTACACAACCCGAGCCATGTATTTACATTTGTAATCACCGCAGTTTGTTTGATATTCCGTGTGTGTTGGCAAGCATAACCGACGACATCCGCATTATGTACAAACACGAGTTGAACCGCATTCCGGTGTTTGGTTGGATACTTGCGCTCTCGCCGTTTATTGCCGTGAACCGCGCCGATGCCAAAGATGCTGTAGCAAGTATTGATGCGGCTGTAGAGCAAATCCGAGAAGGTGCTTCGGTGCTTCTCTTTCCCGAAGGAACGTGGTCAACCACACAAGATGTATTACCATTTAAACGCGGAGCTGTTGTTCTTGCAGCACGGTCGGGTAAACAGGTAATTCCAGTTGCCATAAGCGGAACGGAGAAAATTGTACCGCCTGATACGTACACGTTTACATCGGGTGCTGTTACAATAAGTATGGGAGAGAATGTTATTCCACCACCGCTACCGGGACGAACCGAGGAAAAACAATTTACCGAAGAACTTCGCAGCAAGGTTATACAACTGCTACAAACAATATAATAGCATTTGCTAACGCAAGACCGCACCTAACCTAACCTCACTACCTACATACCAATGCCTTGCGGGATGACCCCTTGCTTATACTCAACATCGGTTATTGTTTAAGAGTATTTAAAATTTCACTTCGTACCCAACCGAGATTGTATATGCACGGGTTAAGCCATCTACATTCACCTCACGTTTCAGGGTTGGGAATGCAGCATATATACGCACATTACTTTTTTTGTTAACCATGTACGATGCACCCAACCCAATATTCAATTGCGTTTGGGCGCTATTGGGAACTATTATGTATTGATAAGGAAATGTTCTGGTATCAATAGTGGTAGATTCGCTTAAGCGTTTAATAAACAATACTTCCGGTTTGATGTGTAGTTTCTCCATAACTTGGTAGCTATAGTTTAGTCCAAACAAAACATCATCACCGCGTTCCAGTTGGGTAATATTGTTGTTCCTTCCGCCTGCAAACTGATAGCCTGCTGTTACCGTACAACCAAACTCCGAATACATTGCACCAAATAAGTAATCGGTAGCACCTAAGCTGCTTTGATATGCTTGTGGTAAACTTTGCTCCTTATCGTTCCCAAAGGTAATACGTACTCCGGCTGATAAATAGCCAGAGCGCTCTGTGTCGTTATAGATTCGATAGAGTCCACTTACCAGTGGGTCACCTATTCCCCATACTCTTCCTTGCGGGCCTTTTTGCCATGAATACGGGAACTTACCGTGAATGCTAACATCGTTTGTTATAGAATAATGTATTTCGGGCTGTACTATGGTGTATCGAATTCCATCTTGTTTTGCACTCGCTGAACTTTGTAGTAATAACGCTACTGTTACAGATGCCGACGTATCTTGTTCTTTACTTTGTGTGTGTGCCAATGTGCAAATCCCTGCATCGGAGCATTGCGAGTATGCTGTATATGGCAAACACAGTATACAACAGTATATAATTATTCTGAAATTCATCATGGGTTTACTAATGTATTAGGTACGTATCAGTTCTATCAACACACGGTTACGGTGCTTGTTTCATTCGGCGTTCTCTCCCGCAAGGTTAGGGGTTGTTGGGGCAGAAAATTTTCTGCCTGTGCATGTACGTTCGGTGCGGTTTGCGATAGCATAAAATTCAATTTTAACATTTTTACGATGTAACTTTGTATATCCAAATGCGCTCTCTGGTTCATTATACAAACTTGAGGTATCTATGCGTTTATTACTCTCTGCATTTCTTCTATGCTCATTGCTATCGTGCGATAAACTACAACAGCAAAGTGATATCACCTTGCAATCTCCAACTTCCCAGGTCAAGGAAAAATCAAATGATGGAGGAAATACGTATAACTGGTCAGTAACAGGCGGCACCATTGCAACAAGCAATGGTAATACATCACATGGTTCACTTTCAGTAGCACGTCAGGTAAGTTCAAATGCAACATCGGCTGCTGCAGATATTCCACAACCCGATAAACTGATTATCAAAACAGCTACAGTCCGTTGCAGGGTTGAGAACTTTACCGAAACATCGCAGAAACTGCAACAACTTGTAACTACCAAAGGTGGATATATTTCATCGGTGAATGAATCTACGGAAGGTAACTCTCGTGAAGGAACGATAACTGCCCGAATTGAAACAGCTAAGTTTAACGAGCTACTGGATGGTTTATGCAAACTTGCGTATTCTGTTCTGAGTAAAGAAGTACAAGCCAACGATGTAACTGCTGAGTTTCACGATAATGAAGCACGATTGCGCGCTAAACATGCAACCGAAGAACAGTATTATTCGGTGTTAAAGCAGGCACATAAGATTGAGGATATTCTGCAAGTTCAGGACTACATTAAAAATGTTCGCGAAGAAATTGATGTTCTGGAAGGAAGACAAAAGTACCTGCAAAATCAGGCAACGTATAGCACCATAACGTTAACGTATTCCGAGTATGTAGCGGGCAGCACCATTACAGCACCTGAAGATACATTCTTTGCCCGCGTGTGGAGCGCAATTACAAACGGCTGGAAAAGTTTACAGTGGTTTGTAATATGGTTTATTGGTGCATGGCACATTTGGCTAATCTTGATTGTTCTGTTTGTTATTGGTAGAAGGTTTGTAAAAAAGTTGAGAGACAAAAAACCGTTGCCCACAACTACAACACCGGTTGTACCAACAACAGAATCAACTACTACCGTACAAGATTCGTATATATCTTAAGGATAATCTCTTCTTGCGATTCCCTGTTGTACAGTTTGGCTATTGCTTCGGCTTGGCTAATGTATCGTTCTTTGTTTGCTATTATGTGAGTAATAGCA
>JAIBAE010000160.1 GCA_019695345.1 Bacteroidota bacterium | reverse complement strand
CGTAGTTTTTGAGTAGTGAATGATAAAATAAGTTGTTGTAAGTTGAGAATAGTTGTTTTGCTAAGAAATCTACATCAATACATTAAACATATTTGAATTGTAAGAACTGATAAGAATTGTCTTTGCCGTTGAACCAATCAATTGTAAGTTTGGAGCATGGTAAAACAATAGGCATCAGGATACATATAGGTACATAGCTTTTTTGATATATAATTAGCGTTAGTTACTGGATTCTAGGTGAAAACTTGCAGGTATCATTTGGAAAAGAATACAGTAAGGGAACGCCCGCTTGCGGGCGCATTCTTTATTGTTCTTTTCCACGGTTACCTGCAAGTACCGCACTTAGAGCATAAATGAAATGCCGCCCGTTTTTGCACATGGGAATTAGGGAGCAAGGTGTGTTAAGGTGGGCTTATTGTTTTACTCACTTAATTTTACAGGAGTTCTTTTATGAAACTCAGATTTGTTATTTGTTGGGCAATCTTGTTGTGCCTGACTCACACACTTGCACGTGCTCAAAGCATAACTCTTGATTCCCTTTGGGGAAAGTTCGTCGGGAATATTAATGCAATGGTCTTTACTCCCGATTCCAAGTCTATTCTTATTGGGAACGATGAACACCAATTAGTCCGCTACAATGCCTTAACAGGCGATACCATTTCTATTATTCCCACCCTATACGGAGCGCAGGAATGTATATTTACAAAAGAAGGGAATAAGCTGTTTGTACGAGGGTTTAAGGGTATTGAAATAAAAGATGCCGTAACATTCCAAACATTAGATTCATTACCAATCCCAACAAAAGAACATGACTTTGCATCATTTGATATAAACAATGATGGAAGTGTAATAGCAGTTAAATCCCATGTGTGGGATAGTAAAGAAGTGTTCTATTGGGAAATAGCAGTCTATAACAATTCAACGAAGCAAACGGTATGGAGTGTTAAAACCAAAGGAGCGTTAGGAACAAACTCACGATACCCCGAAGGAAAAATAGCACTAACACCCGATGGTAATTATGTATTAGGTCAAAACAGTTTCTTTTTATGTAAATGGAATTGGCGTGATAGTATTCAGCCCGGCGAAATACTAATCGAAAACATTCCTAATCTTGAACTTATCTCCTTCTCTCCTGATAGAAATTACTTTGTGTTAAAATCTAATCATCTATATGATATACGCCTAAAACAAGAGTTGATAATTGATGGATTAGGTCAAGGAAGCGTGAATGAATATGCTTTTAGAGCTTTATTTACTTCAGATAATAGATTTGCAATAGTCTCAAAAGACTATAATGTCTACTTTGTTGATATTTTACTTAAAAAGTCATTCTTAACTAAAGTCCAAAAAACAGGACGAGCAATGGCAATTAGTAACGAATCCGCTTTATTGGCTACTAGCTATGGTAAAGAGAATATAATTGTCAACAAAATTGATTGGTTAACTAAAATTACTGGTGATGAACTATCTGATAATGAGTTTTCAATTGCAGTTGTTCCTTCAATAACCTCTAATAAAAACATAATTAAGGTTTACACGAATAAAGATCTAAACAAAGTAGAAATCTCCATTTCAAATACTAATGGAAATATTGTTACTAACATATATCAAGGTTTCGTACCATTAGGAGAGACAGAGTATATTCTGACAAACCAATCAATTGCCTCTGGAATCTACTATGTAAACTGTCATTTTGGAACTCACGTAGTTAGTAAACCATTCATCATAACCAAGTAAGGATACCCAATGAGAACATTATTGAATATCGCCATACTTGTTATGGTGGCACACTTCGTGCATGCACAAAACACAGAACCAAGTGTAATGAACTTTACTCATCCAACAACGTTTACTCAAACAAAAGAACAAACACGGTTCTTTTACGGATGGAATATTGTTAACAGTCCCAGAGCATTAACACAACGCTATCACATGAATGTATTTCAAGGTAATTTATTTATGTCGCGTTGGTATCCGCTTGATAGTGCAGATAAATTTACCATGCTCGATATGCCTGATTCCAGCGAGATTATTTACATTCTTGATTCGTTATGTCGCCCGTCTTCAGGACCGTTAGATGCAACTGCCATTGTATGGCATCCGTGGCTACCAACAATAACAGATAATACATTTACACCGTATAAAAACGATAAATCCGGAGCATCAATTCCCTTTCTCTACCGGAATACATCGTTAGGGCAGGTTGATTCAACAACCGAAAGTGGAAATCAAATTTACAGATGGCGTTTTAACAGTAACCCGGCGGTAACTACACCTGTACTTGCATTTAACAAACCGTGGCTTGGTAACGAATATGTGTATAAACCCAATTCGTTATATCTTAGCCTTAACGATAATTTAAATCAGCAATACGATACACGGCGTTGTTACGTAACGGTAAACTTGCGCCGAACCTTAGCAACCGATAACGATACCACAGCCAACGATACCATTCTCATTATTAAAGTACCATACCATTTGTATAATGGCACAACGGGCTATATGAGTTTTGATTCCGTACCAATTGCAACAAACAACAATAGTAATTGGGGAAGAACGCGGGGACTGCAACGGCGTTTACAATATAACAACAGTACAAATCTTACAGAGTTTGTCATTACCCGTAAAATGATTCCTGTTGGGATTGCCGCCGATAGAGATGTTACTATTAGTGCGTTCTTTTGGGAAAGGATATTTGGTTAACCACATCTGCCGAGGCGAAACGCAAGCGCGGCAACCCTGTCCGCTCCAACCGTTACAGCATCGCAAAAGTTATTCAGTACTCAGGTACTACAGT
>JAIBAE010000091.1 GCA_019695345.1 Bacteroidota bacterium | reverse complement strand
CCTGAATCAGGCGTTAGGTGTTGTGAACCTTTACCGCACCTTAGGGAATGCAGGACAGGCGGTTGCTGTGTGTCTATTTTGATTTCAAAGGTAATTTCTTTTTTAACGCAACCTAATAGACCGCTCCAAATGTTGTGCAAGTAACAGCGTTGCATGGCGGGAGAGAGAACGGTGATGCAATTACGAATACCAAATAACGCAAAGTAGTGAGTATTGATGCGCCGCACAACGAGCGGTTCGCACCGGGTTGGCGCGCTTGTGGTTTTCTTCGGCAGATGAGGGAAAACCTTAAACAACAATGAGTGTTATATACATTTCTCAGGACTGTAGTGTTAGCGCGCGATAACCGTGACGATAGATTGAAATCTCACAGTATGTAAGCATAATAGAGTAGTAATTGAGTAGTACTTGCAAAATGATTTCGTGTAGGTTTGCCATAGCTAAGCTGTGCTAAAATGTTACTATACAATGGTTCCATTTTACTCTGCTTTGTAAAATCATAATTGTTTTACTATTTCTATGGTGATGTTTTATGTTTACACATCCTGTATTGCGAATTGTTTTGTTATGTGTTTGCGTGTTTTCTTTTTACACGATGATACCATCTAACGCGATGGCTCAACGATTACCTACTTCTGAGAAAATAGTGGACGTGAAAGGGAAACCATATCCTATAACTCCTGCCGTAAACTACTGTTTACCCGATGTAGCCGGAACCTGTATGGCAAAAGTTAAGGTTACACCTACAGGTGCTGTTATTCTTGTAATGCCACAAATGCCTACAGCATTTAATATCAATAGCTTTACAATTAATAAAAGTACTCTTGGTACCACAATGAATGTTAGTGTACCGGCACAAAATCTTCCTACCAACAAATACAATAGTACCTTAGGCGGTTACACGCTAACCTTTAATCTGACAAATTGATAATTGGGTTGAGTGAAATTGAATGTTACACACACCGCTGTATAGGGAATACCCATACTCCTCTCTATATGGCGGTTGTGTATAGTATAATAGCAGATGATTAAACTTGTTTCCATTATTAATGTACTTCTACTAACAGAGATAATACTATGTATAATACCGTAATATTGATTATTCTAACTTGTATGAGTTTAGTTGGTAATACAGTTAGTACTGTTGCACAGAGTTATGGCATTACAATACTCAATGCCAATGGTGCTACAATTGCTACCGGTGCAATACGAGGAAATGAAGAGTTAGAGTTAACAAAAATTCCAATAGGTAAGTTTATCGTGATATTAACAAATCTTACAACTAATAAGCAGTGTAGAGTTGTTCATACTTGCTTAGAGATACCGAATGAAGTTAATACAACTGCTGGTAACGGAACAGGTACAGAAAGTAGCTTGCAAAAAGCTAAGTCTAGCGCATCCAGCGCAAATAATGCTCGGCGTGAAATGCAGCCATGTACGTTTACGGGTATTATTGACTGGAGCGGACGAGCTCCTGTTTTTACACTTACCGATACTGCTACTTTGCCGAAAGGTACAGAGTACTTTAGTGTTAAAGTAAAAGGCGGAAATGGTTGTACCATAGTACGTAAAGTAACTGTGTTCTGATAAACATTTTCGATTGTATAAATACTTATGAAGAAATCATTTCAAACTATTTGTAGCTTTTGGATTATGTTGGGGCTTTGTGTATCTGCTATGCCATATTGTATGTATGCGCAAGCCGACTCAAGTCAATCAAAAGTATCTGATGAAGTACCGCGGCGGGGGATTGAAGACTTAAGTATAAAAGATACAGTAAACAAGACTTCAACGTTTAGTTATACTTTAAACCCATCGATAGGAGCAACATTTCAGAATATTTCTAAATCGGATGAAGAAACATTGACGGCACAATGGCTGGCAAATATGAATGCGCGGTTCCAGTGGGAGGGATCTGTGTTTGGATTGTCGGGATCGCTATATGCACAGTTTGGACAACTCCATACACCCGAGTCTGAGCCGATTAAAACTCAAGATAATTTGCTTGTCTCGGTAACACCATCAATGTTGTTGTTCCCTTCTATCGGAATTCGGTTGTTTTTAGAAACAACGGGAGAAACGCAAATGAAAGAAGGAAGAATAGACACTGTTATTACACGATTTGCTGACCCGTTGTTTGTATATCAGACCTTGTTTCTTGGTCAAAAAATTAGTAGCATTGCTATTGATGGAACAGGTGAAATTAATTTTACGTATGGTATTGGCTATGCACTTCAGCAAACTATAACCAATCAATTTCCACTTGTTACCACGCGGGAAAAGTACATTATTGGTCCGGAAAATCCCTTGGCCACCGTGCAAGATCAAGTAACATTAGAAAGTGGAATTAGCGGTGTAGTGGATGTTAATGCAAGAAAACAAATTGCAGAGAAACTATCTCTCAATCTTAGTTCAAAAACTGCATTACTTGGTAAGCGGGAAACATATCAGGATATTTCCAAAGTGCGTGTTGGTTCGTTAAGTACACTTTCGCTAGTTTATGGCGTGTTCACAATCGAGTATAATATGCGACTTGTGTATGATAGTAATTTCTCATTGCGGAGAGCGCTTGATCAATCATTGGTAGCTGGGATAAGATTTACATTATAGGATATCAATATTTTTTTACTATTTGAAAGAACACTATGAAAACACTTTTAATAATAATATTGCTTACAATATCTACCTGTATCGTATCTGCACAAACAGTACGTCTTCAACAGAGAACAGCATCGGGGGCATGGACAACTGTTCAGACAAAGAATGGAGACAAAGGGACATTTACCAATGTTGCAAATGGAACATACCGTGTTTGTGTAGATGACCAAGGCACAACATCGTGTGCCGATAAAGATGAAGCCGGTAAGTCGTTGACTGTACCCCAAAGTTCGCCTAAACAAACAACAAGCACGTTTACGATAGCGGGTTTTTCGTGGAAATTGGCAATGAATCAGCAAGGCACAACAGTTGGTTGGAATTGGGGAAAGAGCGCAACTACAGGTAAGAATAATGCCCGATAACAATAATAATAACAGAAAGGTCACAGTAATGAAAACAGTTTTGATACTTGCGTTTCTCGCAATAGCTACATGTGTAGCATCGGCACAAACAGTACGTCTTCAACAGAGAACAGCATCGGGGGCATGGACAACTGTTCAGACAAAGAATGGAGACAAAGGGACATTTACCAATGTTGCAAATGGAACATACCGTGTTTGTGTAGATGACCAAGGCACAACATCGTGTGCCGATAAAGATGAAGCCGGTAAGTCGTTGACTGTACCCCAAAGTTCGCCCAAACAAACAACAAACACGTTTCAGATAGCGGGGTTTTCGTGGACGTTAGCAATGAGCCTACAAGGTACAACCGTAGGCTGGAATTGGGGAAAGAGCGTAGCTTCGAGTGCGAATAATGCACGATAACAATAACAGAAAGGTCACAATAATGAAAACAGTTTTGATACTTGCGTTTCTCGCAATAGCTACATGTGTAGTATCGGCACAAACAGTACGTCTGCAACAACGCAGTGCTTCCGGTGCATGGACAACAGTTCAGACAAAGAATGGAGACAAAGGGACATTTACCAATGTAGGTAACGGAACGTACCGTGTTTGTGTAGATGACCAAGGCACAACATCGTTTGCCGATAAAGATGAAAGTGGTAAGTCATTGACTATTCCGCAAAGTTCGCCCAAGCAAACAACAAGCACGTTTCAGATAGCAGGTTTTTCGTGGACGTTGACAATGAACCTACAAGGTACAACAGTAGGCTGGAATTGGGGAAAGAGCGCAACCTCAAGTAAAAATAATGCTCGATAATAATTGCTCCTATTAGCCGGTACTTATATCAAGGATGCTAATAACAAGCGTATCATTGATGGTTGCAATAGTAGACAAAAACTACTAAGGTTGTGTAGTACGATGAAAAACATTAAGCGGAAACATTTCATTCAACAAATTCATGTACTTGCCGAGGAGTTTCAGCAAGTGCATCGGCGTGACCCAAAGCAAGCACTTGCCTTATGTGCAGACATTGAAGAACTAAGTATAACGCATGATTATAAACGTGGTATTGCGTTAGCCGATTTATGTAGGGCAAGTGCTTATTTTATTCAGGGATATTATACCCGTTCTGCCGATGCATGCGCTTCTGCTCTTGATATATACACACGCACTCGCAATGCAAAAGGAAAGGCACTTGCACTTTCACAATCGGCCGGGGTGGCTCTCTTTTTAGGACGTTACAAGGAGGCAATAACATTTGCCTTAAAGTCCATAGATCTTGCTATAGATATCCACGACTCGGTAATTGAGGCAACAGCCATGACTACACTTGGTAATGTATATGTGAGCGCCGGCGAGATTCAACGTGGGGTAGACCAGTTAGATAAGGCACTACAGATATATGAGGAACTTGGGGACACGCAAAGGCTATGCGGGGTGTTACATAATCTTTCTATGGCATATTTTGCTCAAGGTAACCGTGAGCAACAACAAGCATACTTAGAAAAAAGCAATGCCCTTTGGCGTACATTAGATGATCCATACGGATTGGCTATTTCTTGTCATGGGCTTGCTGGATTCTATTGCGACCAACGCGAATTGATAAAAGCACAACAATTAGCAGAAGAAAGCTTACTTTTACATAAGCAGGTAGGTAATGAAAACGGAATGGCAGAAGCAATATTGAACCTTGCATTAGCATTAATACGCTCAGGGAATACACGCCGTGCAATTCCTATGACTAAAGAAGCAATAGCTACATTTGAAAAACTTGGACATCGGCGTTATGTTTGCAATGGTTTACAAACCTTAGCTTTTGCCTATTATTCCGCCCGCAACAAGCGAAAAGCATATGATACACTAACGCAAGCGCTTTCCATTGCAACCGATATAAGTGCCCGAAAGGATATGGCAGATATCTATTATGCATTATTTACTATTTGTGCAGAATGGAATGATTGGAAAAGCGCAATGCACTTTCAGGAAGAATACTATAAAACCCAGTTAATACTTACCCGCTTAGATTACGAACGAAGTACGGAGAATGCCGAACTTATTCGTTTTGCAGACGAAGCAATGCGGCAGGCAGAATTGTACCGAGCTACCAGCGAGCAATTACATAAACGTGTAAAAACAAAAGAACGAGAATTAGAGCGTGCTACATTGGACTTTGCACAAGCAAAAGAGTTTCTTGCAACCCTAAAAGAACAAATTACAGAAGCACGGTATTCCCCAACCCGAAACGCACAGAAGATTCTTGACTCTGTCATTTCCGATTTGCATCGGTATGGTCGTTCAAAGGAATCATGGCGAGATTTCATAGAGCATTTTGATGATGTGCATGATGGATTTAGTGCTAAACTGCACAAGTTACATCCAACTATAAGCAGTATGGAAATGAAGATATGTACACTACTTAAACTCCGTCTATGTACCAAAGATATAGCTAGCGTTTTAAACATCGGCACACGAACAGTAGAAAATCACCGCCACCGCCTACGTAAAAAATTGCACCTTCCGGCCCACATTACTCTTGGTGGATATTTAGAGAGTTTGTAAACATCTTGTTACTTTTTTTAGTAGTGTAGTATGATTAATAAAGAACAATACCGTATTGTTTGCACACCTAATATGCTAATAGTTTTCAGCGACGCACAACGAGCGGTTCGCACCGGGTTGGCGCGCTGAAGGATTGCTTCGGCTGAGGAGGGAATCCAAACTGTTGTATTAACTGTTTTCCCAGATTACCTCGGTTGAGGTGGTTGTGGTTGCTACCTGCTGTTTTACCGATGGATGTACGTGCGCTAAATGCTCTACAATTGCGCCATCGGTGCCATCCATGTACACGTTGCGTTCTAAGTTTAGCCACGTTGCATATTTAAGCGTTGAGTACATGCCGTCTTTACTGAGTGCGTTAAGTGCATCTAAATCGAACAGGATTTCTTGTGCATGCCACATGCGGATGTTTGCTATTATCAGTGCATCCACTTGCTGTCCAAATGTTGTTGGTTGTAGTGGGTCTTTTAAGATGTTGAATGTGCTCATGCGTGTTGCTCGTCGGTTCTGAAACGTCCGTAGATTTTGTTTTGCGGATTAGCAAGCAACATTCCTTCGGGGTTTGTTACCGCTTGGTTCACCCATTCATCAATTACAGCAATAAGCCGTTCGCGCTGACCTAACAACGATGTATTTTTTGCTTCCAACTTGGTGCGTTCTTCGCCTTGGTTTTGCTCTGTTGCATTGGGCGAGTGCAGCAGTTCCTGGCAGTGCCATAGCTTTAAGTTTACTATGGAAAGTTTATCAATAAGTGCGCCGAGAGTTTCGGTGTTACGTGTTTCGGTTTGCATGGTTCGTCCTTGAAAATATTCCAATATTTCTAACTGGCAACATCAGTGCCAAAAGGGAAGTGCAAAGAAGTAAACATAGAAATTCAACAATTCAACGTACGTTCCGTCTATTTTTGCAGGGAACCCTTTGCTCATTCTTACCGGAGTGTTTATGAATAAAGTAATTATAATAACCAGTTTAATAATAATTACCTTTAGTATTGCTAATGCTGCCGGTACTAAAGGAGAATACGTGATGAAAGGTACTGCCTATAATGCAAAAATGAAACCGTTAAGAAATGTAGTAATTGTAATTGAAGCTAAGGATAAAGTAATAGTAATACATACTACTAAAACAGGAGCGTATTGGGTTAAGGTACCTTTTGAAACCCCTTGTCCGGAAGGTGATATGTCGCTCTATTATAAGAACATTTTCTTACCAAGAGAGTATACTGTAATGTGGAATGATAAAACAATTAAAATCAAAAATCAAGGTAGTTTGTTTTTTCCTAAAGATACTCTAATACATAATAAACGTACTATGTTGTTGCCTGGGTACGATAACAACGGCAACCAACTTGATGTAATTCAAAACCTCGTTTTTAAATAATGTTACGCTTAGAAAATGCTAGTAGAATGAAACCTGATTACACCCAACAACCCGCCATACAACAGCTACGTAAAACAGTTACCGCATGGTACAAACGTAATGCACGTACATTTTCTTGGCGAGTGGCAAACCCCGACCCCTATATTGTTTTAGTTTCGGAAACAATGTTGCAGCAAACACAGACATCGCGTGTTACCGAAAAACTTCCGCAGTTTCTTGCGCTTTTTCCCGATGTGTATGAGCTAGCCCAAGCAAACAATGCAACTATACTGCGTGCATGGCAGGGGATGGGCTATAACTCACGGGCATTACGTCTGCGAGATTGCGCTAAAGCCATTGTAACAGAGCACAGCGGCACTGTACCCAATACGTACCAACAGTTGCGCACATTACCCGGCATAGGCGATTACACTGCATCGGCAATACTCAGTTTTGCGTACCACAAACAATGTGTTGTGCTGGATGTTAACATACGCAGGGTATATAGCAGAGTGATGCAACCAATGCCTACAACTATTAGCACCGTTGCCGATAGTGAACTTCGTGAATTTGCCGAGAGCGTGTTTCCGCCAAAGCAGAGTTCGGCGTGGCATCAGGCAATTATGGATATTGGTGCGTTGTATTGCACAGCACGTTCGCCCAAGTGCGCAGAGTGTCCGTTGCGTACGTTATGTGCATCTGCATATTCCATGCAGGAAGCAGTGCGCGTTAAAAAAGCAGAACCTCAGCATAAAGGCATACCAAACAGAATATGGCGCGGCAAAGTAGTAGAGTATTTACGGCAAACACATAAAGCCGTGCATAGCAACGATGTTCTGGCGCATGTTCATCCGCAGCCAATTACCAAGCAAGATGAGCATTGGTTTGAAACACTATTGCAAACTCTTGTACGCGACTCCATGATTACCATAAACGCCAACCACATTGGGCTTAAAGAATAGTTATCTGCTATCGCCGGACGGCACCACACCTCAACTATAACACAACCTTGTATTGCCGGAAGGAATGTTTACTCAGTTAAGCCATATTTAACTTTTTAACAACATTCTTTGTGTTAGATTTGATACAGGAGGAAAACTAAATGAGTTTTTTTCTATGTATTCATCAAATAGAAGTTAGAATATGAAGAATACTGTTCTCAAAATCATAGTGTTATCAAATTTCTTCCTTCTCTTAGGCATATTTGTTATGTATAAAGGTGGAATGTTTGACTTGCTGCATCCAGACGGACAACTCGTTTCTATGAGCCACAATGGTGGCGTTATAACAGCAACCAGTCAAAAACGAGATACATCAATTCAGAGTTCTACAGTCAGAAAGAGCAAAGGCAGGCAAAACAATTCTGTCCAACTTGATACCGGTTCGGTACATGTTATTAAACAGCGTACTTCAGATACTACATCTGTAAAAGTTAATAGTATAGATTCATTGAAATTAGAAAGAGAAAAACTACTGTTGATGGTTAGCTCAAAATCCGGACCTATGTTTAACGATTCTGATGTTGTGAAAAAGTTAGTAGGAACGCTTCCAAAGCTTTCTACTATAAAAACACAAAAAGATTCACTTAACAAAGATACTCTAACAAAACAGGGCAGAAGGTAACAACCCATGATGTAATGAATTCTCTATCCCTATGAAACAAAGAATTATACAAATAACAGTAGTGGTAAATGCAATTGTATTACTGTGTGTTTTTGTAGTGCTTCGCACTGACTTTTTCAACAGCAATAAATCAGAGAAGAGTTTTACCATACTGAGCAATAAGAATACTCATGACAGTACAACAATAGATACTGCTAGTATAAAAGGTGGAACTCAAAATCAAACAACTACATCTCAAAGAAATATTCCCAGTAACAGATATCATCAGTTTGATACAGTATCTCATCTGACTTTAATGTCAAGTTCAAAAACACTAATTATTGCCGAGCCAATTCCTAAAGAATTTCAATATACATTAGATACTCTGCTCACTCATATACGGAACTATTAATGGACTTTGTTTATGTTCTGCTTGCAACGGGCTTGAGCTTGATTTTTCTTGGAGTAGTGTTTATTCCAATGGAGAAAGTTTTTCCTGCAAAGAAAGATCAACCGGTATTTCGTAAACATTGGATTGTAGATTTGTGTTTTTTTCTGGGTCAGTATTTACTTTGGGGAAGTGTTGTACTATCGGTGCTTACATATTTTCATAACTGGCTTGGAGCTATTATTCCTGTATCATTCAGATTATTTGTTGCCCAACAGCCAATTTGGTTACAGTCTATCGAAGTTATAGTGCTAAGTGATTTTATTATTTACTGGGGGCACCGTTTACAACATAAGGTTAACTTTCTGTGGCGGTTTCATAAAGTACATCATAGTGCTCAACATCTTGATTGGCTTGCATCCCACCGCGAACACCCGCTCGACTCTATTTATACAGTGGGTTTGATTAATCTACCTGCTTTTATTATGGGCTTTGACTTGCATGCTTTGGCAGCAGTTATTGCATTTAGGGGTATTTGGGCAATCTATATACACTCAAATGTTCGTTTATCAATAGGTCCGCTTAAAAAGTTAATCGGTTCGCCGGAATTGCATCACTGGCATCATGATTTAGAAAGAGACAGAGGGAATTACGCAAACATCTCACCACTAATGGATATACTGTTTGGTACATATGTATGCCCACCCGAAGAACCGGAGCAGTTTGGTATTAAAGAAGATTTTCCTACTACCTATTTAGGACAGCTATTTAAACCGATGTTACCCGATAAGGTTTGGAATTTGATAGTAAAAAGAAAGACTGAATAGTAGCTCTTTTCTTTTTCTGTTAGGAGTTAAATCTAACGCTTTTCGTGTGTTTGTGTATAAGTTCGCCCTCGCGGACTTGGAAGGCCTGACACAACATGGAATCGATAACCTTTCGGTACTTACAGAACGTTCTTTCCCGCACAGTAACCTTATTTGGAAAATGGCGGCTGGGTGCGGTCGGGCGATAGCAAAGAAAAGCCTCTTTCTTAGGTTTCCCCAAAAAAGAGGTGTGTGTGGAAGTTGTGTGTTAGGATATTAAATGCGACATGAGTTTGCGTTTAATTACGGGCAACATGGTTTCGGAGTATGGGAAGTCCAAATCGGTTTCGCATACAAATGTTGCAGGGTTTGGTAACTCGCGGTGTTGTTTTATTAAGCGTAGTTTTACGTCTTCGGGTACAGCGGTAATGCTCATCTTTTTTACCTGCTCAATTTCGTTGGTGCGCATTGCACGGTAGTTGTGTCCTTCGTCGGTAAACAGCGACATCTCGTACCGCAGAATATGCAGAATGTTTGCGCGGTGTTCCGGCACAAAGAAATATCCTTCGTTAGTATAAACAGGCATTATTCCAACACCTTCTAAGGTTACGTTTTCGTCTACAAAATCGTAGAGTATTTTTCCTTCTTCTATAACGGCATCAATAAATGGCAATGCCCAATAGATAAGTTCGAACATGCGTTCGATATCGGGGATGTTGGTGCTGAGGTTTTCGTACACAAGCTTTTTCGATTTCCAGTCAACATCTTTTAACTGACGCGGCATTGCTTGCGATATATTGTTTTTCTCGGCAGAGAGTTGCACAAGAGTTTCTTTCAAATCCATAAGTTCTACAAGTGCAGGGTATAACCGAGAGTGCGAGAATTCCAAACGGCGTTCGAGTAATGCGGCAAGAATGGTGTATTGCATTTTCTCAACATCATCCACCGGGGTTGTGAATGTTTCTATTCCGAACGGTTTCATAGCGTACTCCTTCCGTAATGAAATGATAGTTCCAAAACTTCCGGTGCTTATTGCATAAATATCATTTTCAATAAACACCGGAAATGTACTGTTCATCATGGTTTCGGGTGTTTCCGATTTTTTTCAGCAACAGTATAGTTGCCTTCCAAAATCAAAGACACAAACACTACCAATAAAGTTTCAACTTGTACAGAATTATTTTTAGCTACGTGTTCGGTGTATGGTTTTTGTTACAGGTTAATCTGTAATTACTGCGGTGCCGCTTATGCTTACCATAAGCATACTGCCGTTCTGGCCAACTACTTCGTAATCAAGGTCAACACCTACAATTGCGTTAGCACCAAGTCCGCGTGCGTACTCGCTCATTTCCTGCAAGGCAAGGTCGCGGGCGTTGCGTAACTCGCGTTCGTAGGTAGCGCTGCGCCCACCCACAAGGTCGCGGATATTTGCAAACAAATCCTTAAACATGTTAGCGCCCATAATGGCTTCGCCGGTAACAATGCCGCAGTAACGGGTAATGGTTTTGCCCTCAATTGATGGCGTGGTTGTAATTATCATGGTGTCAAGAAAAAATTGAAACAAATACGTGGCTTTCTACGATGCTATGGTTGCATAGTTTCATAACTGTTATAAAAAAAAGTTAGAAATTGTTTTTGCTATCGCCGGACTGCGCCGGGCGGCGTTTGGTTTTACAATCTTTGTTGGGCAGATAAGAACCACACGCAAGTAACTGTGGTTATCGTTGTATTAGTGGTAACACGGAGAATCGGAGGCACAGAGAAATTTCCACAGAGTTCTAATGTGTTCTCTTTTGTGTTTGGATATTTCATGTTGCGCTCTCTCCCGCAAAAAGAAATGCCTTGCATTGCTGCAAGGCATGGTGCGGTTTGCGTTAGCAAAAAACAATTACTATTTCAGGTTTAATTTGTTGTCATCTTTTTCAGAAGTTTTTCGGTTTCTTCTGTTTTCTCTCCGGCGGCTTTACCAAGTTCTATGGCGCGTGTTGCATATTTTTTTGCTTCCGGAATACGTTTAGCTTTAAATAGCAAAGCGGCGTATGTATCCATAGTTGCATATTCTTCTTTATGTTCAACAACGGGCGTCATCCAACGTATTGCTTTGGCAATCACTGTTTGGTCGTTGCAACCTTCGTACACTGCCCAACTCCACTCATTAATATTTCCATTGGTTGAGTTACCGAAGCCGATGTATTTATCAACGTGTTCCGCCATTTTAGTCCATTCGTTTGTGCTTTTATAGAACGTAGCGCAGTAGAAACTTTTTGTCATGTCCACATCTTTTGCTTTGTTCTTGGTAATAAACTCCAAACATTGTTGTAGTTCGCTTTCGCTTTTGTTTTTGATTGCTTTGTTTAGATAGCCGTATGCAACCATATCGCCCGCTTGTTCAATTTCTTCCGGACCATACAGTGCGGCATATTTGTTTGCGTTCTTGAATAATTGGTCGCGGTTTTGTGGCGATAACAACGATGCAAAGCGTACCTGCACGGAGTAATTAACTTCGGAGAATAAATCGGTTTGTTTGGCAATAAAGCCATTTACTGTTGCGCTATCTGGTTGGGCACGTTTACCTTTTGTTCCAAATGCCGCACCGTAAAATTCCGGGAAGTCCAAATCTACATTTGTAGAGATTCCGTTGTACGTTGTTAGGCGTTGTGGCTCTAATGCTTTTTTCAGTTCATCAATAAACGGCTGAACCTCGTGGTAACCGGAAATCTTGTACACTAACTTTCCATCGGGCGAGAACACCAAAAACGTTGGGAAGCTATTTACGCGGTATTTCATGGCAACGTTAATACCATAATCATGTTCCATTTCTAACTTAGCGGCAACAAAGTGTTTGTTCATAAACGCGGCAACAGATTCATCGGGAAAAGTTTTCTTATCCATAACCTTACACCAGTAACACCAATCGGTGTAGGCATCTACAAACAGGTACTTGTTGCTTTGTTTGGCTTCGGTGCGGGCTTTATTCCAATCGTTGGTAATAAATTTAATGCTCTCGCCGGCATACATTGCTCCAACAGCAAGAACCATACATACTGCAAGAGTAACGGAAATTCGTTTCATATAATTCTCCATAATAGATTTGTTTCTGCAAAAATGCACTCTGCGGATTATATGTACAGAAGTTTTTTGTTAAATGTTGCTATCGCCGGACTGCACCGCGTGTTGGCGGTAATTAACTATCCTTGCCCTGCGGGAGGAGAATCGGCTGCGTGGTACAACCATCATCGTGATTTCTGTTGTTCGATGTTATTAGTACTATTACCAACGAAACATTTGTCCAAATTGAAATAATAATTCGGGAGTGCTAAAAACACCTTTCACCGGTGCTACACCTGCTTCAAAGAAAAATCCGTGTGAGTGAAGTACAAAGCCCCCGCCATAGTAATAATTATATGTTTTACTTGCAAGAAAGACGTTGCCATTATTATCACTACTAAAGGTGTTTGCGCCAATCATGCCACTTATATATAGTTGTGTGATATGAGATTCTGCAATACAATACATCAGATTGCCCTGAATACCGTTTGCAATTCCATAGTGCATACCCGAAAGATGATACGCAAAATCACCGTACTGCTTTCCTATACGAATGTTAAAAAGCACTGGCCAACCAACAGTTGCACCAAGCGTAATATTGTTATGAACATCAAACGTAGAATCGGTATAACCCGGTCGTTCTAGCTTGAAAATGTCAATACGCCTTACCACTTTTGTTCTATTAGAATCTATTCTAAGAACAATATCAACAGAATTACTTTGTAGCAATCTTCCGGAGATAACGGTTGAGTCGGGGCGTAGGTACACAATTACAGAATCTTGCGAGGCAAATACTGCGGTGTAAAATCCCAACAGAAGAATTATAGAAAATGTGATTTTCATAACATAGAGAAGTGGTTATCAAGGTGTTCAAACTTACATATTTTTTGTATCACGTTCTCAGTAGTATTTTGAATGTGTATATTGTTAAATAGACCTTCTCTCCCGCACAGCGTGTGGTGTGTATTAGTAGGGCGTTCGGTGCGGTCCCGCGATAGCAAAAAATATAACCAATGCTGTAACAAAATCTGTTGTTGGAAGATATTGTAACAAACGGGAACTTCCATAGTAACCATACGCGTATTGTGAGTTTTGAAGAGATATACCGGTTATACCAAGGGTTGGTGTATAATCTGGCGTTGCAGTATATACAGAATACTGAAGACGCCGAAGAGATTATGCAGGACGTGTTTGTTGCCGTATATCAATCATTACATACGTTCCGTAACGAGGCAAAGCCCTCTACGTGGATTTACCGCATTACTATTAATAAATCGTTAGACTACATTAAAGCCAAGAAACGTAAAAAACGTTTTGGTATGTTTGTATCGTTGTTTACAGAAAACTCCAACGAGCCATCGGTAGAGCCGCATAGCTTTCATCATCCCGGGGTTCAGCTGGAACAACAGGAAGCCGTTGAGCGTATCTTTGCAGTAATAAACCGTCTGCCCGAAAACCAACGCACTGCCCTTATACTAAGTAAGCTGGAGCAAATAAAACAAACCGAAATTGCCGAGATAATGAATATCAGCGCAAAGGCAGTAGAGAGTTTGATTCAGCGGGCTAAGGCCACACTTGCAAAACAATTGCAACACAGTAGCGAAGGATTTAAGGAAAGATATCGTC
>JAIBAE010000159.1 GCA_019695345.1 Bacteroidota bacterium | reverse complement strand
GGTTTCTAAATCTGTACCTTGAAGAAAAATTGGAAGATTGTTCTCTTTGCCCTCAATCTGATTTACAATCTCTGTATTCTCATACACAACCCTATATCCCTCTTGAACTAGTGTACCAAGCGGTTCGGTGTTTTTAACCTCTTTGAAAAAAGTGAAATACAATTTTTTGAAATACTCAGCATCAACTCTTAACAACTTGTTACCTATGTTGATATTATTAAGTGAAATTACGCTTACCTCCAGCCCTTCCAACAAAGTATTATACTTTAGTTCGTCGAAAGGGCGACCTGAAAAAAATGGAGATTCTCTTTAATTGCATACTGTTCAAATGCTTCATAGAGTCCTTCGGGTGTATGGTTTCCTTTATTGGTTTGTGTACTAAACAAATCATGATACACAATAGGGTGTCCGTACACATCTTTTGCGGCAAGGAGTTCGTTGGTGGTTGTTTTATTCAGTAATGTTAGTGGTGTAGGTTGCAATGTTTTACTTTCACTATTCCATTTTTCTCTCTCATCGTTAGTATAGAATTGTTCATCTAACCAATAAAGTTTTTCGCCACTATTGTTTTTCCCTTCTAACTGTTGTGTTGCAAAAAAGATATTATAATCTTCAACTTTAGGGCAAAGCTCATCATCCCATTTTTGTACAAACAACACACTCGTTTTTGTGCCTGTATGTGGCTTAAACGTATTACCATGCAACCCAACAACTGCAAGTATTCTGCAATGCTCGGCAATAAAATTACGTATCACCCAATCAGAACTATTATTAAACACACCTTGCGGTAATACAATAGCCATGCGTCCGCCGGGTTTAAGCATATCAAGGTTGCGTTCAATAAACAAAATGTGTCGCGATATTTTTTCGTGCCACCCTTTGTCTTTGGTTAACTTCTTAGTTGCTTTATCTAGTCCACGTTTTTTCCCAAGTTCATATTTAGAAATAACACGTCTGTCTTTAATATCTCCCGCAAAAGGCGGGTTTGCCATTACAATATCAAACGTAAATTCACGCCATCCGTTTTTCTTGTTTCGTTTTAGTTCTTCCAAACGTTCAAAACCTTTTCCGTAAATTTTTCTCCAATCTGGGCGGCTATTAAAGTCTGCTTCCCAACGCTCATAGTCAAGTGAGTTCAGTAATAATACATTTGTCTCACCATCACCCGCAATTAAATTTAATGTTCTTCCAACTCGTACGGTTTTTTCATCAAAGTCAATCGCAAAAACGTTTTCGTTCACATATCGAATTTGCTCCTTTGTTCGCTTATCGGTTGTGAATAAATTAACTCCCGGTGCTTGCTTTTGCCAAACGTCAAAAATCGTGTGCATTGGGAAACCACAACTGCCTGCGGCTGTATCAATTATCTTTTCATCTGCTTTAGGGTTAAGCATCTTTACACATAGGTCTATTACATAACGTGGAGTAAAATATTGTCCTTTTTCGCCTTTGCTATCTTTGTTTACCAAATACTCAAACGCTTCATCTACAACCTCTAAGTTAGAATTAAAGAGTTTAACACTTTGCAAGTACGTGATACAAGTTTGAAGGTGAGAAGCGGTTAGTTTCAATGAATCTGATTCTTGAAAAATGCCCTTCCATTTTTTCTTAGCATCCTCAAAGAGTTTTGTAATACGAGCATGAGTTTCATTCTCAACACCAGCGCTTCTAAATTCTAGGTTGCGAAACTCTTTCCGCAATCCTTCCGGCATATCAATAATTGATTTGTCGGGATTTTGTTTTAACCAAATGTATATCTCGTCTTTGTCAGTTCCGCTTTGCCATTCATCATATAGTTTTGAGAATATCAACTTGAACGCTTCCTCAAATACATCAACACCCGCGTTGGCTAATACTTCATCTTCAAATTCTTCAATGATACGTTTTAGAGATTTAACTTCTTTTTCTGTCATTAAATCCCAAATTGTATATGGTTGATTAATGATTTCGGTAAGAGTTTGATGTACATTTGGGATGTTACGTAGTTTATCAAACAGATTTGGGTCTTTGCGGTGATAGTATTCAATTTCACCACCATTACTCCATACACCCATTGGTGCACCTGTGGCATTACAATATGAGCGAAGTTGCTCTTTACCTTCTGTGAGTTTTGGTTTCTTTAACTCAACAATTATATATGGTGCGGTTGTATTTTCTTTATTGTAGATTACAATATCAGCTCGTTTTGAAGTATCAGTACCAAAAACTACGGGATATTCAACCGTCATTCTATCTAATGGATAATTATATACATTTACTAATCTATCTATGTATAATTGACGAACAATTTCTTCCGGTTTTAACTGAATTTCTTTCTTTCTCACTAAACATTCAACGGTTCCGGTACGGTTACCTTTCTTATCAAGTTTAGTTTTTATACGCTTCTCTAATCGTGCAATTTCATCGTTAGTAAATATCCCTAACGAATAACTAGAATCCTTAAGAATATCGGTAATGGTTACTAACTGTTCATCGGTTGCGTAAATGATAGTCTGTTCTTTAGATTCTGTAGTTTTCGTTTCCATAATAATCCAAATGTTTAATCAATGTATGTATCAATATAACAAGTTGTAGGTATAATTTCACAGATAAATGATAAGAGTATTATTGAGCGATGTTTGTCACAAGGTTGCAGTTCGTCCCCTCTATTAACTACATAGAAGAAAACTATTTTCTCCCTATGGCTTAGCACAAACAACCCGTGGCTTGACACTTACAACCCGTGGCTTGACACTTACAACCC
Source organism: Bacteroidota bacterium (assembly GCA_019695345.1). GTDB lineage: Bacteria > Bacteroidota > Ignavibacteria > Kapaibacteriales > NICIL-2 > JAIBAE01. Next base: position 78 of record JAIBAE010000159.1, on the reverse strand, counting down.
GTGGCTTGACACTTACAACCCGTGGCTTGACACTTACAACCCGTGGCTTGACACTTACAACCCGTGGCTTGACACTTA
>JAIBAE010000018.1 GCA_019695345.1 Bacteroidota bacterium | reverse complement strand
TGAATCAGGCGTTAGGTGTTGTGAACCTTTACCGCACCTTAGGGAATGCAGGACAGGCGGTTGCTGTGTGTCTATTTTGATTTCAAAGGTAATTTCTTTTTTAACGCAACCTAATAGACCGCACCAAGCCACGTTTACATAGGGTCGTATATCATACGCCCACGTTACACTGCGGGAAAGTTCCTTCATCAACAAACACCGTTGTTCGTTTAGGATGTGTTGTTATGTTTGCAGGGAGAAAACGAATAGTTTGAAAATAGTATACTATTTGGGTTGGATTGATGAAACTTGTAATGAAAGAAATGAATGAATCAAGCTGTACATAATAGACTAATTAGTTTTATCTGGTCAATAGCCGACGACTGTCTGCGAGATGTTTACGTTAGAGGTAAATACAGAGATGTAATTCTGCCAATGGTAGTATTACGAAGATTAGATGCATTACTTGAACCAACCAAAGAAGCAGTGATGGAAGAACTCGCTTTCCAAAGGGATGAAGCAGGTTTTACCGAATGGGATGAAACAGGTTTGCGCTCCGCAAGTGGCTACGTGTTTTATAATACAAGCCAATGGACTTTGCAACGACTCTATGACACAGCTACCAACAGCCAACAAATATTACAAGCCAACTTTGAAGATTATCTGAATGGCTTTAGCCCAAATGTGAAAGAAATAATTGAGAAGTTTAAACTCAAAACTCAAATCCGCCACATGGCATCAAAAGATGTGTTGTTGGATGTTCTGGAAAAATTTACTTCGCCATATATCAACCTCACTCCTTTTGAAAAGGAAGATTCGGACGGCAGAAAACTACCTCCTCTTTCTAATCTAGGAATGGGCTACGTATTTGAAGAACTGATTAGAAAGTTTAATGAAGAGAACAACGAAGAAGCCGGAGAGCACTTTACGCCACGTGAAGTAATTGACTTAATGACTCATATTGTTTTTGAACCCATTAAGGATAATTTGCCACCCGTAATAACCATTTACGACCCTGCTTGTGGTTCGGGCGGAATGTTAACCGAATCTCAAAATTTTATTAAAGATGAAGAAGGATCTATTAAAGCCAAAAGTGATGTGTTTTTGTTTGGCAAGGAAATCAACGATGAAACCTATGCAATTTGTAAATCCGACATGATGATTAAAGGGAATAACCCCGAAAATATTCGGGTGGGTTCTACCCTTTCCACCAATGAATTTTCAGGCAACACCTTCGACTTCATGCTTTCTAATCCTCCGTATGGAAAATCGTGGGCAACCGACCTAAAGCATATTAAAGACGGAAAAGATATTATCGACTCACGTTTTGTAGTAACCCTAACAGACTATTGGGGCAATCCGGAAGTAGTAGATGCTACGCCACGTTCATCCGATGGGCAGTTGCTTTTTCTGATGGAAATGGTATCCAAAATGAAGCCATTAGACCAAAGTCCTTATGGTTCCAGAATTGCCTCTGTTCATAATGGTTCAAGTTTGTTTACGGGCGATGCAGGCGGTGGCGAAAGTAATATCCGCAGATACATTATAGAAAACGATTGGCTTGATTGTATTGTACAACTGCCTAACAACTTGTTTTATAATACAGGTATTACTACATACATCTGGTTTTTGAACAACCACAAAGAAGCAAAACGAAAAGGTAAAGTGATGTTAATTGATGCTTCGCAACGTTTTGCCAAACTCCGTAAAAATCTGGGTGAGAAAAACTGTGAGCTACGACCGGAACACGTTAAGGAAATTCAGGATGCATATATGAATTTTAACGATGTGGAACGCCAAGCTGAAGATGGATTAGCTGCTAAGGTTTTTAACAACAAAGATTTTGGTTATTACAAAGTAACAATCGACCGCCCTGCCCGCCTGAAAGCACAGTTTACCGAAGAACGTATAGCCGAACTCCGTTTCGATAAATCACTCAAAGAACCCATGAAATGGGCGTACGAAACCTTTGGCGATAGAGTGTACACGGGGTTAGGAACTCTGGAAAAAGATATACTGGAATGGTGCGATAAAAGCGGATTGGATTTAACAGCTAAACATCGTAAAGAATTGTGTAGCCCCGCCCATTGGGAAAAGTATAACGTACTGTTGGGTATAGCTAAAATGTTGATGTTGGAAATTGGTGAAGATATATATAGCGATGGTAACCTGTTTCGCCTAAAAGTGGAACAAGCTGTTAAGAAACACAAAATCAAACCTTCGGCTTCGCAACTGAACGTCATTCTAAACGAAGTAAGTTGGTACGATGAAACTGCCGAAAAGGTGATTAAGAAAACCGAAAAGATTAGTGGTGAAAAATTAGACAATCTACTTAGGCTTTTACGTTGTACCCAAGAACAACTTCCCGACTTTGGCTACTACCCTACAGGCAAAAAAGACGAATATTGTATTTACGAAAGCCAAAGCGATATACGAGATACTGAAAATGTACCGTTGAACAAAAGCATACACCAATACTTTTTACAAGAAGTAAAACCGCACGTACCCGAAGCATGGATTGATGTGGATAAAACAAAAATTGGCTACGAAATCAGTTTCAATAAATATTTCTATCAACACAAACCCTTACGAAGCATAGAAGAAGTAACTGCCGAGATAGTAGCATTGGATAAAGAAAGCGAAGGGTTAATTATGGAGATATTACATCTATAATTTCATGAAAGCTCAAGAATCACATTCCACCTTATACCAAGATATTTATAACCTTGTACAGCAGGCGCGGGTACACGTTGCTCAATCGGCAAACAAAACTCTAACATTATTGTACTGGCAAATTGGTAGCCGTATTAATAAAGAATTACCTAAAGGCGCGCGTGCTACCTATGGTAAACAAATTGTATCTCAACTTGCTACGCAACTACAAGAACAATTTGGCAAACGTGGTTTTCAGGAAAGAAATATACGCAGGATGATGCAGTTTGCTCTGCTCTTTCCCGATTCCGAAATTGTGTCGCGGGCTGCGACACAATTAAGTTGGTCGCACTTTATTGAGTTGATTTCAGTAAAAGATGAACTACAAAGAGAGTTCTATGTAACCTTGGCTATTAACCAACACTGGGGCAGAGATACATTAAGAAACAGCATTGATAGTATGTTGTACGAACGTTCGCTTATTAGCGGAAAACCCGATAAACACATAAAAAAAGAATTAGCCGGTATGCGTGCAGGTGAAACATTCTCGCCCGATGTAATTTTTAAAAGCCCCTACTTTTTGGATTTTACCGGACTAAAGGGCATGTACAGCGAAAAAAGTTTAGAAGACAGCTTGCTTATATCATTAGAGCAATTTATAATGGAGTTAGGAATTGGATTTGCCTTTGTAGAGCGCCAAAAAAGAATGATTATTGATGGAGAAGATTTTTACCTTGATTTACTGTTTTACCACCGTACACTACAACGGTTAATTGCTATTGAATTAAAGTTAGGCAAGTTTAAAGCCGCCTACAAAGGGCAAATGGAATTGTACTTGCGTTGGTTAGACAAAAACGAAAAACAACAAGGCGAAGAAACACCACTGGGGCTGATACTGTGTGCCGAAGGAGGGCACGAACAAATTGAACTGTTGCAACTGGAACAAGCAGGGATTAAAGTAGCCGAATACCTTACCGAACTCCCCGATAAAAAAATCTTACAACAAAAATTACACAATGAACTTGCCCTTAGGAAACAAATGCAACAACACGAGAACGAGGATTAAATGAAAACAACTTTTCAAAAATACCCCGCCTACAAAGATTCGGGTGCTGAATGGCTGGGGGATATTCCGGAACATTGGAATTTGACAAGATTGGGTTCACATTTTGAAGAACGAAAGACAAAAGTTTCCGACAAAGATTTTGTCCCACTTTCAGTTACCAAACATGGCATACTACCCCAACTTGACTCGGCAGCAAAAACAAATGATGGCGACAACAGGAAACTTGTTAGAAAAGGAGACTTTGTTATAAACAGTCGTTCGGATAGAAAAGGTTCTAGTGGAATTGCAAATGAAGACGGTTCTGTTTCATTAATCAATATCGTAATGAAACCAATTTCTATCCATCCATCATTTTGTAATTATCTTCTCAAAAGCAATGCTTTTGTTGAGGAAAACTATCGAATTGGTCATGGAATCGTAGCAGACTTATGGACTACACGTTACGATGAAATGAAAAACATCAAAATCGGTGTACCATCAACTGAAGAACAAACTGCAATTGCCAATTTTTTAGACGACAAGACAGAAAAAATAGACCGTGCCATTGCCCAAAAAGAAAGAATGATAACCTTGCTAAAAGAACGCAAGCAAATACTTATTCAAGATGTAGTGACGGGTAAAAAAGTATGGAACGCCAACCAAAATGCTTGGACTGAGCCTACCAAAGTCAAGGACAGCGGTGTTGAATGGATTGGGGAAATACCCGAGCATTGGGGAGTCTTATTTAATAGAAGATTATTTAGAGAAAACAATAGAAAAGTAACAAACCTAAATGAATTACCACTATCACTTTCTCAAATTGATGGGGTTATTCCTTCAGAAGAAATGAAAGAAAGATCATTAAGTCCGTCACATAGAAACAATTTTAAAATATGCTTGCCAAATGATTTAATTGTCAACAGATTTAAGGGACATTTGGGAGTATTTTTTAGATCGCCATATAGAGGAATTGTAACGTTCCATTATGGGGTATTTGAACCAAGTAGATTAGTAAATACTAAATACTATGAGTTGCTCTACCATACTGAACCTTACAAATGTATTTATGCAGGTGCATCAAATGGAATGACGATAGGTCTTCAGAATCTTTCAAATCAAAATTTTTATGATGTAAAGTCAATTGTTCCTCCTATTGAAGAACAAAACTCCATAGTTGACTATAGCAGCGAGATTGAAGAAAAGACGCAAAAGGTAATTAAATTCCAACTTACACAAATAGAGAAATTAAAAGAACTAAAATCAACCCTGATAGATAGTGCGGTAACAGGTAAAATAAAAGTGAGGTAGAAGTGGAAGAAAAGTTTAAAAACAAATATCGCATTTCTTCTACACGCTTGGCACATTGGGATTACGGAAGCAATGCCCCATACTTTGTAACCATTTGTACCGCTAACAGGGAACATTTTTTGGGCAACATAGCCAATGGCATAATGTATGTATCGGAAATTGGTGCTATAGCCCAAAAATTTTGGATGGAAATACCTGTTCATTTTCCGTTTGTAACAGTAGATGCATTTGTGGTTATGCCTAATCATATACATGGTATTATTGTAATTGATAAACCTAGTGTAGAGACGCCCAAATTGGACGTCTCTACGGATGAACAATCTCAACACCAAGGGTTGCCAAGATTACAAACATCGGCGGCAACACAACATTGGAAACCACAAACATTGGGTGTTATTATTAATCAATACAAACGTATGGTTACAATTCATGCACGTGCAAAAAATATACATTACAAGTGGCAACCTCGCTTTCACGATCATGTTATTCGTAACAACAAAGCATACAACACAATAAAACAGTACATTGTAAATAACCCTATACATTGGCACAACGATACATTCAACCAAGACTAAGAAAAGAGATATGCAAAGCAAAACCAACGAGCAAGCCCTTGAGTCGTTCATTGAAAAAAAACTCACGGGTACATGCACAGAAGAACGAACAGCAAACAACAAAACCGCTACTATACAAGAACCCATAAACCTTTATCGTGGTGGCAATGGGTTTTACACCGGTAATACAAATGATTTTAACGCTCAATACGCGTTAGACGAAACTCGTTTTTGGCACTTTATAGAAAGCACACAACAAGAAGAACTTGATAAACTTAAACGCTCTGCCGATTGGAAACTTAAAATTCTGGAGCGTCTGGACCGCATGATAAAAAAGTATGGTGTGCTACGTGTACTAAGAAAAGGTTTAGAAGTTGAAGATACCCACTTTACACTATTATACCAAGTGCCTATGGCAAGCAGTAGCCAAGCCGTAAAAGATAATTTTGAGAGCAACGAATTTAGTGTAACACGCCAGGTACGATACAATACCGAAAACCCGCGCGAAGAAATAGACATGGTAGTTTTTGTAAATGGATTGCCAATTACAACCATAGAGCTTAAAAATGCCTGGACTGGGCAAACAGCAAAAGTACATGGAATAAAACAATACAAAAACGATAGAGATATTCGCCAACCATTATTGAATTTTGGCAGGTGCATTGTTCATTTTACTGCCGATACCGATGAAGTATATATGTGTACCAAACTAGATGGTACAAATTCTTTCTTTTTGCCGTTTAACAAAGGCAACAATAATGGTAAAGGAAACCCTGTTAATCCCTTTGGACATAAAACATCGTACTTGTGGGAAGAAATATTCACACGGGAAAGCTTGGCTACCATAATACAGCACTTTGTTCGGTTAGATGGCAAACCTACCGATGCGTTAAGCAAGCGTACCTTATACTTCCCTCGCTATCATCAGTTAGAAGTAGTACGTAAACTACTCAATCATGCTTCTACTAATGGCGTTGGGCAAACATATCTTATACAACACTCGGCGGGGTCAGGGAAATCGAACTCTATAACATGGGCAGCATATCAGTTGATAGAAACATACCCTGTACGTGATACATTACCCGGGGCAAAAGGAATACAAAACCCTTTGTTTGATTCTGTAATTGTAGTTACCGACAGGCGATTACTAGATAAACAACTCCGTGAGAATATCAAAGAGTTCTCGGAAGTAAAAAATATTATTGCGCCTGCCTTTTCATCCAAGGATTTAAAAGATGCTTTGGAGCAGGGTAAAAAAATCATTATTACCACCATCCAGAAATTTCCATTTATTGTTGATGGTATTGCCGATTTACGAGATAAACGATTTGCTGTAATAATAGATGAAGCACACAGCTCCCAAAGTGGAACTGCCGCAGGAAAAATGAATCAGGCAATGGGAACAGAGCAACATGAAGAAGATGAAGAAGATGCTCAAGATAAAATACTCAAAGCAATGCAAGCCCGTAAAATGAAAGGTAATGCTTCGTACTTTGCTTTTACGGCTACACCTAAAAATGCAACGCTGGAAAAATTTGGATGCAAGCAACCAGATGGAACATATATCCCGTTTCATTTGTATTCCATGAAGCAAGCAATTGAAGAAGGCTTTATTTTAGATGTGTTAGCCAATTACACCACGTACAAAAGCTACTACGAAATTGAAAAGTCTATTCAGGATAATCCATTGTTCGATACCAAAAAAGCACAGAAGAAACTCCGTGCGTATGTAGAACGGCACAAACAAACCATTGGAACCAAAGCAGAAATAATGGTAGAGCATTTTATTACTAAAGTGTACAATACCAAAAAACTTAAAGGCAAAGCTAAAGCAATGGTTGTAACCCAAAATATTGAATCTGCTATTCGGTATTATGATACCATCAAAAAGTTACTGGAGGAGCGAGGTAATCCGTTTAAGATTGCAATTGCATTCTCAGGAAAAAAGAATATTAACGGCAGCGACGTTGGCGAGATGGATCTTAATGATTTTCCCAAACACTACGATACGGCTAATCCCAATGACCCAGACTACATTAGCGACAAAATAGCTAGGTATTTCGATATGGATTATTATCGAATATTGATTGTTGCAAACAAGTACTTAACAGGATTTGACCAACCCAAATTGTGTACTATGTATGTTGACAAGAAACTGGAAGGTGTATTGGCGGTACAAGCACTTAGTCGTTTAAACAGAGCCGCAGATAAATTGGGTAAGAAAACTGAAGATTTATTTGTGTTAGATTTTTTTAATGAAGTTGAGGACATAAAAGAATCATTTGATCCATATTATACTTCAACCTCATTAAGCGGCGCTACTGATATCAATGTGCTGCATGAATTGAAAGGTTCATTAGATGAAGTAGGCGTGTATGAATGGGAAGAAGTTGAAGACTTTGCAATAAAATACTTTAGTGGTATAACAGCTGAGAGACTTAGCACAATAATTGACTTTGCTGCTGAGCGTTTTAATACTGAACTTGAACTTGCTGAAGAAGAAAAAGCGGACTTCAAAATTAAAGCTAAGCAGTTTGTAAAGATTTATGGGCAAATAGCTTCTTTATTGCCATACGAAGTTATGGTTTGGGAAAAACTATTTTGGTTCCTCAAATTCTTGATTCCTAAACTGATAGTAAGAACCAAGCAAGATGAACTGATTGACGATTTGTTAGAATCTGTTGACCTTTCAACCTATGGACTTGAAAGAACAAAACTGAATTACGCTATTAGTTTAGATGATTCAGCATCTGAACTTGACCCACAGAATGCAAACCCAAGAGGGGCACATGGTAGCGATGAAGAGAAAGACCCGTTGGATGAAATTATAGAATCATTCAATGAACGATGGTTTCAGGGATGGGATGCAACACCCGAAGACCAGCGTGTAAAATTCATTACAATTAGCAAATACATTCAAGCACATCCAGACTTTCAAACCAAAGTTGCAAACAACAAAGACCTTCAAAACCGCGATTTAGCTTTTAAAAAAATATTAGATGATGTTATGGGGCAGCAAAGAAAAAAAGAATTGGAACTATATAAACTCTATGCAAAAGACGAATCTTTTTATCAGGCATTATTTGACACCATGAAAAGAATGATTGACAACCCTAGAATGGGTCAATAAATAGAAAACAGTGAATCCAACGCTCAAAAGAAACGCGCGTCAAACAAGCGGACTAAAAAGAAGGACGGTGCCCAACATGGTTGGCTGTTGTACAACTCACCTTGCACGAACAACGCTGTTTAGTACGTGCGGTTCTCCTCGGCAAGGTGATTGGTGTGATGCGCAGATGGTTTGGTGCCGTCACGCGATAGCAACAACTACAATTTAATTGAACGACTTTTTATGTACTTCCGTAATGGTGTTTCGATGTAGGTGTAGCTCAAGGCAGATAACGCAATAAGAGTAAGGAACGAAGTATAAAAATAGAGTTCGTGGTGTTGTATGTTAAAGTGACGAAATATACCACGTACCCACGCAAATACCGGCCATTGCAGTATGTATACCCCGTAACTTATCTCGCCAAGAAATATACAAACCGGCAATGACGATAGTTTTGTTATCACCCCATTATTTACTGCATACAAAAGAATGATAGGAATAAAGACAATAGAAAGAAGTCCGTTGTGATAGTTCATACCGATATTGAACATCAATACAATTGCAATGAAAATCCCAATGGCAAGAATATACAAATCGGTAGTACGTGCTTTGTTATGTAGCTTATTGATAAAGTAGTACCCTGCAAGATTCCCAAGTAAAAACTCGTTGATGTGCATTAACGGAAAATGATAGATGGCATCGTGGCTTGGTGTACCGAAACCTTGGTAAAAAGTAGAGTGTATTGCATACTCGGCAAGGAGTTGAGTACATAACCAAAGTATTGCAAACGGCAACAGCAATGTTGAGTACTTGTATTGCGAGTACACCTTGTTAACAAGAAACGGAAATGCAAGGTAGAATAATGCTTCCACGGATAGTGACCAGCCGGGATAGTTAAATGAGAATGCTTTACCCGGAACCCACGCCTGGAGTAATGTGATATTTAGAACCAGTCCGGTGTAATCAATTGGATTGCTTCCCGCAATCATATACAGCAACAACAGAAGAATAGCAAAAAGATACACCGGGTAAACTCTGGCAAAGCGATTTTTAAGATAGGTTGCAGCAGATATATGCGAATACCCACCATACGCCAGAATCATAACAAACCCCGAAAGAACAAAAAAGTAGTTTACGCCAAGATTTGCATTTCTGAACAAATAAGAGATTGCAGGATGATTAAATGGTGGAATATGCTCGCCATAGTGAAAGATAACAATAGAAATAGCAGCAATAAATCGGGTGAATGTTAACTGGTCTATTCGCATTGGGTAGTGATATACTTTGATGTTTGTGCTTATTCAAAGTTACAACTTAGTCGGTAGAGTGTAATCACGATAAAGGTTTGAGTGTGATAGGAGGTTCTATCGGGCAGTTGTATGGCTATGTTATGCCGGACAAACGGTGCCAAGCCAAAAAAGAGCTCCAGAGACAAAACTTCTATGAGTCTGTAACATTATTTTTTGTTAATATACATTGTTGTGGGATTGGGGGATTAAGATTATCCCGTCGTCAAATGGAGTAAATACGATATTTACAAGCTACTATTCTTAAAGGTTTGTTATGAAACACATTCTTGTTTTTCTTTTTGCATGCCAGGTGCTAAGCATATATACTTTTTCTCAACAGTATCCGGGGTATACTCTTGTTGCTCCGCAATCTACTACTGCACGGTTAGTTGATACCAACGGAACCACGTTTAAATCCTGGACGTTAACCGGTGGAAGTACGGGATATTCTGCATACTTATTACCCGATAGAAGTCTGTTAAGAACAGTTGTGTATAGTGGTAATCAGTTTGGCGGTGGCGGGGCTACCGGTAAAGTACAAAAGGTTGATTGGAATGGTACTGTTGTGTGGGATTATACCTATTCAACTTCTACATACAGTATGCACCACGATATATGCCCAATGCCTAATGGTAATGTGTTACTGATTAGCTATGATTTGCATACATCTACCGAAGTAACTGCAGCCGGATGCACAACAGCAATTACGGTGTGGTCGGAAAAAGTTGTAGAGATTCAACCTGTTGGCGCAACTGGCGGTAATGTTGTGTGGGAATGGCGCGTGTGGGACCACCTTTGCCAAAACGTTGATCAAAACAAAAACAATTATGTGTCATCCATTGTAAACAATCCACAACTATTTAATGTGAACAAAGGAATGCAAAAAGACTGGTTGCACATGAATGGTATTGACTACAATGCCGAGTTGAACCAGATTGTTGTAAGCTCGCATAATTGGAATGAGATATTTGTTATTGACCACAGTACAACAACTGCCCAAGCAGCCGGGCATACGGGCGGGAACTCCGGCAAAGGCGGCGATATATTATACCGCTGGGGCAATCCATCAAATTACAATGCAACCGGAACAAAGATATTTAACGTTGTTCACGATGCACATTGGATTCCGGCAGGATGCCCAAATGCAGGATTCCTTGTTGGCTTTAATAATGGTGGTACAACAAGTTCTTCTACGGTTGATATGATTAACCCGCCCCGAAATGGAAATAACTACGATATTACGTTGGGTAATGCATACGCACCTTCAACCTACACTTCAAGAGTTTCGTGCACAGGGAAAACAACAAACGAAGGAAACTCACATCAGCTTCCTAACGGGAATCACTTGGTGTGTATTGCCTTGGCAGGAACTATAAAAGAACTTGATGCCGCCGGAAATGTGTTATGGACTTATAACGCAGGTGGTAAAATAGCGCACGCATATCGTTACTCCGAAGCATACGTCAACGGAAGTAGCGGTACACCAACATTAAGCGTAAGTGCGTCACCACAATCTGTATGCGAGGGAAGCAGTACACAATTAACTGCCTCTGTAACAGGTGGAACTGGCTATACATATTCATGGTCGTCCAATCCCGCAGGATTTTCCTCTACATCGGCAACCCCTGTGGTTTCGCCTACACAAAACACTACCTACATTGTAACAGCAACCAATGGCACAAACACCTTTACCGATAGTGTAGTTGTTACATTTAAAACTAAACCTGTTGTATCGGGTATAACCGGAAAAACAGAATCGTACAAAGGTGCAACCCAAACATATTCCGTTCCTTCTGTTTCCGGGGCTACATACGTGTGGACGGTTGGCACAGGTTCAACAATAAATGCCGGACAAGGTTCAAATTCTATAACAGTTGGATTTGGTAATAATGATACTACAACTATTACTGTTGTTATCACTGGTAGCAACGGATGTTCAGCTACGCAAACCATTAAAGTTGCATTGGCAGGTGCTTCGTTCTCCGTAGCACCCACATCGTTGAACTTCCAGAGTAATGCCGATAGTGCAAAAGTGATGGTATCTTCGGTGATTTCATGGTCGGCTTCTACAACAGCTAACTGGATTACACTTTCTAAAAAAACAGGAGCGGGTAATGATACTATAACCGTAAGTGTTGTTCGTAATGCAACAAACATCTCCCGAAAATCCACGATTACATTTACAGCCGGAATCAATACACAGACCGTTACGGTAAATCAAGCAGCAATTCCTGCCATCAATGGAAAGCGGTATGTGAAGTTTGCAGTTGATATGCGAAACCAAACCGTAAACACAACCGGAGTACATGTATCGGGAGACTTTCAGGAAGAGGCAGGATTTGCCGGTGGTGATTGGCAACCAAATACAACACCACTAACACAAGAAGGTACTTCTACAATCTATAGTACGGTTGTGTTGTTACCTGTTAATGCGAAGTATGAATACAAGTTCTTAAATGGCGATCAATTCTATGATTCGGAATTTGTGCCGGAGCAATCGCGTGTGTTGTATGAAGATAACGATAACCGTTGGTTTGTTGCAGATTCAACAGTAGGCGATACAATTTATGTAGGGCCACTTATGTATGCAGGTAATGCACCATACAACAAAAAATTGTTGCGTTTCCGTGTTGATATGTTGAAGTCGAAACCGATTTCAAGTAAAGGAGTGTATGTAGCAGGAACATTTCCATCGTTAGCACACTCGTGGAGTAATACAGGTGTTTTAATGTATTCGTTTGATTCTCTTGTATATGAGGCAATGGTGTATGTTGATTCAAATTCCACACATCAGTATAAATTTTATAATGGGTTATCTGCTTCGGAATTTGTTCCTGCATCGTGTGCAATAAATGGGAATCGTTCTGCAGAGGTAGCAGATGATATAATCTTGCCCACTGTATGTTTTAACGAGTGTACTTTGTGTTCTACTACATTAGAGGTTACCGATAACACACCAATACACAATGCAATAGTGTATCCTAACCCATTTACAAACACATTAACTGTTGAAGTACCAACAAATGATGTATATACTGTGATTATACGCGATGCACTTGGCAAAGAAGTGTTTCAGAAGGATATCACCAATGGTAGTAAACAGGTTCTTCAGATGCCGGAGATAGCAAGTGGAGTGTATATGTTGCAACTGGTAAGTTCAACAGGAAACTCATGGATATATACAGTTGTACATAATTAAGTAACGGAAAAGGGTGTGTGAAGCACTATGAAACTGTCAATACACATAGCGGGTGTTTTATGTTTGTTGCTTGGAGTAGTTCAACAAGCAAAAGCTCAACAACCATTGTACGATGAATCTACAATCCAGAAGATTGAGATTACATTTACTCAACCTAATTGGGACTTTATTTTGGACACTGCCAAAATGGGTGCCGATGGTTATACAATGGCGGCAAAGGTTGTAATAAATGGTGTTGAGTTTGATTCGGTTGGTGTGAAGTATAAAGGGAATAGTTCATACGATTCCACCTATAAAAAGAATCCCTGGAATATCTCGTTAGATGAGTATAAGAGTCAGAATTATCTTGGGATAAAAAGTATCAAACTTGCAAACTGCTTCTCCGACCCATCCATGATTCGCGATGTGTTAGGGTATTCCATTGCGCGTACGTATATGGATGCACCGCGCGCAAACTTTGCAGAGGTGTATGTTAACGGAACACTTATAGGATTATATTCAAATACCGAAAGTATAAACAAGCAGTTTTGTTCCGATCATTTTTCGTCTTCCAAGAATACGTTTATCAGTTGTTCGCCACTTGTTGTTCCTACACCGCAAACAAAAAGTAATTTGCGCTATGCGGGTGCGGATAGCACTTCATACATGAATAACTACGAACTGAAATCTACAACCGGATGGAATGACTTGGTAACACTATGCGATTCGATAACCAATAAACCGGCATCGTTTGAGAATGTTATTGATGCCGATAGAACAATATGGATGCTTGCATTTAATTCGGCGTTGGTAAATCTTGATTCCTACACCGGCGTATTCTGTCAAAACTATTATTTGTATAAAGATGGTACCGGCCGCTTTAATCCTATTCCGTGGGATTTGAATATGTCGTTTGGAGGGTTTCCGTTTGTTGGTAGCTCAAATACAAGTATGGGCAATCTAAGTATCACAGCATTGCAGCAACTATCGCCAACTATCCATGCAACCGATAAATACTGGCCGTTAATTAATATAGTTATGGGTAATGCAACATATAAACGGCAATATTTCGCACACTTAAAAACAATAGTAGAAGAGCAATTTGGTAGTGATAAATATATTCTCAAGTCCGATACACTTCGTAAAACAATTACTGCTGCTGTTATGAACGATAACAATAAGTTCTATAGTACAAGTCAGTTCCAAACGGCAATGACATCTAATGTAAATGTTGGTAGTTACGAAGTACCGGGTATCCAAACTTTAGTTGCTGCTCGCATAGCGTACTTGCAAACATTACCTGAGTTTAAAGCAACTGCGCCAACTATATCGGTGATAACTCCTAAGCCCGTACAAGTTGGAACTAACGTTACATTAACAGCAACTATAACAAACGCAAACTCCAATGGCGTATATGCAGGAGTACGCTATGATAAATCCGATAAGTTCCACCGCACGTACCAAATGTTTGATGATGGATTACACAACGATGGTGCCGCTAACGATGGTGTATTTGGTTGTATTCTTACCATGAATAAACTCTCATTGCAATATTACATCTACGCCGAAAACGATAATGCCGGAATGTTCTCGCCCAGAAGAGCTGAACATGAATTCTATACATTAAACGCAAAGATGCCAACGCCAAAACCCGGCGAGGTTGTTATCAATGAATTTGTGGCTTCAAACTCATCTGGTGTAACCGATGAAGAAGATAAATACGAAGATTGGATAGAACTCTACAACACAACAAATTCCGCTCTCGATTTATACGGTGTGTATATAACCGATAAATTTACATCACCACAAAAAAATCCATTCCCCGAAGGAACTACAATTCCTGCAAAAGGATTTTTGGTATTGTGGGCAGACGAGGACTCAACAACCAAAGAATATATTCACGTTAACTTCAAACTATCGGCAAGTGGCGAACAACTTATGCTAACCGGTTCCGACAACGAAATAATAGACAGTGTAACATTTGGCGCTCAGTTAGCAGATGTCTCGCAAGGAAGATGTCCCGACGGTGTTGGCAAGTTTATGGAAATCATTAAACCGACATTTGGCAAGGCGAATACATGCGCAACCGATGTAGAGATAACCGTAGAACAACCTATAGTACAAGTATATCCAAATCCTGCTGCTACAAACGTTCGCGTGCAGACGTCGTTACCCGGAACGCAGCAGTTGTTGGTGTACAACTCACTTGGTCAGCTTGTGTACTCTTCACAAATAAACGGAACCCTTTCTATTCCGCTGGATGTGTTTGCACCGGATGTGTACGTTCTGAACATTGGCAACACACAACGTACATTGGTAATTGCTAAATAATATTTTGCTATCGCAGTCCGCCCCGCATGTTATACATCGTACAGCGTCACGCTGCGGGAAAGAACGTCCTGCACAGTAACAGGGTTATCGTAGAAATACGATTCTTTCGGCACTGTGAGATTGTTTTGAAATGTGCGGCGCGGAGCCGTCATGCGATAGCAACAATTGATATTACATACTATGAAAAAACTATTTCCATATTTGATTACACTTGCTGTTAGCTCGGTTATACTTGCATCGTGCGGAGTAGAACCCGGCGAAGGTGGCTTGGCATCTATCCGTGGTAAAGTGTACGGGTACGATATTAACAGCTCCGATAAAGTGTTGGACAGCGGCTATGTTGGCGATGCGCGTGTGTTTATCTCCTACGGCGACCACTCGTGGAGTGATGATGATGTGCGTACATCGTTCACGGGCGATTATGCATTCCGTGGTTTGCATAAAGGTAAATACACGTTGTGGGTGTTCTCGCAATGTAATACGTGCGCATTTAATCAAACATACATTAAGCAAGAAGTTGAGATTACCGAAAGCGACCAAGAAGTTGTGTTACCGGATTTTGTAATTAAAGATTAGTTGTGAGTATAAAGCAATCATATAACAACGCACTTGCAGGTTTCGCGCCAATCCGCTTAGCCCAGATGGACTCAGTGAAGTTGATGAACCGTGTAGATACGAAGTTTATATTTCACGATTCACTTCTTCGGGAAGTTTTGCTTGATGTGCGTGATGATTACTCTGTGCTTGAGATTGATGGCAAACGAATATTTGGCTATGAATCTGCGTATTTAGATACACCCGAGTTTGCATTTTATAAACAACATCACAACGGAAAGCCGCGTCGCATCAAACTTCGTTATCGTACATACAAAGATTCCGGCGATGTATTTTTTGAAGTGAAGAAACGCAGAAATCCATTACGCACACATAAACACCGCGTTCTGCTGGAAGATGTAACAGAAAGTATAGGCGAAACCGAACAAAACTTTTTGGCTGACTGCGCAGTGCTTGGGTACGGAGAGTTAGAGCACAAATTATCAGTTGAATACAACCGCATTACGTTAGTAGCAAACGATGGCATTGAACGCGTAACAATTGATGTTGGTCTTTGCTTTGGTAATTCCGATTCACGAATTGAACAACCGCATTTGGTAATTGTTGAAGTAAAGCAGGATAGGTTCTCGCGGTTAAGTCCGTTTGTAACTGCATTACGCAAACACAGAATAAAAGAACATTCGTTAAGTAAGTATGTGCTTGGTGTTGTACTGTTACATCCCCAACTGAAGCACAACGCATTTAAGGGTAAGTTACGAGCGATAGAACACATTTTGGGAGACACACATGGATACTACTGAGGTAGCAGGCGTTGCAGTACATGCGGCACAGAACACGAACGAACTACTGGAGTTCCTGATACGTTTTTTAATAAACTTATCGGTAATATTTATCATTGTTCGGTTAATATACTACACACGCCACCGCAATAAAGATTATGTTTTTACATTTATCCTGTTTAATGTTATCAACTTTTTGATTTGCTTTTTTTTAAGCAGTGCAAAATTGAAAATGGGATTTGCGTTTGGTCTGTTTGCAATATTCAGCATACTGCGGTACCGCACCGTAACAGTACCTGTGCGCGAAATGGGCTACTTCTTTATTAGCGTTACCATTGGAATTCTAAACGCACTTATCTCGCCCGATAACTATATGTTGCAGTTGGTAATTGCCAATGTGGTAATTCTCTCGTTAACGTATATACTCGATCATCGCATCTCGTTACAGCACGAAAATTTCAAAGAGATTGTGTACGAGAGAATTGATTTAATTCACCCCGATAAACGCACCGAAATGTTAGCCGATTTGCAACAACGCACCGGACTTCCGGTCCACAGAGTGGAGTTGTTAAAAATTGACTTCTTAAAAGATGTAGCTCATATTCACGGATTTTATTATTCCGATACTAACGATGCACCTTCGGCATTACACGCAAAAGGCGATGATGACTAAATTGAACACATTATATCGCGTTGTTTGTTGTTGTGTACTTGTTATATTGTGCTCTGTAGTACATGCGTTTAGTTACGAGCATTACTCCGATTTCCAAACGTGGTACGGTGCAACTGTAAAGTTAGACCTGCCCGATAAATGGATGTTCGCGGCGCAATACCGTATGCGAATGATTGATAATACGGGATATTACTATGGGTCGTATCTTTTTGCCGATGTATCTCGTGAGTTCTCCAAACACTTTGAAGCCAATGTAAATTACCGTTTGGCAATGGTTACGCCCGGCGTGTACCACCGCTATGCGCTTGGATTGGAAGGAAAGACAAAACTCTTCGATATTGAAACGTCGCTCCGCCCAATGATTCAATATCAGGTGCAGAACTTTGCCGGCAACGACGAAGGAGTTACCGATACCGATACATATCTGCGTCTGCGAGGCTCGGTAAAATACGACCTTACAAAACACCTTGATATTTATGCCTACGCCGAGCCGTTTTTCAAGCCCGGAAATCAACTTCATTTGGATTGGTGGCAAAATGCAGTTGGCGTTAAATATGAGTTCGCAAAAAACAAAAAGATAAATCTCTACTATCTTTGGCAGCCCGATAACTCGCACACACGTTACTTTCAAACAAACCACATTCTTGCCGCAGAGTTCGAGTGGACAATTAAGTTATAAGTAGTTCATTTGCTATCGCATGACCGCGCCGAACCTTAGCTACAAACTAACTGTACTCTTGCGGATAGAATCATACTGTACTTCACAACATTTATCGTTGTATAAGTTGTTAACAAAGAGACACATAGAGGGAAACACAGAGTGCTTATGTGCAACTTATGTTCTCTTGTGTACCTTTTGTGTTTAGCTATTACTTGATGATAAAGGTTTGGAATGAATAGAGGTACTATCCCGCAACAACAACGCCCTGCATTACTGCAAGGTGCGGTGCGGATTGCGATAGCAAAACCTATATTCTTGCCAACTTCATACACACACTGGAATACAACACCATAAACAGATGTAATAGCAGGGATAGTATCTGTAAACTTCTCAAATTTTGTTTTTCGGCTGTTTTGTAGTCTCAGTCACATCCCAAACTTCTGGTTGATGTTTTTGTCCTACCACCATGATTGTACTATACTATAGGGGTTTTTTGAGTATTCGTCCACCGTAAACTCACCGTACAGAAGTAATATTTTGCACTCAATAATTAGTTGTATCTACATTACCAGAAATACTGTAATGAAAAACTTCCTTCTGCTTGCTTTATATATTCTGTTTTCCGTCATGGCATTTTCTGCCGAGCCGCGCGTGCTGTCGTATCAGGGAGTGTTAACCAACACTCTGCAAGAACCGGTAACAAACGGAAACTATACGCTGACGTTTACGTTATACGATAAAGAAAGTGGTGGCACCCCGTTATGGACGGAAACACAAAGTGTAACAACCTCGTTTGGTGTGTTTGATACCCGTTTAGGTATTACCACCCCGCTTACGTTACCGTTTGATACACAGTATTACTTGGGGATTACAATTCAGGGTGGCAGTGAACTTGTACCACGTGTGGCACTATCAGCCGCCCCGTACGCACTGCGTTCATCGGAATCGGCAGTAGCACAATCGCTATCTCCTACAGCAAGCGGTGCTGTGCGCAGCCTGAATAAAATACAGGGAGATATAACACTAAAGGGTGTTGGTGTAACAAGTGTTTCGGTAAACAGAGATACAATTCTGATAACCACGCTTCAGACCGGGGTACAGACCCTAAAAAGTACCGATGGCGTGATAACGGTAACCAATGGCAGCGGACCAAATACAACAATAGAAATAAAAGACGGCGCAATACCGCAATCAAAATTAGCAGCAGGAGTACTACCAACAACCTTACCACCAAGTGGTGCAGCAGGAGGAGATTTAACCGGCACATACCCTGCGCCAAGTGTAGCAACAGGGGCAATAACAACAACCAAGATTGCCGATGGTAATGTAACAACTACAAAACTTGCAGACAGTGCAGTTACCGATAGTAAAGTAGCATACGGAATAAGTTATAGTAAACTAACGGGTACACCAACAAGTTTACCACCAAGCGGTGCAGCAGGAGGAGATTTAACGGGCACATACCCAGCACCAAGTGTAGCCGCAGGAGCAGTAACAACAAATAAACTTGCCGATGGCAGTGTAACGGATGCGAAGGTAGCCAATGGTATTAGTTATAGTAAACTAACAGGAGTACCAACAAGTTTACCACCGGATGGATTTGCCGGCGGAGATTTATCGGGGATGTATCCAAATCCTACAGTAGCGGCAGGTGCAATTACAAACACAAAGCTTGCCGTAAACTCCGTAGCAACAACTAATATTGTGGATGCCAACGTAACCACCGTAAAACTCGCCGATGGCAGTGTAACGGATGCGAAGGTAGCAAACGGAATCAGTTATAGTAAGTTAACCGGCGCGCCAAGCAGTTTACCACCAGGCGGAGCAGCAACAGGAGATTTAACAGGAACATACCCTGCACCAACGGTAGCAGCGGGAGCAATATCAACAAATAAACTTGCAGATAACGCTGTAACAACGGTAAAGATTGCCGATGGCAATGTAACCACAAACAAATTAGTCGATGGCAGTGTAACGGATGCGAAAGTAGCAAACGGTATTAGTTATGGTAAGTTAACCGGCGCGCCAAGCAGCTTACCACCAAGCGGTGCAGCCGGTGGAGATTTAACGGGAACATATCCATTCCCAACCATAGCAACAGCAGCGGTGACAACCAACAAACTATCCGATAACTCAGTCACAACCTCAAAGATTACCGATGCAAGTGTAACTACAGCAAAACTTGCTGATGGTTCGGTAACTAATCCAAAGCTTGCGTTGAACTCCGTAGCAACAACCAACATTATAGATGCAAACGTAACGACAAGTAAACTTGCCGATGGCTCGGTAACTAATCCAAAACTTGCATTAAACGCTGTAGCAACAACCAATATTATTGATGCAAACGTAACGACAGCAAAGTTAGCCGATGGTTCGGTAACTAATCCAAAACTTGCATTAAACGCTGTAGCCACAAGTAATATTATTGATGCAAACGTAACCACAGCAAAGCTCGCCGATGGCAGTATAACGGATGCGAAGGTAGCAAACGGTATCAGTTATAGTAAGTTAACAGGTGCGCCAACAGCATTACCACCAAGTGGTGTGGCAGGTGGAGACTTAACAGGCACATATCCTGCACCAACGGTAGCAGCCGAAGCAATTACCAATACAAAGCTTGCATTAAACTCAGTAGGAACAACCAACATTATTGATGCAAACGTAACCACATCGAAGCTTACTGATGGTTCGGTAACTAATCCCAAGTTAGCATTAAATTCTGTGGCAACAACCAACATTATAGATGCAAACGTAACAACAACGAAGCTCGCTGATGGCTCGGTAACCAATCCCAAACTTGCATTAAACTCTGTAGCAACAACCAACATTATTGATGCAAACGTAACAACATCAAAGTTAGCCGATGGCTCGGTAACCAATCCAAAACTTGCGTTGAACTCCGTAGCAACAACAAACATTATTGATGCAAACGTTACCACATCGAAGCTTGCTGATGGCTCGGTAACTAATCCCAAACTTGGATTAAACTCTGTGGCAACAACAAACATTATAGATGCAAACGTAACAACTGCAAAACTTGCTGATGGTTCGGTAACTAATCCCAAGCTTGCATTAAACTCTGTAGCAACAACAAACATTATTGATGCAAACGTAACGACAGCAAAACTTGCTGATGGCAGTGTAACGGATGCGAAAGTAGCAAATGGTATCAGCTATAGTAAGCTAACAGGAACGCCATCAACCTTACCACCAAGTGGCGCGGCAGGCGGTGACTTAACCGGTACGTATCCCGCGCCAACAGTAGCGGCAGGAGCAATTACCAATACAAAGCTCGCAGCTAATGCAGTTGGTACAACAAATATCATTGATGCTAATGTAACCTCAGCCAAGATTGCCGATGCATCTATTACTAATCCAAAACTTGCGCTCAACGCAGTTAGCACAATCAATATCATAGACGGAAGTGTAAGCAATCCCAAACTTGCATTGAACTCTGTAGCGACAACAAACATTGTGGATGCAAACGTAACAACATCAAAGTTAGCCGATGGTTCCATCACCGATATCAAAGTAGCAAATGGTATTAGCTATAGTAAACTAACGGGCGCGCCAACAACATTGCCGCCAAGTGGCGTGGCAAGTGGCGACTTAACAGGAACATATCCAGCACCAACAGTAGCGGCAGGTGCTATTACTAATACGAAACTCGCACTCAATGCAGTCGGTACAACCAACATCATTGATGCCAACGTAACCACAGTAAAACTTGCTGATGGCAGTGTAACCGATGCGAAAGTAGCAAATGGTATTAGCTATAGTAAACTAACGGGTGCGCCAACAACGTTACCACCAAGTGGTGCGGCAAGTGGCGACTTAACCGGAACATATCCGGCACCAACAGTAGCAGCGGGAGCGATTACAAACACAAAGCTTGCAACGAATGCAGTTGGCTCAACCAACATCATTGATGCAAACGTAACATCATCAAAACTTGCCGATGCAAGTGTAACGGATGCGAAAGTAGCAAATGGTATCAGCTATAGTAAGTTAACGGGAACGCCAACAACATTACCACCAAGTGGTACGGCAAGCGGCGACTTAACCGGAACCTATCCCGCGCCAACAGTAGCAGTAGGAGCGATTACAAATCCTAAACTTGCCGATGCTTCCGTAACAAATATTAAACTTGCAACGAATGCAGTTGGTACAACCAACATTATTGATGCAAATGTAACCACAGCAAAACTTGCCGATGCAAGTGTAACGGATGTAAAAATAGCAAACGGAATTAGCTATAGTAAGCTAACCGGCGCCCCAACAAGTTTACCACCAAACGGTGCGGCAAGCGGAGACCTAACCGGCACGTATCCCGCACCAACAGTAGCGGCAGGGGCAATTACCAACACAAAACTTGCAACGAATGCAGTTGGTACAACCAACATCATTGATGCAAACGTAACAACATCAAAGTTAGCCGATGGCTCCATTACCGATATCAAAGTAGCAAACGGTATTAGTTATAGTAAGCTAACAGGAGCACCAACAACATTGCCACCAACTGGTGCGGCAAGCGGAGATTTAACAGGAACCTATCCTGCACCAACAGTAGCGGCTGGTGCAATTACCAACACTAAACTTGCAACGAATGCAGTCGGTACAACCAACATCATTGATGCAAACGTAACAACAAGCAAACTTGCTGATGGCAGTGTAACCGCAGCCAAACTTGCATCCAACGGTGCAACAACCGGACAGATATTAAAATGGAATGGCTCAACATGGGTTGCATCAAACGATAACGCGCTGCAATACTATACAGAAAACAGAAACACAACTGCACCAAACGCAACAGTCCCCGTACATCAACTTCTTGTAAGCGGCGCAGAAACAAACATTGATGTTACTCTTACACCTAAAGGTACAGGCTCCATATCGGCACAAGTAGCCGATGGCACAGCAACCGGTGGAAACAAACGTGGTGCAAACGCTGTTGATTGGCAAACCTCGCGTGTGGCAAACACACAAGTAGCAAGCGGACCAAACGCCGTAATAGGCGGAGGTGCGCAAAACACAGCCGGACAGTTTGGTACTGTTGCCGGTGGTTTGTTAAACGTAGCCGGAGTAAACTCCTTTGTTGGTGGTGGAATTTATCATACCGCATCTGGACAAAATGCTACAATAGCGGGTGGTTGGCAAAACACGGCAAGCGCATACGGAGCATTTGTAGGAAGCGGTCAAGGTAATACTGCAAGTGGCAGTGTTGCTGTAATTGGCGGCGGACTTAACAATACTGCAAGTGCTGCCAATGCTGTTGTTGCGGGTGGAACCGGTAATACAGCAAGTGGCGGAAATGCTACCATTGCAGGTGGAAACAATAACACAAATGCAACAAACTATTCAACAATTGGTGGTGGAAACGCAAACTCAATAACAACGGGTTCGTATGGAACCATCTCGGGTGGGAATGCAAACGTGCTTACGGGCGACCACGCAGTGATTGCGGGTGGCAACAGTAATAAAGCAACATACTTTGCAACAGCAATAGGTGGTGGCTTCAGCAACACCGCAGAGTTCTCCTACGGAACAATACCGGGCGGGTACGGCATGCGTTTAGGCAATAGTGCCGAGGGTTCGTTTGCTTACAACGGCTTTGCAACCTACGCCGACAGCGCATACGTAAACACAGCACGCACCGCATACTTTGGCAACGTAGATATGTGGCTTGGCAACACACGCAATCAGGCAAGTCAGTTACGCTTTTACGAAGCACAAGCGGCGGATGGAACATTCCCCGCAATAGGAACTAACTATACGGCATTCAAAGCTGGAACACAAACAACAGATGTTACCTATACATTACCAACGGATGCGCCTAGTATATCGGGGCAGGTTCTCTCGGCGACCACGACGGGTGTAATGAGTTGGACTACTCCTTCCGCCTCAGGCGCAGCAAGCGGAGATTTAACCGGAACCTACCCAGCACCAACAATAGCTCAGAAAGGTGCAACAACCGGGCAAGTTTTAAAATGGAACGGCACAGCATGGGTTGCAAGTGCAGACAATAGCGGAATGGTTTACTTTAACGAAAACCGTAGTACAACAGCACCAAATGCAACCGTGCCGGTGCATCAACTTATAACAACGGGTGTAGAAACAAATATTGATGCCGCATTCTCGCCTAAAGGCACAGGTGCATTAACTGCTCAGGTAGCCGATGGCACTACAACCGGCGGCAACAAACGCGGAACAAAATCGGTTGATTGGTCAATGAGTCGTACTGCAAATACACAGGTTGCAAGTGGTAGCTGGTCTGTAATAGCAGGCGGAGAAACAAACACCGCAAGTGGCAATTGGTCGGTAATTGGTGGTGGTGATATAAATGTTGCAAGTGGTGTAAATGCAACTATAGCCGGTGGTAGCGCAAACCGTGCTTCTGCCGATGTAAGTACAATTTCGGGTGGTTGGAAAAATCTGGCATCAGGGGCAAACAGTACCGTGGCTGGTGGACAGCAAGATACAGCAAGCGGTAATTGGTCGGTTGTAGGTGGTGGATATGATAATAGTTCTACAGCACAGGCAAGCACGGTAGCTGGTGGGAATCAGAACACCTCAAGTAATTTTGAGTCAACCGTTGGTGGTGGTTTGCAAAACACAGCAAGCGGATCACAAGCTACCGTTAGCGGAGGGGTGCAAAATACTGCTTCTGGCTTACGGGCTACTGTTGGTGGAGGTATTGGCAACTCCGCAACAAACGATGGTGCAGTAGTTGCCGGTGGTTGGCAGAATTCAGCTACAGGGAATTCGAGTACGGTTGCCGGTGGACATCTTAATACAGCCCCCGGGTTTAAGGCCTCAATAACCGGTGGACACTTGAATAATGCAAGTGGTACGTACTCAACGATAGCAGGCGGCTATGCAATGCGCTTGGGTTCAAACGCAAACGGCTCTTTTGGCTTTAATGGATTTAACACAAATGATGACAGTGCCTTTGTTGATGTTCCCCGCACTGCATACTTTGGAAACGCCGACCTCTGGCTTGGTAATACCGATAACACAGCATCGCAACTACGTTTCTACGAGGCACAAAGTGCTGATGGAACGTTCCCCGCAGCAGGAACAAACTATACGGCATTTCAAGCTGCTTCGCAAGCGGCAGATATAACCTACACCTTACCAAGTACAGCTCCATCTGCCGGACAAATCCTTAGCTCTAATGCAAGCGGTGTCATGAGTTGGATCACTGTTACCGGTTTAAGTAACTTTAGCGAAACTCGCAGTACTTCTGCCCCCAATACTACAATACCTGCGCATCGCCTACAAGCAAGTGGTATAGAAACAAACATTGATGCAGTGTTTAGTCCTAAAGGAACAGGGGCTATTCTGGCAGACCTACCCGATAATGCTACTAGCGGTGGCAATAAACGCGGAAGCAATGCAGTAGATTTACAAATATCACGCAGTGCAAATACACAGGTAGCAGCAGGAGCTAATTCTACCATTGCCGGCGGTATGAACAATACAGCATCGGGTAGCCAAAGTGTAGTAGGTGGTGGAAAGACAAATACGGCTTCGGCGACATTTTCAACAGTTGCTGGTGGTGATCTTGGCGTTGCCAGCGGCAATGGTTCAGTTGTTGGCGGAGGAGCAAGCAATACAGCATCAGGTTTTGCTGCAACAGTAAGCGGTGGAAGTGGTAACAGGGCAATTGGGAGTCAAGCAACAGTAAGCGGAGGAATTAGTAACACTGCAAGTGGGAATTATGCAATAGTAAGCGGAGGGTATGAGAACATGGCTTCGGGACTTTACTCAACTGTATCGGGCGGTCTGGCAGATACTGCGAGTGGAGATTATTCAGTAATTAACGGAGGCTTAAATAACAACGCTACAGGGGCTGCCAGCACAGTAGGAGGTGGTTACGGAAATAATGCAAGTAATTCCGATGCCACTATAGGTGGTGGAAACAGTAATCTCGCTTCCGGGCTACGTTCTACGGTGGGCGGTGGGCTAATCAATACTGCAAGTGGAAGTTATGCTATAATTAGTGGTGGTTTAAACAATACGGCATCGGGTGGTGGAAGTATAGTAGGAGGTGGTAACGGAAATAGAGCAAGTAATTCTGATGCCACCGTAGCTGGAGGAAATAGTAATCTGGCTTCCGGGCTACGTTCAACGGTAGGCGGTGGTGAAAGCGATACAGCCAGTGGCGACCGTGCATTTGTAGGTGGCGGGTATGGAAACGTCGCTAGCGGTAATCAGTCATCGGTAGGTGGTGGAAGTAGTAACGATGCAACTAATATTGCTTCAGTAATAGCTGGTGGTACTGGAAATAAGGCTGATGGAATTTATTCATCAATATGTGGTGGAAGCAGCAATTTTGCAACTGGTGATGTGTCAACAATAGGAGGTGGTGAATATAACTGGGCAACTGGTGACACTGCATCAGTAGGGGGGGGGACATTTAATGTAGCAAGCGGGGCGTCGTCAACAATTAGTGGCGGGAGAAACAATCTGTCTTCAGGTACTGGAAGTTTTATAGGAGGCGGAAAAAATAATCTGGCATCAGGGCTACGTTCAACTGTAGGTGGTGGTGAATTGGATACAGCCAGTGGCGACCGTGCTGTTGTTGGTGGCGGGTATCTTAATGCAGCATGGAGCTCTTATGCAACAGTTAGTGGTGGTCTAAACAATAGAGCAGGAGGTAGCGGAAGTTTTATTGGTGGTGGAAACGGGAATTCGACAATTAATACCGAGTGCACAGTTGGTGGTGGTAACAGTAATCATGCCAACGGGGGACGCTCAACCGTTGGCGGTGGATTGTCGAATACTGCCTCAAGTAATTGTAGTACAGTAGCCGGTGGTGCTAGTAACACTGCAAGCGGAGCTTTCTCGACCATTGGTGGCGGTGCAGGCAACACTGCTGTCGCGTACTCATCGGTGGCAGGTGGCAATCAAAATACCGTGAGTGGTTTTTATTCTTGTATTCCGGGAGGGTCAGGAAATACAGCCAACGGACTGTATAATCTTGTGTTTGGTGTGAATGTTGTCCCTACTGTTACAGAAGACCAACGAGTTTACTTCTTCGAGCCAACACTCCACGGACGCTTAGGGTTAAACCGAGAGGATATGGATTACCCAATACATGTGGGTACAGACGGCAGCAACGGTAACGGCGCATTTCTTACAACAGGTGGTGTATGGACAAATGGTTCCTCGCGTACTTTCAAAGACCGATATACCACATTAGATAGTGCCGAGGTGGTAAACAAAGTGCGTAATATGGATATTAGAGGTTGGTGGTATAAAGGTACGCAGGAATATCACATTGGTCCCTTTGCCGAAGACTTCCGTGATAACTTTGGTACAGGTGTTTTAGATAACCAAGAGAGCAGGAAGTATCTTGCCTCTACGGATATTGCCGGGGTTGCACTCTACACAGGTCAGCAACTTTTAAAACAAAACGAGGCACAACAGCAAGAGCTTACAGCACAAGCCAAAGAAATTGCTGAACTCAAATCTCGCCTTGCACGTTTGGAAAGTAAAGAATCAGTTCCAACAACTCAGCCAACAACAACTACAAGCATTGGCGAAAATGTTGTACGTATACTAAGTATCGTCCCCGACCCTGCATCATCAGGAATAGTAATAAAGTTCCATAGCGAAGTAAGCGCAAACATTACTGTAAAAGTTCTAACAGCCACAGGTGAAACAGTGGTAACGGTATTGAACAACGAGTACATGAACAAAGGAGATTACGAGATAGAAGTACGCGTTCAAGACTTTACAAGCGGGTGGTATGTAGCAACCGTACAAGCCGATAACACAACAGCGCAACGTATGTTCAGAGTTGTTCATTAATCAAATCAAAAATACCAATGAAAACTCTACAACAACAGAATCTCCCCAAGCCCCATACTAACGGCAACCCTCTGGGTGTACAACCAAGGGTTGCACGTTGGGTAAGAGTATTAAGCATTGTGGTGCTTGTAATAATCTCAACAGTACAGGTGTACTCGCAAACACAGATACCTCGTTCGGTAATGGGATTTGGTGGTAATGCAATTGGTAATCAGCAGTACCGAATCAACGGAACGGTATCGCAGGCAACAATAGGGCGAACAAGTACAAGCGCGTATAATCACAACATCGGATATTGGTACACCGTGCAACAACTGTTTGTCGGCAACAGATATGCCGCCGTTGTTGTTGTACCCAACACCCACGCCACACCGGGCGAAGTGTTTAAGATGCCCGTAGTACTACAACAATCCAAAAACCTGAGCATATCATCGGCAAAAAGTTTTACGGCAATGCTTCGGTTTAACGCAACGCTGTTAGAGCCAACCAACAAAAGCAACTACACCCGCACGGGCGATACCGGTTGGGTTCGCATCGGCGGCAGTCTGCCCGATAGCATTGGCATTCTAACCGAAGTAGAGTTTACGGCAAAGCTTGGCAACAACGAAACAACTCAGGTAGTACTTGAGAACTTTGCTATCAACGAAACACCGCTTGTGCGAATCATCACCAAAGATGGAACATTTGCACTTGATGGTGTGTGCCGCGAAGGTGGCGAGGTACGCTTAACAAAAAATGGTAAAGCAACAGCATTACAAATGTTTCCAAATCCTGTTGTACACACGGCAACATTGCAGGCAACCTTAACCGAGCGCGGCCAGACGGAAGTGTATCTTGTAGATGTACGCGGTGTGACTATCACAACATTTTACAAGAGCGATGCAGTACCGGGTTCGTTGCAGTTAACCATCGATGCAAGTGATATACCAAGCGGCAGTTACTTTGTAATGATGCGTACACCTAACGAGTTATTCAGTCAGAAGGTAATAGTAGAAAAATAGGGTAACGGTTGTGCGCCGAAGCAACCTGTTGTGCGCGCAAACCCTGTGCGAGCCACACGTTCAGCGTCGCATAGGTGTATGTAGTTGTTGTTTGTAATTCTGTTGATTTAGCAAATGTCTATTCATCGCTACACACAATAGCAACTGCATGTACGTAACCCGTAATCCGTAATTCGTAATTCGTAATTAAAAAACAGCGCTGCTGTAACGATAGGTTCCGCCCGAGTGCCGGCGCAGAAGGTATGCTTCGGCAAAGGCGGGAAACACAACAGAGATAATCATAGAACACACAAACAGAATGAAACAGTATATATATTTTCTGATGTTGCTTTTACTGTTCTGCAATGCAGTAGGTCAGCAAGCACCAAGCGATACCACCCTGTTGTGGAAAGCCGGTGTAACAGGTGGCATCACTATGAACAACCACACAGCCGGATTTAGTACGTTGCCAAATGTACCAAGTTGTTCGCCGGGGTTTACAAGCGGTAGTGGTACAGGTATTCGTGTTGGCGGGTTCTGGGAATTGCCCGTGCAACCTTCGCTGATGCTATCGCTTGGCGCAGAGTACACACAACACAACGGAACACTTACCGTAAACGAAACCCAAACGGTGGATGATAACGGTGCGGTGTCTGCAACCATAGAACACAGCATTAAAGCCACATTGGGAAGTATTGCATTATTGCCCGAAGTACAGTATTCGGTGTTGAATACTGTAGTGTTGCATGGCGGCGTGCGTGTTGGATTGATGATGCAAAAGAACTATGCACAAACAGAAAAGATAGTTGCGCCAAGTACGGTTGTGTTCAGTAACGACCGCCGCGACCGCTTAACGTATTCGGGGACGATAGAACAAACATCGGCACTTGATGTGGCAGTTCGTGTTGGAGTAAGTACATCGTTCCCGTTGGCTACAAACAACACGTGGGCTTTAGAGCCGCATGTGTATTATTCGCGAATGGTTGGGAATGTTCTTGCAACAAGTGAACAATGGAAAGTTCATGGTGTGCAGGTAGGTGCATCGTTGGTGTATTCTCATTGGTATTATCCACCGCCGCCTCCGCCACCACCACCGCCTCCACCTCCACCGCCACCGCCGCCACCGGTACCAAAGTTGGAGATTATCAGTGCCTTTACGCCACATCTGCTTGATGAGCAAGGCAAAGAGGTATCTCTGCCGTTAACAGTAAAGAATGTGGTATCGCAGAACACGTATGCTATGATTAACTATGTGTTCTTTGATAGTGCCTCGGCGGTGATTCCGGGTAGATACAAGTTGATAGAGAAGGAAGAGAGCAGCCGGTTTAATCCGCTTGAGTTGAATGCAACAAGCACCATGCAGATATATTATAATATCTTGAACTTAGTAGGTAAACGTATGCAGAATATACCTGCAAGTAAGATACAGGTAGTTGGATGTAATGCGGGTGATGGCGCAGAGAAGAACAACACGGCACTATCCAAAGAACGTGCAGAGAATGTAAAGAAGTACTTGTGTGAAGTGTGGAAGATAGACCCAAGCCGTATTAAAGTACTCTCGCGTAATCTTCCCGAAACGCCATCGAACACAACAACAACCGATGGTACGGAAGAGAACAGACGTGTTGAGATTAAGAGTGAAACAACGGAGTTGTTGGAGCCGTTGATATTCAGTGATACAACACGGTCGTTAACGGCAGCGGGTATACGGTTTACGGGCAATGTGTTGGCAGAAGCAGGAGTACGTGAATGGAAGTTGGAGTTGCGGCACAATGCACGTGTGTTAAAAGTGTTATCGGACACGGGGAAGATACCCGAAAATCTAACGTGGGAGATAGCACCTGAACTTAAAAATATAGAAAGAGTACAGGGCAGTTTTGAGGGAACATTGCATGTAGTAGACAGAGAAGGTAAACAAGTAACCGTAAAGACGGAATCGGTACCAGTGCAGCAGGTGATAATGAAAAACTCAACCCTGCAACGATTCTCTCTTATTACCTTTGCATTTAATACCAGTACAGTATCGCAGGCAGACCAACGGATAATCAATCACATACGGAAGAACATAACGGCAAAGTCAACAGTGCAGATAACCGGATATACCGACCGTGTTGGTGAAGCAGAGCATAATCAGGTGTTATCGGAACAACGGGCGTTACAGGTAGCTAAGTTGTTGAATGTACCACCGGAGCAAGCAAGCGGAACGGGAGCGGGTAACTTGTTGTATGACAACACAACACCGGAGGGACGTTTTTACAGCCGTACCGTTATTGTGAGTATTGAAACGCCGGTGGAGTAGTTGATTACGTGTACAGGTACTACTGCTTACAGTTTAGAGTAATGAAACGCATATGTAGATGAAATCAAAACATGAAGATATAAACGAACACATTGAGTTATCAAAAAATGCTATTCGCGCCGGTAACTCTACGTTGGCATTAGAACACGCAACACAAGCATGTCGCCTTGCTATAGAATACAATGATACGTTGTGGTACGACTACGCTCGGCTTGGTGTAGCCATTAGTTATAACATGCAGCAGAAGTATTCTCTTTCTATGCCAATATACCCGGAAATTTGGGAGAGCATTGAGAAGAACTTTCCTGTGAGCGATGTTTTGCAGATGTACGCAAGTTATTCTGCTACGTGTGGCGATACAGGCGATATGCAAAACGCACTGTTATGGGCACATAAAGGAATAGAATTAGCACAAGCGCACGGACTTGATAGGCAGCTAATGAATCTTTCGTTTTCTGCTGCTACTGCGTACGACCGTCTGCACTATTACTCTCGTTCAATGAGTGTGTTGGAGACCATCCTGTCATTAGCAAAAAAACTTAACGACAATCGCTTTCTTGCGGCTGCCTATACCTTATATGCGGTTGCCTTAGTAGAAGTAAATGAAAAAGAACTTGGTATAGAGTACTACAACAAAGCTCTGAACATAGCACTCGATAATAACGATTACCGGCGTGCAGCTGTAATACTGCACAACTTGTCACTGCTTAATCCCGATAACGATTCAGCAGAGAAGTTTGAAGACTGTAAAAGGGCATTGGAGGTTGCACGTAAATCCGATTCTGTTCGATACACCGCCGGTGCGCTTACATCCATGGGCGACTGGTATTTGTACAACAATCAAACTGCCGAGGCGGAGAAATACTATATGGAAGTTTTGGATGTTGCTAAGAAGGCTGATGAAACATATAGCCACTGGATGGGACATTATCGCTTAGCAAAGTTGTATCTTAACAAAGGCGAGTATGACACAGCCAGAAAACACCTACAAACTGCTACCACATTTTTACAACAAGTGGTACTTGATTTTCAGATACGAGACACGTACGAACTGTGGTATAATCTGGAGAAATCGTGTGCAAACAGCTTGGAAGCATTAGAGTGGCACGAAAAACTCAGCGACCTTGAACGCAAAATGGCTCAGAAAAAACAGGAAGAAACGGCAAAGGCTGTACTGATAGTTGCACGTGTTGATGAACTTCGCAAGCAACTTGCGCAAGAAGAACAGAAGGTTCAAAAACTTACCAAAACTCAAGAGCAACAAGCACGTGAAGTTGTAACACTCTCGTTAGAATTAGAAGAAAAGAAAACTGCACTAAAGAAGATTAAAAAGATTGCAACCGAATCAATAAAATCTAACACCTCCAAGCCAGCGGAACAAAAGTCCGCCGAGAAAATTGAACACTATTTGCGTAATCTTACTACCGATGAGCACTCGTGGGATACATTTAAAGAAGGCCTCGAGCGTATGCACCCTGAGTTCATACATCGGCTACTGCAAAAACATCCCGAGTTATCGCCAATGCAAATTCGTATCTGTTGTTTGTTGCGTTTGCAGCTACCCACAAAAGAGATTGCTGATATTCTCAAGCTCAGCCAAAAAACAATCGAAAATCACCGTATGCATATTCGGGTAAAGTTTAAGATTCCGCGTAATGTAAACATCGTTAGCTATATACTTAATCTGTAGTATCTGCTATCGCGTGACCGCACCAAACCGCGCGTACGTAACAGCGTTACCCTGCGGGAAAGAAGCGTATGTTATTCATAACATGAATCGTGAATGTGATGTAACCGCGAATACCACGAATAGTTACGAATCAGATTGAGGTACTTTTGTAGTAGTTGAGTTCTGTTAGGAGAGTATGCAGGCAATGAGCGCAATGATTTTGACAATAAGCTTGTTTAACTCAACTTTGTCGTTTCCAATTTCATTTTTTCAGCATGTCTGAACAATTAATTATTCTTGGCTGTTAAAAATTTTATTAGTAATTATGGAGTAAACGGATTCGGTAACTAACCTTGTATTCAAAATGTCCCTGAATTTTGAACATATATACTCCTCACAACGTACATTCGGGCGGGCGGGTAGAACCTTAGGAGGTTCTGGGTACTCTCTCTCTCTCTCTCTTAGCATTCATGTTGTTCATACAATTGCTATTTACCGTACTACGGACTTACCTCCTCCTTTATAATAATATTAATCCTCTCTTTTTAAGTTCCACTTTGTAGTTAATATTATTATTCAACTTTTTATTCTCAAGGAGAAATATAACATGTCCTGTAATTGTCAAAACCCCGCTTCAATTAATAGTTGGATTGATTTCCAAAAAATGACTCCACAAAATCCGCTTGACTTAATTGAATATGCCGAGATACGTACTGTACCCGGATTGTATTTGAACAGTAATACATTCCTCATTCCCGGAGGACCATCAGCACCGCCGGTAAGTCCGCCGTTCGGACCACCGCCTCCGCCACCAATTACCGCATGGACTGTAAGCCCATTTACATATAATGGACTGCCTACCTGTTTTGCCAACGAAACAGATAATCAGCAAATGGTTTCCGATGCACTACAATGGAATTTCAAACATCAAACAGCCGATACAAGTGCATACTCAGCATTGCCTGTACGTAAAATCATTTTCTTGCGTGGTGGCAATCAGTGGGCTATGGATATTCCTTTATCCTTGGGTGCTTCATCGTATCCGAATTTGCAGTTAACATTTAGAGACAACGCAACAACTCGCGGCGATTATGCAGGCGCATATCCTGTTATTGATTTTTCTAACTCCGCAACACCATTTACAGGAAATGTTAATCTACGGGTAATATTAAAAACCACCGGACATGTTTCTATGGTGTTACGTGCAATAGATAACGGCGCACCAGCAGTATGGAGTATGTTTGAAATGGAATGGGTGATAGTACCATGAACAGGTCATTCTTCTTTACCCCAACCAACCATATTTCGCAAAATATGGTAAATCAATATTTGGGTAGGTCTGTATTAGATAACGATAGTAGTATTTTTAATATTGACTTTCTAAAGGAAAGGCGTTTAAACTCAGTAAAGTATAATAACGCATGGAAGAAAGTTAAAGAAACAGTAATTACTTATTGTAAAAATACTACGGTAAACAAATCAACTGAATTACTAAAAAATTCAGTTACCCAAAGTTATAAGTTCCAATCAGAACCAGCCCATATTTTAGATGTTAATGATAACCCTATATTTACGTCTCTGATACTCTACTCTGAAAAATATATTGCTTTTACTATTGTTAACGTAAAAGAAAATCGAACCGTAAAAGTAATAGAAATTTCAAAGGAAACTGGAAAAGTAGTTAATAGCCCTTACTTGGATATAACTATACCAATCAAAGTAGATAATATTGATGAAGCAAATGAATTAAACACTCTAATATTTACTGCTTGGCTTGGTGTTGCATTTTTAGAAGAAAAGTATAAAGCTAAACAAACTCACAGCACAACAAAATCAAAAGGTAATACTTTACAATCCGGGAAAAACTGTGTAACACATGATTTGAAGTGTTCTAATATGGGGATAGTTGGGATTTTTCCAGATGGAGGATGGAAGTTATGGTTCCCATGTGTTGGAACATTTATGGCAAATGTATCCGACTGTTGTAAAAAACATGATATTGCAATGTGGTGCTCTAAAAATGAATGGGACAGAATAGCAGCTGATGCTTCTGTTGTTCAATGTGTAACGGAAAAAGTAATTGATGCTGCTACATCTGCCATGCCTAATTGGTGTAAAGTTTTTGGAAGTACTGCAGCTGTAATACTTTTTTTCTCCTTTAGCATTAGATTCCAAATAATCTTCTTCCTTTTTGGTATTGGCTATCCTCCTTATTTGCTAAACTACGATGGTAGAAATTCGAATAGTTGTTTATGTGGAGGAACTGAGCCAACAGTTCAATGTGATGACCAGTGTCGTGATCTTTGTATAGAAATGAATAAGAGGCAAGACTGTTTTCCTTGTGGCTGGAAATGTATTTATGACGATAATTTTAGACCTATTAGAGTAGAATATATATCAGCACCTGACGGACAGAATTGTTGTCCAAGGGGTACAAGAGATTGTGCTGGTACAGCTGAAGAAGCCTTAAGATCATGTCCACAAAAATGTTCCCATTGTTACACAGAATGTGGCGTTGACCCTCAGGGTATCCGGGGTTACCATAGGTATTTGGTTAATCCGGGAAAAAGGTATGGTTTACCTTGTTGTGTGGGAACACCATCAGTTTCAATAAAAGAACCATGCCCACCTATACCCGATCCGTTTGGTCGTATAAGTAGCGGGGGGAATAATGGGTTTATATAAAATATTTAACCTGATAATTATAGTTTTTACTTGTTTCAATTTACATGAGGTTTTAGCTCAACCTATATCTTTTTTATTTACGAGTACTAACGTGACTAATTTAAATAGGTCTATGTCTTATCTAAAGGCATATAGTAATCAAGATTCAACTTTAGAACTTCAAAATACTCCCATTAAATGTCCATTTTGTGAACCACATTCTGAAATTTTTGCCGAATTCGCTGGGTCATTAGCATCAATAATTCCCGGTTCGCTCAATTACCAATATACACCTATAGCTAATAACTGGATGAGCTTTTTTGTTAGGGGTGGTATCGGTGGAAATATAGGATGGAAAATAATTAACGTAGGTGGTATGGTTGGAATAACTTTAGGTGGAAATCATAGAATTGAGATTCATGGAGGTATAGTTAGAGACATATATTATAATGTACCCACAATTTATAGTGGATATGATAGAGGCAATAAATTTGTAATGGGTTTTTATTATCGGAATTACTACAATGAAAATAAAGATATTTTCCGAGTTGGTTTATCATTGTTGTTCAATAGCAGTACTTTGACTGGAAAACCTATATTATATATACCGGGAATATCTGGTGGAATATTCCTGTAATAATATTTTTATGGTTCCGGCAGGATTTCTTGAGTCTGCGAAAGGTGTCAAGTGTCCTGCCGGACTATAATTTTTGCGGCGCTGAAGGTGCGGCTCGCACCGGGTTGGCGCGCTGGTGCGGTTGCTACGGCAGTAGCGGGAGAAACACAATTGTATTATTTTTTAGTTGGCTGGTCGTACGGGAGGACAATACCAAAGGTACTTCCTTTACCGAGTGCGCTTTTTACCCATACGCTACCGTTGTGTGCTTCTATTAAGCGTTTTACAATCCATAATCCTAAGCCGCTGCTTGGCTCGCCTGCGGTGGGGCGTGCGCTGAGTTTCATTCCGCGTTGGAATGCTTTCTTTACATCGTCTTCGCTTAGACCTAATCCTTTGTCTTCAATCTCAACAACAAACGATTGTTGGTTTGGTATTACCCGCACGTTTACAAAGCTTCCGCTCATGGAAAACTTAATGGCATTACTGATGAGATTATCCAACACTTCTTCTATCTTTTGCGGGTCGAATTCTGCCGGAGGTACATTATCGGGGATATCGGTAAAGATTTTTATATTCTTTGCTTCGGCTGTTGAGTTATTACGGCGGCAAACACTTTCTATAATTTCGGTGATATTATTCTTTTGTGTTTCGATATGTAGCTGAACATTTTCCATTGCCATTACACGAGATACTTCTTGCGATAGTGCTACAATTTTTGCAGTTGTTTCTACAATGTCGCTCATTACTTCTTGTGTTTCTTGCGAGTTGAGATCGTAGTTGCGTAGTAGATCCACTAATCCTTTTATAAGAGATGCCGGATTTTTTATATCGTGAATAATGATGGCAAAGAGTTCATCTTTTTGCTGCTGTAAGTCCTCTAATTCCTTTTTTACAGTCATTAATCGGTGTACTTGTTCTTCGAGATCAAAATTTTGCTTACCAAGTTGATCTGCGCGTTCACGTAACTCTATAAATTGACCGCGGAGTAATTTTACTTCTTCGCGAAGTTCGGCAAGTTCAAATTCCAGGTTTTTAACATACTCTTCATCTACTCCTGTTTTTTGGATAATGGTAGGAATAATAGATGATGCCGGCTGTTGAATGATTGGTACGTATGGTTGTTTATTGTGGTCACGTATACGAAGTATGATTAGAATAATAACCGCAAGTGATAAAATTGCGCTTGCAGCTATCAGCCATATTATAACGCTGGAATGATCTGCATTTGAAGATGTTTTTTGTGCGTTTGTATCAGGTTGTTTATTTTCTGATGTTGCCTGTTGTTGTGCAGAAACAGAAAACCGCAATGTTAAAGGTACGGCGCGCCAAGAGTCAACTACAGAGAACGCTTGTACTTTTAAGATGTATGTGCCTTGTATAAGATTATTATATGATACTATGGGTTCGGTTTGGGAGTTGGTGCTACGGTTTGTGCCATCGGAAAATTCAACATCGTACCGAACATTTTCTGGTATACCAGCTGATGTTTTACAAGTAAATGTAATTCGTACATTTCCGCCGGTGGCAAACGTCAGATTACCCCATTTAGCTTCCGGAATATCAGTTCCGTTTACGTTGATTCCGGCAATTTCGGTTGTGCGTTCTTGTGCATGTACATCAGTTACTTGTACAATACTCACACCACTTACCAGCAGAACTATCAGTAATAAACGTATCATCATACAGCGAACTCCATTCGTTATTCCGTTTCAAATGCATCCTTGCGTAACAGACGCGCTTTGTTGCGTGGATGTATTTTTCCGTGCAACACCTTTGATGTAAACAAGCGTTTAACATCGAACATTGTTGAATAAGGGTAATGCGGAATTTTTTCTGCATTACAATATGCCGCGGCTTCATCTCGTGCAAACACAACGTCCGAAAAACGGGCAATGCAACATCCGTAGTTGTGCGAACATACAGAAAGTATTGCGGTTTCATCGCCAATTGCCGGTAGTATAGAATTGCGTATGCACACAGCAGCAGAACATTCGCACGATTCATCAGTTTGCGGCGAATCGTTACCAATACAATGTACTGCCTGCGCCAAACTTCCTACCATTGCTTTGATTTTTTGTACGGGTACCTGCCCAATCACATACACCGGAAACGATTCCTTTATACATGTTTCCAGAAACGATATGCAATACGGGTCTGGTTCGCCAAATCGCGATAAACATGCGGTGTATTCGCATACCACAACGCATTGTGGTTCGGTTGTTGTTTGTGCAGTTGCAGACATGTATTTTATTTCCCCCGAAGATTGTTTCATCCCCAATTGGTTTCCTGCATTCGTACACGATTCCGGTGCGTGGGTAAGAAGTTGGTTCTTAACCGCCACATAAGAATTTGTATTTGTTGCGGCTTGGTGCGGTCTGGCGATAGCAAATACAATTACTTGTATGTTAGTTTACAGCCATGTAGGAATAAAATCCTTTACCTGCATCCTTGCCTAACCACCCGGCACGTACGTATTGTTTGAGTAATACACATGTGCGATATCTATCTTGTTTGTATTCGTTGTAGAGTGCATCTAATATCGCAACTATACAATCAATTCCAATTTCATCTGCCCAAGCTAACAACCCTTTGGGGTAGTTAACACCAAGTTTCATAGCTGTATCAATATCTTGTGGCGAAGCAACCGATTCCATTACGGCAAAGGCGGCTTCGTTTATTAACATGGCAAGCATTCGCGGAAGCACCAATGCTACGCGGTCTTCTATAATTTCGGTTGTCATCCCAAGCGAAGTAAAGAACTCAACTGCACGTGTGCGAGTTATCTCGCGTGTGCGGAGCGATGGCGCAATTTCTACACTTGCGCGTTGAGTCCAGCCCGGCAATCCGTTAAACCCAACAACCTGAGCCGAGAGTGGTAACTCTGCATTAAGTTCTGTTGCGGTGCATGTTAAGGTGGAACTGTAGATTATTGCGCTTGGGTATTCTTCGGCAAATTCTTGCAGTACCGATAGGCGTGTTTGCGGCTCGGCATAACTGATTTCCATTATGGCATCAAGTTCAACTTCGTCGGGTATATCGGTTAGCGAAAAGATTACGTGTTGCTCGAATGGAACGTAGAGTTCGTGTATATCGCGGTCGCCGTCGTCATCATCATTTTCGTATCCCATCATCTCATTCATTAAGCGCACTTCGTCTTCAATCTGTTCCATCTGGTACGTTTCTAATTCGCTATTGAGAATATAAAACGGGAGTGCTTGCTTTGTTAACAGCTGTGCTGTTTCGGCAACACAACGTGGCTCGCCTAATAGCAGGATACGTTTTTGCTGGTTCTTAAACTTGATAATCTTTGCCATGCTATTATTATATTCAGATAGTAATTGCTACAAATATACGTACTCTTATTTTGTGGACACACTTGTAATTTGATTACATCAACCTATATAACGTACTATACTGTAAAATTGTATATTGCATATATGGAACCATTTACATCGCCAGACTCGCCCATGATGATTTCGGTTATTGTTATGCTGATAACAATTGCCGCAAGCATAGCGGCTTTTATGATACCATCGTTTTTTCACGATAACATACTTCACCCGTATAGTATTGCCCGTGGCGGGCGCATCCATACGCTTGTTACGGGAAATATTATCCATGCCGACCTGATGCATCTTGGGTTTAACATGATGTCGTATTATTTCTTTGCGTTCACCCTAAACAGGCAGGTTGGAAATGTGAACTTTTTGATTATTTACATTGGCAGTATGTTACTTGCCGATATACCTTCGTTAATTAAGCAACGTAATAATCCCCAATACTTTACACTTGGTTCATCGGGCGCAGTATCGGGTGTTATTTTTAGTTCAATATTGTTTAATCCGCTTAGTAAATTTTATCTGTTTATACTACCAATTCCTATTTCTGCGTACATATTTGGTCCGTTGTACTTATTGTATTGTTATTATGCCGCCAAGCGTCAAGGCGATAACATTAACCACGATGCGCACATGTGGGGAGCCATTGGCGGATTCCTTATTACGGTTAGTTTGTATCCCGATGTCCTTCCGTACTTTTTTGGTGCTATATTTTCGCGGTGGTAGTTTTTGCTAACGCCTGACGGCTCCGAGTCTCTGTTAACACAAACCCGCCATCTGCCGGAAGGAAAGGCAGAATACAATCATTCCTCTATCATTTAAACTCGGACTGTAGTAGATTGGTCACACAACAATAGTAGCGCAAGGACATGCTCCCACAACACAAGGGGAATTTAATAGTGAATGTGCGGTGTGGTCAGGCGATAGCAAATAATTGTATATATACAATCAGTTGTATTGTTTCCGTTAACGTACTTCCCGTTCCACAACCTAATGAATGAGCAGGAGTTATATACCCATTTACAACAGGGCGATAGCCAAGCACTTGCCTATGTAATGGAAGTATATGGGAAGACAGTTCTTGCTACCTGTTACAAGTTCTTATTAAACACACAGGATGCTGAAGACATTGCCCAGGAAGTGTTTATAGAAGTGTATCAATCTGCCAAAGGATTTAGAGGCGATGCAAAACTATCTACATGGATATACCGCATAGCCGTAAGCAAATGTTTAGATGAGCTTAAAAAACGCAAACGCCAAAAAAGAATAAGCTCGATAGGTAAACTGTTGCACCTGGACGAAGTAGCTGAATGGTTAAGTGGTGGTAAAGCGGCTGATGCAGATTTACAAACCCAAGAAAATATGATCCAGGTACAAAAAGCGTTGGACAAATTACCTGATAACCAGCGAATTGCCTTTACATTAAGTAAAATTGATGGCTACACCCACGCAGAAATAGCTGAGATACTTCAGGTATCCAGGTATCTGCAACTGCTGTAGATGCGCTGATATACCGCGCTAAGAATACAGTGAGTAGTGAGTTACAAAAAATATTACAAAATTCATCCGGCGCGTGACAGGTCGGGAAAAATACATCGTCTAACATGCAGAGATAGATTATGAAACAAACAGACGTACATACAAAAGCAACCCGTTTGCTAAAAGATTTTGAGGATTCCTCATATTCCGGCTCGGCTGCTGAGTGGTTGAGTGCGGCACAACGGCATGTGCAACAGAGAGCATCCCGCTCGGAACAAGGTTCAACCCACAGGACAATGATTGTGGTAGGTGTATGTGTGGCTGCGTTGGTGAACATAGGTGCAATTGTAAATATTGTGCAGAATGATTCCCCTGAGCGCGATGAGAAAATGACTCGGTTTCAAACAATAGAACACGAACTATTTATTAACCAACAATAGAATGTGACTATGGATATATTCACACAAAAAAGAACGCTACTGTGGTTAGTTGGAGTGTTGGCTGTTATGAACATTGCTGTGTTAGGAACACTGGCATGGAAAGAGTTCTCACCCAAACGTGAACCATTGGTATTCCCAAATAAGGAATACAAAGATGTTTCTGCAATTCTGCAAAAGGAGTTAAACTTAGATAATAACCAAGCAGAACAGATAAAAAGCTTGCGCAACGAATTTTACGAGATAGAATACCAGCTTGCTAAACTTATTCGAAGCGAACGAGACTCGATGAATGTTGAAATGTTTAATGTTCATTCCAACGATGAATTGATTCATCACCTTGCACGGAATGTGGCAGAGAATGAGTATAAATTGGAGTTGTTGCGGTATGAACAGTCGAAGAGGTTAAAGGCAGTATGTACGCCTGAACAGCAAGTAAAGTTTGCCGAATTAGTAAAAGAAATTCGAGATTACTTTAAACCCGAAAACCAACCGGTGAAGAGGTAGAATACATTATAAGAGTACACCATTATGAAAACAATAGTCCGCATTATCGCGTTGTTAAGTATAAGTATCACAACATTTGCTCACGATGCACACCAAGGAACTGCACACGTACGCCATTGGCATATACAAGGAGTTAAGAACGAAGTCCACGCTTCGTTTTATGTGTATAAACAAGGCGAGGTGTATCTTGAAACTACCGGTGAGAACATTATACACTATCCGCTAGCTTCCTTTTCTGCAACAGACCAAGCGTATATTGCAAAACGAAATGAATCAATAGAGAGATTGAATCACCAGATTGCTCAGGTGCAACACGTATCTGTTCAGCATTCACAGCCATTGCCTGTAACAACTTCGGTTCCGTTGTACATGTTTGTTGTGTGTATGGTGTTGCTGACTGTTGCCGGTGTATATCTTGTTGTTAAGCGTACGAACACAATGTCAAGAATTATCATTCCCGTACTATGTTTTACATCTGTAGCATTGTTACTTGGATTTACAGAAAGAATTGAACGTAAGCTCTTAAGCATTACCGACCCACATTTGGTTGATGAAGCGTTTGCACCATTTAAAGGCAAAGTAAACACCCGCTGGGATGATAAGTATTTCCATGTTGAGTCGGTTGGAATTGCTGACCACGAAATGATGGCAGGAATTACCGCATGGCAACAACAAGTGCCTATCCCACAATGTTACATTGGCACAAATGCATGGAGCATTCCGTTGAATCCTGAAGTTGCTGCAACGCCTGTTCCGGTAAGTCCCCAACACTTTTTACGTGGCGCAGTTGCCGTGGCGGTTAATGGTATTCCTATTTTTAATCCATACACGAATACGGGAGTTGATGCACAGGTTGACGGTCAGCTTGATGTGTATGGCGGACACAGCGGACGTGCTGATGATTATCACTATCATATTGCACCGTTGCATTTATATCAACAAACAAAACAAACACTTCCAATTGCTTTTGGTTTGGATGGCTTTGCAGTGTACGGTGAGAAAGAACCAGATGGCACTCCCATGCAATCTCTTGATTCTAATCACGGACACTATGGAACAAACGGAGTCTATCATTACCACGGAACAAAAGCTGCACCGTATATGATTGGCAGAATGGTTGGCAAAGTTACCGAAGACAATACACTGCAAATTATACCACAAGCTGCTGCAAAACCGGTGCGTCCATCTCTAACACCATTAAAGGGTGCTACCATTACAAAGTGTGTTCCTAATGGTACCAACAACGGATACAAGTTAACATACACTCTCAATAATCAAGAGTATCACGTTGAGTATAGTTGGACGCAAAGCGGGAAGTACACTTATAACTTTATTTCGCCAACGGGAACTAAAACGGAGAACTACAACGGGGCTGTAATTTGTAGCGTTCCTACTTCGATTGAAGATGCGGTTGAGTTTTCTTCGGATGTAACAGTATCACCCAATCCTTCACTTGGTGTTGTGAGAATAACACTTGCAAACAATGTTCATGAACATGAAGTACTTGGTGTTGATGTGTATTCGCTAACAGGGAATGCAGTTCTTCAACATAAGGGATTTACATCGTGGTTTGATACAAAGAATTTTAGTGCGGGAACGTATGTAGTTACCGTTCGTTTTCGTTCATATTCGGTTACAAAGAAACTTATCATTCCATAATCAATCTACGATAAGGATGTGGTGTGTGTGCCGAACTGTTCGGCATAGTAAGGTTAGGATGTACAGTGCGGTTATTTGCCGTCTGCGATAGCAACAACAAATAGGAAATATTATGACGAGATGTAAAATGAGATATATTCTTTTGCTTTTACTTGCGCCCGTGATTCTGGCGGCACAAACTAAGTCGGTAATTTTAGGTAGACCGACTGATAAATCGGTAACGGCGAGTGTGCTGTTTAACCAGAATATGGAGATGTATGTTGAGTACGGAACCGAGCGTGGTGTGTACACTTCTTCTACATCTTCTATTAAAGGGAAAGCAAATGTGCCAGATGAAATTGAAATTGCACCGTTGCAAGCCAATACGCGGTACTACTATCGTTTGCGTTACAAGGGAACAGGTGCAAGTAGCTTTGAATCAACTCCTGAATACACCTTCCACACACAACGAACACAAGGTTCTACCTTTACATTTACCGTAGAAGCGGACGAACATTTGTACGATAAAAAAGGTGTGCGAAGTATGTATAAAGTGTGTCTGGAAAATCAGGCAAAAGATAACCCCGATTTTATGTTTTCGTTGGGCGATACCTTTGGTGATGACCACACACCTACTACAACTACCAGCCAAGATATGGATGAGTTGCACAAAGATTACTTGCAGTATCTGGGCGAGTTGTGCCACTCCGTTCCATTCTTGTTTTGCTTGGGAAATCACGAAGGTGAAAATGGTTTTTATTTAAAGCAGAATCCACCAAACAACATTGCCGTGTACGGTACTTTGTGGCGCAAGTATTACTATCCTAATCCATTTCCAAATGAGTTTTATTCGGGCAATACAACCAAAGAAGGTAACGGAATGGATTTACCCGAAAACTATTACGCCTTTACATGGGGCGATGCATTGTTTGTTGTGCTTGATGTGTACCGCCATTGCGATGTAAATGAGAAGCCGCAAAATTGGGATTGGACACTTGGCAAACCTCAGTACGATTGGTTTAAATCTACGCTTGAAAATAGTAAAGCAAAGTACAAGTTTGTGTTTGCGCACCACACCCGCGGTCAAGGACGTGGTGGTGTTTCAACAGCAAAAGGTTGCGAGTGGGGTGGATACACAGCAAACAAAAATACATGGGAGTTTGATAAGTTCCGTCCGGGTTGGGAAATGCCAATACATCAGCTTTTTGTTAAGCACGGCGTAAATATTTTCTTTCAAGGTCACGACCACTTATATGCAAAGGAAGAGCTTGATGGCGTTGTGTATCAGGAAACGCCCATGGCTGCGGATTCTACGTATGAAATAGGTATGCT
Organism: Bacteroidota bacterium; assembly: GCA_019695345.1. Classification (GTDB taxonomy): domain Bacteria; phylum Bacteroidota; class Ignavibacteria; order Kapaibacteriales; family NICIL-2; genus JAIBAE01. The sequence goes on along the minus strand of JAIBAE010000018.1, from coordinate 16,842 downwards.
TGCAAACGCCGATGCCTATACAGATATAACGCGCGATGGCACTGGGCATCTGCGTGTAACCGTTGCTCCAAGCGGTGTTACGGTTGATTTTGTACGTGCCTATTTGCCTAAAGATACCGTAGGTGGTACGCATAAAAACAGAGAGATTGGACACTCGTACACCGTAACAAAAACTACCTCTGTTGCAACGCAAGAGCTTCAAACAAATAACGAACTCACGGCGCAGTATAATCCCGTTACCAACCAAATTTCTGTAACTACCTTCAGCACCGAGCAGTCATCGCGTTGGGTTCAGCTGTTTGATATAAATGGGAACTTGGTTGCAACACAACCGCTGGAAGCGGGTAATACGTCGTGTACCATTGATGCATCGGCTCTTGCACATGGAGTGTATGCAGTTAGGTTGCCACAGCAGTACAATACACATTGCGCACGAATGGTAGCAGTGTATTAGTTGTTGTTGCTATCGCAGACGGCACCGCAACACAACAACGCAACAAGCTCATTATGCCGGAGAGTTGCTCCAGCAAGAGAAAATGTTTATCGTGTAGAAATAGTTTTAAAGAATAATCAAACATGAGAATGAAAGTAGTTATATATAGTATTCTATGTATTGCAATCAGTGTTTCGATGGTTGCACAAAAAGTAACTCACAGCGAAATTGTTAGCCGCGTTACCGATAACAGTGCAACCATTACATTGTTGTTTGATAGCATTGTTGAAGTGTGCGCGCTGTATGGTAAAAAGAGTGGAACGCTTAACAAACAAACGCAATGGCAAAGTATATCTGCGCAACAGCCGGCACAAGTTCTTATTAGCGGTGTAGAGGCAAACACACAATACTTTTACAGCGTATGTTACCGTAAACAAGGAAGCACAGACTCAACTATACGAAATGAATATTCATTCCATACACAACGTCCTGCGGGTGAGGCGTTTACCTTTGTTGTTCAAGCAGACCCGCACATGGATAACCAAAGCGATACCTTGGTGTATGTAAATTGTTTGAAGAATCAGCTGAACGATAAACCTGATTTTATGATTGACCTCGGCGATGTTGTCATGTCTGATAAGCTAAAAAATTCATCAGGGAAGATTACACACGATACCATTACCAAGCGTACGGAATTCATGCGTTCGTATTACGCGTTAGTGTGTCACTCAATGCCATTGTATTTGGTATTGGGAAATCACGAAGGCGAAGCAGGATGGACGCTGAACAATTCGGCAGAAAACGTTGCTATCTGGAATGTAACCGATAGAAAGAAATACTTTGCTAATCCGGTACCGAATTCCTTTTACACAGGCGATGAAACCGATAACCAATTTGTTGGCAAACGCGAAAACTACTATGCCTTTACGTGGGGTGATGCCTTGTTTATTGCACTCGACCCATATTGGTACACCAAACCAAAACCCGATTCGCTGAATGGATGGCGCTGGACTCTTGGCAAAGCGCAATATGATTGGTTAAAATCTACGTTAGAAAAAAGTACAGCAAAGTTCAAGTTTGTGTTCTCACATCAATTAATTGGTGGCGACCCCGATGGGCGCGGAGGAACTGAATATGCAAACCTGTACGAATGGGGCGGCAACAACCTTGATGGCACTCGTGGTTGGGAAAAGAACCGTCCGGGTTGGTACAAGCCAATCAAAGATTTACTTACAGAGCATCGGGTTACTATATTCTTTCACGGACACGATCACTTCTTTGGCAAACAAGAAAAGAACTGTTTGATATATCAGGAAACTCCGCAGCCAAGTCATCCCAACTTTCAGAATGCAGGGCAAGCAGATGATTATGGGTACCACGAAGGGCTGATTCTTCCTAACTCTGGTCATTTGCGTGTGAATGTATCACCCGATGGTGTTCGTGTAGATTATGTTCGTGCGTACAATCCTAAAAACGAAACGGCATCGCGTAAAAATGGAGATGTGTCTGCTTCGTACTTTATTGGCGTAAAGAACTGTTACGATTCTCTTTCAACGGGCGTGCCCATAGTATGGAACAGTAACTATACCGATGAGTGGGTATATCCAAATCCATTTCAGAACAAAACCACCATTGCATTTACTGTTGAAGAACAAGAAACCCTTTCGCTAACTGTGTACGATGCAAATGGTGCGCTTGTAAGGCAGTTAATGGATGCCAACACATTACAGCAAGGAAGTTATCAGATTGTGTGGGATGGTAAAAACGGTTTTGGAAGTGATGTAGCAAACGGTGTGTATTTCTATACACTTCGCACAGCGCGTAATAACGTACAACAGGGTTCTATTGTAGTTGAACGATAGGATGTTGAGGAGGAACCTTTCGGCAAAGTGAGGAATGTTTGAAAGCAGAGTTATGGTGCCGTCTGCGGTAGCAACAAAATATTATGTATCTATGAAGAGTATACTATATAGCGTGATTGTATTGTGTGCGGTTTGTGCAAGCGCACAACCAATAGTAAAAACCATGAAGCGTTTGCCGGATACAGGGCAAACAAAAAGTTACACCGATACATTTGGCGAGGATAATGATTATACTATTAACCCGCTCTTTATTGTTAAGAATAATAACGGGACGGCTATTGATACTGTTACGGGTTTAATGTGGCAGGCAACCGATGGCGGTGAGATGACTTTTGAAAAAGCACAAATGTTTTGCGATACACTTTTGCTAGGCGGTTTTAGAGATTGGCGTATGCCAACTCCACACGAGTTGTTTAATCTGTTTAATCACCAGAATAGTAACCCACCCTTGGATGCAACGGTGTTTAGCAAAACCGGCGCGGAATATTGGTGGAGTGGAATAAAACAGATTAATGATGCATCGCGTGTGTGGGTAACAAATGCCGGCGGCGGCGTTGGCAATCATCCCAAGAGCGAAGCACTGAGTGCGGGCGGCACTAAAAAGATTCATGTGCGTGCTGTGCGGGATGTTGAACCACCAACTATAGTTCAGCAACGCTTTGTTGTTCTGGGTGATGGCACTGTGTTTGATTCACTTACTAATCTAACATGGCAAACACAACCATCCGCTTCTGCTATGAATTGGGAAGAAGCACTTAGCTACGCAGAGAAACAAACCGTTGCAGGAAAAACAGATTGGCGTTTACCCAACATAAAGGAATTGTATTCTTTACACAGCCTTACTGATTTTTCGCCGGCAGTAGATAAGAGTGTATTCCCAAATATTGGTATTACAAAATTGTGGTCATCAACATCGCTGCCAAATCAAACAGTACAAGCGTGGTACTGGGATACAAATACTGGGTTGACAACACATGTTGCCAAAACATCGATGTATAATGTGTTGTGTGTTCGTGGCGGAACGGAACAAACTACAGATGTGGCACAAGAGCTCAAACAAAGTTTTAATACAGTGTACAATTCAAGCAATGATGCTTTGCATCTTCATTTCTCTACCGAAGGAAGTAGCTTTAGTTTATACAATATTGTAGGAGAACTGCTTGTAGAAAACTGCAAATCTCAAATGTTTGCTATGCAGCAATTTCCACAAGGTTTGTATGTTATAGTAGAGCATCCCTCAAATTCGGTGGTTTTGTTTTGTAAATAGTTTTTGCTAACGCCTGACGGCTCCGAGTCTCTCTTAACACAAACCCGCCATCTGCCGGAAGGAACGGTGTGTATTAGCAATGCCTCTTTTTGAATACTGTAACCACGAATAGCACGAATTTTCACAAATCAATAGTCGCTCCGATAGTAAACTCCTGTAGATTTACGAGCCGTGATACAGATACTACATGATGTTACGTAACCACCTTTTAAAAACATAAATACCCTTTGCCATATAGTACATCTGTGAGAATAATCGTATAATCTGCGACGCTGAAACGGGTGGCTCCGCCCGAGTGACGGCGCAGAATGGTTCGTTTCGGCAGTGGAGGGGAACCATAATTTTTACCAAGTAACATATTGATTTTTCAGGGAAAACGCCTAAAAGACTCTCCCTATTCGGCACGGTGGCACAAAACTTGAGGGTTATGAAGAAAAAATATTTTTCGTCACACGGAAGGACACGTGTCATCATGGAAGTTAATGACCACCTATTTATGGGTAATATGCCGTTGTATTCGCGTGCGTTAGATACGTATGCATTACGGCAGCGTACAATTGCAAAGAACATAGCAAATGCTACAAGCCCGGGATACCGCCCGGAACGTGTTCGGTTTGAAGAAGAATTCCAGGAATCGGAGAATATGTTACAAGGCGCCCGTGCAGCCGATGGACATACGTACATAGGTCCGCGTCCTGCCGGTGATGTAAAAGGTGAACGCGAGGATGCGCCAATTCCAAAACCGGAAATTTACTTTGCAGGGGAATCGCACGTGAACATTGACCGCGAAATGAGCGAGTTGGCTCAGAATCAAATCCGGTTCCGATTAGCTTCCAGATTAACTCAACGATACTTTAGCGGATTGCAATCGGCAATTCGTGGTACTTCTGCATAATTATCATTTTAGGAACACCACATGGAAAATATCTTTTCATCGTTTTCTTTTAGCAGTCAGGGTCTTAGCGTTCAACGCCAACGCCTGAGTGCTGTTGCTAAGAATATTGCAAATGCCAACACCACCCGCGACGACAAAGGCGAAGTGTACCGCAGAGAGATTGTAGTTGTTCGTGGTACAAAGAAAACTCAGTTTGATGATGTGATGGAACAAACACTGCCTTTAAGTAAATCGGAGTTTGGTCACTTTGACCCCACAGGTGCAGGGTACGTACAACCTGATAATCAAACATTATCAATGAATGTTGCTAAAGATAATACACCTCCGCGTTTGATATACGACCCCACACACCCCGATGCAAACAAAGAAGGATATGTGGAGATGCCAAACGTGAACATTGTTACAGAAATGGTTGATATGATTTCGGCACAACGCGGGTTTGAAGCAAACACTGGTGTTGTTAGTGCGGCAAAAAACATGGCAAAAGATTCTTTGGATGTTTAATAACTGTTAAGGGAAGAGTATGAATATTCATGGCGTTCAGGCATACATTCAGGCAGATAGGGTAATAAGGAATACGAATAACAGAGCAGCCCAACAACAGCAGCAACAAAAGGAAGCAGAACAAAACAAATTGAATGAGAATAGTAAACACACTAAGCAATTTGATTCGCATCAGGTGTTTACACGTAACGGCAGAACAACGGAATCGTATGCACCAAAAGGTACATTATTCGATAAAGTAGGGTAACACTATTATACAGGTATTCACTATGAATATTGCAGACATACTACAAAACAGTAATCAGTTCCAACTACCTACAGGTATTGGTAACAACATGCAGAAACCGTTTGCCCAACAGGAGAGCGGTTCGGAAAGTACTGTTTCGTTTTCAGATACATTAGATAATTACATTCAGGATGTAAACCAGATGCAAAAACAGAGTGCATCGCTTAGCGAGAAGTTCATTAAAGGCGAAGCAGTTGATATGCACGATGTAATGATTTCGGCTGAGAAAGCTAAAACGAGTTTTCAGTTGTTAATGGAGCTGAGAAACAAGGGATTGGATTTATACAAAGAAGCAATTAGAATTCAAGTGTAATTGTTTTGTACGCTACCCGTGTAAAACGCACTGTGTGGCATGATAACTGCTTTAGATAAACTATTACTTATGGGGATAAGGAATACACATGGCATCATTACCAATTTTAGACCAAGCTAAAACTCTGTTTAGTAAGTTCAGCACCATACAGAAAGTAACTGTAGGCATTGCTGTTACTGCTGCGTTAGCCGGAATTGTTTTACTATTTATGACTGGCTCTAAAACACCAATGTCGGTGTTATACAGCGACGTAGAACAAAAAGATGCAGCAACGATAATAGAGAAACTGAAAGAACAGAACATTCAGTATGAGTTATCACAAAACGGTAATACCATATTAGTTCCATCCGATAAAGTTCACGAAACACGCATTAACTTAGCTAAAGATGGCATCCCTGCTAACAGCACCGTTGGCTACGAGATATTTGATAAAACAAATCTTGGTATGAGTGATGCCGTTACCAAGCTTAACCTTAAACGTGCTACCGAAGGCGAGTTGCAAAAAACAATTGCTGCTTTTGATGAAATTGCCAAAGTGCGCGTGATGATTGTTACACCCGAAAAAACTTTATTCGAAAAAGACCAAAAGAAACCAACCGCAGCTGTTCATATCCACTTAAAAAACGGACGTAGCTTAGATAAGCTAAACATTGAAGGTATTCAGAACTTAGTTGCATATAGCGTTGAAGGACTATCGCCTAACGATGTAACAATTGTAGACCAACGCGGGAGAATGTTAAGCGAGTTGAAGAAAGATAAATCGTCGCTTGCAGGAATGAGCGCAACACAATATGAACAACAAGAAAAGGTTGACCAATACTTGATAAGCAAAGTGCAATCGCAATTAGATGGCGTGCTTGGTGCAGGTAATGCTGTTGTTCGCGTAAACTCCGATTTAGATTTCTCACAATTAGAGCGAACCAAAGAAAACTACGACCCCGACGGACAAGTAGTATTAAGTGAATCAAAAATAGCAGAGAATAAAAAATCACAAGATTCTTTAGAGTATCCTTCCGTTAACTCCGAAACTAATGCCAATAAGATTTCAACCAATTATCTAAACTCAAAAACAGTTGAACACTTTATTGGAAATGTAGGTGCCATTAAGCGTTTATCTGTATCTGTGCTGGTTAACGGAACTAGTAAAGTGATAGATAAAGATGGCAAACAACAAATAGAATACACACCTCGCTCCAACGAGGAAATGCAAAAGCTTACACAAATAGTACGCAATACTGTTGGGTTCGACCCACAACGTAACGACCAGGTAAGTGTGGTTAACATGCAGTTTGATACAGGTAATCAAGCCGATGAATTAGCCGATGATAAGTTTAGCTTAAACATGACACCAAACGAAATTGCAGAAAAAGTGTTAATTCTTGTTGCAATGATTCTTGCAGTATGGATGATTCGCAAATTGTTTGCATCGAGTCAGGTTCGCCGGAAAATCGAAGAAATACTTGCACCGCCACAACCAAAAATTGAGGAATCTCCGTATCAGATTGCATTAGCTAACTCGCTTAACAAACTAACCGGTGGAATGGCTATTGGTCCGGACGGACAGTTGTTACCTGCAGGAACCAACAATTTACAATTAGAAGAAAAAACAACTATCAACCGCGATGAATTGCTTGCTAAAGCACGTGCACGTTTGGATGCCAATACACAAAGTGAGTTAAGCGAAGACCAGATGATGTACGATGAAATGAGAAGCCGTATACAAAAATTCTTCGAGGATAACGAAAACGATGCATTAAAACTTGTGAAGATAGTTCTTAATAAACACGAATCCAACTAACGTATAATACTTACTACCATGGCAGCTGATACAGTAAAAGATCTTACATACGAAAAACTATCGGGCAGGCAAAAAATTGCTGTGCTATTAATGGTATTGCAAGTTGATACCTCTGCAAAGATATTTAAAGACCTTACCCAAGATGACGTAGAGCAAATCTCGTTAGAGATAACAACATTACGCCACTTACCGCAATCGGTAATTAATAAGGTAGTAGAAGAGTTCTATGGTATGATGATTGGGCAGGAATCATATTCTGTTGGTGGGTTGGATTATGCTAAGGTAATTTTAGAGCGTTCATTCGGTTCAGACAGAGCACGCGAGATTATTGATAAAATCAAAATGCTCTCTACAGTTCGTGGTTTTGATATTCTTAAAAAAGCCGATCCGCAACAGCTTGCAAGTTTTTTAAGCAAAGAACATCCGCAAACTATTGCATTGTTGTTATCGCACTTGCCAACCGACCAGTCAGCCGAGGTGCTCTCTCAATTCCCCGATGAATTACGGTCGGAAGTATTAATGCGTATTGCCAGTTTGGGCAAGGTATCGCCAGCGGTTGTGCAACAGGTTGAACAGGTGGTTGACCAAATTGCCGAAGCAACCCTATCGCAAAACATGTCCATGGCGGGTGGTGCACAGATTGTTGCTGGTATCTTAAACAAATCGAATACTGCAACGGCCAAAACACTCATGGAGCAAATCGAAGCCAAAGACCCCAACTTGGCAACCGACATCAAGCGACTTATGTTCTTGTTTGATGACATTGTTATGATTGACGACCGCGGCATTCAGCGTATTCTGCGTGATGTAGATAAACGCGACCTTGCACTTGCACTAAAAGCAAGCGACGATAAAATTCGAACAAAGATTTTCAAAAATATGTCCGAACGTGCATCGCAGGTTATCAAAGAAGAGCTTGAGTTTATGGGGCCGGTAAAACTCAAAGAAGTAGAAAGCGCGCAGCTCCGTATTGTTGATGTCATCAAAAAACTAGAAGAAGCAGAAGAAGTTAGTATTGGCGGTCGTGGTAAAGAGGATGTATTTGTATAATGTGTTTGCTAACGCATTGCGGCACCGCGCCGCAGTGTACAGCACACCATACTCTTGCCGGAGAGAATGATATGCTTATGATAAATGTTTACCAAAGCACAACGAATCTGTCCGGCAGATGAAGGCACTATACAGCTACAAGGAACGGAGCCGATTGCGATAGCATAAAACTAAAGCTACTACCAGTACAGGTTTGAAGGTTGGTTGAAGGAACAACACATGAATACGATAATAAGAACACATAAAAAAGTACGTACTGCAAGCATTATCCGTGTGGAAGATGCCTCGCTTGTGCATGACCATGTGTTTGAAGATTTTGCCAAAGTTAAGCAAGAATCACAATTACATATTTCGCCTAACTACCACCCTGAACCGGAACCGGAAACTGCACCGGGTATGAGTTTGGAAGATGTTCAGTTAGAGGTTCAGCAAGCATACGACAACGGCTTTAACGACGGCAAGCAAGTTACAAGCGCACTGCTTGAAACAGAGATGAACACTCTGCGCGATTGGGTACAGAATTTAGATACGGCTATCATAGAAATGCATGAGCAGTTTAAGCAGCAGATTGATTTATTGGAAAAAGTTGCCGTTGAACTTGCCATTACTGCTACACAACATATTCTACAGCGCGAGGTACATGAAAATGCTATGCTTGCAGTTGAACAAGTGAAGAAAGCAATATCCGGACTTCATGGTATAAAAGATGTAACTATTCGGATACACCCATCTAACTATCAGGCATTAACAGCCGCAAAAAATTCGCTTGCCAGCGGTTCATCTTCCATACGGAATATCCATTTAGTAAACGACCCCCAGGTAGAACCCGGCGGAAGTATTATTGAAACTGGAATAGGTACAATTGATGCACAGCTTAAAACACAGCTTGCTATATTAGCATCTGCAATGCAAACCGCGGCCATTGTTCAGGAAACGCCGGAGGAGTTTTAAAAATGCTTGCAAACCTTTTACAGCGTGTAACACCGTCTATTCAAACATCCAACACCTTAGAACACTTTGGGAGAATTACCCAAGTAGTTGGGTTGGTAATTGAAAGTGAAGGACCACAAGCACCTATTGGCGAAGTATTGTTAATCCGTAACCGTCATGGCGAGATAGTTGGCAAGTGCGAAGTTGTTGGGTTCCGCGATAACAGAATTCTCTCTATGGTATTAGGCGATACTAACAACCTGATGCCGGGCATGGAATTAATCTCTACCGGCAAGCCAATGAGTATTGGTGTTGGCAATGCTTTGCTTGGCAGAATACTTGATGGTTTGGGAAACCCTATTGATGGTAAAGAGCAACCAACAGTAAATGAGTACCGTTCTATTTATGCTAACCCGCCTAATCCACTGTTGCGTAAGCGAATATCCGAACCCGTAAGCACAGGCATTAAAGCAATGGACGGCGTACTGACACTTGGTAAAGGACAACGCATCGGGATTTTTGCCGGCTCGGGTGTGGGGAAATCCACAACATTGGGTATGATTGCCCGTAACACTTCGGCTGATATAAACGTAATTGCGCTGATTGGTGAACGGGGCAGGGAGGTTCGGGAATTTATAGAAAAAGATTTAGGAGAAGAAGGCTTGGCGCGAAGTGTTGTTGTTTGTGCAACAAGCGATTCCCCAGCTCTTATCCGTTTAAAGGCAGCGTTAACAGCCACTACCATTGCAGAGTACTTCCGTGATAAAGGTTTTGACGTAATGCTCATGATGGACTCGGTAACACGTTTGGCAATGGCCCAGCGCGAAGTTGGTTTAGCCGTTGGCGAGCCACCAACTGCAAAAGGATACACGCCTTCAGTTTTTTCGCTTATGCACAAAACAATGGAACGTGCGGGAACATCCGATACAGGAACAATCAGCGCGCTTTACACAGTTCTTGTGGAAGGTGATGATATGAACGAACCAATTGCCGATACCGCTCGTGGTATTTTGGATGGGCACGTAGTTCTATCGCGTAAGCTTGGGGCGCAGGGACATTATCCAGCAATTGATGTTCTGCAAAGTCTAAGCCGTGTAATGCCCGATATAACAACCAAGGAACATCGTGCAGCAGCAACTGCACTAAAGGAAATGCTTGCTGTGTATCACGAATCGGAAGACTTGATAAACGTAGGTGCATATCAGCCCGGGGCAAACCCACGGTTAGATAAAGCCGTCCGCATGAATGAAGATATCCGTAACTTCCTCCGCCAGTCCACCGAAGAATCCATCGGCTACAACGAAACAGTCACCCGGCTTATGTCCATGATGAGCTCCAAATAAGAGAATAGTTTCACAAGCGGGTTGCACCTCGTAGGCCGAAGCGCAGGTTCTGCGCGGCAACACAGTCCGCTCCAACTCTCCTGCGGCGCAGTAAGAATTATAGTTACCTTAGATTCACAAACCACGCGACGCAGATGGAACGGCTCGCACCGGGTTAGCGCGCTAAAGGTTTGCTTCGGCAGAGGCGGGAAACATAATGTTATCAATTACCCCTTTAAACACCTCAGTTGTTAGATTAATTACATCAGTTAACAACTAACAAGCATTATCAAATCCTACCGATTTATGTTTAGCATATAATAAGTGCAGAGTATAAAATCACCCACGCATTTTTCTACTCCTTATAGGCTCCAATTCCGGTAGATAGAAAAAAGTATCATTCCGTGTAACAATGATATACGTTCTAACCGGTATCTGTGTACAACACTAACTCCTTCTAATTTCGTACAAATTGCTACGAATTTGATGAAATTTTTTTTTCAGGCGGGGTGAAACAAAGTTGAAACATCAGTATTATTGTAACATACTTAAAGTTGGAACATTATTTAGGACGTAAAAGGGGAAAATTACCGTGCCTTATTTATTCAGTTTATGAAACAGTACATGTATTGCATGGGTTGATACCTGTGTAAGTATTTACTATTTCATAAGTTAATTTCAATTAGTTTCATTAATATAATAAGGTGCCCATGAAAAGATTTATACAGTGTTCTTATATATTTATACTACTCTTCGCTGTACAGGCGTTGGCATACCAAAATGGTATTACCGGCCGTACAACAAGCGGTTGTGGCGGTGCAGGTTGCCATAGTGGTACACCATCTAATACTACTTTAACTACAAGCGGACCTTCATCGGTATTGCCAAGTTCAACTGGTAATACATTTACGCTAACCATTCAGAACTCAACCAGACCAAGAGCTGGATGTGATATTGATTTTGTAAATGCAAGTAATACAGTACAAAGTGGTTTGGCAGTTATTTCTGGTCAGGGAACCACACTGTCGGGAAACGAGATTGTTCACAGCACTCCAAAATCACTAAGCGGCAGTGCTTCATTTCAATTCAACATTACAGCCCCAAGTACACCGGGTGTTTATACAATTCGATTTGCTGGTAATGCTACATCAAGTTCTTCATCGGGCGATTTTACAACAACTACCCGTACCTTTACCGTAAAAGGTTTAACCTTAACAGCTCCGGCTGCCGGTGCAGTTTTTTGTGCAGGCAATAGCGTAAGTGTTCAATGGACAAGCTATGGTGTTACTAATGTAAATATTGAGCTTTCAACCAACAGTGGTTCAACATACACACAAGTTGGTACAGCTACTTCCAACGATGGCGCTAACTCTTCATCATTTACATTGCCCGGTAATACACCTCCTGGTAACACATACAGAATTCGAGTAGTTGACGCATCAGCTACTACATTAAATAGTGCTATGTCCGGCGATGCTACTGTTGGTACAGGCGCATCTATCACTACACAGCCATCTCCGGCAACTCAAGCAGTTTGCCAAGGTGCAAATGTTACGTTAACTGTAGCTGCAACCGGTGGTGGTGTAACATACCAATGGCGTAAAGATGCAACAAACGTTCCCGGCGCTACTAATGCAACACTATCGTTATCCAATATTGCTCCATCACAAGGTGGTGTGTATGACTGCGTGGTTTCCCGTACATGCGGAACACCGGTTACAAGTTCAACTGCAACGGTTACAGTAAATCCGGCTGTTACTATTAACACACATCCCAATCCGGTTTCTATTTGTCAAGGTGCAAATGCAACATTTACCATTGCAGCTTCGGGCGGTACGTTAACATATCAGTGGAAGAAAAATGGTACTGCGATTAACGGTGCAACAAACGCTACCTATACAGTAAACAGTGTTACCGAAACAGACCAAGGTCAGTACAGTTGTACTGTAAGTGGAAGTTGCGGAACACCAGTTACTTCGCAAAATGCTCCGTTACAGGTTTCAACTCCGGCGCAGTTTACAACTCAACCTGCTGATGCAGCTGGGTGCGAAGGCTCTACAGTAACCTTTACAATTGCTGTAGCTAACCCGGCAGGAGTTACCTACGAATGGGCTAAAGATGGCGGAACCATTCAGAATGGTGGTCGTTTCAGCGGAGCTTCCGGTACTACATTAACTATCACCGGTGTTTTACCAGCCGACCAAGGAAATTACTCATGCCGTGCAATAGTTGCTATATGCCAATCTACAGTTGTATCGAATGCTGCCACACTTAATGTAAATCCAAAACCTGCAATCACAACACATCCATCAAACAAAACAGCTTCTACCGGAACAAGTACTAACTTTACCGTTGTTGCAACAGGTAACAACCTAACATACCAATGGAAAAAAGGTACAACAAATATTAATGGTGCAACAAGTGCAACATATACCATTCCTTCAGCTCAAAAATCAGATGAAGGTAGTTACTCAGTTGTTGTAACAAATAACTGTGGTACGGTTACCTCTAACGGTGCTACATTAACTGTAAGCGATGCACCTGCTCCAAACATTACCCTATCTAAAGGTAGTTTGGCATTTGGCAAACTACGTGTTGGTGCTACATCGGCAGAACAAACGTTTGTTATCTCTAACACAGGTAATGCTAAACTCGACATCTCTAAAATAGAACTTGGCGGAACAAACAAAACAGATTACACATTAACTGTTACAACACCAGTATCAGTTCCAGCAAAAGATTCGGTAGTAGTAAAAGTTACATTTTCACCAAAAGCAGTTGGTGCTCGCACTGCAGACATATCAATAACAAGTAATGCAAGTGCTCCGTCACCTGTAACGTTAACAGGCGAAGGCGTTGCACGTGCAATTAGTTTAAATCAGGTTGTGTTCCCGTCAGGTCAGCCAACCGATGTTGGTTCAACACGCGATACAACGGTATTGCTTTGTAACACAACAGGCGCAAATTTGGTTATACAAAATGCAACATTCGAAGGCGATACATCAAGCTTCCAGGTACTGGTAATGCAGTTGCCGCCATTTACCATTAAACCCGACTCCTGTGTTAGTATTATTGTACAATTCAAACCAACCAAAGCGGGTGCTTTGTCAATTAAAGCAATTGTACAAACATCCCAAGGTAACGATACTGTAATGGCTTCGGGTACTGCACAAGTTGGTTCATCAGTACAAGATGGCTATGCAGGCGGATTAAACGTATATCCAAATCCTGCAAACGATGTAGTTACAGTAACGATACCCGAAAATCAGACGACTTCAGAAATTCAAATTGTTGATGCTCTTGGCAGAGTACAGTTAGCTTCTCATGTACATGGTGTAACTAACAACATCAACATTTCATCGTTAGCAAATGGAGCTTATACAATTGTAGTGTATGCAAATGGAGTTCAACGTGGGTTACCGATAGTTGTTCTTCGGTAATATTCCGGCTACATACACATGCAAAAATCCCCGGCTATTCCCATAGTCGGGGATTTTCTTTTTTACATTGGGAATAGTGTTCCCTCCTTTACCGAAGCAAACCTTCAGCGCGCCAACCCGGTGCGAACCGCACCTTCAGCTGCGCAGTTATTTACGAATTACGGATTACGAATTACGTGCTCGTGCTTTACATCGTTGCCGCTTTTGTCATTCTGAGCAACGCAAAAAATCTATGTAAATGAGTTCCATTATATTAGAAACAGTTTAAGAATTATCCAAGGACTGTCATACCCGAGAAATCGGTTATCCATGTTACGTAAACAGAGACGTATGGATGAACTACGTTGGGCTTCGCCTCCCGATAAACGCTTAATTCAGCGTTTTCGGGAATGACAAACATCGTATTAAAGTCCGAAACAAAATCCTTATAACTTTCGATTTAAATCTTAAACAGTTTCTGAATTACTGTAGTTGTTTCACTCCGTTCAGCATGACGACCACAACATTCCGGTTTGTCATTCTAAGTAACGCGAAGAATCACTGTGAAGGTTAGCCATGATAACAGAGATTTAAATCTCTCAACAGAAGGGCGAATATCTATTCACCCTTACGGTTAATAGTAAATGTATGTTTGTTATTATTCCTGCGCCGTAGAACGGTTGGGGCGGACAGAGTTGCCGCGCACGCGCGGTTGCTTCGGCAGTAGCGGTCTACCATTAACTATTCCGAAGAAGAATTTGGCGAGGATGTAGCAGAAGCGGAGTTCCCACCTTTGTAATCGGTTATATAAAATCCGCTACCGTTAAAAATCAATCCGGCGCCTCCGCCAATTTTACGCTCAACAGTTCCTTTTCCTTTTTCAGGTTCGCTGCAAACTTCAGCAGGACAAGTGGTATACGCATCTTGACTCATTGGCTGAAATGCCTCGAACTCTTTACCACAAGTAACACATCTGTAATCGTAGGTTGGCATAGATAGTATCCTTAATATATCTTATCTAATATAGAAAACTGTTTTGAATAAATTAAACAGATACACGTAACGCATATTGGTGCTCAATTATTTTGTATAAAAGTACTTTCAATTTCGAATTCAGAAATTTTACTCTTATTAACTATGTTAATTCCTGCTGGCTTACCTAATTCACAGGAAAAACAACTACGCTGAAATTTCTGTTTGTTATTAAATTCTTCGTGTCTATATTGTTACGGGATATAGTTATATCGGGCGTGTCTTTACGCCATTCTACTGATTGAAGATTTTATAAACCGAGGGAGGTACCAATGAGACACATCACCTTTGCATTGTGTTGTTTGGTAATTGCACTGCATTTACATTTTGATTCCCGGGCACAAACACCATACGATGACTTAACGTACACAAAGGGAACCTTCTTTGGTAATTCTAATAACGACTCCTATTTACTTCACGTTGCCGTAGATGCCCAAGGGTATATTTATGGTACCGGACATTGTACAAGTATCCCTACCACGGCAGGAGCATATAGAACAACCAGTGCAGGTGCCAGCGATGTTATGGTATTTAAGCTTGACCCGACTATGCGAACACTTATTTGGGCCACTTATATTGGTGGCTCAGGAAATGATGCCGGAGGTTCTATTGCAGTTAATGCAGCCGGAGAAGTTTTTGTTAGCGGTTATACAATGTCACCAAACTTCCCAACCACAGTTGCTACTGATAACACCTATTTAGCAAGCAGTGTAGTAAACTACTTTGCACTAAAACTCAGTGCAAATGGCTCTACTTTAATGTACTCTCGCATACTTGGGAATGGTTCACCGGTTACTATTCAAACGCAGGTAGCCTCGAAGGGAGCACATATTTGTATAAACCCAAACAACGAAGCATTTGTGTATTCTCAAACGAACTCATTTAATCGCTATCAGATAACGGCAAATGCTTTTCAATCGGTTTTATCCGGTAATACCGACTTAGTACTTACCAAACTAAGTGCAACAGGGGCAATTACATATTCTACTTACATTGGGGCTATCGCACCGGAAACATCAGGAGATATATGTTATGCTAACGGAAAGGTTTACATTTCTGGAACTACGGGCTCAACGGCATTCCCATTAAAAACAGGTAAAGTAACAGATGCCGCTGATTGTTTTGTAATGGTTGCTGATGATGGACCTACCCCTATCATTCGTAAATCACTAGTTTATGGGAGCGCAGGTTCCGATGCCGGCATTGCAGTTGCCTATGATGCACATGCAAATAGAGTTTGCCTTACCGGTACAACGCAATCAGCAATGCCTAATTCTACCTCTTTGCTTGCTGGTGCAATAAGTGGTGGATTTGTAGCTGCAATTGACAGTAGTTTAACATCCTTTAGTTATATAACGATGATAGGCACTAATTCTGTTCCAACCTCTGTTGTAGCAAGGAAAAATAGTGCTGTGTATGTAGCAGGATACACAAGTGGCGGTATTCCTTTTACACCTAATGCTTTCCAAAATACCCCACAAGGGTTATTAGATGGTATCATGATTTCCATTGACTCTGCAGGTACCGGTTTGCGCTATGGTACATACATGGGCGGTAATAACAATGATTATAGTGCTGCAAAAGTTTTGCTGTACGAGCAGGGCTGCGTACTTAAAGTAATTTTTGGTATTACATCTCACTCTCCTAATTTCCCATCTACCTCAACAACGTATCAACCAAACAAACTAAACGGTACAGAAGACCAACCCGCACTAGCCATTTATTCAACTA
>JAIBAE010000090.1 GCA_019695345.1 Bacteroidota bacterium | reverse complement strand
GCTATTATTGCGACTTTATGCCTGGCTGTAATGTTATTCCACGTTGTGCCGACGTATGGCCGTAGGGCCAACAAAAAGCCTACCAAAGCACAAAACATAAATGGTAATGAGTAGTTATCGGTAAGAATGTCTGTTTGCGCTTTTACCGTTGACTTAAAAAAATCAACTATGGTAAACGGTGGAAAGGCAGCGTATTGTGCTGTAAATTTCATTACCGGCAAATAACTCTCCCTAATCTCTGAATTAAGTAGTGGTGAATATGATAACGCCAGTCCGGTTACTATACTCATTATCATCAACCCTGTGTATGTAATTTGTTGAGTTCTGTTTTGTTTGGACTCAATAAGTTCTAACAATAATGCTACCGGTAGTATAACTGCAAATGTCAGTTTTATACCAACTATAAATCCAATCAGAACCCCTCGCTCTATCACATCAACCTTAGTTTGATATTGCTTACTATACGAGAGAATTATGAGCATTAATAACGGGTTAATAAATGAATCGGGTTGCATAACAACACCAAAACCCGGCGCAATGTATGCTAAAAGGTATATAACACTAATACATACTAATTCCGTTAGTGTAAGGAATGATTTATAACGTAGTGTAATCCAACTAAACAATATTGCAGTAACAATTATATCAGCCCAGCGGATAGCAAATTCACCTGACCCAAAAACTATATTAATACAAGCAAAGTAATAATACCATATAGGCGACTTTACATCTATAAACTCTTTGTATAACAATTTACCCTGAGCAATGGCAGCCCCTGCCTGAGAATAAATTGAGTGATCCATTGACATTGGGAATGTGCTTATTGGTAGAAGTATCACTCCGTATAATAAGAACAACGCTATAAACAACACTAAGGAATTCTTTATTCTACTCATTACTGTACTGTTTTAGTGAATGGCTCTATACGGCGTAAGAATACAAAATGTTCTACAACAGTATCTCTGGTAAACTTATTCAATTCAGTTGAGTAGAGCGATTCTGCATTTAGTCTTTGCAACGATGTCTGCCCATGTCCATTTACATTAGATATATCATTATCCTGAACAACCAGATACGTACAGGATTGTAATTCTTTTACAAACTTTACTTTCCAGCTATAAGGAATTCCTTCAGCCACATAAAACTGAGTGTTCCCAAAGGCTGTAGGTGTCTTTTCGCCTATCAGATGATAGATATACGATGAACCCAATGTGCTGACATGTATTTTGTCTTCTTTTGTTGTTCGCTTCTTAATCACTTCGGCTACGTTTAACGACGTTGTTCTGCTTTCAAACTCAGGGTTGAACGAATGATACGCATTATTATATGCAGTAGTATTATTAAGCGCACAATATGCATTGTACATTATATTTAGTGTTCGTGGTAAGGGACTGAATATCAGTATTGCACCAGCTACGAATAACAACACAACATACTGCTTGCGTTGCATAGTTCTGATAACACGAAGAATGTAGTAATAACCATAGTATCCGCCTATGCCGGCAAGTATGGAATAAAACCCTGCTATACGATAGAAGTGATATATGGCAAACTTCTTTTCTACAACAATACTGATATACAATACTGCAACAGAGATAATGCTTAACCAAAGTATAGATTGTATTGATGTGTGTTGTTCTTTTTGCGAAATAAATAAATACACAGATACAGAAGAACTAACCAACAACAACATCGAAAAATTATTTACCGCATGCTGTGTTGTTAAAGCAATCAGCATTTTACCAAATTCGGCACTCAATACCGGAACGCCAAGTGAAATATAATAGCGCGTATACTCTAATACACTACTATATCCTACTCTTATATCGGAATTTATAAAAGGAAACAAACCAATAATAACACCAAGAGTAAAACCTATTCCTAACAACACTAAACTTTGAATCTTCTTACCACCTTTGGGTTGCACAAGTATATCAATTAACAAGGCAACTATAAACAGTCCTAAGGTATATTTTAAACCTACTGCTATACCGGCCGCTACGCCCGATGCTACATAAAAGATTACTTTATCTTTTCCAAAGTATGAAAACAACGCAGCCAGTACCATTGGCAGTACTGCTAATGTTTCGCATTGTAGTGATGAATTATTAAATGAAACATACAGCAACACATATGTATATCCAACCCAATATGATAGCCGCGCATTACCTGTAAATATCCGTACGGTGTATAGTAATAACGATGTAGTTAACAATTGATAGATGAAATCAAATATCCGCATCCCAATTTCATTATAGCCAAACACCCAATCAATACCGGCAAATACATAATAGATTAAAGGTGGTTTAATATCAATGTAGTCCCTATAAAGCACACCGCCATGTAATATAGCTTCGCCACCTCTCTGAAATATGCTGTGGTCGTGTGTGATTGGAAATACCATTATGAAGGCCAACAACATAACAATTCCGGTAAGCAGCATCACTTGCGTTTGAAGAGTGATTTGCTCTACAGTGTCATCTCCGGATATCGCCGTAGTACTCACTTATCCTCCGGCTGCCAGAAACCAACTTTCTTATACACTTTGCGTACGGTTCGGCGGGCAGTGTGTTGTGCTTTTTCAGCTCCTTCTTTCAGAATCTTTGTTAGGGTTGGTACATCGGCACGGATTTCATCGAATCGGGTGCGCACCGGACGGATATAATCTGCAACGGCATCGCCAACGGCTGCTTTAAAGTCGCCATATCCTTTGCCTTCAAATTGCTTTTCTACATCAGCAACGGAAGTACCTGTTACAATGGAGTACATCTCAATCAGATTACTAACGCCGGGACGGTTTTCGCTATCGTAACGAATATCAGTTCCGGAATCTGTTACGGCGCGTTTTACTTTATTACGAATAACATCGTCGGTATCGGTAAGGAAAATGGTTGAGTTTTGATTTGAATCACTCTTACTCATTTTCTTAGTTGGCTCTTGCAAGCTCATAATCCGTCCGCCCGATTGAGGAATATACGGCTCGGGTACGGTAAACGTAGGCGAATACAAATGGTTAAAACGGTTTGCTAAATCTCGCGTTAATTCCAAATGTTGTTTTTGGTCTTCGCCAACGGGAACAAGGTCTGCCTGATATAACAAAATATCCGCTGCCATAAGTACCGGATAGGTAAACAACCCAACGGTTATGTTATCGCTGTGTTGTTCAGATTTATCTTTAAACTGCGTCATGCGTCCGGCTTCGCCAAAACCCGTGTAGCAGTTTAGCACCCACGCAAGCTCTGCATGTTCCGGCACGTGCGATTGCACAAACACCGTTGAAACATTTGGGTCAACACCGGCAGCAAGATATGTTGCGGCTACATCTAATG
Source organism: Bacteroidota bacterium (assembly GCA_019695345.1). Classification (GTDB taxonomy): domain Bacteria; phylum Bacteroidota; class Ignavibacteria; order Kapaibacteriales; family NICIL-2; genus JAIBAE01. The sequence goes on along the minus strand of JAIBAE010000090.1, from coordinate 11,569 downwards.
TACGTTTGCGCAATTCTGCCGGAACCTGCCGCACCGTAATTGCGTGCATATCAACAACGCAAAAGAAACATTCGTAGTTCTCTTGCAGATATACCCAGTTACGTAATGCTCCAATCATATTACCAAGCATTAGTACGCTTGTTGGTTGCATTCCGCTTAAAATTACCGGTTTACGTTGTGGTTGTGTTTGTTCGTTCATAGTATTAATCTAACGGCGATTGTTTGGGCGGCAAAGATACGGAACTTGCTCTTGCAGTTTGCAATCACTATTTATCTATCGGAACATTCATTATGCAGCTGTAAGAATCTCTCCCGCAAGGAATTGGGTTTGATATTTGGTGCGGTTTGGAGCGGCAATGCGTCAGCAAAAAATCATTATCCTTTACAAATACGTAAAACCCTGCACTAAACTCTCCGAATCAATTCGTAACTTTGGGGAGACAAGTATTTTAGATTATCATGCATTTCGACCTAAAGAACGTTACCGTACAGTTTGATGAGATTCCCGCGCTATTTGATGTTTCGTGCAAAATAGCCGACGGCGCGTCGTTGTTGCTTACCGGACCTACCGGTGCTGGCAAAACCACGTTGTTAAAACTGCTGTATGCCGATGTTCTGCCTACGCAGGGCGAAGTGTTTATTGCCGGACAAAAGACTTCGGCACTTGCCCCAAAGCGCATGCGCGAGTTACGCCGTAAAATGGGAATTATGTTTCAGGATGCTAAACTTATGCCTTCGCTTACGGTGTACGAGAACGTGCTGTATCCGCTTATCATTGCCGGGTATTCCAAGCGCGAGGCAAATAAACGCGGCTTGGAAGTTCTTGCCGATATTGGTGTAAGTTATGTGCGCGATAAATTCCCACGTCAGCTCTCGGGCGGAGAGAAACATCTTGTTGGCTTGGCACGCGCTATTATTAACAAGCCCGAGTGCATTATTGCCGATGAACCAACCGGAAACGTGGATTCCGAAACTGCCGATAAAATTGCTACCATTCTTAAACGCGAAAACACTCGCGGTGCTACGGTAATCATTGCCACGCACGACCCCTACCTTGCCGAACACTTTATCAACGGTCCGCGTTTGTGCCTGTACGAAGGAACAGTTGTAGGTATAGAAAAACAAGAACTGTAATTGCTTTCATTTTTTTATTTGCTATCGCCTGACCGCGCCGAACCGCACAGCAATCCACATCGTTTGTGTGCGGGAGAGTGCCGTGTGCAGATATATACACCTGATGTAAAGACGTTCCGTGGAACGTCTTTACGATTTTTTAAGAAATCAAATGGGGGAACACATACCAGCTCTGTGGGAATTTCTCTGTGTCTCCGATTCTCTGTGTTAATCTTCTTATCCTTATAATGGTAGTAGAAAAGTAGTGTCGTTGTTTGTAACGTGTACCCGTAATTTAGCACCGTCAGAAAACAGGTACGGTTACATTATTACGGAAACACGCATGAAACTCTTTCACATCATTCTTCTTTGCACTACGGTACTGCTTCTTAATAACTGCGCAACAAACCGCCAGTATGGCTGCGGTGCATCGGCCGAGGACGGACGTTTTACTATTGGCACAGGAACAAAACGGTTAATGTATGGTTATCCTTCGCCGCATTCTACTTCGCATTTTATTCTATCGGTCAACGGGAAGTTTGCAAGCAATAACCCATGTGTTGGTAAAGGCACCGTTACATACTTGTATGGTGTACAGCGCAAGTGGGGAGAAAGCGGCTCTATGTTCAGCGAGATTGATTATGATTTTAATGGCGTGCGCATAACCCAACGGCTTATACCCGTTGATAAAAGTTTTACCGATATACAGCCCGGACAGTTTGGGCAATACTATCGCATAGAATACACCATAGAGAACATCTCCGATTCTGCCACATCCGCCGGGTTAACATTGTTACTTGATACTATGATTGACACCAACGACGGTGCTGCAATGGAAGCCGACGGAACCAAAGTAACAACAGAAACAAAATACAACACTACCATCCCTGCCGAGATTCTTGTGTACAAAACAGCGGGTAGTAAATTGGACCTGGTAGCATCGTGTGTAACAGCAAAAGGCAAAGCCGTAAAACCCGATGAACTCTACGTAGGCCGTTGGCGGTATTTCTACCCAACGGTGTGGAACATCGAGGCATCCGGCGAGCAATATGGCGATAGCGGAATCTTACTAAAATGGAACGAACAATCTATTGCGCCCCGTGCAAAACGGTTTGTGGCCACGCATTATGGTTTACCGCAATTCCAAAATGGCGAGATACAAATGAAAAGCTACGACCCATTTGTAAAACGTGCAACAACACAAGTGTACTTCGATTTTGCCGACGACAAACTCTCCGAAGAAGCAAAGAACAACCTGCAACAACTTGTTGGCGGGCGCACCATAGAAGGCATCTTCTGCGAAGTATACACTGATGCTGTTGGTAAAGATGCCGATAATCTTAAACTATCGCAACGCCGCGGCGAAAGTGTTATGCGATATCTTCAGTCATTACAGTTCAGCAGAGATATTATGATTGTAAAATCGCACGGCGCCCAATTTGCCGATAGAACATTTGCAAGCACCAAAGGTGGCAAAGCCGAAGACCGCCGCGCCGATGTAACCATTTACATCAAAGAAGAACGACACTAACATCATTCCCCATATCCCCAAACCCAAGCCGTTGCGTGTATATGTAACGGCTTTATTGTTTCTTACTTTCTGGGTTCCCTCTGTAGCCGAAGCAAACCACAAGCGCGCCAACCCGGTGCGAGCCGCACGTTCTGCTTCGCAGTTAATTACGAATGACGGATTACGAATTACGTGGTCGTTTTGATACAGTGCCGCTATTGTCATTCTGAGCAACGCGAAGAATCTGAATTGCCGTAGATGCTTCACTCCGTTCAGCATGACAACTACAACTTTCCGGTTTGTCATTCTGAGCAACGCTAGGAATCTCTCTGATTGTTAGTTATTGTAGAAGAAACTCGTTATCACTCAACACGTGGGCGAATATCTTGTCACCAAGTGTAGAGGTATGCCTCTGTGTAAGCAATATAATAGCTATGCCCCAACAGGGCGCACCTACGGAGCTTCTCCTTGTTGACTCTTCTCTGTTACAAACAGGTCGTTCCTTCGGAACTACATCGTTTTGCCTTAACTCCGTAGGAGTGTACTGTTTGTAATATTGATGATAAAACACAGCTCTCGTAGCTCCGTAGGAGTGTCCCGTAAAAGGTAGTTCATTGCGAACCTTTGTCCGAACCCTTGCGCACTTTGCGAGCAATACTCCAATGCACTACCAAACAGAAGTACAATTAAGTCAAGTGAAACATGAGGCATATCTTTGTTGTAGTGATATGGGGCATATCTCTACAGCCAGTGACAAAATATTCGCCCCTACAAACAACTTTGGTTATGTTGACTAATTCGTAATTAAACATCGCGATGCTGTAACGGTTGGGTCGGACAGGGTTGCCGCGCACGCGCGGCCGCTGCGGTAGTAGCGGGGAACATCATAACTCTTTAAAACGAAAAAACGCAGACGTGATAACATCTGCGTTTGTAGTTGCGGAGAGGGAGGGATTCGAACCCTCGGTACCCTTTTACAGAGTACAACGGTTTAGCAAACCGGCCCTTTCGGCCACTCAGGCACCTCTCCCTGAGATATTGCCAAAACTTACTTTTTGTTTTGAAGCGGCGCGAATATACGCCAACTTCGCAAAACTGCCCAAGAGTTTTTTGGTTTTTTCGCTACGATAATTTGATGCGTGGGTCTAAATATGCGTACAGTATATCGGTTAAAAAATTCACCATTACAAAGATAAACGCCGAAAATAGTACGGTTCCCATAATCATGGGGTAGTCCAATTTCCCTATTGCATCAAAGGCTGCGCTGCCTAAGCCCGGCCAGTTAAATTGATATTCTATAAAGTATGTTCCTGCCAATAAACCCGCAAACCATGTTCCTACAGTTGTAACTACAGGGTTTAAGGCATTGCGTAGTACGTGGCGTATTATTACGGTTGATTGTGTTAACCCTTTGGCTTTTGCAGTACGCACATAATCTTGCCCCAAAACATCAAGCATACTACTGCGTGTTACCCGCGCAATAATAGAAAGGGGACGTATTCCCAGAACTACCGCCGGTAATACCAAATAGGCAATACCACGGGTAATATATCCGGCTACCGGAAACCACGGCAGTACTATGGCAAACAGAATTACAAAATAAATAGCCATAACAAACGATGGCTGCGAAATCCCAAATTGGGCTATTCCCATAAACACGGTATCAAGCCACGTATTTGCTTTTACAGCGGAAAGAACTCCAAGTGCGATACCCAAAATTATTGCTAACGCCATAGAAACTGATGCAAGTAGTGCTGTTGCTCCCAATCTTTCCTTAATTGTGCTAAGCACTGTCCGGTTTGAAGCTACCGAGCGGCCTAAATCTCCTTGAACTAATCTTCCTAAAAACAATCCGTACTGTACTATCAATGGCTTGTTAAAACCATATTGTTCACGTAATGCCTGCACGGTTTGCTCATCGGCACGTTGGCCAAGTTGAACACGTGCGGGGTCGCCGGGTAGTGCCCTCACTAAAAAGAACACAACTGTAGCCACACCAAACATGATAAGCACAGTATTTATTATTCTGCGTATGATAAATGTAAACATTCATTCTCCGTAACTGATACAAAAGCAAAATACAAAATGTTATGCTATCGCCTGACCGAATCGCAACGCGCTTTACAAACTATCCTTCTGCGTCGGGTAGAAACCTTTGTAATTTACACGCACGTTTGCAGGTAAACTTAACCTTATAACACACTATGCGGTATTTACCATTATTACTCTGTACTGCGCTACTGCTTTATCATTGCAGCCCCAAGTACTACACACCCAATACTCAAAATCTTCCTATGCTTTCTAAAAAGCATCAGGCAAATTGTACTATTGTGCCATTGGCGGGAAGAATTGAAGCAATGGGCGCGTATTCACCTACCGATAACATTGCAGCTTTGGTAAACGGCGGGTATTACTACGAAAATCTTAACGATACAACCAATGGCGGCAGCGGTGCATTTGCCGAAGCAGGAGTAGGGTATTACTACAAGTTTGCCAAATATGGTTTATGGGATATTTACACATTGGCGGGATATGGCACTATAGAAAACCATTTTCCCTCCAGTGTTGATGCGCACCCGGGAACTACCGGCAAGATTCGCGCTTCGGTTGCACGTGGCGGTATTCAAAGCTCGGTTGGGTTTACATCGGAATACTTTGATGCTGTTGCGTCTGTTCGTATTACAACACTTCAGTATGCAAACATCAGCGGTAGCTTTGTGTTTGATAGCACCAATCAGGTTTCTTACCTTACACAAAACAACAGTATGTTTCTTGCCGAGCCCGCCATTACCCTACGCGGTGGTTACGCCGGAATTAAAGCACAACTGCAACTTGGGCGCAGCTATAATCTTACCTTCCCCGAGTTCCGCCAGGATAAAAGCTGGTTTACGTTTGGTATTGGTTATACATTTGGGTTGTAGGGTTTGCTATCGCGTGACCGCACCAAACCACGTATTCCAAATATCGTTTCCGTTGCGGGGGACAAAACCTTTCCGCAATGCAGAGCCATTATCGTGGGTTACTTATGTGATACATTCTGCACGTTTTGTTGAGTAAATATGTGGGAAGTTCTTGTTATGATTATTGCTCGCAAAGTACGCAAAGGTTTTGGGCAAAGGTTCGCAAATGCTCTGAGTGAACCCTGTAAAAAACTCTGTGATACTCTGTGGGAGATGCTTCTTTACCCTATCAACCTCTGCATCTCTGCGAACTCTCCAATTTCGATGCTGGCGGTTTGGTTCGCACCGGGTTTGCGCGCTGAAGGATTGCATCGGCAGAGGAGGGGAACAATACGTTTTCCTACGTACCAACAATACACCGAGAATTCCTATCTTCGCGGACTATGAGCACGAGCAAAGAAAAAGAGACGCCGTTGATGCGGCAATACAATCAGATTAAAAAACGGTACCCCGATACAATTTTACTGTTTCGTCTTGGCGATTTTTTTGAAACCTTTGGCGAAGATGCCGTTGTAACTGCTAAAGTGTGCGGTATAACTCTTACCAAGCGCAACAATGGTGCAGGTGCCGATATGCCGCTTGCGGGTTTTCCGCATCATCAGTTGGATTCGTACTTACCCAAACTTATCCGCGCCGGACACCGCGCCGCCGTGTGCGAACAATTAGAAGACCCCAAACTTGCCCGAGGCATTGTCCGCCGTGATGTTGTAGAGGTTGTTACCCCCGGCGTTGCCATGTACGATAAAATCTTAGATGCGCGACGCAACACCTATGTTGCAGCTATTGCATACCAGCAAACCAAAAACGGAGTTATAGCAGGGCTTTCGTTTGCCGATGTTTCTACGGGTGAATTTACCGTATGCGAGTTACGCGCCGAAGATGTGTTTTCTACATTAGAGACATTAGCTCCCGCCGAAGTACTTGTTCCCAAACCAAAGTATGGCGAGTTGTTACCGCTACTGGAAAAACTTCCTGATAAACCAGCCGTTACCAGATTGGAAGATTGGATTTTTGAAGAGAACTATGCACGGGATATTCTTCAACGCCATTTTAAAACACATTCGTTAAAAGGATTTGGTGTTGAGAATTGTACTGTTGGATTAGCAGCTGCGGGTGCTGTGATGTCGTACATCTCCGATACCCAACAAGGGAAAGTATCGCAGTTGCGTTCGTTACGGTTGTATGTACCCGAAGAGTACATGACGTTAGATGCCGCTACACGGCGTAATCTGGAAATCACGTTCTCAATGAATGAGCATAACAATTCATCACTTGTCAATGTACTAGATGAAACATTAACACCTATGGGTGCACGTTTGTTAAAAGTATGGATGATGCGTCCGTTACGCCAGCGCGAACGCATTGAACAACGCCTTGCTTCGGTACGTGCATTAGTTGAGAATGCTACTGTACGAGATTCCTTCCGCAAAGTGTTGAACAGTATTAGTGATTTGGAACGCTTAATAGCAAAGGTCTGCGCCCAACGTGCTACTACACGCGATTTAGTTGTCCTGAAAAATTCACTACTTGCCATACCCGAACTTAAACGTATTGCCGCGCAGTTACCGCAAAGTGCATTAACCAAAATTATAGAACAGCTTGATGACGTTGCCAACGTAACATCTGCAATTGAGAATGCGTTAGTAGATGAACCATCCATTCAGTTTGGTGGCGGTACGATTTTTAAACATGGCTATAATGCCGAGTTAGATGAAATTCGCGAAGCAATGTTTTCCGGTAAAAATTGGGTAAGCACTTATCAGGAACAAATGCGAAGCGAAACAGGAATTCCTTCGCTTAAGGTTAGCTACAACAATGTGTTTGGATATTACATCGAAATCTCCAACGCACATAAATCAAAAGTACCCGATTCATTTAATCGCAAACAAACTCTTACCAATGCCGAGCGGTATATAACGCCCGAACTGAAAGAGATTGAATCGAAAATCCTGAACGCAGAAGAACGCATTACCGATATTGAACAACGCTTGTTTGCCGATGTACGAGCCGGCGTTGCAGAGTTTGCCGAACAAATTCAACACAACGCACGTGGCATTGCTACACTTGATTGCCTGCAATCGTTTGCAACAGTTGCGCAACTGAACTCATACATCGAACCAACTCTCAATACCGATGGCATTCTGGATATTACTAATGCACGCCATCCGGTTGTAGAAAAACTTCTTCCCGTTGGCGAGCGTTACGTTCCCAACTCCACGCGCTTAGATACAACAGCCGAGCAAATCCACATCATCACCGGACCCAACATGGCAGGGAAGTCGTGTTATCTGCGTCAGGTTGGATTGATTACGTTGCTTGCGCATATCGGCTCGTTTGTTCCGGCAGTACAAGCAAACGTTCCGCTTACCGACCGCATCTTTACTCGCGTTGGGGCGCAAGATAACATCAGCGCGGGCGAGAGTACATTCTTAGTAGAAATGCAGGAAGCCGCAAACATCCTGAACAATGCAACTATTGATAGTTTGATATTACTCGATGAAGTTGGCAGAGGAACAGCGACGTTTGATGGTATCTCTATCGCGTGGGCAATTGCAGAATACCTGCACGAACGCATTGGTGCTAAAACTTTATTTGCAACACACTATCACGAACTCAACGACCTTGCCGAGATATTCTCGCGCATCAAAAACTATAACGTAGAAGTACAAGAAGTTGGCAGTACGGTAATATTCTCGCGGAGGGTTTTGCCCGGCAGTACCGACCACTCGTTTGGTATTCATGTTGCGCAAATGGCGGGCTTACCAAAAACTGTTACCGACCGCGCAACCCAGATTCTGCAACAGCTCGAAGCAAACAACGAAGGGTTAACCAACAACTCGCAATCAGGTAACACCGTAAGAAGTACTAAACCAAAACTCGAAGGCGTTGCACAACCACCAACAACCGACGGCGTTCAGTTTGCAATGTTCGAACTCAAAGACGACGTCATCCGTGAGCGTTTAAAAGCAATTGATGTAAACAACCTAACACCCTTACAAGCACTTCAACTTCTTGGTGAGTTAAGAACGTTATTGTAGTTTATGGCTTCCCGCTTCTGCCGCAGCAACCGCGCGTGCGCGGCAACCCTGTCCGCTCCGCACCTTCAGCAGCGCATGATGTAATTTACAAACGCACAAAGTACATATAACCGTAGGGGCGAATTGATATTCGCCCTAGTCATAGGTGATTATGAGTTTCTACTATCATAACGAACAATTACAGAGATTCTTCGCGTTGCCCGGAATGACAAATGAGCTAACGGTATAAAGCACGAGCACGTAATTCGTAATCCGTCATTCGTAATTAACAGCGAAGCACAACGTTCGGTTCGCACCGGGTTGGCGCGCAGTATGGGTTGCTTCGGCACGTGAGGGGAATAATGCGCATATTCTTGATGATACTCTTGTAAGCAATTGTAGTTTTGTGCGAACTGAATAAGAAAGGTACTATGTTACGTTCGTGCAATCCGGCAACGGGAGAGATTGTTGCAACATATCCGTTTATGAGTGATGCTGAAGTTGAGCAGTGTGTTGTATCTGCGCGTACTACGTTTTTGCAATGGCGTAGTTCTCAATTTTCCGAGCGGCGCACATTGATGTTACGTCTTGCACATGTGTTGCGCCAGTACAAACAAGCGGCATCGGAAATGATGACGATAGAAATGGGGAAGCCCATTGCACAGTCTTTGGCAGAAGTAGAGAAGTGCGCTTGGTGTTGCGAATATTTTGCAACCAATGCCGAAGAAATGCTCGCACCTGTTACCATCCCAACCGAGTACTCCGAGAGCGGTGTGTATTTCCAACCAATGGGTGTCTTGTTTGCAATTATGCCGTGGAACTTTCCGTTCTGGCAAGTGTTCCGTTTTGTTGCTCCGGCACTAATGGCAGAGAACACTGTTGTTGTAAAACACTCGCCCGAAGTAACCGGCTGTGCGCTCATGATTCAGGAAATTATCCGCAATGCGGGATTTCCCGAAGGTACCTATACTGCTGTGCTTGCAACACACCAGCAAGCCGCCAACATCATTGCACACCAACATATTTCTGCTGTTACATTTACCGGTAGCACCAAAGCAGGGAAGACCGTTGCGGCCATTGCCGGAGCGAATGCTAAAAAGTGTGTACTGGAACTTGGTGGTAGCGACCCGTATATTATTCTTGATGATGCCGACCTCCGCTATGCTGCCGAGACGTGTGTACAAGCGCGCATTGTAAACAGCGGACAAAGTTGTGTAGCCGCAAAACGCTTCATTGTTATGAACAGCATCCGCCGCCAATTTGAAGAATTGTTTGTTGAGTTTATGCAAAGCAAGGTTGTTGGTAATCCGTTAGATTCTGCTACGCATATTGGTCCGTTAGCCCGTACCGATTTACGCGATACCTTATGGCAACAAACAACACAAAGCATTGCTAACGGTGCAACGGTGTTACTTCAGGGTGGTTCTACAGAGCGTGGTGCATACTTTACACCAATGGTTCTTACAGATGTTCAACAAGGTATGCCTGCATATAGCCAGGAGTTGTTTGGTCCGGTTGCAGCAATCATTTCTGTTGATACTGAAGAAGATGCAATTCATGTTGCCAACGATTCCGACTACGGATTAGGTTCTGCTGTGTTTACAAGTGATACCGAGCGTGGTAAGCGCGTAGCTTTAGCTTTAGATACAGGCGTGTGTGCCGTTAACGACTTTGTAAAATCGGACCCGCGTTTGCCATTTGGCGGTGTAAAAGATTCCGGTTTTGGGCGCGAGCTTTCGGTGTTTGGTATCCGCGAGTTTGTTACCGTTAAAACACTTTGCGTTGCCTGAGTTGCACTAATGGACTGCCCCATAGATTGTTGCAAAACAGAAACCTTATCGTGCGGCAAAAAAGCAATGGCAAGAGCGGCAAAGGCAATACTTACCCCGGCTACTATAACCGAGCCGCCAATTTTATGCTGATGATTCGAGAGTTCACTCATAACCCGATACCATAACAAAACAAGTGGTGATTTCTTGTAGTATCGTCCGGATGTGTGTAATCTTAACAAGGTAGGGAGGTTAGGGTTCCCCGCTACTGCCGAAGCAAACCGCCAGCGCGCAAACCCGGTGCGAGCCATGCGTTAAGCGGCGCAGAAGGGAAAATGATTTTCCAACTCATTATTGCGGACTCATTTGCCTCATCATAGGTACAAATGCACCACATATACCGGCACCAATCAGAAAGTATAAACCTGCGTATATAAGCAATGTTTTAGCATTTTCTGGTCTGCTCTTTCTCCTACTTAACCCCATGAACAATAGTATAAATGCGGGAAGATGAAAAAGCAAATACAATGAAAAGAAAGTCCCACCCATACTTTGTCAAGAGTAATAGTTTTATAAAGCACCCATTATCGAACCACAAATACCTGCACCAATCAGAAAATAAACACCAGCTATAGTTAATAGTACCTTAGCGTTTTTTGGTCGGTCAACAAGTCTGCTCAGTCCCATAAATAATAGTATGAATGCCGGCAAATGGAAAATGATATATAGTATAATTATGTCCATGTTGTTTGTACCAAATGTATGGTTTATAATCCCGATAACATTGAACCGCAAATACCTAACCCTATTAATAGATATACCCCGGCTGCTATTAATAGTATCTTAGCACTCTTAGGTTGCGTGTATAGTCTATTAAAACCAAGAATGAGCAGAACAACAGCAGGTGACAGGAATAGTATTATCACAATCAATATAAGTTCCATTACTCAACCTTTGTTGTTAATGAAACAAGTTGTTCCAATCGTTCTCTTTTATCATCTCTGTAAAACAAGTTCATTGTTTCAAATGGAATAATTTTGTTATCCTTATTTACAATGTGTACACATGATTTTTTTAGGGTCATGACTAGATAAGCAATAAATAATTAGCTTAGAAGCCAGTCATGAAGCCATTTACAAGCAAAATTGTCCGTTCAAGAATTTCGAAGGCAAAATTTCTAGAGATTGTACGCTTGTTTTC
>JAIBAE010000089.1 GCA_019695345.1 Bacteroidota bacterium | reverse complement strand
TGTTTTTACAGGTGCATCAATCTTTTTGGCTTCTTGTTGAGTATTTGTTTGTGCTTCTACATGTACTCCAGCATTAGACTGTGTGTTATCCTGGGCTTGAGTGTTCTCTGCTGTATTAAAGGTAGATGAGTTATTGTTTTCTTCGCTGCTTGGTACTAACTCTCCGGTGCTTTTATCCACATCAATGGTAAAAGGTATTTTCTCCTCTTTTGGCGGTAAGCATGTACTTTCGTCGCAAGATTGGTAATACACAACAACATTTGCCGTTACTTTACCAACAGGTGAATTCTTCTTTATTATTACAGGTAAACTGAACTCTACTTTGCCGTAGTGTGTTTCCAGCTTTGGAATCTGAAAACCGGAATCATATTGAACTTTTGGTTTGGTATATCGAATTTTTGATGCGTTAAGTATGAGAGATTTATTATCAATTGTAATTTCTGTTTTCTGTGGTCCAACGCCCTCAGCATTAAGAAATTCTTTAATGCCATATATATGTCTTTCTTTAGCATTTACGCCAGTAAGAGTAATGGTAACTGTATCTCCGGCAGTTGCTTTTATTGCTGAAGGAGTTACCGACCATGTAATTGGTTCTTTTCCACTAGAACCTTTTACGTTAGAAATGAGTGAGGTTCCAAGTAGGAAGAAAAAACACCCTACAAAAAACATGACTACTTTTTTCATAATGTATTCAATTAATTAAACATTGTCAGGTTTAGATGCTTCATTATCGCGATGGTTGCCATTTAGTAACGTTTCCACTTTTAATATAACGTACAAGACCCATAAGTAATGCTGCATTTGAAACTACAAAATAATACGGGAACGTGAATAATTTAAACTTATATCCAAATCTCGACATTACAAATCCCACAAAGGCAAGAATGTATATTGATGCCTGACCAATCATAGTTACACTGTAGACAATATCACTTGACAACAAATAGATATTTGTAAACAATGCCAAAATCATTATTACGGGGAAAAACCATTTACTAACTCTGTGTGACCAAAAACAATAGGAGAGAATGAATCGTGTATCAAACAATAACTTCCAAAAGTATTTAAGGGTGGCAAAACTTGTGGCAGAAAATCGGACCTTGCGTCTAAACTCATCTTTAACAGAAGGAGCTGAATATGTGTGTGAAACAGCGTCTCTTGCTGCTACCACTTTATAACCTTTCCATAGTGGTAGTATGGATATAAAGAAATCATCAGTCACACCTAACTCAACTGGAATTGGTTCGTAAAGTTCTTTCCTAATTGCAAAAAAACCACCATGTGCGCCAATCATACATCCACAATCACCTTCAGCAATTTTTATTGGGGTATCATATGCATAATACGATTGCTCCTCAACACCAACAGCCGATTCATCAGGTGAATTACGCATGTCAATTATGCCAGCAACGCCACCTGTGTTTGGGTCAGCAAAATACTGTACTATATTTTTAACTGCATTAGGTTCATAAAAATGGTCAGCATCGCCAAAAATTAGTATTTCACCTGATGACTTATCAACCAGTTTATTACAAACAGTTGCTTTCCCTTGATTTTCTGTAAACAGTATTGGGGTAAGCCAAGTAAATTTTTGTGTACTTTCATGTAGAATTGAGTTAGTATTATCATTAGAGCCATCAGAACCAATTAATACCTCCAACTTTTCCGTAGGATAGTCCAAACTATCTAGATTTTGAAGTCTATTCAATATTACTTTTTCTTCGTTGAATGCCGATATAACTACTGTTACTTTGGGTAATTGTTGTAGTGAGTGTGTAGAACTTGCTCTAAGTAAACTTGCAATAATCTTTATTATCTGTGGAAACAAAAAGTAAGTATGAAGTGCTATTGCAGCAAAGCACCAAAACAATACTTCTATTATTGTATGGAACATTTCTTTTGTATTGACTTTTAATTTTTACGAAATTACAATTGTAATTAGAAATATGGTACCCCATGAATTAAAAACAATTAAAATTGCACTGATACGTAAAAGCACGTAAATACAGGAAAAAATTAAAATTATCCTTTGCATGTAATATATGTATCATTAAATTTGACATCGTCAATAACATTTTAGGTAGTTTATCGAATAATTTATACTGAATTGAAACGTTAACATTTTAAAGAATTCAATACTATAGTATTGAAACGAACCTTTATTGTGGAGATTCAGGATGAAATCGATTAAGTTTTCCTTTGCATTTTGTGTATTTGTATTAATCTGTGTGTTTTTTACACAGTGCTATTCCTATGTAGCCCCCACAGGTCTTGAGATTTTGCGTTCAACCTCAAAAGAATTAGTTCTTAAATTCAAACCCGTACTACTAAGTATTGATACCATATATGCCACAAATGGTGCAGTAAATATTTACCCAAAAATTAAAGATGCCTATCCACTTAACAAACAGAATGGAGAACTACTAAGGTTAGGAGTTAAGGTTCCTATTGTAGTACCTGACCCCACTCATTGGAAAATTACAAGTAGTAATGTTGCAAATATTATTTCATTACCAAACCAAATTGCAGAGTTTGTTAACGTAATCCCAAATGACTCAATAACCGTTAAGCAAGAACTAAGCATTGAATCTAATCAATATGCACTATTCCCATGGACTAATACAACATACTTGGGAATAGCCAGAACATATCATGTAGTTAATGTTGATGTTATTGTAGCACAATTTGACCCTGTTAGCAAGACAACCAAAATTCCTGAAGAAATTATTATAGTATTTCAATTTGATTCACCCAAGAGCCAATCTAACATTACTGCTTCCAATAATGACTTTGATTATGCAATTAATCAAAATGTTGCAAATCAATGGAATACCTATTTCCAAGTATCCGCCAAATCAACAACAACTACAACTATTGAGCAAATTAGTACCGGTACATGGGTAAAGGTTAAAATAGATAAGTCAGGTGTTTATAAAATCGATAAAACACAGTTATCTCAGTTAGGCATTTCTATACCTAAAGAATCAGTTAGTTCCATCAAACTTTTTGGTAATGGAGGTGAAGAGTTACCAGAAAATGTTTTGTTAGCTGATAGTAATCAGTTTAGAGAACAACCAATTATACTTCATACATCATCTGATGGTAGTTTTGATGACATTGTATTTTATGCCTCGGGAGCAAATGGATTTAAGTATAATGAAAACCTAAAGCGTGTTGAGCATTACTTGAATCATTATAACAATTCAAATTATTATTTGTTAACTTGGGGTGGAACATTATCACAAAAATTTGAACACCAAACTTCTACCTCAGAACCGGCTGTAAACTTTCCTACTACATATATTGCTAGAATTTTTAATGAAGAAGAGTTAGTAAATCCTTATGGTGCTGGTTCAGGAAGAAGGTATTTTGGACAACAAATAGACCAGTCGCTTCCTAGAACTTTTACATCTACATTACCAAACTTAATTCGAAGTGGTGAAATTGAATATAGAATTGCACTAGCTCATAAAAATAATGTTAACGAAAAGGATAGTGCTGTTTTTACAATTGAAGAAAATAATCAGTTTATTGGTTCAAGTAAATTGACTGGCTTAAATAGTGGTGCATATTTAGAGTATGTTTCCACTTTGAAAAAAATGAAATTAAATGCTGATAAAGTATCGGCAGACAACCGTAGTATTTTGAAGTTGTCATATAGCAATCCCGGAGGCGCTAGTGGTTCCTTTGGCTATCTAGATTATTATGAGATTCATTATCCTGCACAATTAAGTCCTATAAATAATGAGTTGGAATTTTTTACAGACGCACATAAAATTGGAGTAACTGAATATAATATTAATGGTTTTAGTGGAACAATTTATGGCTTTAACATTACAAATAAATATAAACCTATAGTTATAGAAAACCAATCAAATACAGGAGGAATGTTCTTGTATCGCCTGATGCTACGTGAAACACCTCAACATTATTACATTAGTTCAAATGTCCAGACTCCAGAAGTAAGTGTTATTCAGTTTGAAAATTTGCGAGAGAGTTATAAAGAGTCAGATATGTTAGTAATAACACCATCAGAGTTTAAGGAATCTGCGTTAGAATATAAAAAGTACCGTGAAAATAAAAGTGGTTTAAAAGTATATGTTGCTACAACCGAAGATATTTATACTACCTTTGGATCTTGTATTCAAGATCCAACAGCTATCCGTGATTTTATTGCATATACTTTCAAATATCAACTAAAACCTAAATATGTCTTGCTTTGGGGTGATGGACATTTTGATTATAAGAATATTCTCACAAAACGGAATAATTATATAGTTACATGGCAAACCAATGATGAAGAAACTAAGTACGATTCCAATACTGGTTGGCAATATACAGAGTGCTATACTTCCGATGATTACTTTGTTAAAGTTGCAGGAGATGACTTAATTATTGACTTAGCGATTGGGCGCCTTCCAATTGACTCAAAGGAATCTGCGATTAAATTACTTAAAAAAATAAAGCATTATGAGAATGAATCAATAGAGGATATATGGAGAACTAACATCACGTTTTTAGCAGATGATGGTCCTACATCGGGCGGACAATCAGATGGAACAACGCATACATATCAATCTGAAGAAATTGCTACAAATCCAGCTTTAGCTCCACCTGATATGTTAGATAAAAAAATCTATATGGCTGAATATCCGGTAGAAAATATTCCCAAAGGTAGAAGAAAACCACGTGTTACTGAGGATTTGCTTTCTCATATTAATACAAAGGGAAGTATTATTCTTAATTGGATTGGACATGGAAATCCGCATGTTTGGGCCCACGAAGCAATTTATGAACGTGATATAAATACTGCGCAGTTTGCCAATTACGATAAACTATTTTTCTTAGTAGCTGCAACCTGTGATTTTGCACGTTTTGATATGTTAGAAACACAAAGTGGTGCTGAAGTGTTTGTGTTGAGTGAAAGAGGTGGAGCAATTGCAACATTTTCATCGAGCAGAGTTGTGTTTTCTGGGTTAAATGCGATTTTAGCTAAAGAGCTATATTCTCAGGTGTTCCAAAGAAATTCAAATGGAACGTATAAATCTTTAGGAGATGTATCTGTTGAAATGAAATCTCAGCATTTTGGTGTCAATGATCAAAAGTTCTTTTTGTTAGGTGACCCTTCTCTACATTTATTAATTCCCGATTATGTTGTACAAATTGATTCTATCAATGGAAATGCTACCACAGCAAAAGACACCTTAACAGTGTCTGCACTTTCCAAAGTACGTGTTAAGGGTTCCATACATAAATATGGTTCTAATGCAGTAGTAACTGACTTTAATGGTGCTACAACATTAAGTATGTTTGATAGTGATGTTCACCTACAAGTACAGGATCCCTCTGCGTTCCAGTATGGTGATTATGCGACGCATTATATAGAAAAGTTAGGCGGAGCTTTACACAGAGGTAACTATAAAGTTGAAAATGGACAGTTTGAAGCTGAGTTCACAGTTCCTAAGGATATATCATTCCAAAAAGGTCAAGCTCACTTGTTTGCCTATGCCCAATCAAATGATAAACGATACGCAAAGGGAGCTAATACCAATTTCAAAGTCAGTGGAGTTTCTAATACGACCGATGTTGATTTCAAAGGTCCGGATTTATCAATCTTTTTAGATTCCAGAACCTTTCTGCCATATGATGTTGTACGTAGTAATCCATTGTTGATTGTTGATTTAACAGATGAAACCGGTATTAACACTACTGCTATAGGTGTGGGGCACAAAATAGAAGCATGGTTTGATGATGAAAGTAACTCTACAGACCTAACAGATTACTTTGCAACATCACTAACTGATTCAAAAAAAGGCACGGCTATACGTCAAGTATTTGGATTTCAACCCGGATTACACAAAGTGAAGGTTAGAGCATGGGATATTTTCAATAACTACAATGAGGCAACTACGTATTTTAACGTAGGTCAAAATGACTCAATCGTCGTTTCTTCACGAATTACTGTATTTCCTAACCCTTTTGCCGATAAGACTACTATATTTTTTACGCATAATCAAGGATTTTCTTTTAAAGTAAACCTTGATATATTTACAGTAAATGGCGTAAAAGTGCGTAGTTTTTCACAAAACATTACTGATTTACAATCTGGTACGTTCCAATGGGATGGTAATGATGAAGAGGGTTCTTCATTGTCTCAGGGTGTTTATGTATTTTTATTGTCTTTTTCTGCACCGGATGGAACAATACAGACAGCAACTGGTAAAATAATGCTAATGAGAAACTAATATATTTTTATTCGGAGTTATATTCTATGAAAAGATTATCAATTGTAGCACTTTTAATGTTGGCTGTAGGGCTAACCATTGGGAAAGTGTCAGTACAAGCTCAAGCAGGCGGTGCAGCAGTGCCATTCTTGCTTATAGCACCTGATGCCCGCGCAGATGGCATGGGTGACGTTGGAACTGCTATCGCCGATAATGTAAATGCAATTTACTGGAATACTGGAGGCTTGGCATTTCAGCAAAAGCAGGAAGTATCTTTATCCTATTCACGTTGGTTACCTCAGTTTAATGCTGATTTGTATTACTTCTATGGAACATACGGACGTTACTTCAAGGATTTAGATGGAACGGTAGCAGCTAATGTTATCTATATGAATCTAGGTCAATTCCAACGCACGTTAGAAAATGGTACTGTTACTGGTACATTTCGTTCTAATGAGTTTGCCTTTGGTTTATCATATGGTACGCTAATTGGCGAAGATTTAGGTGCTGGTGTTCAATTGAGATACATCCAATCCAATCTTGCTCCGGTTTCTGGGAATTTATCTCCCGGTGTAGGGGTGAGTGGTGGCTTTGACTTCGGTTTGTTATGGAAACCAAAAGAACTTGACTTTGGCGGTGGATTTGATATGAGTGAAAAATTGAATTTAGGGCTTAATTTACAGAATGTAGGTCCTAAAATGACCTACCGTAACGAATCAGACCCATTACCAACAATGTTACGTTTAGGAGCTGCAGTAAATGTTCTCCGAGATGAGTTTAATGACCTTACAATTGCCTGCGATGTGGCAAAATTGATGGTAAAACGCGATTCTTTGGGTTCTGACCCCCTCCCTCGTTCCTTAGTAACTTCTTGGAGTCGTGGCGGACCGGAGTTCTCTATAGGTACAGAATACTGGTATGAGCGCGTTGTTGCTCTCCGTGCCGGGTACTTTACCGAGCCTTCACGTGTTGGAAACCGTCAGTTTATAACCTTTGGTGCAGGGGTGAAATATGACATCTTTACCCTCGATTTCAGTTTTATCAACACCATCGAAGAAAATCACCCATTAGCTAATACTATGAGATTTTCCCTTTTGATTGATTGGGAATAATTGGTATTTTCACGGTGAAGTTTGTATATAAGTGTACAAACAAAATGCAAAAGGGGTGCTATTAGCACCCCTTTTTTAGTTTCTGCTTACAAATCTCTTATAGATAATCTAACACATCATGTCTGGTTAAGATGCCAATGTTTTTACCAAATTCAGTAACAACTACATACGTGTTCTCTTTTAACATAGTAATTGCTTTTTGAACTTCCTGATGTGAGTCTATTGTTGCAACTGCTTGCTCAGATTGTGTTGAAACAGCATCTTGTAATGCGTCTCTTCTTTCAATTACAGATGCCATTAGTTTATTCTCCTTAATGTTACCCACAACAGTATCGTGTTCAACAACAGGTAATTGCGATAACTCATAGGAGTTCATTAAACTAAGTGCATGTTCAACAGTATCATTGGGAGTTACACTTACAAAAGCTGGAACGTTTGAGTTTGCGTTCTTCTTTGCCAACACCATTTTAATATTAATTCTATCACTATCCAGAAATTGTTTTTCTTGTAACCATTCATCACTGTGATGCTTTGTAAGATAGCGTTCACCTGTATCACAAATAATGGTAACAACTACTGCATCTTTGGGTAATAACTTGGCAACTCGTAAAGCAGCTGTAACATTCATTCCCGATGACCCGCCACAGAATATTCCTTCTTCTCTTCCTAATCTGCGAGCCATCATAAATGCTTCTTTATCGGTGATGTTCATAACATCATCAATCAGAGACAAATCTAAGTTCGCAGGAATTCTATCTTGGCCAACACCTTCAATCAAATAGGGAAGTGCCTCTATGATTCTACCAGTATCTTTGTATACTTTTACGCACGAGCCAACTGGGTCGGCAGCTATTACTTTAATGTTTGGATTTTCTTGTTTTAAGTATCGTGCTGTACCGGTAATAGTTCCTCCGGTTCCAATACCTGCAACAAAGTGGGTGAGTTTACCTTCGGTGTCTTCCCAAATTTCCGGACCTGTACTGCGGGTGTGTGCATCACGGTTTGCTGGATTATCATATTGGTTTAGCATAAATGAGTTTGGAATCTCTTCGGCTAAACGCATGGCAGTGTTTACATAATATTCGGGTGTGTTTGCTTTGGCAGCGGCAGAACATATTACAACTTCCGCACCTAATGCCTTTAAGTAGCGTACTCGTTCTTGCGAAGCTTTATCGGTTGTAACAAATAGTGTGTTATAACCTTTTTGTTTAGCAGCCAGCGAAACTCCAATACCATTATTTCCGGATGTAGCTTCAATAATCAATCCACCGGGTTTTATCTTTCCATCGCGCTCGGCTGCTTCAATCATTGCAATCCCGATTCTATCTTTAATAGAACCTCCCGGATTTCTCGATTCCAACTTTACTAATACGGTTGCCTCAATACCTTCGGTTACTTTCTGAAGTTTCACCAATGGAGTGCGGCCTATGAGCTCTAATATGCTGTTAACGTATTTCATTAGGTACTCTTTACATTGAAAAAATTATTATCTATCATACAGTTGTTACAAAAATAGTGGTTACGGGCTTATGCCGAAACAATCCTTCTGCGCCGTCACCCGGGCGGGACACATCCTTCAGCGGCGCTACATGGTTCGGTTCGCGCCGGGTCTGCGCGCTGGCGCGGTTGCTACGGCTGTTGCGGGATACCAAAATGTTATTGAAGAAGTTCTGCTTCCAACAGTTGGTAACGATGCATTTCTGCATAATGTCCATTAAGGGCGATTAGCTCGTTATGCGTTCCTTGCTCAATAATCTTACCGGAATCAAGCACAATAATGTTGGTGCAGTTCTGAACTGTCGAAATTCTATGCGCTATAATTACCGATGTTGTGTTGGTAAACACCTGACGCAAATTTTTAAGAATAGTGCTCTCGGTTGAAGTATCAACAGCGCTTAACGCATCGTCAAGAATAAGAAGTTGTGGCTTGCGTAATAATGCGCGAGCAATTGCCAAACGTTGCTTCTGTCCGCCGGAAAGCGAAATCCCTCGCTCGCCAATAATTGTTTCAAAACCTTTAGGGAACGATAAAACTTCTTCGTATAAACATGCAGTTTTTGCGGCTTCAATAACTTCTTCCATTGTTGCGTTGGCTTTACCAATCTTCATATTTTCCAGAATAGACATAGAAAACAAGAAAGGTTCTTGTAAAACAACGCCCGTGCTGTTTCGGATATCTGAAAGATTGTACTGCTGAATATCCGTTCCGTTGAATTCGATAGAACCGCTTGTTACATCGTACAACCGTGGTAATAACTTGATAAACGAACTTTTACCCGAGCCAACATTTCCAACTATTCCCAACGAGCTAAGTTTAGGAATAGATAATGAGATGGAATCCAATACAGGTTTAGTTGAGCCAGAATACATGAAAGAAACATTCTTGAATTCTATCGAGTTAATTTCAGTGATAGTTGCAGATTGTTGTTGATTGATGATGGTTGGCATAGAATTCATGATAGTTCCTAAACGTTGCATTGATGCCTTTGCACGTTGTACAATGTTGGTTACCCAGCCAATTGCAGCAACAGGAAACATGAGTTGGTTTAAGTAAATAAAAAACTGCGATAAATCACCAAGTTGCGCGGAACCTTCTATTACCTTTAACCCGCCAAACCCTAATACCAACAACTGTGAACATACAACCAGTAACATGAGTAGCGGCATAGTTAAACTTTGTAATCGTGCCAATCGCATACAAAGTAGTATATATTTTTTACTGCTTTCGCTAAACACGCCTTTCTCAAACATTTCTCGAACAAATGTTCGTACAATTCTGATTCCCGAAAACACTTCTTGTGCCTGTGTTGTTAACACACCAAAGTGATTTTGAACATCTCGTGTTGCTAAGTGAACACGTTTTCCAATGGTAAAAGTAGTAAGTGCTATAAGTGGTAACGGAAGTAAAGCAACTAAAGTTATAGGTATACTAATAGATAGCATCAGCGAAACAACAAACGTGAAAGTTGTTATTGTGTTTGCCGAGTACATAATTGCCGGACCAATAAACTCACGGATTGCAGCTATATCATTTGTAGAATGCGCCATTAACGAGCCGGTGGGTGTTTTAGTAAAGTAATCCAAACTCTGGCGTTCAATGGCTTTTAACAAATCATCGCGCAAATCGTATTCAATTTTTCTGGAGGCAACAATGATTGTTTTTCTTGTAAGGTACATAAAGAAGCCACTACCAATGGTCAATAGAAGTATATAGGATACTTTTATGAGAACCATGTTAATGGTATAATTACCATCGTGTAGAAGATTTACGGTATCGCCTATAAATCTTGGGTAAAATGCTGAGCAAATGTTAGAAATGGTTACAAAGCATAACCCTAATAAAAGTAAACGACGGTGTTTTTTAAGATAAGGAACTAACTGCTGCAAGTCTAGCATAATGTAAATATATATATCGCTGTTATGTTTTAAATCTACGTGTCTGGAATACACGGTAAGCAAGATACAACATCAAACAATAACTACTTAAAAACGCCGCCAGTTGTGGATAAATATTCAGCGTGTGCTTTGCATTAACAGCTGTTAAGTAAAGTATTTGAGCGCTATACAATGGGAAATACGCAAGAGATTGAACCATCCCCGATAAATGGCTACTTTGCAGTAACTGACCAAATGCAAATGGTAATAACATAAATAACGAAAGGAAATAGGCTACAGCATTTGCAGAAGTTTCTTTTCTAACCAAAATGCCGGCTACTAAAAACAGAATCAAATTCACACTTAACGAGCCAACAGCACAGAGTGCTGTCAATACCAGCAAATTGAATGAAATGGTTTGATGGATAACCTGTAACAACATAACTGTGATTACACCCAACCAAAGTAGTATTTGCAATGTTCCAAACAGTACACTACCACAATACTTTCCAAACAAATATGCTGTGGGAGATGTTGATGTAACCATAACATCGTATAAAGCAGTATAACGTTCCTCTAAAAAACTACGCATGAGTAGCTGACCGCTTCCCATAGATACGGTGAAGACAATCAAAGCAAATGCAAGATTTAAAGCTGTGTTGTTTGATGATTGTTTTTGAAACGGTAGGCTTTGTAATACCGTTTGAACGTTATCGGGGTTTACCTGATTATGCAAAACATTTTCTATTACATATCGCGCCGATTGAATATCCAAACGTTCGTTTTCATTAAATACCGTTAGCTGTAAGAAATAAGTACCTGTTGATGTTGTGTTGATAACTATCGCTCCTGCAAGTGCAGATGTATCAAAGTCTTCGTTGGGAGAGCGAGGTAACAGGATATACTTTGGGTTGCCATTGGGTAACTGGAATGACTCCTGAAATGCTGAAAGAATTGGTACTAACAACGCGGGCTGATTTGTACAATCTATTCCAATCCATGTAGAGTGCTCTCCACTACTATCCTGTTTATTGAATTGTTGTAACACAACAAACGATGTTAACAAAGTAGAAAGAACAAACACAACAATCTGAAATGGATTACGCAACCGTTGCAAGAACTCCCAACGTGCTACAATAAACAACGGACGTAATCCTGATTGTGCTTTCTTCATCATCGGGGTTCCCAATCAATTCCTTCGCACGGAACGTATGTGTTGGTAACATGCTCATCGTAAATGGAGCACAGTTGGTTGGTAGATGAAAAATGTCGGCACTGACCGCACAACGTTGTGTTCTCAATTTCTTCTACATGGGTGTTAAACACAACATACTGGCGGTATGCCGGATATGCCACATACGCCCACAAAAGAATAATAGAAATCATCCACGTGGCTTCCACGCTCATCCGCTGCGAAATAGCAGTGCCAATCAGTATTACTAAAATACCGCGCATCAATGCACCACTCACAACCGAGCCGGTAGTGTAACGTGGTTGCCCTTCCTCGTTGTAGAAACCGTTTCTAAGGGTTATTTGGTCAAAAAATGTATCAAGCATAATCTCTTTCTGTGCAATATAATCACATCGTAAATCTTTGTTGTAACTTTGTGATGTTTGCTATCGCAAGCCACGCCGAAACACGGTTTTCCAAACGGCCTCAGGGTGTGGGAGAGAACCTCCATTCACGAACAAGTGTTTATCGTGATTCTACGTTCTCATCGGCAGATGAAGGTTGTGTTTACAACCTCGTTCGGTGCCGTCCGGCGATAGCAACAAATACAGTACATACTACATCAAAGTTCAATGTTAGACGAACAACAAATACAAATCTTACCGGAGTTTATTGCAAACCAGATTGCAGCCGGCGAAGTGGTACAACGTCCGGAATCGGTTGTGAAGGAATTGGTAGAGAATTCGATAGATGCGAATGCTACGGATATTGCCGTGCTGATTAGGCAATCGGGGAAGCAACTGATTCACATTGTTGATAATGGCAGTGGGATGAGTAAGCCCGATGTACTTGTTGCACTTAAACGCCATGCAACATCTAAAATTAAAACTGCCGATGACCTGCATAAGATACAAACACTTGGGTTCCGTGGCGAGGCGTTGGCTTCGATTGCATCGGTTGCAAATGTTGAGATTAGAACCACACAACAAGGCGCACAGCATGGATGGAAACTCCTTGCTGAGCCGCTTAAACCCGAAGTTCTTGAACCGGTGCAGCAAGAACAGGGAACGCAGATTTTTATACGCAATCTGTTTTATAATATTCCTGCACGCAAGAAGTTTTTACGGTCGGACATTACTGAGTTTCGTCACATAAGCGATACGATGATGAAGTTTGCTCTAAGTCATCCTACGTTACATTTTACATTTCACGATGGTGATTCGTTGATATTTGATGTGAAACCGGACTCGCTACAAAACAGAATTCAACAACTCTTTGGCGATGAAGTTGCACGTTCGTTAGTATCGGTTGATTATCAAGATGAAACCGTTAAAATAATCGGGTATGTTGGTAAGCCAAACATTGCGCGAACAACAAGGGCAAGTCAGTTTTTGTTTATGAACCATCGCCCAATTGCATCGAAGTCACTTGCACATGCTATCTACCAGAGTTACGAACACCTGATTGATAAAAGCCAGCATCCATTTTTTGTGTTGAATATTATTCTTGACCCAACAAAGGTTGATGTAAATGTGCATCCGCAAAAAACAGAAGTGAAGTTTGAGGATGAGCGCGGTATGTATGCAAGCATGCAAAATGCTGTGATGATGGCATTGCGTTCCGAAAGTTTGATTCCCGATATTCGTTTCCGCGAGCAAACGGCAACCAACCCTTTTGAAAAACTGCAATACGGAAAAAGTGATGCTCAGGACGTTATGATGGTGAATACTTTAACCGGTGAGATCATTGACCGCAAACCTTCACAAAATCAGGTCTTCACGGGAAGTAGTCATAGTGGTGGTGGGGGAATGAGTTACCCCAAAGTGCAATCGCAAGGGTTATCGCCTAACACGCAACAATTTGATAAAACAACGGCGTGGAACCCAAGCCAAATGAGTGCGTTCGATGCGTTGTTCTCGCAAACAGAGCAACCTCCGCAACAGCAAACGCAAGCACAGAATGTTCCTGAACGATTGATTTGGCAGATGCACAACAAGTATATATTTATCCAAACCGAGGATGGTTTGTTGATAGTTGACCAACACATTGCACACGAGCGCATACTCTACGAAAAAGCACTCCGTGCAATGAACGAACAATATCCGTATTCGCAAAAGTTGCTGTTTCCCGTTGGCATTGATGTAACGCCGACTGAGATGGTATTGTACAAAGAGTTAAAAGATGATTTGCTGCAACTGGGGTACACAACAAGCGAAACATCTCCTGCGCATATAGAAATTACCGGCGTGCCATTGGATATTCATGCCGGCGAGGAAGCAAGTTCGCTCCACGAAATTCTTGAACAATATGCCGAGTATCAAACAGTGCGTCCGGCGGAATCGCGTGATAATTTGGCGGCTTCGTTTGGCTGCCGCGCCGCTATAAAAGCCGGACACAAACTCAACGTTCCTGAAATGAATGTGTTGATGGATGATTTGTTTAAGTGCACAACACCGGAAGTATGTCCTCACGGACGTCCGGTTATGATAAAGTTTGAGCTTAAAGAATTCGACCGCAGGTTTGGTAGAACAAGTTAGGGAAGTTGTGCTTCTGTCTTCTGCCGAAGCGACCGTACCTGCGCCGTCACACGGGCGGGGCATAGCGTTGCAGCGGCGCAAACTTTATCTGATTTAAGTAAAGTAAAAAAATGAAAGTAAATTGCGATGCAATACGGTCGGTTCGCGCCGGGTCTGCGCGCTGGAGGGTTGCTTCGGTAGAAGTGGGAAACCAAGATTTTTTTATACATAACATAGAGATTGAATTGTATGTTTTCATCGGTTAAGCATATTCATTTTGTTGGGATTGGTGGTATTGGGATGAGTGGTATTGCGGAGATTTTGCTCTCGCAAGGGTTTACTGTTAGTGGTTCGGATATGGCTGCAAGTGATAACACGGAATACTTGCGCTCGCTTGGTGCCATAATTCATATTGGGCACAAAGAAGAGAATATTCACGGTGCTGAAGTTGTAGTGTATTCCAGTGCGATACGCCCGGATGCAAACCCGGAAACAATTGCCGCGCACCAACTAAAGATACCGGTTATCCGCCGCGCTGAAATGTTAGCAGAAGTTGCGCGATTAAAATACTGTCTGGCAATTTCGGGAACACATGGAAAGACATCAACGACTTCGATGTGTGGTTTAGTATTGATGCACGCAGGCATAGACCCAACCGTAATTGTTGGTGGAAGACTTCGTGGGTTGGGTT
>JAIBAE010000088.1 GCA_019695345.1 Bacteroidota bacterium | reverse complement strand
TTGTGTGAGTTAAGTTGTAATCTGTTGTAAGCATGTCTTTAACCGATACCAAAACGTCATCGCCATTGTGGCCATTAGCAATAACTACATGCGCACTAACTGCGTGCGAATCGGAACCAATTTGCCAAACGTGAACATCGTGTACGCTTTCCACACCGGTTTGCGAGCGTATGGAATGTTGCACATCACCAATGTTAATATGCTCGGGGGTTGATTCCATTAAGATGATAGATGCGCGCTTAATAAGCAGGTATGCGCTACGGGCTATCAGTACGGTAATAACAACCGAGATAATTGGGTCAATCAGTTGGAACTTTGTAAAGTACATTACAACACCGCCGGCAACAACCCCAAACGAGGAAAGTAAATCGGTAAGCACATGCAGATACGCACTACGTGTTGTTAAATGATGCGAGCCACTTAAAAAGTATAACGATACCGCATTGGCAACTAACCCAAATGCTGCAACTACAATCATCTCTGTTGTGTGAACTTCTTCGGGTGTAATAAAACGCTCAACCGCTTCCCATAAAATAAAGCCACACATTATCAGTAATATAGTCCCGTTCATTAATGCCGCCAGAATTTCAATGCGCCGCCAGCCGTATGTAAACTTGTTCTTCTTATCGTTGCGTAATGCAAGGCGCAAGCCAACAAATGCAATCAACAGCGAAGCAAGGTCAATAAACATGTGCCCACTATCCGATAGCAACGCCAACGAATGCGAGTAAATACTGCCAATAAGTTGTGCAATAAAAATGCTGCCCGTCATGCACATGGCAATAATAAGCGAGCGGGAATCGCGCGCAACGTGAATATGATTATGGTCGTGGTGTCCGCCGTGCGAGTGTGTATGTCCGCCGTGCGAGTGGTCGTGATGATGTATGTTTCTGTGCATTCGTTTTCTATTGTTTCTATGTGTACCGTCATGTTGCCGAAGCGACCGCGCCAGCGCGGCAACCCTGTCCGACCCGTTCCTTCAGCGGCGCGGATTTCATTACTCTCGCAAAAGTGCAGAGAAAGCAAAGACGCAGAGATGTTTATGATTACTTCAGTAGTCAATGCGAATTGCTGCTGCGTATTGTAAAAGCCACCAATGCTTCCTTCTCCCATTGGGAGAAGGTGTCCGCAGGACGGATGAGGGAAATATTCTTGCTTTCTACGTAAACAGCATCATGCTTCTTCCATTACAGATTGTAACGATAAACATTATATAATGAGCATGACGTTCTCTCCCGCAAAGTTACGGTTTTGTGTTGATATGGTTTGGTGCGGCTTGCGTTAGCAGATACTTTTAGAAACGATATTCTAAACCGCCCGATAAAATATTAAACTTACTTACAGAGTAATCGAGGAAGATGGCAATGGGACCAATTTGCTTTGCTGCGCCAATAGTCCACTTATAATTATCGTTGATGTACTCGGCTGAACTGGTTTGCACAACGTTATCGCCCGGGTAGCCGTTGGCGGGGTCGGGCACGGAACCATCTTTGCCTTCTAACAACCCAAGCGTTATCTGTACTTGGCGCGATAATATGTAACTGAACGAAGAGTTGATAACAACGCGCTCGTAGTTGAAGCCGGTGTACAAATCGCAAATTTTATCGAAGCGTTTTGAGGCGTGGATGTTTGCGTTAAAGAAATTAGCATGGGATTCTAACTTGGATTCGGTAACCCCCACAACATTGGTAAGCGATGTTCCCTGATATCCAATCTGTATGGCACAATCGAACTTGGGGTCTTCGAAGTATTGCGATATTGAGTGTTTAAATGCAATGCCGTAAAAGGAGAACTCTCCGATGGATGTATCAAGTTCTATGGGTGGAATATACCGTACCATCATTTCGGTGCCATATAACGAACCGATTTCGAGTTGCGGAACCATTGCGTATATGCGCCGTATGTTTTGCCCGGGTGGAATTTGAAGTTGGTCTGGCATTTTTAACACTGCACTGGTAAGTAAGTCCTGCGTTGATTTTGGCAACAGGTTAAACAGTACAGCAAATTCGGGGTTGGTTTTTAGTTGGTTTGCAAGAAATTCACGGTTAAGGGTAACGGTATCTTTTTTACTGCCAAATATAGTTGCTGCTTGCGACGGCATACTAACTTTACCACTATCTAAACCAATCTGTAATAATCGTTTTACAATTGATGTGGCTAATCCTACGGTATCTAATCTATCCACTACAAACGAACCTCCTGCTCCTATATGAAAGGAAACATATTTGCCAACATCAACCGGTTTTTTTTCTGTGGGTAGTTGCGGTGTGTATAATAACTGGTCGTCGCGTACAAAGCCCGTCATACCATGAACACCAAAACGGAAATATGGTTTGCTTACCTTTTTAGGAACAAACGCCTGATTAAAAAAACGCGAATTGGATGTTGCGTTAATAGAGGTAACTAACGGCTCCATGTACGGAACGTTGTTTAACTCGAATAAGTCTTTTGTTAGCACCCTTGTAATAATCACCGAGTTTGTATCATATCGTTTTTCTTGTGCAAACGATACTGACACAGTTATGCCAAGTACCAGAAAGACTACTCTATATGTTTTCATAATATTAATTCTCAGCGTAAAAATTTCTTTTTGATAATCACATATAACGGAAGCGCAACTATGATTATCATAACAATTTTAGTTAACTCCCAGGTTATCCAGAATATATGCCCTATTATCCAAAAGAATGCACCAATGGCAAAGTATCCTAACACAAGTGCCAATATTATTGCTACTATATTTTTCATGTCGGTCATGGTTTTGTGTAGTTTTGGTTCAACTTTTTTTGGCAAATATACATGTTCCGTTCACCCAAACGACTCATTGGCGCGAACTTTGTTTCGGGTTAAGGGAATAAATTTTTGCAACAATGCTTTTCCTTGCATATTGCTTCTGTTTAGAGAAACATCCTTCTCTCAAATTGAGAGAAGGTATCCGAAGGACGGGTAAGGGAATACACACTCTACAAATACTATCATGACAACACGTATCATTTTTGTTTTACTTCTCACAACCTACGCTTGTTACGCACAGAACTACGACATCAACTCCGAGCAGTTTAGTTCGGATTATTTGTTGTTGAGTGCTATAAATGGCGGACATCTGGGTGATTATACTATACAACCAGTACCATTACGTAAACTTAGATTTGATATAGTCCATTATGCAGATCCAAGTAATAGAAACTTTGGAATCCACTATCCTCAGGAATCTCCAGCACTTCGCTATGAAGAATTTTGGAAACAAATAGATAACTACTACAAACCCTTAATGCTACAAAGCATCAAGAATACATTTCACGATTGTTACTACACACGCGATTCGGTTAACAGTAACCATTATGTAGATAACTCCAGAGGCTCGTGGTTTGAGCCATACGTTGGTTTGTATCACACCTTTGCATACGGCGATACCAACGCCGCAGTAATAGCAGATGTTTGCGGTATGGCGCGAGTTGGTAATGTTGACAACGGAACTGTTTCGGAATCGTTTGTACTTGGGCGTTTAAGCGCGCGCGCAATGGGAAGTCTGGGCGAACACTTAGGATTTATGTTGGATTTATCCAACGGGCTTAATGCTAAAGGTACACCGCAAATTGTTGCACTCAGCGACCCCACGCTTGGGCGAACACTCAAGTTCTCCATTGACGAAAAGAAATTCTTCGACCGTTACATTGGATACGTTCAGTACGAATCGGAATACTTCCGTGCACGGTTTGGCAGAGAGAACTACGCATGGGGTTACTCACCTATTGATAATCTTGTTCACTCGCGGTACGCCCCACTGATGGATGGCTTACTAATGGATGCACAATATAAAGGTGTGCGCTTTACTTCAAACCATTCTGCAATAGAAGGTCTGGATGTAAACGGCAAAGCAGTTATCAATAAGTTTGTCAGCTCGCATCGCATCCAGCTTGACCCCGCGCCGTGGCTTAGTATGGCAGTGAACGATATGATTATTTATTCGGGACGTGGGTTAGACTTTGCGTATCTCAACCCGCTTGGCTTTTATGTTTCCACCGGGCTTGGCACCGTACAAAAAAGCGATGAAGACAACTCACTTATTGCTGCCGACTTTGCAATACGTCCGATACATGGAACATTGCTGTATGGTTCGTTACTTGCCGACGACATTGGCTTTAGCACACTTAGCGCAACCGACTCGCGTGGTAATAACAATAAGTACGCATTTCAATTTGGCGGTTCTTGGTCACCAGTTGCTATGTTGTTATTCAGTACAGAGTACGCACGTATTACACCATTTACTTTTTCACACCGTAAAGTAAATAACTCATGGACTCACCTTGGCGCACCGCTTGGATACAACATGCAACCCAACAGCGACCGCATTGCAGTACAGGCAAAATATTGGCTAACTGCCCGAACCTTTTTACAACTCGATTTTGATTACACCCGTTGGGGCGAAAACATTCTCGATTCCAAAGGCAACATTGCAACAGTAGTTCTCGATAGCGGCAAAACAATAATTCCGGTTGGGAATGTTGGTGGTAACATGCTTCGTGGCGATGGCGACTTTCTTCCTACGCCATACAATGTACGCAACGAATTTTTGCGTGGCAATGTAAGCCATACACGTCGCTTAACCGCTTGGTTTTCTACGCAGGTGTATTCCAACATTTTTGCCGATGTGCGCGCCCAATACACAAACCGTAACAGCGGGAATAATCCTATGCAACAGTTGTGGTTCTCGTTCGAAGTTCGTGTTGGGTATTAATCTTTTGCTATCGCGTGACGGCATCAACCGTTTACTATAACACACCGTCCTTCTGCCGGAAGAAACGTTGTATTTATTACCGCAAGTATTAGCGGCAAGTATATCAACGCATCATTTATACTTAGAAGATATACAGGAATCACAAACCTATAAATATACACTTGCGCCAATACCTGCTTGAAGTGTATGCAAACGTAACGGAGTTTCTTTGGTAATGGTAGTAAACAACATGCTATACTGCACAAACGGCATCAGATAAAAACTACCTACATTCATTGAGTAATCAATACCAACCACCCCACCAAGCTGAAGTGATGCAGTTTGTGACGCAGTTTTAGTATTAGTAAGTACAGTTTGAGAGTTATCATAAGACCAATTAGTCGAATCCTTTGGTGTTACAATATGAAAATTTGCTGGTGATAATACTCTATACGTCTGTTCAACTGGATTTTTATTTGTGAGTACTCTAAAGCTAAGCCCTACACTCCAACGAAGTGGAGAAGAATCAATATTCATTCCATAGATAATGTTACATGTTAGATTTGAATATGATAATGAAGTTTTTGATTCAGTGCTCATTTTGAATGCTGTTTGCATTCCATCAATAATAATTGGTATATCAGAACTTTCTACAACATTTACTTTTTCGAGTGTTAATTGTTGATAAACTGTTGCTATTTTTAGCCAAGAATTTCCAGTTGTATCCAAGGGTATATCCGTACATAAACCTAATGAATAACCAAGTTGATTTAAACCACTATGTTCAAAAGATGGGAATTGAATTGACGTGTCATTAACCGCAGGAGTTAGCGGCGGTGAGAATGAAATGGTTCCACTTGTGATACTATAATCCATGCTACTTACTAAGCAGAAGTGATATTGTGGCTTTATTTGGGCTTGTGCGTTAAGGTGAGCCGATAAAATCAATACTAATACAAACAACATCAGTTTCACGGTAACCTCCAAGGTAATGGTAAAAACAAAAAAACGCCGGGACTAACTTACAAAAGTTCTCGTCCCGACGTTATTAATTTGCAGAATTGATGATAACGGTAAAAAGATATACAAACATCTACCTCAAAATCATTGACATATATAGTCAATA
Organism: Bacteroidota bacterium; assembly: GCA_019695345.1. Taxonomy (GTDB): domain Bacteria; phylum Bacteroidota; class Ignavibacteria; order Kapaibacteriales; family NICIL-2; genus JAIBAE01. The sequence goes on along the minus strand of JAIBAE010000088.1, from coordinate 9,377 downwards.
AATCAATTTGCTTTCACACATTAATTACTCCTGAGCTATATCCAATATATCACGTAATAACTTTTCGCTAATTCTGAAATTGGTAGAAGCAATCTTGTGAAAAATTGGTTTTAGTGCCGGAATAACTCCATGCAACTTGGCTGATAGTAACAACCCTAAAGTACCTGTATAAGATACGCCTAATTTCTTTGCTACCTTTCTGGCTGCTAAATCATCTACAACCAACAGGGAGTTTACCGTTTCCATAGCAAGTATAATTGAACTTGCCTCGCCTTTATCTATATCTTGTTCCAAAATCTGGAGTGAAAGTGTATCCTTTGCTGCTACAACTTTAATCCAATCCGGTAACAGAATGGTAAATTCTTTAGATACTTCAGGTGTAATACAAACACTTTCCGACATCTTTTAAAGAATATCAACTTCATCAATCTTTGTAAGAAGTATCAAGCAACTTGTATCAGCTATTATTATTTCAGAGTTTACGTGCATCATTAACTACATCTTCAATGGTATAGTTTATTAAAGATACATTGTAATCTGCAAGTATTTCTGTAAATGCTATCTGAGATAATGCAGATAATTCTGCGGCTTGCCCTAATGATAGCTTACCCGATTCGTACATCTTAGCAGCAAGAAACCTTTTCGTGTCGGTTTCATCAAGATCAATGTTTTCGGGGACATCTAAAATCAAGTGTTTCATTATAATATTCCTCACAATCCTATTCTTTGCTTTATATAGCTATGTGTATAAATAAGCTTAACACATAGTACGGGTTACAGTATTTTTATAAACGATAACCGTGAAACTTTGTTGCTGATTGTTCTTTCCCGCAAACTGAGGTTTGTTGGGGCAGAAAATTTTCTGCCCGTACTCATACTTTTGGTGCGGTCAGGCGATAGCAAAAAAGCTTATGCGGAAAACGGAATCTTAACAACTTCGGCAGGAAATGTTTTGCCACGTGCCGCAATTTCCACCATACTGCCAGGCGCGCTTAACTCTGTTGGAACGTAGCCCAACGCAATTGCCTTGTTTAACGAAGGCGCAATGTTACCGCTTGTTACTTTACCAACCGTTGTACCGTTGTGAACAATATCGTATCCGTGGCGGGCAATAAATTTTTCTACGCCAATTACCAAACCAACAAGTTTACGAGTTACGCCTTGCTCTTTTGCTTTGGCAATTACATCGCTACCGTTAAACGTACCTTTTGCAAGCTTGGTTATCCAGCCCAATCCTGCCTCAAGCGGATGAGTTGTTTCGTCAATGTCGTTCCCGTACAGACAGTATCCTTTTTCCAAACGTAAGGTATCGCGCGCGGCAAGACCAATTGGTTCAATTCCAAATTCTTCGCCTGCGGCAAACACAGCATTCCAGATAGCAGCTGCAACGTCCTCACCACCACGGAAGTAAATTTCCATTCCAATCTCGCCTGTATATCCCGTCCGCGAGAGAATCATATCCACGCCGGCTAACGTGCCTTCGGCAAATCCGTAATACTGAATCTCCGAAAGATTGGTACTTGTTAACTTTTGCAACGTCTCTAACGATTTTGGCCCCTGCACTGCAAGCAAGTTAATGTCTGCACTCATGTTGGTTAACTGGCAATCGGCAAAGTTCTTGGAGTTCTCAAAAGCCCAGTTCCAATCTTTCTCTTCGCACGCACCATTAACAACCATCATGTAATGATTTTCCGACATCATGTACACAAGTAAGTCGTCCACTATACCGCCATCGGGCTTACACATTGCGCTATACTGCGCTTTACCGGGAACAAGTTTGGAAACATCGTTTACCGTTAGTTGTTGCAAAAAGGCAAGTGCGCCCGTGCCACGTACATCAAACTCTCCCATGTGCGATACATCAAATACACCCACACCCGTGCGCACTACTTCGTGTTCGTGCATAATTCCTTTGGGGTACTGAATTGGCATTTCGAATCCGGCAAACTCAACCATTTTAGCTTGGGCTGCCATATGTTGTGCGTAAAAATTAGTGCGTTTCATAGTGTAACATAGGTTAGTATAAAAAATCGTTGTGAACAAGGATTCGCAAATATAGCGGTTACGCGTAGGATAATTGTACGGTATCTGTTGCTATCGCAGACCGCGCCGGTTGGCACCTTTCAAAAACACCTTAGCTTGCGGGAAAGAACCTCAAATATATAGCGCATGTTACCGTTTAGCTTATACGGATAAAAAAAGCCGGAAGTACATGCTAACCTCCGGCTGACTTCGATACTGTATATAGTATCTTTAGCAATTACGGGTGAAATAACGATTCATATTCGTACTTAAGTTCTTGTTTTTCACCGGATTTTAAGGTTACTTCCCAACGTATTTCGCTTTGTGGGTTAACAGTATACACTTCGCTTGTTTTACGTACTTTTCCTATTCCTTCATCTGTAACAGTTCCATTGATTTTTTTGGTAAGCTTAATTGTTACTTCTTTATCGCTAAAGTTTGTTACCAGGAGTTTTCCTTTATAGTGAATCATATGGTAATACACTTTAGCAATTTTTGTATCATCTTCATTACGTTCGGTTTCTTCTTCTGTGCAGCGAACTCGCGCATTAATTGCTTTAGCTAACCGTATTTTACCCTTATCGTTTTTAGGAACATATCGTAGTTCATCCTGAGCAAGGAATCTGTTTTTATCATCGGTAACAATCACTCCTGCTGTGGTTAAGGGATAGCTTGTTGTGTTGTGTAATTCAATTGAGTGGAAAACATCATACATATTATCTATCACGGTTTTACGGTAAAAGGTATGCGAGGTAAAATCGGGAATTTCGCATTCGTGGATGTCTTTGTACTCAATAGATGTTGCAAACACAGGGAACGATGCTTTTGTGTTTTTATCAATGGTAATATTGCCAAGTTTATACACAAATATATCTTTAGATTGTTCCGCATCTGCCTCATACGATACATTTGATACTACATACGGTGCATCACTTGTACCAGTAGAGATAACTGAATTTACGACACCACCTATTGCGTTTCCGTATGTTGCACTACTATTTCCTGTTATAATTTGAACATCTTCAGATGCAAAAGAAGAGGCTGTTGGTGCATATTGTGCGCCTGCTGATGATGCAGCAGAACCTAATCTACCGGTAACAACATCGCTTACATCCTGTCCATCAAGTAAGTATTTGTTATCAGTGTTTCTGCTACCGCGTACAACAAGTCCGCTTACATTATTAAACACGTTAAATGGATTAGTTGTATATGCACTTGAAGTAGATGGGTCAAGTAAATTACTGTAATACAGCTGCGGTATTCCAACAATTACATCGGCATCGGCGTTTGCAATATCTTCGTTAGAATAGTTTTCTAACAATGCTTTCATTTCTATCCGTGCTTCTTTTTCGTTGATAAGTTTAAGAGAGTACGCGGGAATCCATTGCACACCATTTTGTAAGGATATTTCCTGAACTGTCAACTCCGAAACAGGTTTAGTAGGTGTTATTATTGCATACCTAACAGTGCTATCAACCGATTTATAATCAGCAGCATCTTCTATACTAAAATTGCCGATATGTATATCATCTACCGAATACAATTTAGCTCCTGATTTTTCGGCAATGTTAACCGCATTTAGTTTTTTATTTACCCCAAGTATTTTACCTGTATGCATAATGTACATTGGTTGAACAGAAGTACCATTCTGGGTTTGGCGTTGTTCATTCCGTACAATTTCAAATTGAATATTTTTTCCAATATTCATTTCTATTACATCCAATACCGAGGCTGCTTCTTGTTTGACTTTTATCTTTTCATTTTTGTAGGTAATCATTTTAATTAGTTTATCTCCCGGCGTTCCTATCCAATACGTACTGTTGATAGCATTGGGCACAGGCAGCCGAAGTACATTATCCTTTAATGGAAGAGTTCCTTCTTTGGTAAACATACATGAACCGTTTTTAAATATGCTCACCTGTTTAGTTGGTAATGTTTGCTGTGCCGATAATGGATACAATGTTACCAGTAGTATCGCTATTAATGTGCAAGGTTTTGTTCTCATGGCGTCATCTCTTATTATGTGTTTAACTCTTTGTACTAAAGATGACGTTGCAGGCAAATGGTTACATCGGTTGTAGTTTTTAATAGTAACTCAAAGTTATAAAGGCATCTTAAAGCGGTTCTGATTAAAACAGCCCATCTTTCCCGCAGATGTATGTTGTGCGCACATGCAACGTTTGGTGCGGTCCGGCGATAGCATAAGAAACACTTTTCCTTACCATAAAGTATAACGTCTGTTTTTCTACGTGTTTTCACGTTGTAGCGTAATCAAATTCCGTAGATGTACGCATTCGTTACTGTTCTACGGTGGTATAATTTACAGATGTATGCTACAAAAAGCAGACACCTATTCTATCGTTCACTTTGGAGTTCAACTCATGAAGATTACTTCTTCATTATTGCGTATATGTTTTATTGTTGGAATAACAATTACACTTGCCTCGTGCGGTAATGGTGGGTTTGACCCCGAGCCGTTTCCGTATGTATCGGATGTGGCACAGTTTGATGCCGATGTTGCCACAAAATGGATGGACGTAACTATGTCTGCCGTAAAAGCAACGCCCGGTTACACACCTCCGGTTGCGGCACGCACATATGGCTATGTTGGCGTTACTCTTTGGGAATCTGTTGTTAATGGTATCCCCAAAGGTGAGTCGTTAGCGGGACAGGTTAACGGCATTGGCGCAATCCCCAAACCGGAATCGGGCAAGCAATATCACTGGGCTGTAGTAGCTAATGCAGCAATGGCAGAATGCCTGCGTAAGTTTTTTCCAACTGCGCCGGACTCCATTAAACAACGTATAGAAGGAACCGAATGGGCTAACTACCAAGAGCGTGCAAACCAAGGCGTAAAAGGCGAAATCCTGAACCGTTCGGTAGCGTATGGTAAAGTTGTTGCCGATGTTATCTTTGAATACTCTAAAAACGATGGCGGTGATGGCGGCTACGGTAAAAACTTTCCATCCAGTTATGTAGTTCCCCAAGGCGAAGGATTGTGGATTCCAACTGCACCGGCATTCCAGAAAATTCCATTGCAACCATATTGGGGTAAAAACCGTCCGTTTGTGTTACCTTCGGTTAACGTGCTTTCGGCATGCGACCCCGGCGACCCAATCAAATTCTCGACCGATAAATCATCAGACTTTTACAAAGAAGCCGATGAAGTTTATACAACCGTTAAGAACCTGACACCCGAACAAAAAACAATAGCATTATTCTGGGCAGACGACGCAGGTAAAACAGCAACACCGCCCGGACACTCAATGTCTATTTGCACACAACTGCTTAAAGAAAACGGAAAGAGTTTAGCATTTGCAGCACGTGCGTATGCACTTATGGGCATGGCTGTAAACGACGCCTTTATTGCATGTTGGGAATGTAAATACAAATACAATGTGTTACGCCCAATCAGTTATATCCAAATGTATATCGATACCACATGGAATAAAAACGGAATTACCGACCCGCTTACTACACCACCTTTTCCGGAATACACATCGGGTCATTCGGTGCAGGGTGGCGCATCGTTCCACATCATGAAAGAGCTGTTTGGCAACATCAGCTTCTGGGATAAAACTCACGTTAGCCGTGGCATGAAAGCACGCTATTTCTCAAGTATGGATGTAGCTGTTCAGGAAAATGCAATCTCACGTTTGTACGGCGGCATTCACTACCGCGCCGCAATAGATAAAGGCGTTCGCATGGGCGATGACATTGGCAAACAAGTAATAGAAAAAGTACGATTCTCAAAATAGGTGGTAGTAATTTTTTGCTATCGCCAGACCGCACCAAGCCTTGCAGCAATGCAGGGCTTTTGTTTTTGCGGGAGATAACGTGTGTGCAAGTAACAACAGTTACCGTGATTAACATCTGAAATCAATATTTTGATTGGATAATCATTTTCAAACGATGTACGTTGTTGATTACTTGAGCACCCCCTTCGGCATGATGAGGTTTGTTTTTAGATGTTGTAAGGAGCCGTCCTGCGAAAGCAAAAAACGTATTACAACTGTTTTTCCACTTGGATAACTTTTGTGCAAAGTACCCGATGTGTTTTTCTAATTTCGGGGCAATGTATGATTAAGATATTTGTGATAGAGAATACCCGTGTGTGTGTAAAGCCCATAACAAAGTGGGCTACGGAGTATAGTATTCTGTATACATCGGGATTGTTTGTTACACCTGATGGCGCACGATGTTTTTATCAGGTTGTGCAAAAAGGTACACGGTTGTTTGTGTACAGAGAAACATACATTGATACATTTTTTGCAACCGTATCCACACGAAAAGAACTTTTAGAGGAAACGGGGTTGCTGCCTGCCTCGTATTTAGAGCTAAACCATTTGGTTCGTTCGGGAGAGCATGTTGATTTACTGAAATCGGAATACGACCAGACTCCGGCATTTGATTTTTACCAGCAAGATGGAGACAACGAATACAGCCAGATTCCACCTACCCAACAAGAATATACGCAGCCGTACTATGCCGATGATTATAATACACTTTATCCGAATGATAGTATGTGGTATTTGGAATAGCCGCTACTCTTCTACCGGTACAGTAAGAAACGTATAGGCACAAACTATCATAGATATCATTAAGGCAAACGAAAGTAATTGCGCATTTGTTGTGCTATTGTAATACTGTAGAATCACAATAGCAAAAGGTAGAAGCATCATAGAGTAACCGCGATGTTTTCTGTTATAGTGTTTAGCAACTATATATCCGCCATATACTGCTACGCACAAACGTATTACTTCTATACCATTCAATGCCTGTACAATGTAAGTGAACATACTGCTTTTATACATGGATAGATAAACGATAATACTAATAACCGGCGTAAATGCTAAAACAAAAAGAGCAACACCAAGATATGTATTCTTAATTCCTTCATGAGCTACATCCGTTGTTTCAAACTGCCACCAAAATGCATTTCCAACCGATGTTTTGTATATCATCGGTTCGTTCTTTCTTCGTGCAATTTCCCGATTGATGTAATGCTGTACTGTTATCCGTTGGGTTAGTGGCAACATTCCTATATCTATTGTTGGAACCTTAAACGATTCTCTGATTACGTTCAATATATCGCCAATACCAACTCCTTGTTTGCTAATATCCTTTTGTTTGGAAAGATGTTCGTTTGTAATAACAAGAAGTGAGCTTTGTAAAACTTGAGACATATCTGTACTAACACTTGCAATATTTTGTAGTGGTACTACTTCTTCGTTATTACTCCAAACAAGGGAATCGTTAGTTATAGTTAACAAGGAAGTACCTGAAAAACCCTTTATCAAATTATAAAACACACCAACACATACCATCACTCCTACACCACCAATTAAGTATATAACTACAGAATCAGAACCCGTTGATTGATTGATAAAGTAAACCAGTCCAAAAAATGTAACAAAGAATAACAATAATACACCTATCATTCCCCATTGGGGCGCAGTGCGCCATGTAAGTACTGTTTGTAAGTGACCTGTTGTTATCTGGAATCCAGGTGGTAGTTCGCCAAGCGGTATGGTAGCAGACGCATCGGTAAAGCGAACATAATGCCGTAGTGTTTTAGCCATTTCATTGGCTGCTTCACTGTTATCCGAAAACGTTGCAATATGCCAATACATTCCATTCTTTAGCAGGCAACGAACTATATACTGGTACGATATTGTAGATGAACTTGTAGATGATGACATTTGGGAGTCTTTTACAACATCAAACTCAACAAGCTCAGTATACGGTATAAAACCCGGGTCACTACTGTTGCGGGTATTCACAAATGCAACTACTGTATTCATGTTATCAAATACAATTTCTTTAGGCGAATAACGGCGTTCCTTACGAAACATCACCAACGGAAAAATCAAAAACAACGGTGCAGAGCTTAGAAATGCAAGCCCAATGTTCGACACTCTACTTTCCGATGCACAAAACATTATTGCACCAATACCGCCAAACAAGCATCCCATTAGTGTTCCTATCACTGGAATAAGAACGGAGTCCCTTGTTCGGCGTAACCTAATGCCCTCTGGGCCTGTGTATGATATTCGGTAGTTCATTACGTAAACAAAACACGTATTAAATACTCTGTGGTACCGTCTATTGCCGAAACAACCGTTCAGCGCCGTCACCCGGGCGGAGCCAATTGTTGCAGCGTCGCAGTTTTACGGTACAAGTATAACAGGAGTGTTGTAATAATCACCTACTACCTTTGTACTACATTCAAATACACTATATTGCACAATGGAATATATAGCACAAGTCTTCATCGGAATCACTATTGGTTTATCATCGGGATTGTTTGGAATAGGTGGTGCTTTGGTAGCCACGCCGTTACTCAAACTCTTTGCCGGACTCCCCGCATTGCTTGCGTTGGCATCGCCATTACCGGCGGCTGTTCCTTCGGCTGTTTCGGGTTCGTACGCATACTATAAAAACAATCTTATCTCATTCAAAATAGCTGGACTAACCTTACTAACGGCAATACCGGTAAACATTGGTGGTTCGTATCTTTCGCACTACGTACAATCGGAATACCTTATGTATGCAACAGCTGCAGTAATGGTGTATGTTGCCGTAACTTTCCTTGTACGCAGTTGGCTACTACGCGAAGAAAAAGAAACTGCTCCAAATACATCCGTTGTTATGCCATTAGCTATAGGAGCATTAGTTGGAATCTTCTCGGGGTTGTTGGCAGTTGGTGGCGGTATTGTTATGGTTCCTGCATTTGTACGGGTAATGCGACTTACCTTAAAACAAGCATTGGCTACATCGTTACTTTGTGTTGCGGCGTTATCAATCCCGGGCACAATTGTTCACGGGTTGTTGGGACATATTGACTGGCAGGTTGCGCTTGTACTTGCTGTTACGTCTATTCCTTTTTCGTACATCGGTGCAAAAGCAGCCGTGCGTTTACGCAACCAAACATTAGAGCGCATTTACGGCGTGTTTATGTTTGTGTTTGCCGTGTATTTTATTTTGAAAATGTAAGCTACGTAGAATCTATTCTGAATTTCTTTCAACGTTTCCTTTCACAACTCTTCAAGTCTCGTTTGTGTTCAACGTAGTACACATAATGCTTTATAAAACACGGCATCACGCCCTTCACAGACTCAGGAAGTTGTGCCGGAACTTAATAATGGAAACTAACGTTTCGCGGCTTGGCGAAGGTGGCGATTTTACCACAAATGTTCATACGAAACACACTCTTCAAATTTACGATAAACTGTCATACGAAGAACTGAACCGCCACTTTTGCCAAACCGCTGTGCATGTTGCACAACTACAATTTAAAGACTAACTATGATATAACAACGTCAACCAATCAAAGAAGTACAATGCAGGCACAA
>JAIBAE010000017.1 GCA_019695345.1 Bacteroidota bacterium | reverse complement strand
GGTTATCACCACAAGCGGAACATGTATTGATTCAGCAACTATGAGTATTAGTGTTAATCCATTACCAACAGTTAAAGCACAAGGCGAGACAACAGTGTGTAGTGGACAACCTGTACAACTAAGCGTAGAGCAAGCAGAACCAAACACAACGTACACATGGCGCGATAGCGCAGGTACAAGTGTAGGCACAGGTGCAAGTATTACGGTAAATCCAATCGTAGAAACACGATATTATGTAACAGCAGCAACCAACAACAACTGCACCGCACACGATTCCGTACAAGTACACATTAGTAACATCATAAATGTTCAAGCACTCGGTGCAACAACGGTCTGCACGGGAACACCTGTGCAACTCAGCATCAACACACCCGATGCCACTGCAACCTACGAATGGACAACAAACGGCAACATCATCGGCACAGGCACAACCATCACCGTCACACCAACACAAACAAGTACATACATTGCACATGGTAAACGCGGCGGTTGTGAAGGATGGGACACGGTAACAGTACAAGTCAACAATGCCATCACGGTAACAGCAAGCGCAGATACAAGCATCTGCATAGGTGCAACGGCAACACTACGAGTAACCAACGCACAACAAACCATCACCTACACATGGCGCGATGAACAAAACAACGTCATCGGTAACACAGCAACCATCACCGTTCAACCAACACAAACAACAACGTACAATGTAAAAGGAGTACAAAGTGGATGTGAAGGTGCTGGCGCAGTGCGCGTAGTTGTACATGCACTTCCCAGCGTCTCTGTGCGCGACACATCCATCTGCCAAGGGCAAACGGCAACCGTGAAGGTATTGAATCCTGATGATAACAACACTTACACGTGGAAAGACGAAACAGGAACAACACAATCAACAACACAAACATTAACCGTTACCCCGCAAACAACCACACGGTATTCTGTAACCGTACGGAACAATGCGGGCTGTGAAGCAAGCACACAAGCAACCGTAACCATAGAACCCAAAACAAGTGTACATCTGTTTGTAGCACCAATCAGAGATTCCATACAAATAGGAGATACTGTAAGAGTACAAGTCTTTGCGCAAGCAGATAGAGACGTTCAACTACAACAACTTGCGTACGATGTACAAACGGAAAGTGATGTAATGGATATACCAACGTCGGTACATTCAGGACAGTGGCAACAGTTGCATGTACAACAAGTAATAACGCTCACACCAACACCAACTCAAGTATATGAGTTTATTGGCAAGGCACTCACAACCCAAACAAGAGTTGCCACCGTATCAATCCAAAACCTTAACACACATCTCAATCCCGAATGTACAATACAAACAAGCAAAGAGACTACGTTTATTACAGGCACTGCCTGTGCAAACGACATTTTGAAGTTTAAATTAGTTGGAACAGAATTATTACTCAGTCCCAACCCAAGTAATGGTGAGGTAACAATAACAAGTGATTATGAGATTGAGGAAATGTATCTAATCAATGCGCTTGGGCAAGTGGTACAGACCACCCCTAAATCCCCTCCTGGATCAGGAGGGGAGAAATCCATTCATAGCGGCGCGATGACTCGCGTCGAACACAAGGTACAGATAGAAGCCAACGGCTTATACTTTATCCACGCTAAGGTAAATGGAGAATGGATAACAAGAAACGTAGTGGTACAGAGGTAGATTTTGTTGGGCAAGTGATATAAACACAATACAGTTTATTCGCCCTTTCATTATTGACTTTACTCCTAAGAGATAATGCTGCTGAGATTAATAGCGCTTCTATCCGGCAAGATAAGGTTGTATTGTTGCTAACCTTTGGTGCCGTCCCGCGATAGCAAATGATATTCTTCTAAATTTACCTTTTATTTGGGGCTTTTTTGCTTTGGCACAATGCTTGTACTGATTAGTAAAGCATTATGAAAACCCAAACTGACATATCGAAACCTGTAAAATCCAGAACTTCACAGGAACAGGCAAAACAACTGCAAAAACAAGTTGCGTGGTATAAGTCGTTTTTCGACAATGCCGCCGATGCTGTGTTTATGATACAATCGGAAACATGGTGTGTGTTGGATTCCAACGAACGTGCCTCGGCTATTTTGGGGGTTGCCCATGCCGACTTACTTGGTAAACGTTTGCCCGAGTTTAAGCATGTGTTCTCGTTGCTTTCGCGGTCGGTTGTGCCCACAGTGCTTTCGGAAGTTGAGTTTGAAAATAGTAATGGCAATAAAATTCAGCTTGAGGTAAGTGCGCGATTTATTGATTACGACGGTCAACGATTAATTCTTGCAATTGCCCGCGATGTAACCGAACAGCGTGCTTTAACCGATAAAATGCTGCAAGCCGATAAAATGATGTTGTTAGGTCAGCTTTCCGCTTCGGTTGCTCACGAGATACGTAATCCGTTAGCGGCTGTGAACCTGAACTTGCAAATGTTGCTCCGCAAAATTTCGGAAACCGAGCCGCATATTCAATATGTAAACACCGCACTCCGTGGAGTTGAGCGTATCCTGAATATAGTAAACACAACACTCAATTTTGCCAAGCCATTACCGCCAAGAGTTACTCCTGTAAATCTGAACTCGGTGGTAGTGGATTCCATAGATTTAATCTCGGATATTCTGCTTCGTAAGGCAATAATAGTAGAGCTTGACCTTGATGAAGAGCTTCCGGTAGTCAGTGCCGATGTAAACCAAATGCAGCAAGTATTAATTAACCTGTTAACTAACGCTTGCGATGCCATCACTCTAAAAGGTGAAATCATCATTAAAACCAACATAGAAGTTGGCGAGCACGGCAAACCGTGTATCATGATGCGCATTAAGGACAACGGCATGGGAATATCGGAGGAAGACCTCACAAAAATCTTCGACCCATTCTTTACCCGCAAAGCCGAAGGTACAGGGTTAGGTCTGGCAATCATCCAACGCATTCTACAGCAGCACGGTTGTAGCATTCACGTGGAAAGTATTGTTGGCACAGGCTCAACATTCACAATCTGTTTCCCGCTTTTTAGCTAAATATTCTGCTATCGCAAACGGCACCGAACCACCATACATAAAATATTATCCACTTGCCGGACAAAACCTCAATTATGTACTGTCCTTCTTCGTTTGATTTTGTAAATTGAGTATAGTTTCATTGCTTACCATTTGTATTCATTATGAAGTATATACTCATTGCACTTGTTTGTACGGTTGTATCGTATGCACAAGTAACTACAAAGCATATAGACGGTCTGCGGGATAAACCTGCAAAACTCATTGCCATTACCAACGTTACTTTAATCCCCGAGCCGGGCAAAAAGGTTGAAAATGCAACTGTCCTAATTCAGGATAACAAAATCATTGCAACCGGAGTAGTAAATATTCCTGCCGGAGCCACCATAAAAGATGGCAAAGGACTTTGGTGCTATGCTGCATTTATCGAACCCTACACAAATGTAGGAATTGCTCCACCTAAAAAACCGGAACAACCCATCGGTTTTGACGACGGTGAAGACTCACCGGAAACACCGGTAGTGAACCAAGCTAAACACTGGAACCTTGCCGTAAAGCCGCAAGACCGTGCTATTGAAGCATTGCAACTTGACGATAAAACTGCGGAAGAATACCGTAAACTTGGCTTCGGTGCCCTCCAAACAAATTCGATGGATGGAATATTCAGAGGGTCATCGGTAGTTGTATTAGCCAAAGGTGGTACAGCACATCAGATTGCTTTATTTGAAGACGCAACACAATGGGTTTCGTTCAGAAAAGGAACATCTAAAACGCCGTACCCTAGTGCCATGATGGGAAGTATTGCATTAATTAAGCAAACCTTATCGGATGCTGACTGGTATGATAAAGCCCACGCTGCTTACAAAGTTAATCCCACACTCAAAAAACCCGAGTTCAATGTTGGCTACGAAGCACTTGCAACATCGTTAAAGGCAAAGAAAACATTTATTTGCGAAACCGAAAACGAACATTCCATTTTACGGTGGCAAAAGATTGCACAAGAGTTTGGATTAAATGTTGTGTACGAAGGAAGTGGATATGAGTATCGGAGACTTAAATCATTAGTACCTTTTAAACCTACGTTAATACTACCCGTTAACTTTCCGGCTGTTCCGGATGTTTCCACGCCCGACCGTGCGTTAGATGTTTCCTTTGATGAACTACGCCATTGGGATGCCGCACCGGAAAATCCAATGTTGTGCGATTCCGCCGGACTACGATTTTGCTTCACTACACATGGTCTAAAAAGCAAAGAAGATTACTTTAAGAACATTCGTAAAGCAGTAAAGCGGGGGCTGAAAGAAGACGTTGCTTTAGCAGCAATGACAACAATACCGGCCTCGGTGGTTGGTGCACAACAAGTACTAGGTATGGTGAGAACAGGATTTCAAGCAAACTTCATTCTTACAACTGGAAATTTGTTTGAGGATGAAACCGTAATTCGATCGGTATATGTTGCAGGCGATGAATATGTTATGTCTAAACCTGCTGAATATGATGTACGCGGAAAATGGACGCTAATGCCTGAGTCAGGTCAAGGTTTGCCCATGATGAGTATGAACATTGATGGTAAACCTGAATCACCCGGCGTAACAGTTAAGAAAGATAGCACAACGTTAACTTCATCAATTGGAGTTAGTGGTTCCAGAGTTACACTTAAAATTCAAACTGATACTTTAGGTCATGCAGGGTTTGTTAGGTTAATTGGTAGTGTTGCAGCAAAAGGTGATCAGCTGAATCTGATTGGAACCCTTACGTTGAACAATGGAAAAGAAATCTTGTTCTCTGCAACACGCGACTCATTGTTTGTAGAAAAACCACAAACTAAAGACAAAAAAGAAATTGCTACAAAATCATTGCCTACTACGTATCCCAATACTGCGTTTGGTTTAGATAGTATACCTGTTACAAAAACAGTGTTGATTAAAAATGCAACTGTATGGACATGTGGTAAACAAGGCATATTAAAAGAAACAGATGTACTTTTAAAAAACGGTAAGATTGCTGAAGTTGGGAAAAACTTATCGGGTGCGGAAGTAACAGTTGATGGTACCGGTAAACATGTTACACCGGGTATCATAGACGAACACTCACACATTGCAATAGAAAGCGGAGTTAACGAAGGAACTCACGCAATCACCGCTGAAGTACGTATTGGCGACGTTCTGTTTCCCGATGACATAAACATATACCGTCAGTTAAGTGGTGGAGTTACAAGTTCACATTTGTTGCACGGTTCGGCTAATCCAATTGGTGGTCAGTTGCAACTAATTAAACTCCGTTGGGGCGATGATGCCGATGGACTTAAATTCCGTGAAGCAGCAGGTACTATCAAATTCGCCTTAGGTGAAAACGTAAAACAATCTAATTGGGGTGATAGGTTCTCAGTCCGTTATCCACAAACCCGTATGGGAGTTGAAGAAATTATGCGCGATGGATTCCGTGCTGCATTGGAATATGAAAAACAAAAACAAAACGCAGGAAAAGATGCATTGCCACTACGCAAAGATTATCAACTAGAAACACTTTCAGAAATAATCCGCGGCAAACGATTTATCCACTGCCATAGTTATGTGCAAAGTGAAATCCTGATGTTGATGAAATTAGCAGATGAGTTTAACTTTCAGGTTAAAACATTCACTCATATTCTGGAAGGATATAAAGTTGCACGTGAGATGAAAGAACATGGTACAACGGCTTCGAGTTTTGCCGATTGGTGGGCTTATAAAATGGAAGTTGCTGATGCGATTCCACAAAACCCGGCAATACTGCATGAGCAGGGAGTAGTAACATCGGTAAATAGTGATGATGCTGAAATGGCTCGTCGCTTGAACCAAGAATCCGCGAAAAGTGTAAAGTATGGCGGTGTTAACCAAGAGGAAGCACTTAAAATGTGTACTATTAATCCTGCTATTCAACTTGGAGTTGATGATTTGGTTGGAAGCATTGAAGTTGGCAAACAAGCAGATATTGTGCTTTGGTCAGGAAACCCATTATCAAACTTTTCTCGTGTATTACAAACCTACGTTGATGGCAAAAAGTACTTTGACGTTGAGGCTGATGCCAAGCTGCGCGAACGGGATAGACTTGTACGTGCCCAATTAGAACAACGTGCCTTAAAAGCTATTTCAGGAGGGGATGAAAAGGCAACCGGTGGCGGAAAAAGACCTCGCCGTGAATATGATTGCGGGGATGTTGAGGACGAAATGAAGGGTAGTGAAGAATAGTTGAAAAAGTAAATCAGAAACTAAATTTTTCTCGGATTTCATGATTAGTGAGAACATAAAAGTAGAATTTGAACGCGAAACGTTACCGCATATGAATAGTCTGTATCAATATGCTATGAGACTATGCAGAAATAGCGATGATGCCGAGGATTTGGTTCAGGATACCTATTTAAAGGCCTTTCGATTCTTTGATAAATTTGAACGTGGAACTAATTGTAAAGCTTGGTTGTTCAGGATTTTGAAAAACAGTTTTATCAATAAGTACAGAAGTGATAAACGTGAACCTGACGTTGTGGATTATTCTGATGTTGAAGAATTCTATGAACAGATAAAGTCCACGTACACAGATACTTCCAACTTGGAACACACATTGTTTTCTGCAATGTTAGAAGATGAAGTGGATGCTGCACTAAATTCATTATCGGATGAGTTTAGAAGCGTAATTCAGTTGTGTGATATTGAGGAATTCAGCTATGAAGATATTGCTGATATTCTGCAGATCCCCATTGGTACTGTTCGTTCGCGTATTCATCGCGCCAGAAATATTCTGGCAGCAAAACTGTATTTGTATGCACAAAAACGAGGTTATACTAATAACTAAATTGTGGTTGGTTTATGAAAACTTGGGAAAACGACATATTATCGGGGTATCTTGATAATCAAGGATTGACCGATACAGAAAAACAAACAGTTGAATCTGCTGTTCATAGGGATAATTCTGATATACAGATTCAAAAGGCAGTATTACGTTCTGTAAAGTCTAAAACCGGTACCTTAAGAACGTTACAAACAATGCCTGAGTCACTTCGGCTATCTGTACAATCTGCTTTACAACAAGAATATTCAAAAGTCGCTTTTACATCGGTGTCTGTACCAACACCTCATATTAGTGTTATTGATAAGGTAATACAAACTATACAGGAGTTAGTATTAAAGCCTGTTTTTGTTGTTCCTGCTTTTCTTCTTGTTATTGCGGGTGGTTATTTTATTCTCCAACAATCTCCTGCAAATTCAGTTGCCGGCAATTTTCACGATGAATCATTTCAGAATTTTGACGCAATCCTGGCTGGCACATTAAAACTTCAGAAGGCCACATCCAACTACGAAGAATTAGATAAGTTTTTCAGTGAACAGGGTGTTGATTATACTATATTGCATCCCAATATTTCGGCTACATTGGCAGGTGGCGTTGTTTCGGTAATGAATGGGAAAAAACTTGCACATGTTGTGTACACATACCAAGGAAAATACATTTATGTGTACGAAGCACCGGAGGAAATGTTTACTAAACATGTATTACAAATTCCCGAACGTGCTGTCTCGTATGCCGAATCTGGTAAATGGTTAACCGAAAGCGATGATAAACATTCTTGGATTTTCTGGCGAGAAAAAACAATATATTGTTCTGTTGTTTCGGATATACCCAAAGAACAATTGTTTTCTTTATTTATAAAAGGTGTTTAAAATGAGAATTGCAGTATGTCTGCTTATAGTAGCCGGACTTACGTATTCAGGTTGCTCAAAGAGTAACGAGGACTCAAAAACAAAAATGGAGGATGCTTCAACTGCCATAGGGCAGAAATCGACATCCGCTCAAGTAATGTTACCAACTCCTGCATCACCATCTGATTACATTGGTGAGTTTGTTGCAGTGGAAAATGGACAGACGATTAAATACACAAACTTCTCCTGGAAAAACACTAAAGGTGAAACTGTTCAGTTAAAAGATTTTGCCAAAGGTAAACCCGTGTTCCTTAACTTTTGGGCAACATGGTGTGGACCTTGCAAACGCGAAATCTCCGATATCATTGAATGCTCAAAAGAATTTAAAGACGTTGTGTTTATTGGTGTTGCCTTAGAAAATGGCGAAAACCCGGAAACCAAAGTTCGCGTTGGTAAATTCATGGACTCACAGGGCATGACCTACACAAACATTGTTGGTAACGGTAAAACAAGTGCACAAAGTATAGCTTCAGCATATGCGGCAATACAACCTATTGAGGCCATCCCAACAACGTTTATCTTCGATAAAAACGGTAACCTTAAAAGTACTATTATAGGTATGAACACAAAAGCAGGGTTTACAGAGGCAATCAAAAAGGCATTGTAAATCACACAGGTATTAACTTTAATAAAAAGCAGTTACATGGAAATGTAGCTGCTTTTTTTGTACAAAGTTCCAAGAGTATTGCACAATACATTAAGTATGTAAACGTATATTTGCATCATGAGAAAAGGAATTGCCATACTCTTGTTTACTATTATCTCGGTAACAGCAACCGAAGGGTATCAGGTATTTAAAATTTCGGTGTTATTACATCACTTTCAAGAACACCTGATACTTCAACCAAATTTGTCGTTTCTTGATTACATTTCAGAGCACTATACAAAGGTTCATCATCACGATGAACACGACAACAGTTTGCCATATCAGCATGACGAATGTTTTGAAGGTAATATAAGTTCATTATACACCCCCGAAAAAGTTCAGCACACATCCATTATCCCTTATAGCACAATTCCTACGTACATACCAAACACACCACAAGTACCCGAAATACCATATAGCGATATATGGCAGCCTCCTAAAATCTAAATTCAATTGTTGTACGCTCACATGCCGAAGCAACGCTTCAGCGCGCCAACCCGGTGCGAACCAAACGGTTCAGCGTCGCACTATTCAGGCATGTAGTACCCTGTACTAACTTCTCAAGATTAAACACTCTACGTTAAAGTCCGCGATGCTGTAACGGTATCCTCCGCCCGTGTGACGGCGCTGAAGGATGGCTACGGCAGATGCGGGAACACATGTAAAATCATTGAATAATAATTTTTTTTTGGAGGATTTATGAATGCCACACATATTCATCTTTTGTTGAACCATTTTCCAATTATAGGATTGCTTGTTGCAACTATGTTGTTGATTTGGGCTGTTGTACGAAAAAATGTTTCGTTACAAAAAACAGCATCGGTTATCATTATACTCATGGCGTTGATTGCAATACCTGTTTTCTTAACCGGTGAACCGGCCGAAGAATCAGTTGAAAATTTACCCGGTGTTTCTGAACAGATTATAGAAGAACACGAAGATGCTGCAAAGTTTGCATTGATTCTTATGGAGTTAACAGCTGTAACTGCTGTAGGTGCTTTAGTAATTGCAAAGAATAAAGAAGCGGTTGCGCAGAAATTGCTTTATGGTGTTGCAGTACTTTCTGTTGTAACTTGTGTTGCAATGGCAAGAACCGGTTACCTTGGTGGACAGATACGCCATACTGAAATTAGAACGGGAGTAAACCAAGCCCCAGGCATACAGCAAGGGGAAAATGGTACTGCGCCACAACAAGAAAATGGAAAAGAAAATGGTAAAGATGATGATGACGATGATAATAAATAAAAAGGGGAAAACATGTTTGCCGGTATAATTAGATTTTCCGTTGAGAATAAGTTAGTTATTGGTTTATTGGTGCTGGCCCTTGTTGCATTTGGAAGTTATTCGTTAACCCAACTACCTATAGATGCAGTACCTGATATTACTAATAATCAGGTGTTGATTATCACGGTGTCGCCTTCGTTGGCGGCACCGGAGGTAGAACGGTTAATAACGTTTCCCATTGAACAAGCGATAGTAAACATTCCCGGAAAAACAGAGCTGCGCTCTTTTTCACGGTTTGGGTTATCGTTGGTTACCATAGTATTCAACGATGAAACAGATGTGTATTGGGCACGACAACAGGTAAGTGAACGTTTGATTCAACTACAGCAACAGATTCCGGCGTATTTAGGCACTCCTGAATTAGGTCCTGTATCAACCGGTTTAGGCGAGATATATCAATATTCTGTAAAAGCCAAAAAAGGATATGAAGGGAAATATACGCCAACCGAATTGCGGGATATTCAGGATTGGACTATACGTAAACAATTACTCGGTACCGAAGGAGTAGCAGATGTAAGTAGCTTTGGCGGTGGCGTTAAACAATATGAAGTTGCCGTTAATCCAGATAAACTAAAAAGCCATAATATTACTTTATCCGAGTTGTATTCGGTATTGAATACTAATAATCAAAATGCCGGTGGTGCATACATAGAACGCAATTCTATGGCACTGTTTATCCGCACGGAAGGATTGTTACATTCAAAAGAAGAAATAGAAAATACACTTGTAAAAACTGTTGACGGCATACCATTGTTGGTAAAGGATATTGCCGACATCCGTTTAGGGACAGCAGTGAGGTATGGAGCGATGCATCAGACAGATTATGGTGAAGTTGCAGGCGCAATAGTAATGATGATTAAGGGAGGCAACTCTTCGCAAACTATTAAGAATGTAAAACAACGAATCGCAGAAATCCAGAAGTCACTTCCGGAAGGAGTAGAAATTGAGCCATTTCTTGATAGAACTAAGATGGTAAACAATGCTATTTCTACAGTAGAAACAAATCTACTGGAAGGCGCTTTGATTGTTGTTTTTATTCTTGTTCTTTTTCTGGGCAACTTACGTGCAGGTTTGGTAGTAGCATCAGTGATACCACTTTCTATGTTGTTTGCTGTTATCATGATGAACCTGTTTGGTGTGTCTGGAAATTTGATGTCGCTAGGTGCATTAGATTTTGGTTTGATAATAGATGGTGCTGTGATAATAGTTGAATCGGTAATGCACGTTTTACATTCATTTACAAAACGCCATTCAATTGAATTTCAACCCGCACTTCCAGTTGATACATTACTCATAGACACAGCTGAAATGAATAAACAAGTTAGGACAGCTGCCACAACTATGATGAACTCTGCTGTATTTGGGCAAGTGATAATACTGATTGTATATCTACCAATTTTAACACTTGTTGGAATAGAAGGGAAGATGTTCAAACCTATGGCACAAACGGTATGTTTTGCTGTTTTGGGTGCTTTTTTATTATCTCTTACATATGTACCAATGATAACATCGCTGGTTCTTGATAAGCGGTTGCATCACAAAAAAACATTTGCTGATATCATGATGTTGTTCATTGAAAAGAAGTACATACCATCGTTACAATGGGCTATTCGCAGACCTGTGTTTGTACTTGGTAGCATTGGAGCAGCGTTTATAGTCAGTTTGGTAGTTCTATTTAGTTTAGGTGGTGAATTTATACCTGAATTAGAAGAAGGTGACTTTGCTGTCGACACCAGAATTATGACAGGTGGCTCGCTGAGTCAAACAATTGAAGTAACACAAAAGGCAGCCCAAACTTTGAAGAATAAATTCCCGGAAGTGATAAAAGTTGTTACAAAAATTGGTTCCGGAGAAATTCCAACAGACCCAATGCCCATAGAGGCAGCAGATATGATGATAATCCTGAAAGATAAACACGAATGGACTTCAGCATCATCATTTGAAGAACTATCAGCAAAAATGAGTGCAACAATTGAGGAAATACCAGGCATTTCGTTTGGATTTCAATTCCCGGTTCAAATGAGGTTTAACGAGTTAATGACCGGTGCCAGACAAGATATTGTATGTAAAGTATTTGGTGAAGATTTAGACACACTTGCAAAGTACTCACAACAAATTGGTGGTATTGCCGCTTCAATACCGGGTGCTTGTGAGTTATATGTTGAACAAGTAACGGGTTTGCCTCAGATAGTAGTTTCTTATAACCGAAATGCTATTTCACAATATGGAATTTCAGTTGAAGAAGCAAACAGAACAGTAAGTGCATTATATGCAGGTATAGGGGCAGGAATAGTATACGAAGGTGAAAAGAGATATGACTTAGTTATACGAACGAATAAAAATATTGAACAAAGTATAGAAGCGGTTAGAACTCTACAAGTTCCAAGTTACAACGGTCAGCAAATACCTTTACAAGTACTTGCTGATGTGCGATTAGTAAACGGCCCAAATCAAATTCAACGAGAATCCGCTCGGCGAAGAATTATAGTTGGATTCAATGTCCGTGGACGTGATGTTGAAAGTGTGGTGAAAGATGTACAAAAGAGAGTAGAAGATAACATCCATTTACCACCAGGTTATTCCATTACGTATGGGGGGCAGTTCGAAAACCTAACCAAAGCTAAGAACAGATTGGCTGTTGCAGTTCCTGTAGCATTGTTACTTATTATAGTTCTATTGTATTTTACATTTAAATCAGTTCGTTTAGCAATGTTGATATTTACTGCTATACCACTCTCTGCTGTTGGTGGCATATTTGCATTAGTTATAAGAGGTATGCCGTTTAGTATTTCGGCAGGAGTTGGTTTCATTGCTCTTTTTGGTGTTGCGGTTCTAAACGGAATTGTATTGATTGCTGAGTACGACAGAAGAAAACTCCGGAATGAACGACTTATATCGTTAGTAATTAAGGGAGCTTCGCAAAGGCTACGTCCGGTGTTGATGACAGCTGCAGTTGCTTCGTTAGGTTTTATGCCTATGGCACTATCGCAGGGGGCTGGTGCCGAAGTACAACGTCCATTGGCAACCGTTGTGATTGGCGGACTATTATCCTCAACTTTCCTAACTTTAATTGTGTTGCCAATATTGTATAGGTTAGCGGAACAGTTTTATCTTAAACGACAACGAAGAAAACAAACAGCTATTAATGTAATTATACTGGTATTCTTCTTTTTTATAACTAATACAGCTTCAGCCACACCCAACACAACTTTGGATTCACTAATTCAAGTAGCAAAAAACAAGAATATACAATTACAAATTGCAAGGAAGAATGTTGAACACAGTACCGTGCTGTTTGGTACTGCATGGGAAGTTCCACACTCACTTATTGATGTAGAATACGGAAATGTAAATTCTGCCTATAATGATATTCGTATGTCGTTTACGCAAACATTACCATTTCCTACATTCTTTACGTATGCAAAAGATGCATTGTTGTATTCTAAGGAGATTCAGAAATTGCAACAGGCACAAGCAGAACTTGATTTGGCAATGGAAATTCGCAAGGCATTTTACTCAGTACTTGTGTTACATCGAAGGCTTGAGCTTCAGATGAAGATAGATTCAGTCTATGAAAAGGTGCTTGAAAAAGAAACACAACGCGCTGAGTTAGGAGAAACTCCTACAACTATGAAAATTCAGAGTTCTGTACTTAAAAAACAATCTGAACTTATGGTGCAACGGCTGCAAACATCAAAGCAATTGTTGCTACTAAGATTAAGGCAAATGGTGAACGATAATATACAAGATAGTGTTGTTCATCAAACTTTTGAATATGAACCTAATAGTACTGATTCAACTGAACATCCCTTACTCAAAGTATTTACAGCTGATATCAACAGAAATGATGCTGTACTTGGAGTTGAAAAGTCAAAGTTACTTCCACAATTAACCCTGGGTGTTTCTAAACAATCGTTCAGAGGTTGGATGACGAGTGATGACAACATGCCTTATTATAACTCATCATCAACATTCTTTACTTCTTATAGAATTGGAATATCGTTGCCGCTTTTCTTCGTTGCTCAACAATCAAAAATTGAGGCAGCCGGAATTCAAAAAACCATAGCCGAGATGGAGTACAAACAAGCTCTTCTTAAATTTACTACTCACAAACAACTTGCTTTGTTGCGGTATCGTAACGCAAAAAGTATGATTGATACTTATAACCAAACAATACTTCAACAAAATCAATCAATTCGGAATTCTATTACGAAACAATTACAAACTGGCGATGTCTCCTACATAGAATGGAGTACAATGTTTACAAATACTAACTCTGTAGAAAATGCTTTTTACGATGCAGTTGAAGAGTATAACAATGCCGCAATTGAACTGGATTATTATAACGCACATTAAAACATTTATGAATCATTACAGAAAAAAAATATTTATTGTTACACAGATTGTTGTGCTGTTTTTGTTGGCGTGTAGCCAAAAACAAAATACGCCACCTGAAAAAACTACAGTATCCGGTACACAACAACAGTCAGTAACACTTACAGAAAAACAATTTCAAAATGCTGGTATCGAAACCCAACTTCCACTTCAACAACAGGTAGCAACAACAATACTGGTTAATGGTACTGTTGATGTTCCGCCGCAATCAATGATTTCGGTTAGCTCAAACTATGGCGGAATACTTAAAGATATTACTGTCTTACCCGGAAGTCATGTTAAGCAAGGTGAGGTTATAGCAAGATTAGAAGACCCCGTTTTTCTGCAACTACAACAGGAGTACTTAGCTACAAAAATTAAACACACATTGCTTGATAAAGAACGCCAACGTCAAACTGAGTTGTATAAAACTGAAGCTACTTCCGGTAGAAATGTTGAACAAACAGAGGCTGAATATAAAACAATTCTAGTTACGGAAAAAACTCTTTCGGAAAAACTCCTGCTGATTGGTATTAATCCTAAAACATTAACCGAGGAAACTATTTCGCGCAGCATTACAATACGTTCCTCCATTAATGGTTTTGTTAGTAAAGTAACGTCGAACATTGGAAAGTACATTCAGTCAGGCGAGACCATAGCCGAGATTGTGAATCCCTCCGATATTCATGCTTCGCTAAACGTGTTCGAAAAAGATTTACCAACAATTGCAATTGGTCAAACAGTGCGTATTACGTTACCAAACATTCCCAACGATACCCACTCAGCCCGTATAATACTTATATCGCAAAACATCAACGAGAACCGCAATGCAATTGTTCATTGTCACTTCGATAACCGAGCGCCTCATGTTTTGCCTGGTATGTTTTTACAAGCTGCAATCAACACACCATCTACAACAGAACTAACGGTGCCCGAAACTTCAATAGTTCAGGATGCCGGTAAGCAATATGTGTTTGTTGAAACCAGTAATCGTACTTATACAATGGTACAGGTTCAACAACTGCAACGCGTAGCGAATATGGTGGCTATACGTTCTGCTGTAACATTACAGTCTTCTAAAGTTGTTGGTAAAGGAGCGTTTATGTTACTGAGTTCTATGAAGAGGGGAGATTTGGAATAATATTTTGCTATCGCAGACCGCGCCATAACACAATAACAAAACACAAGCTTATCGCGGGACAGTATCTCACTGTCCCGCACTGGCAATCATTGTGTAAAAATTATTGAATCCTTACAGGAAAATCAATATCTATATCGCTCTCTGGACTTTTTGTTGTCCCATCTTTCACTATACCATCGAAATGACTTAACACTACATTAAGTAATCCGGAAGCACTGCCACCAGTAAGAACACTTACAGTAATATCTAATCCAACCGGAAGATTTTTACTGTCTTTGTCGTTAACTCCAACGCTCATCCGAATAGCAACGCCATCTTTAGGTTGATAGAAAAACTGATGTGCGTCTTTTTCGTTTTGTATTGAGGAAGTAATATCGGTATTCTTGTTATCATAAACCTTGATAGTACCGCGGTATGTTTTACCGGCATTTACTTTCATAGTATCAATAATAGGCGCAGCACCACCGCTACCATCTGCATCACTCCAACTAAACGTGGATGTTTTTGAGGCATCTGTAATGTCTGTTAATGTAATAACCAATTTAGTTGGTTCGGAATGTTCGGTATTGGATGGTGTTGATGATTTTTCGCACGACGAAAAAATCAGTCCGAGTGTAAGAAGTGTTAAAAATGTGTATCGCATATTTGTATTGTTTAGTTAGACTTTTTCTTGTAAATAATTCGTTGTTTTATACCGCTGTTGTTTCCTAATACAGTGAATTCTACAATCCATGTATCGGGTGTAAGAGTAACTGTCTTTTCGTTATTGAACGATGAACGGTCAGTTTCGTGAGTTAGATTAAACGCCTGCATCACACTATCTTGATAGCGCCAATTCCCGCGTTCAAAATAAAACACTCTGTGGTTTTCCGTCATCTTGTAATTATAAGAGCTATCTGTTTTGAAATCAACCCTGATAATTATAGTGCCGCTTGTTATTTGGTTGTTCGTTTTTTCTAACTTTCGTTTTGTAGCGGTAAACTTCCGTTGCTGTTGGCGTGTTAGTAACCGCGTACTCATCAATTCCATCTTTTGTACATACCATGTTCCGGGAAGTAATTCATTTAATGTACTTCCTGCAAAAATTTCTGTATAAAATGTAAACAGAAAAGCTATAATAAACGATACATGTTTTGTTGTAGCCAAGATACTGTCCGGTGTAATGATTGCTGTTTTGAAATTAGTTGTTTGGAACCGCTTGCGATAGCTTATTCCGAAGCATACACACCCATTGGTATTGTAATTCGCAGAATAATATTGCGTCCGGCATTTAATGCAAAGTAACGATACCTGCTAAGATAATCACGATACTCTGTATTAAAAACATTTGTTGCTTCCAATGTTGCTTTAATGTGTGTACCCAGCAGAGGAACTGTTCCACCGGTTTGAAGCGAAAACAATGTATAGCCACGTGGTGGATTTGCAAGGTCAACATTTACAGGGTAACGGGTTTGTTGTGCTACCAAATTACTTCGCACCTCAATAAATGGTTCGTGAAATCCCCAAACATCGTCGGTGTGAAGATGCAATGTTACCGTAATTCTATCGGCAGGCATGTTAAGTAATGGCTCTTTGCTATCAACGTTGTTGCCACGAACAATAGCACCAAGTAAACCCCCTCGTATCCAAGGGGTAAATTGATACTCTGCAGTTGCATCTATACCTGAAATCACAGAGTTCGCTTGTGTGTAATAAAAAGTAGGGAACACACCTCGAATTGTAACCGTTGGGTGGTCTTTATCGGGTAATAGAAAAATGTAGTTGTTTATATAGTTACCATAGGCACTGAGTTCTGTGCGTGTTCGGTCGGTGTTATA
Organism: Bacteroidota bacterium; assembly: GCA_019695345.1. GTDB lineage: Bacteria > Bacteroidota > Ignavibacteria > Kapaibacteriales > NICIL-2 > JAIBAE01. The sequence continues at coordinate 47,585 of JAIBAE010000017.1, read as the reverse complement.
ATGCAAAGAAACATCAGCAGCGTACGAACGTTCAGGTAACAAAGATGTAGTGCCTATTTCGAATTGAGCTGTCCCGTGATGTACATCGTTACTATATAACTCACTAACCTGCGGAGGTCGCCAGCCGGATGATAGATTAAGTGCAATGGTAAAATCTTGTGAGAGTTGCCGTAATACACCTAATGCGCCGGAAAAAGATGTAAAGGTAAAAGTAGAATCGGGCAGGGAAGCACCGGTTTTGCTTAAAGGATTAACAGTTAATATTTGCCAATCATATCTGCTTCCAACTGTAAATGCCCAGTCCTGAGTTGTGTAGTTTTCTAAGATAAAACCGCCTACAGAATAAGAGGTATAATCTGGAATAAGAATAACTCTTCCGTCTCGTACATTCCGTTGCCGTGCCGCGTTTAAGCCAACTACACCACTAATACTTCCAATTTCGTGATGATGTAGTTTAGCTGATAGGGAATATGTTGATAGTGATAGGTTCATGGCCGGTGTATTAAGATACTGTTGCAGATAGGTAGTATCTGTAATCCGTGAGTTATGTGCATCAAACTCATAACGGTCATTGCGTTGCCATCCATATTGCATCTCCAGTTTTCCAACGGGTAACATAAAGAATGTATTCAGATTAACAGTATGGTGTTCAATCTGTTGTTTTGGCGGATTGATGGTATAGGTAAAATCTTTTACAATAGTTGGAGACCCACTTTCAAGAGCTCGCTGCAAGTCGTTCACATTACCTATGTGCGATGCACTTAATATTCCTGCTAAAGAAGTAAACAACGAGTAGGAAAGTTGATAGCCACTTTTTACACCTAATACTCCCAGCCCAATGTTACCGTTAATCTCCTGAAATCCTGTGTTTGAGAGAGTGTACAGAGGTGATTGTGAATCGCCTGCACGCCTGTAAGTAAATTGAGTACGCCAACCTGTATTGTCGAACCATGGAAGGTTTCCGCCATCTGCTTGAAATGATGCTGCACCTTGCCTTGAGTTTGAAAAGCCATTTAGGAAAAGGGTTGCTCCAAGAGAACCATTATAACGAAATTCCTTTGACTCAACGCGTATCACACCACCTAATGCTCCGGCACCATACTCTACACTGGCAGGACCCTTTAAGACTTCTATGTTATTACTTGCGAACGCATCTATTTCAGGAGCATGCTCTGCACCCCATTGTTGACCTTCTTGTATTACACCACTATTTACAATAGCAATTCGCTGGCTATGAAGCCCATGAATAACAGGTTTGGAAACAGAAGCGCCAGTTTGCAGTAAAGTCACACCGGGTATATCCTGTAACGATTCCCCAAGAGTTTGTCCGCGGTGAACATCAACTTCCGCAGGTGTTAACACCACCGGAGTTTGAGTATTGGCAAGAGTAGATTTCAGGGATTTTGATTCAACTATAACCGCTTGTTTTTCTATTACCCACGGTGTTAGTAACACCTTTACCATGGTATCGTGAACAACAGTAATCTTTAACACTTTATCTTTATATCCCGGATATCTGATGCCAACTGAATAACTTCCTTTTGGGAAGTCTTGAAAGTGAAAACTACCATCTGCGTGGGTGATGTCGCGTTTGTGCAGTTCTATTAACATGACTGTTGCACCTTGAATTGGCAACTGTGTTATGCTATCGGATACAACTCCGGTAAAGTTAATCCCTTGAAACGGTGCACACTGAACGTGAACTGATACAAAAAAACAAGCAGACATGACAAGTCGGAGTATCATGTTGCTCTTTCTTTATGTTTTACAAAATATAAACGTTGAGAATATTATGTTAAGGGTGGTGCACGAGATGGGAGGTTATACTTTAAATGGCTATGGTTTAAGGATAAGTATGTATCAAATGAACATGCTACAGTTTCAAACAATGTTAAAAGCTGAAACGTATAAATTATATCGCATGGAAGAACAGTATGATGACAAAACTGGCAGGAAGATTCATCAAGTGCTGTATTATAACCTAAATGAGCAATAGAGTGTAACTCCGGGGTTGAATGATGAGCAATATCGTGCCTATGTAAAATCTGCCCGGCAAGCATTCCTATAAAAGCACAGAGCAATATAGCCCGAAGTGCTTGATGAGTTTGCTTTTTAAGCGAATATGGCTGCCGCTGGTTAATCATACTTCACAAAAATAGTCAGTCTCTGTTAAATGTTTGAAGAAAACTGACGATACAACAAGAAAAACCACAAATCCACTTGGGTGTACTATGATGAAAACCAACATTTTACTTGAAACAGGCACTAACGAGCTTGAAATCATTGAATTCATGGTGTCGTTTACCAACCAAGCAGGCGAAACTGTTGAGCAATCATACGGTATAAACGTTGCAAAGGTCAGAGAAATTATCCGTATGCCGGATATTACAGTACTGCCCAATATGCCAGAATCTATTGTTGGTGTCTTTAACATGCGTAATAATATTATTACAGCAATTGACGTACGCAAGTACTTGTACAAATCCTACAATCAGTCAAACAACCGCACAATGATTATTGCGGAGTTTAACAACTTGCGATTTGGTTTTATTGTGGATATGGTTACACGCATTTATCGTTTTTCCTGGCAGCAAGTTGAAGAACCGGGAGTTGTAAACCAGTTTGCAGGTAATAACGCAACTATTGTTGGTATTGTAAAACTTCCCGAAAAAAATATACTTCTACTTGACGTGGAAAAAATTATTGTTGACTTACAACCAGAGCTTGGCATTCAGAATGTAGAGCAGCACTTAGTTGGAACTATGGCAGGCAAAACGGCGTGGATTGCAGATGATTCTCCAACCATTCGCCAAATGATAGTTTCACAATTACGTAATGCAGGGTTTGCAATCGAAGCATTTTCCGATGGTGCATCTGCCTGGCAACGGTGTGAGAAATTTATCAGCGAAAAAGCGCAGAACCCTGAATTAAAACTACCCGATATTATCATTACCGATATCGAAATGCCGCAAATGGATGGCTATTCTTTAACGCGCAGAATTAAGACACATCCAATGTTAGGTAGTATTCCGGTGGCATTGTTTTCTTCGTTAGTAAATGAAGATGTTATTCACAAAGGGCAGGCAGTTGGTGCAGAGGTTCAACTTACTAAACCTCAGCTCACCGAATTGTTGAAGCATATACAAGCAGTATTTGACAGACGTTTAGCTGCTGTCTAAATATAGAGGTAGTTAAATAATGTAGATTTCCGGCACAAGCCGAAGCAAATCTCATGCGCCGCAACCCGGTCGGAAACGAACGGTACAGCGGCGCAGTTGTTTTAAACATCAGGTATAATTGCGATAGAAAGTGGAGCGGTTCGCGCCGGGTCTGCGCGCTGGCCAGTAGCTTCGGCACAGAAGGGGAACACACCTACTCTTTATAAAATATCTCGAAGGATATCGTCAGAGTTGCGTTGTTATTATACAAACGAGTATATAGGTTCTTATCGCCTTGTGTTGTGTAGGTTAATGTGCAAAGAATACGTTTTTCTGTGGTATAGTGTGCCATCGTCATTAGTGCGTTATCTACTCCGGAACTAACGGTGGATGGCCTAACATTTACTGAATCGCTGTTTAGTACACTTACAACTTTAGTTACTTTAACACTATCCCAAAGAGTATCTATTTTTTGTTGTGTAGAATCTCTTTTTAGTCCTTTTACAAACAGACTGTCCCGCGTGGTTGTATCGTATGTAAAATATGTAACATGAAAATTAAATGTAGTATATGTAGTATCGTTACTATTCCCATTGTTTGAATAACTTTTACCTGAAGCCAAGCGAAGTCCTGTTTTTAGTTTAGATTGTAGTAGCGAGATTGGTAATGTACGTTGTTCTGTTGATTGAAAATCCGCTGTTAGGTTTACAAAGAGTAACGAATCTTTCTTTACCACTACAGCCGTATAGTTGCTTGCTTTTGTTCCAACATCTTGCCTTATATCATTTAGTGTTGTTGATACTTGAATGGATACTACGCTCATAGTATCAATACCGTTGGTTAATTCTGTAATAACTCTGGGAGTTAATAAATCCTCGCTTGACGTACAGCTTTGTATTAGTAAACAAACTGTTGTAAGTACTGAGATGAAAATGGTCTGTTGAACATATTTCATTGTTATAATCCGTATGATATACCGTAAAACAAACCAACTTTAGAGCTGGTATAACTACTGCCTTGCACAGAGTACCAAAGTTGAGCTGATTCTACACCAAGCATCATATGTAATTGCGAGCCCGAGTTAAGATGAACTCCTATCATAGCCCTTCCAATTTCACCAACTGATGTTAATGCTCCAGTTAGTTGTAAATAAGGTGTGGCAACATCTTGATTCAAAAAGTTGCTCCACAAAAATCTACTGCTTATTCCACCCCATAACAAGGTTGGGTTTTGTAAAACATTTGCCTTATTTCCATTGTTTAAGGTAGTTGTATATTCCTGTGCAAATTGTTCTCTGCCTACTTCAATTCCAACATGTGCGTAGTCTCTCCATTTATAGAATCCGGTTGCCACAACATTTGTAACACCTATATTATCGTTTGTAGGAACTTCATTGGCATTTTGTTGTTTCATTAAAGTTGAACGAAGAGAAATATCCCATAATGAGTTGTGTTCCTGATATACACCAAACAAGTCTGGAGCATTGGTAACAACTTTGCGTAAAGTGGTTGGTTGTTCTAAGGGTACGTAATACACAGAACTTGGAGTTGCTGTTCTGATAGACTCTTCTGATTGACCTAATGTGGTTTCTGGCGCAGAGGAATTGTTCTTGGGTAATAATACATTGTTATTTGTTGTATTGATTGTAGCAAGTTGGTTGTTAACTGTTGCAAATTGCAGTTCTTCACGAAGATTTTTTATCTCACCGCATAAGGTATTGGTTAATGTATGCAAATTTTGATTGTCTTGTAACAGTATGTTGTATTGTTCGACAGAGAGTATTTGTTGGGCTGGTTCAGTTGGAAGCGGTTCGTTATTATACACTGTATCATGGATAATAGAGGTTGTTTGCATCTGTGCAAAATTTGTGTTCTCTCCACTACGATGTAGCAACAACCAAACAACTAGGCCTGTTAAGAATACCGTTGTAAATACACCCCAATACTTTGCTAACCACAAAGTAATAGCATTTGCTGTGGTGTATCCTGCAGATGCAAATACAGCTGCTGTTAACTCTGCCGGCGGAATAACACCTGCGGCATCGTTCCGAACGGCAGTTCGCAGAAGCAATGCCTCGTTAAATTCTTTCCGAAGCATATCGTTCTGAGCCATGGCAGAAAATAACGATTGCTCAGCGCTTTCGCTTATTGTTCCATCCAAGTATTCATTTAATAAATCATCATAATTCATACGTTTGCAACATACTGTTGCTTATTGTACATCAATTAGAAACGGTGAAAGAAACTGGCGTATTTGTTTACGGGCACGCCACACCCGGTTTTTTAATGCCGCTACTGTATCGCCCGTAATAACCGAAATTTCATCGTAGGGAAGTCCTTCAATTTCATGTAACACAAAAGCTTCGCGGTAATCAACGTCAAGTAAATCCAGTGCTCTGTTCAGTAATTCGTTAAACTCTTTTTGCTCGTATGTGGTGTCGTGTGTGCTACCGTAAAACTCTTCGAATGTAACGTGAACATTTTGTTGACTTCGTTTCTTGTTTAGGCACAGGTTCCGGGCAATTCTGAATAAATAACCACCAACATTCTCAACAACAACTTCTGCTTTAACAGCTGCATTATGAAACTTCATCCAGGTTTCCTGAAACAAGTCGTTTGCGTCTTGGCGGTTGCCCATAACCTTAGAACAATACAAATACACCTTCTGCGAATACCGCGAATACAACTCTGCAAACGCTTTTTCGCGTTCGTTCGACTTTGCCATTAATAGGGCAAATAGAGCAGCGTCTGTGTATGTTCCCAGGTCTTTCATCAACAGTGTAGTTTTGGTTTCAGGCTCAAAGACACCTCAAAAGTAGGTACGTCGCAAGGTTGCAACAACTTTTTTCTTATTGGTTCCCACCACAGCCGTAGCAACCGTTCTGCGCCGTAACCCGGTCGGGATAGAACCTTGTAGCATCGCATTGAAGTCTGTTAATCTTAATTTTTGGGAAACGTATTGAAAATGTAATCCGCGAAGCAGAAGGGTGGGCTCGCGCTGGGTCTGCGCGCTGTAATGAGTGCTTCGGCAGAGGAGGGAAGCCATAGTAAAAAAAGGGATATACACACAATGTGGTACATCCCTTACAATGGTTAGAACTACCTTAATGAGTAACCATTAACGGTAATATTTTGCTTTGAGTAGCTGAACGTAATGTGATAAAGTACAATCCGTTGGCCAGCGAATCGGTGTGTTTGATTAAGGTTTGCGGTTGATTGAGTGCAACCGATTCCATTACGATTTTCTCGACCTCTTTGCCTTCGGCAGTTGAAATTACTATTTCGTGGATGCTTTTTTCGGATGTAGCAAATTGAATTGTGATATCGCCTTGTGTTGGGTTAGGAGAAACGATAAGATAGAATCCTAAACCACTTTGACTGATTAAACGATTACCACCATCTTTACAAATCGTCATACAGATTTTACCACCTGTACTATCTTTATTTATCCATGTAGTAGGGCGAATACCATTATTTTTCCAAACAATATCGCTGATAAATGCCGAATCACATTCGGTATCTCCAAGCATTGCATCGCCTATTATTTCGGTTAAGAGTGCCGCCTGCGGCCCAATTGGGTTTAATGTAGTATCGATGTTTATAGTGATAGAGCGCCTTCCGTTTGCAACCGGGCTAAAGTTTTGTATTACACCGCCGGCCTTTGGGTTGAGATCGTTTGGCATAAACAAATCGGCAGGGAAATCGATAGATGCTTGAAACTGAGCTTGCGGTAGAGTAACCACAGTTGTATCAAGTTTACCCCATAAACCAATTTTAACTTTTTTATCGTTTGGCGAAAAAGTATGGGCAGAATCTAACCAAACCCGGAAGTTTAGTCCCGGAATAATATCCCCATTCATATACACAGGGATACTATCCCAGCAACCTTGATTGGTATTATAAAACTTTACAAACATAGTATCAACATAATTACCAACAACAGTACTCGAAAACTCAATGTTAAACTTATCGCTTTGCTTTCCCGCAATACTTAATGTTTGTGGTGACGGTTTGAACACACCCGGCGTTGTACCAACAAATGAATATGCAATAGATAGTGAACGTGAGCTATCGTTAGTGATTGTGAGTGGTATCGTTTTGGTTTGACCTTGTTTAATAGAACCAAAACTCATGGTAATGGAATCGGTTGTAATAGGAACTAACCTGTGTCCTGTCAGAACAACGGAATCCAATATTGTTTGATTGTTTATAATGTACTTAAAAACGAGATAAGCTTTTTTGAAACCTGCACGTGTGCCCTGTGGGTTGAAGAACATGTCTGTTGTAACAGCATTACCAGCCGATAAATCCCAAGGGAATGACGGCCAAAACTTTTGAATTGAAAATAAGGCACTATCTTTCCCAACTATTCTGACATCCAGAATGCTTGCTTTACTGATAGGATCGTAGTTTTTAATTGTTAATGCGGGGTTTGCCTTAACCGTGGGAGTACATGGCTGTATTGCACCAAAGTAAACAGAATCTGGACTGAAGGTTAAAGCATTGTTTGTTGGGGTACCTTTGAACGGTAACTTGATAGAATCAATACAAGGGCAGGTAAAATATAATGTAATAGTGTCGTTGATAATATTTAAATCTTTTGGTTTAATGTTAAGATAAATACCGCGTGTAACAGTTTGGTCAAAATCTAATGCGTAGGGGGGGATAGGTGTTAAAACAGAAGCATCAATTGCCTTAACATTAGAAAGACATACCTTAACATCGCCAACATTAGTAATTACGATTGGTACTTTGGATTGAGTTGAGATATTAACAGGAATGTCGGTTAAAACCAAAGGATTTGGTGTAACACTGATTTTAATAATCTTTTGATAACCATTCAGTCCTACTTGTATAGTTCGCGCTGAATCGTCGAATGTAGGTATTTCCAAAATAGCAGATTTAGCACCTTTGGGTTTGGATGTATCCGGTACAAATTCAACAATGATTGCTATGCTGTCGCGCTCAGGGCGTAAAACAGTATCCCGTGTTGGTGCACTTACAATTCTAAAATACGTTGGGTCATTGCCAATAATTGTGGCTCCTGTTTTTACAGTAGCATCTAAGTTTCCGGTATTCTTTAGCCAAACAGTATCTCGTTTATGAGAACAAGAGTATACAGTATCAAAATTCATTTGATTTTTGGAAGCAACAATAGCTGATTTTGTTCCTCTACCTCTAATTCTATAAAAGACAGTATCGTTACATGACTTGTTAAAGGTAACAGATAACACTTTTACAGAATCTGTAAATGTACCTGTAGTTACAGGAGAAAAGTCCAGTTCAAATACAATACTATCTCCCTTTTGTAAAACTTGAGGAATTGTATCAGGTGCAATTGCTTTGAGAACATATGGAGTATTTACCGATGGCATATTTCTAATGTCTGCTTCAAAGTTGCCCTCATTTTTTACTACCAATCTTTTTTTACTGCTTTGCCCTACACGAATGTCGCCAAAATCAACATCTCCGCTACCGTTAGCACCATAACCTACAATATCAGTCGAAATGCCAACTGCACGCAATGGTATTTGATAAACCAAATTACAACGGTTAATTTCAACTAATAAGGTATCTGTATAATCTCCACTACCTTGTGTTGTTAAAGTAATATGTAATTGAATTGAATCACTCGGTTGTAAAAGAGTTTTTGTTGGTGTCGATACCAAATAACTGCTTGTATTCTTTGGACGCTGCCGTATTATAGTTACAGATTCTTTACCAATATTTTTTAGGGCTATCAATCTGGTTTTGTTGGAATAACTACAAACTTCATCATAATCTATTGCACTGATTATCTTAAGAGTTGCTGTTGTATCTATAAACTCCAAACCAACACTATCTACTTTTACTTTGTATGTTGTACTGGTAAATGGATTAGCAGCATCGTCTGTATCAAACATCAAATTATCGGTTCTTAGTCCAAATTTACCCGGTTGTTGTGTAAATCTTACTATTACTCGTAAAGAATCATTGCCGTTAATGGTTTTGTTTGGTGGAATTATAGGTTCTATGATTGCAAACCCTTCAGTTCCTCCACTGAATCTTGGCTTTGAAATAGTAACAGGGGCGCTTCCTGTGTTTTTAATAAGGAATGTATCAGACTTAGTGCCGCCATTGGTACAATTAACAACACCTAAATCTCTCTCTGTTGGAAAAGAAATTTGTGCAATGTGAGCAATCCTGACTGTGCGTGCACTCTGTTGCGATAATGTATAGGCTGGAACGTACTCATACACACCTTTTGTGAGATTTGTTGTACGTTGCATTGCTACAACATACAAGTAGTTTGCATTACCTGTATAGTTGATTGTAGTTGACCACCTATTATTAGTACCAACTGAGACGGGAGGTAGTGCTTGCCAAACACCGTTTGATGGTGAATAATATAACTGTATTGAAGCACTTGTTGCACCTGTTCCGGATATTGGTATATTGGTTTTGTCTGTATAAGTAATAGTATCAATGGTGACACCATTATGTCCAATACCAGGAGTAGCTATTACATTGTTTGAGAATATACCATCTACTCTTATTCTACCGTCTCCACCTTTGCCGGTAGTTGACTGATTTCCTCCGATTGCATTTAAAGTAAGGTCTGAGAAAGGTAAAACAGATGATAACAAAATACCTCCTCCAGAACCACCACCACCACGTTGATTTTTACCACCGCTTGAACCTACACTTCCATCAGCTCCATTTGCACTTATTGAAATGTTATTAATCGAAACTGCAGATAGCACACCACCACCACCACCACCACCACCGCTACCCCCACAGCCATTAAACGGAAAGCTGTTATTTTGGGGATTCCCACTAGCACCACCAGATCCACCGGAGATAGGAATAAGTTCAGCATTTCCGTTCACTTGTCCACCGTTATTTAAACTTGTGCTTGTACTCACACCAACTGTTCCAAATCCTGCCCCGGCACCATCTTTAGAGTTAGAAACACCCGAACCACCTCCATAATAGCCTGATGGAGAACAATTAGTTCCAGTAGAACAACCATCACCACTTTTTCCAAATGGATGACCTGTTCCACCGCCAGATGACTCATGGGCACTACCGTTATTTCCGGGAAGTACTTTTGTTAACGATGTACCGTTAGTACTTGTTCCAGCACCAACGCCTTTGTCTAAATCAGGTGAATTTTTACCACCTGGACCACCGCCTGTGTATCCATTTCCTCCATTGTTCCCTGCATCGCTAACAACGAAGTCACAAAAGTCACCTGCACCACCTCCGCCACCAGGCCCACCGTCTCTACCTGAAGCATTTAACGATATCTTTGTATTTGCTCCAGTGCCGCGAATTACTCCTTGCGATAACAATGTAAAAGGTAAATATCCTTGGTTTCCGTTTGAACTATTACCATCCGGATCATTCGTGCTTACGCTATATGTTTTATTGCCTAATATCAAAGAATCAACAATTATACATCCACGTTTGGAACGTACTCCCAATGTACCTTGCCCTAAAACAGATTCTGCATTTGAAGTGATATTGCCTAACTCGGTTTTCTTAACAATGTAGAATGTATCAACATTTGAGGTGCCATTAACGTTTACAAAACGAATGGGAATTCTGAATTCAGGTGTTAATAATGACCAACTTGAACTATTTGGTGCTAGAGATGGATTTATAAAAATAACTGTGCTTAATAATTTACCATTCCAACTCACTAACAATGGACCAAATCTGATTTTATTGGTGTCGGCATTGTTAACACACTCCAACTTAATATTGGGGCTATTTAATGGTTGTATAGAATCTAATGCAGAAAAAATTGCAGTTCCATTGCTTGGTCCATAAACCTCTACATAAATAGCCATACCCGGTGCACCAATATCAGGTAACAAGTAGTTGATTTCCGGAGATTGTGATAACAAATTTGATGTTAAGCTACACATTAACATCAAAACAAATAACACATGTTTAACCATATTCCAAATATCCTATTTTATTATTCTTCCTTGAGTACTGCAACAACCTTTAACTCAACAGCAATAGGTGTGGGTAAAGAGCCAACCTCAATTGTTGTTCTACATGCTTGTACATGGCTAAAGTGTTCTGCATAAATCTTATTAAACACTGGGAAATCTCTTTTCATATTGGTAAGATAGACTTGTACATCAACAATATCTTCCCATTGTGCACCTGCGTCTTCTAATACATAACGTATATTATTAAACACTGATAAAGTTTGTAATTCAATATCATAATCAATGATATTGTTGCTTTCATCTAATGTTACTCCAGGTATTGTCTTCTGACCTCGTTCTCTTGGTCCAACCCCCGATACAAATAAAAAGTTTCCAACCCTTCTTGCATGAGGGTAAGCACCCACAGCCTCAGGAGCTCTATCTGAGTTTATTGGATAATTTTTCATTACTTAAACACCGTGAATTGTCTTTGAATAATGCCTGCTTTTGTATTTGTAATAACACGATATACCCCATTGGGTAACGTGTTAACATTAACAACAGTTCGGTAATCATTAATTACCGATGAATGTACTTTTCTGGAATTAATATCATAAATATTTAAGTCAAGCATTAAACACTCAGGACTTTCAATCGAAACAAATTCTTGTGTTGGATTTGGTTTTAAAGTAAATGTAATCTTGGGTTCGTTATCATCAACACTAACACCTGTGTTTCCGGCTGCAGTTGTATCCCAATATATTCCGCCATATGCTCCGGATGCAATTAAAAATCCACGGTAGTCTCTTTTAACAAAGGTTATAGCTTCACCGTTAAATTGATTTACTAATTCTAATGTGGTGTTATCTTTTGTAACCCTGTGTAAACCAAAAGGAGAATTAATGTGTGCAGAGCCATTGTTTGCAACAGCCAATCGTACAGGATAGTCTGTTACGTTGTTTACTGTACCACATTTTGTTTCTTGAGCACCATTGTAACGATAAAGCACTAAATCAACACTGTTACCGGCTTTCTCTGCAATTAGTACGTAATTAACTCCACTTTTTGAGGCCCCTACAATACAACGTTTATCTTTCTGCGCAAATAACGATGGGCTATACGATGTTTTATCTAATTTGTAAGCACCGGATTGTGTACCTACTATAATGGAGCCATCTGGAGTAATATCAATATTGTTATAACGAAGCGTAGTAGAATCAACAGACTTCCAAGTCGCACCGTCATCAGTAGATAAAACAATTCTCTCTTCAGTGATACCAACAATAACATTATCCGATACTTGGACTGCACCATTTACTTGGTTGTTATAAACAATACCATCAATTGTTGTGGCGTCGTAATTAAACCCTTGGTCATTCGATTTCAAGAAACCTTTACGTGATGAAACAATAATGTTTCCTTTTTTTGTAAACATAACATCGGAGAATGGAAGGTCACCTTTAATTGATAAAGGTAGATTGGCATTTCCCCAAACTTGACCTTGTAATGTCGATGAAAACAATGCTCCGTTAAAACTACCGGCTACAATGGAATTATTATCTAAAATTCCACCAATAATTAATGGAAACGCTTCAATACCTTGCGAGTAGTCTGTCCACGTACTGCTTGCATCATCTGCACCAAATATGCCATCGCCCGTTGTGATTATAGTTGTACCATTTTGTTGAACAACAACCTGATTAACAGAATGAGTGAGATAACGAACTTCATTCCATGTTGTAGCTCCTGCATACAAACGCATTATTCTGGTTGAATCCGCGCCTGTTCTGATAAATGCAAATATTTCACCTTCTTTGCCCGAACGTAATATTGCACTTGTTACTCCTGTGGGGAATCCATTGACAACATTGGTCCAAGTATCTCCTTTGTTTGCAGATTTTATAGGTGTTCCATCGGCTTTCATTCCAAACAATAATACTGGTCCACCGGAAAATTCCTGATACGAAGTTAAGGAAGTTAAACCAGCTAATTTGGTATCAATACCTTTAGTGGTAATTCTATGTGTTTCTCCGTATCCGACAACATAAAATGTTGAATCAATTGTTTGATGAATCGATAATGGATTGGCTGGAAGGTTCTCTACAACTTTAGTAAACGAATTCCCATTATCAACCGATTGATATACATTAGATTTCCCGTTTTGGTAAGTGGCCAACAACAAATTCCCAAAACGTGTTGTGAAAATCTGATATACATTCTCATTGGGGAATGCTTCTTTTAACCACGTCATCGCAGTCCATGTTTCACCCTCATCTGTAGAGCGGAACATGGTGTCTCTACTGGTCCCATTTTTATCTAATAGTTCAAATAAGGCTTCTCGGTTGTTGGTATCAGTTGCAGTAGCAATAAAAATTCTTGCAAGTCTATCAGTTGGTTTGTTACGTAGTCTCCACTGAATCCCACCATCAACCGAACGATAAATTCGGTCACCGGCGGTACAGTACAACGTACCAAATTTCGATGCACATAAATTCTCAGTAGCGCCACCGGGCTTCTGAGCAATTTTTTCCCATTGCGCATTTCCGTTTATCGAAAACATCAAGAGCAATGCTACACTAAACAGAACATAGTTCATACAACACCTGATATATAATTGTAAATAATTTTCTTTGCTATCGCCAGACCGCACCAAACCAATTTTCAATTAAGAACCTTGTTGTGCGGGATAAAACCTTGTCTGTGTCAATATCTCAAATGACACATATTTCTGAAAATGTTTCAAAATCCAATACAAACATTTTTCATATCTGTAAAGAATCGTAAAGCTTCAATTCCACCTTCTCTGCCAACACCGCTGTGCTTAACACCTCCAAACGGAGTTCTCAAATCTCTCAGCAACCAACAATTCACCCAAACAATACCACTTTCCAATAACGCAGAAACACGGTGCGCCCGGTTTAGATTCTCAGTCCATACAACAGCAGCTAAACCATATCCGGTTGAATTCGCCATCATAACTGCTTCTTCTTCGGTATCAAACGGCGTAATAGTAACCACCGGACCAAATATCTCTTCCTGATTTGTTCTACACGTGTGTGTTAGACCTGTAAATACTGTTGGCTCAATAAACCAACCATCAGCACAACGTCCTGTAACTGTTGCTTTCTTCCCGCCGGTTTCAATTGTACCGCCTTCTTGTTTGGCAAGTTCAATATAATTTAGAACCTTGTTCATATGATCTTCCGAAACCAAAGCACCAACACGAGAAGTATCAATCAGTGGGTCGCCAATACCCAGCTCTTTTACTTGTGCTACAAACTGTTCTACAAAGCTGTTGTAGATTGTTTTCTCAACAAAGATGCGTGAGCCACATAAGCAAATTTCACCTTGGTTTAAAAATGCTGCGCGTACAGATTCACGGACTGCTTTTTCCAGATTACAATCTGCAAAGACAAGATTTGGGTTCTTACCTCCCAATTCAAGCGAAAGTTTCTTAAACATTGGTCCGGCGGTTTTAGCAATGTATTCTCCGGTGCGAGTGCTACCGGTAAAAGAGATAGCTTTTATTTCAGGATGTTCTACGATTGCCGCTCCAACTTTATGCCCATATCCATGAATAATGTTTAGCACACCTGCAGGCATACCTGCAATTGTGCAAATCTCACCTAACATAGCTGCCGTTAATGGAGTCATCTCCGATTGTTTTGCTACAACAGTATTACCTGCGGCTAATGCAGGAGCTATCTTCCACGTAAACAGGTATAAAGGTAAATTCCAAGGCGATATACAGCCAACAACACCAAGTGGTTTACGCAGTGTATAGTTTAGTGCTAACGAATCAGTTTGATGTGCGTATGTTGTTGTATGTAAAATCTCGGTAGCAAAAAAACGGAAGTTGGAAATTGCTCGTGGTATATCCATGACACGCGCAAGCCAAACAGGTTTCCCTTGGTCTTTTGATTCTGCCTGGGCAAATTCTTCTAATCGTTCTTCAATACTATTTGCAATGGCAAGCATAATGTTTGAGCGTTGTTCTGCGGTCATCGAACTCCAAATAGGGAAGGCACTCTTTGCCGCATCAACTGCCTTCTGAACATCTATTCCGTCACTATCTGCAACGTGCGAATACACCTTGCCCGTTGCTGGTTCGTAGTTATCAATCCACATGGAACTATGCGATTCAACATACGTTCCGTTGATGTAGTTTTTTATATAATCCATTGTGCCAAAGCTATAGTATGCTGCATGAAAATTAGCCTTTGCAGGCGGGTCGGTTCGGACAGGGTTGCCGCGCTTAAGTTTCGGGATTTGCGTTGCGGTACCCAACCCAATAAAAATAAACCGAAAATGATACGCAAGATACGCCATTTTTAGCTTATTCTGGCGCGGTTGTTGTAAATTTGGAGTGCAGTATCGAATATACTTTTCCACAATGAACCTACAAGAAGCCATCAGCGCATTTTTACAGTATTGCCAGGTAGAGCGTGCTTACTCGGCGCACACTACCGAACGGTATCGTTTAGCACTTGCTCAGTTTTATGAGTGCGTAATGGAATCATATGAGCAGCAACCAAATGTAGATGCCATTACCAACAAAGATGTACGTCCGTTTTTAGGATGGTTACATGATAAAGGCATGGACAAAAAAACTCTACGAATGAAGCTCTCGGCATTGAAATCATTTTTTAAGTTTTGTACTAAACGTGGTTACTGCGAACGAAACCCAACAGTTGGTATTACAGCTCCTAAAGTTGATAAACGTTTGCCATCGTATATTCAGCAAAGGGAAGTTGAACATTTAATGGAGAAGTTCGACCGGAACACAGCAGTAGGTTCGCGTGGTGCTGCACTTGCTGAGTTATTGTATAGCTCGGGAATGCGAATAAGCGAGGCGTTGCAGTTGGATATAGATTCCATTAATCGTACTAACACAACAGTTAAAGTTATCGGGAAGGGTAGAAAACCAAGGATAGTTCCGCTTGGCATTCCATCCTTGAATGCAATTGATACGTATCTTGAAAAACGCAACCACTTTAAACCGGACTTTAACGAGAAGGCGTTGTTTGTTTCAAATTCGGGAACTCGGCTAAGCAGTTCGCAGGCTTGGAGAATTATTAACTCTGCAATGAAAGGAGTTACAGAGTCTAAGCAAAAATCGCCACACGTTTTGCGGCATAGTTTTGCTACACACATGCTTGATAACGGCGCGGATATACAGTCGGTAAGCGAGCTTCTTGGACATGCCTCAATATCAACCACGCAGATTTATACTCATGTAAGTATCGAGAGGCTAAAGCAAGCGTATAAAAAGGCGCATCCCAAAGCAAACATGGAATCACAGTAATTGTTTATGCTATCGCAAACCGCACCAACCATACTCCCTAATTACACCCTTACAGTTGCGGGACAGAACCTTGAAATAATAAACACATTAACCAATACAGTGTAACAATATCATTACGAATTACTCATTACTATTGAAACAATGCTATGAAATTAAAAGTATCAGTTATAGGAGTTGGGCATTTAGGAAGTATCCATGCAAAGCTCTGGAAACAGCACGAACGTGCTGAATTAGTTGGTGTGTACGATGTAAATACAGAGAGTGCAGCAATTAAGGCACAAGAATTGAATGTACCATTGTTTGATTCCATTGATTACGCAATAGCTGAGTCTGATGCAATAACCATAGCGGTACCAACATCGGAACATTTTGATGTTGCAATGCAATGTTTACAGCAAAACAAACACGTGCTCATTGAAAAACCAATCACACACACGTATCAGCAAGCACTCACTTTAATAGAGGAAGCCAAGAAGCGGAATCTTATTATCCAAGTGGGTCATGTGGAACGGTTTAACCCGGCGTTGGTGGCTGCAAATGAATATAACTTGCGTCCGTTGTTTATTGAAACACATAGGTTATCACAGTTCCGCCCAAGAGCTACGGATGTTTCGGTAATACATGACTTGATGATACATGATATTGATATTGTGTTGTGGTTGGCGCAGTCTTCGGCTAAGAGTATTTCGGCAAATGGTGTGGCAGTACTTACAGAAACACCAGACTTAGCAAATGCACGAGTAGAGTTTGAAAATGGATGTGTTGCTAACTTCACTGCATCCAGAATATCGGCAGCACCAATGAGAAAGATGCGGATATTCCAAAAGAATGCATATCTCTCGCTGGACTTTGCAAAGCCAAGTATTGAGGTATACAGGTTGGCAGATAACGACGAAAAATCATCAGGCGTTCCGGCTATGATGTTAGGACAAATTGAGCAAGGAACAAAACAAAAGAACATTGTGTACGAACAACCTACGGTTGTTCAAAGTAATGCTATTGCAGAAGAGCAAAAGTCATTTATCGCATCGGTATTAGACAATGCACCTGTTAGTGTTACCGCAACAGATGCCGCTGAAGCATTGAGGATAGCGGAAGAAATTACAAGGATAATTGAATCTCAAACAACAGATTTGTGAACGTAATACAAAGCACAAATAATCTTACTTCATCAACAACCAAACTAAACGATTATGGGTTTGTTGTTTCGTGTCTGTTCTATCCCGCACATGGGGTGCAATATTGGAGGTTGTGGTTTGGCGCGGTTTGCGCAGCAGTAACAGTGTTAGCTACCAATCCTATGTATTCGCAATCGGAATTGAATGATTACTCCCGTTTAGGTCAGAATGCCATAGGAACTACGTTAGTTAGTGATTATCAAGCGATTGGTGTTAACCCTGCTAATCTTGGTTTTATTCCCGAAGAAATTATTTATGAAGAACCATCACCATTACAACTTCAAATTTCCAGGAGGAAAAGAAATTGGTCGGTGACTCTTGGTGAACTTGGTGTTGCAGTGCACTCAAATGCAATGAACCGTTCTAATTTACTTGATGCCGTTTTTTCTTTTAACAGCGAACAGTTTACTTTAGCCGACAAACAAAAGGCTGCAGATAACTTTACTGGCAAAGGTGTGTTGTTGAATGCAGATGCCATTTTATTGGGTGGTGCGTATCAATCTGAACGATACGGAGGCGTTGCGTTTAGTGTGCGTGAAAGAGTATCAGCTGAGTTTACATTTAATGCATCCGCAGCACAACTTGCATTTTTAGGTAGGTATTATTCGTATTTTGATTCATCGTATACCCGGGAATGGGATGGTACCATTATCGGGTATTCACGTTCCCCAAAATTGTATTCTGAGTTGTTTGATTCAACCAGAATTTCTATGATGTGGACTCGTGAATATAACGTTAGTTATGGCAGGAAGATTTTTGGAGGTATTAAGAACAAGTGGTATTTGGGTATCGGTTTAAAGTATATTGTTGGATACGCTAATTTGAATTCTTATGTAGATGAAAATGGTCAGCTTAATGCGTATTCGGCTGTTACGCCATTGTTTAATATTAATTATGGGAAAGCTGTCTCGCCATCAAAAATTGATGGCACAGGGATGATTCCGGTGGGTAGAGGGTTTGGAGTTGATATTGGGACTACTATCTTGATTTCCAATAAATGGCGGATTGGAATTTCTGTATTGGATTTGGGAAGAATGTATTGGGATGGTAACGTGTTTAAGGCAGAGGATTACTTGCTAAATGGTATGTCTTCAACAGGGTTTAATAGCTATAACATTTTTACCGAAGCACAAAAAATACAAGGCGAAGGAGGATTTAAATGGGCTGGATTGAGTTCTATAGAATCAACCTTACCAACAAGAATACGGTTGGGTGTGTCAAGAAATATTGGTGTGATGCGGGACATCGGCATGGATATCATAATACCTGCAACAAGTTTACAGCCCGGAAATTTATCGGAAGTAATGTTCTCTTTGGGGGCGGCCTACCAGATACGCTCTTGGTTGCATGTTAACGGTGGTTTTACGTTTGGTGGCTCAATGGGATTTAATATGCCAGCCGGAGTAATGTTTTCAATTTTTGACGGATTTTGGGAGTTGGGACTCTCAACTCGAGACTTACTAACCTATATTTCTGCAAAAGATCCAACCCTCTCCATTGGTGTAGCAACCGCCAGATTCAGATTTTAATGTTACTATTTAATGTTTCCTGGAAATTATCTTAATGTTAAAGTGTTATAGTAGTTAATTAGGTATTGCCAAGTTTTTGAGACGGTTTCAATTTCCAATCATAAAAAAACAATTTTGACAAAAGGTATTGACAGTTAGTATCTTTGTCTTTACGTTAACAAAAATTAACTCCATTTTTTACAAATCAAGGATTTTATATGCTTAAAGTTACTAGTGCTTTAGTACTAATTTGCATAGGTATAACTGCAACTGGCGCTGTTCAGGCAAAAGGGATTTCGCCAATGAGCAAAGATAATAGCTCTGAAAAGGTTATTACTACAACCAAAGCTGTTAAACCTAGTGCTTCACTTCCTACAATCCAACAAATTGAGGCAGCGGCAAAAAATGCTGTAGCTCAGTCTAATAAAAAAGCAAACAAGTTATTTGCAACCCCAATGAACACAGTTAAATTGGGTACAACTGCCTACGATTTACAAACAAATGGTTCAATCTATCGACGAATAGGATCATTTGTGGACGGTGGAACACACTATGCTCAAGCCGTTTGGATTGCTTCGGGTGATACCAATTATTCAACACACTGGGCTTCTCCAACTATTTATCCTGATAGAGGTAGCTATTATGCAGTTATGGATCTAACTGACATGACTAAACCTACATTACTAGAACCTGCCGGAAATGCAAAATGGAAACGTGCAGAAAATGAAAGGGCTGGATTCTGTAATTTAATTCAATTAGGAACAAATGGTAAAGCAGGTATTGTTGCGCACCCAGCAGGATCTAATGGGTTGTTATTTACAACAAATAGTGAATTTGGAGTAGCATCATTTTCATCACAATCTTGCGGTTCTTCAACTGCAAACGGATTATGGGCACGTGCAGCAGTAGATGGTAAAGGATATATTCACGTAATTTATTCATACCAAACCACAGATAGTAAATCTGGTACGCTTGGTTACATTCGTTCTACTAATGGTGGTAAAAATTGGTCAGATGAATTAGCAATAAACAATCTGGAAAACTTGAATGTACGTTGTTCAGGTGGTGATGATTATGCTATTGCTGCCAGAGGCAACACCGTAGTTATTGCTTATTCTGGTAATGCTAGTACTTGGTTACGTATCTATAAGTCAACCGATAATGGTGCGAACTTTACCGGTATTGATGGTGCCGAAGGAGTTATGTTCACCGGACCAAGCAGAACATCAGGGAAAATTTATTCAACCAGTATTGGTGGTGGAAAAGTAAGTTATCACACAGATACCGTACCTACACCTGGTACAAGCATAAACGTGATTTTAGATAAAGATGAAAAAGCACATGTAATATTTGGTCAGTATATGTGTTCATTGTTTGGAGTTGGCGAATTGGTTAAAGGTAGTAATGGTCAAGATTCAATTGCAAATTCTGGTGGTGATACCGTGGATGTAATTGCGGTTAAAGAGAATCCTGCATATACATCATTAGGAATGGCTTATTGGAAAGAGGGAGAACAAAATGCTGTTGCTATGGCACCACCGTGTGGAGGTATGTGGGATGGTAAAGGTACAGTGATTTCTGCTCGCAATGGCGAAGGAATGTCAAGCCGCCCTATATTATCGTACGATGAAGCATCAGGTAACTTGTTATGTGTTTATTCTTCTTTTGTTAATGGTGATATGAAATCATTACCATGGGATAAAGATGCAGACACGGATCCAATTGTTGAAAATGATTTCGTAGCAGATACAGTTTGGGGCGATGCTCTATTTATGAATACCTATGTAACAGTTCGTAAATCCGATGGATCTTGGTCAACTCCTCAGTTATTAAGTCAAACAGGACGTGATAATCGTGATGCTACAGTATATGAAAACACAGTTGATGGGTTCCTGTACATGATGTGGCAATCGGATGCTGCTCCGGGATGTTGGGTTGGTAATCCACAAATTATTCAGCCAAGTCGTGTTGCCGATGTTTGGTTTGCAACAGTGCCTTTATCTGGTATTAATGCTGTTGATGATGAAACCGGCGTTGTTCGCGAAGATGGATTAACAATTGCTTCTTTCCCAAATCCTGCAGGTAACAACGGTGCTACCATTCAATTTGGATCAGAGCGTAGTGGTATTGCTTCCGTAGAAGTGTTTAATGCTCTTGGTTCCAAAGTTGCATCGTTATATAACGGTGTAATTAACCCCGGAACATATAACCTTCCTTTAGAAACTAACGAATTAGCAAATGGTGCTTATTATGTTGTTGTTAAGGTTGGTGCTAACATGGCATCTAAAACAATCAATGTAGTTCGTTAATAAAAACGTTGCATACGTTAAAAGGAGTATCCAAAACACGGGTACTCCTTTTTTATTTTCTGCTACCGCAGACGGCACCTAACCACTCTTTAGTAACAATCGCTTCTTGCCGAAGAAAATCCCATCTGCGATAACTGCCAAACATCGCGAGAGAGGTTCTGTCCATGCACAGTGTGGATTGTTGCTTTGATGATTGCTCTTGCTGAAAACAAAAAAAGTCAGATACCAAGTGATACCTGACTTTTTGTATGCTGTAAAAATGTTACTTTGTTGTTGCTTTTTTGGCTGCCTTCTTTGCAAGAGTTTTCTTTGCTGCTGCTTTTTTAGCCGGTGCTTTTGCTGCAGCTGTTGGCAGAGGTTGTGACTGTTTATCTTGCGCAGCAATTTGTAAACAATCCTCTAAAGACAATACTTTAGGGTCGGTGCCTTTTGGAAGTTTATAATTATTCTTGCCAATTGCTAAAAACGGACCCCATCTACCTTTTAAAATCTTGACATCGGGATTCTCTGGGAATAATTTGATATTCCGTTCAATCTCTGCCTGACGTTTTTTCTCAACAAGTTCAATGGCGCGGGCTTGGTCAATTGTATAAGGGTCATCTTCCTTTGTAAGCGAAGCAAACAAAGAACCGTGTTGCACATATGGTCCAAATCTTCCTACAGCTACTTTAAGTTCCTTGTCTTCATATTCACCAACAATACGTGGTAAGCGGAATAGCGTTAGAGCCTCATCAACTGTTATCGTTTCAATAGAAAGTGAGCCCTTAATATTTGCATACTTTTTGGTTTCATCATCATTTTCGCCAATCTGTACATAAGCTCCATAGCGTCCCATCCTGGCATACATATTTTTGCCGGTTGATGGGTCAACACCTATCATACGTTCACCAGTTGCGCGCTCTGCTGTGCCAAGTGTATTTACTACAGTATCGTGGAATGGAGCGTAGAACTCACCAAGCATAGAATGCCATTCAATTTTACCAGTTGCAATTTCATCAAACTTCTCTTCTACATTAGCTGTAAAACTGTAGTCAAGAATAGTAGTGAAGTGATTAATAAGAAAATCAGTTACCAATATGCCAATATCGGTAGGGAAGAGCTTGGATTTTTCCGCGCCATAGTTTTCTGTTTTCTTTTCTAACGAGATTGAGTTTTGTACAAGGGTAAATAACTTGTATTCACGTACTCTTCCTTCACGGTCTTCTTTTACAACATACCCACGTTTTTGAATTGTTGAGATTGTTGGCGCATACGTAGATGGGCGGCCAATGCCAAGTTCCTCTAAACGCTTAACAAGTGTCGCTTCTGTATATCGTGCAGAAGGTCTGGAGAATTTCTCCGTTGCGTTCATTTGTTGTAGCGGCAAGTTCTGACCAACATTTAACGGCGGAAGCATCTTCTTTGAATCTTCTGAATCTGTTTCATCATCACTTGATTCCATGTATGCTTTTAAGAATCCATCGAATTTCAAAACCTCTCCAGTGGCAACTAAATTCTCTGGTGTTGTAGATGTATTGATTGTTGCTACAGTTTTTTCTAATTGAGCATCAGCCATTTGCGATGCAACAGAACGTTTCCAAATTAAATCATACAAACGCTGTGCACCATAATCGCCATCAACTGCCTGAACCGTAAAGTCTGTTGGACGAATCGCCTCGTGTGCTTCTTGCGCATTAAACGATTTTGTTGTGTACTGGCGTGTGTTTGAATACTCACCACCGTACATGTTTGTTATAGCCGATTTAGCTGCCGATAGCGCATCCTCGCTCAAGTTAACTGAGTCTGTACGCATGTAGGTAATCAATCCGCCTTCGTACAATTTCTGTGCAATCTGCATAGTTTGGGCAATCGAAAACCCTAACTTACGCGATGCTTCCTGTTGTAGGGTTGATGTAGTAAACGGTGGTGAAGGCGATTTTTTAGCTGGTTTAGTTTCTAGGTTTCCAATGGTAAAATTGGCGTTTATGCAACGCTCTAAGAAAGCACGTGCGTCTTGTTCTGTTTCAAATTTCTTTGGTAACTCTGCTGTAAGAACTTTACCATTTCCGGCATCAAATTCAGCGGTTATTCTAAATGTTGATGAAGATTCAAACGCACGTATTTCTTTTTCGCGTTCTACAATCAAACGAACAGCAACCGATTGCACTCTGCCGGCCGATAACCCACGTTGTATTTTTCTCCATAACACAGGCGAAACCTCAAAACCCACAAGTCTATCTAATATTCTTCTGGCTTGCTGTGCATTAACTAAGTTCTCATCTATACCACGTGGATTTGCAATCGCTTTCAAAATGGCGGTCTTTGTAATTTCATTAAACACAATTCTACGCGTGGAATCTTTTTTCAGTTTTAATGCTTCAAACAAATGCCAACTGATAGCTTCTCCCTCGCGGTCTTCGTCGCTTGCCAGCCATACTGTTTCAGCTTGATTGGCTAACTTTTTTAATTCCGAAACCAAATGTTTCTTTTCATCCGAAACTTCATAGAGCGGGGTAAATCCGTTTTTAATATCTATAGCTGCATCGCCCTTTACCAAATCTCTGATGTGACCTTGGCAACTACGTACTATAAAATCACCACCAAGATATTTCTCAATGGTTTTTGCCTTTGCAGGGGACTCAACTATTACCAGATTTTTAATCGCCATTATCGTACTGTATTACTCTTAAAATATTTTCTTTTTTGTTTTCTGCTCCGTGCCGCTACCAATTTAACAACGTAATCTGCATGGAGAGAACCGCCGCAATCTAAACAACATTTACCATGACTCAACCTGATACTTTACGATGCCAATAATGGTTTCGGAGTATTAGCAGGATTGTTTGTACACGTTGATGAATCCGGACACATTGCAAAAATCTGATACGAATGTTCAACAGCTTTGAAGCCGAACTTCTGTGCTATTTTTTTTGAAATTTCTTCCAATTCGTGTGCATTAAACTCAACAATATGTCCGCATTCTGTACACAGTAAGTGGTCGTGATGCGGCATCCGAGAGCGTAATTCATACGTAGCACTTTCGCCCTGAAAGCGGTGCTTTACCAAGATATTACAACGTGTTAGTAAATCGAGTGTAGAATAAATTGTAGCACGCGAAACCCTGTCGCCTTGGTTATGCATTATTAAGTACAACTCATCGGCACTGAAATGTTGGTCAACCTCTGCAATGCGCTCTAAAACACGGTAGCGTTCCTGTGTATTGCGATACATTTTCTGTTTGAGAAACTCGGCAAATTGTGATTTTAATTCGTCGAGTTGTTCGGTTGTTGTTACACTCATTTCACCAAAGGTTCGGTTCTACAAAATCCGTTCGATTGTGTGCGAATATACAAAGGTCAGCATCATTTCAAAGGGAAACATTCTACAATTGCACTGCGAACTGTGCATCTGCGTCTATAGTTTGCATTGTATTTTTGCCGACAGAAAATTTTTGATATATCTACATATAACAAGGAGTAATATGGATTTTGTAGCTGTAATAAACGATGGAATTAAGCAAGCAATGATTTCTAAAGATTCTATCCGTTTGGAAACACTCCGCTCGGTTAGGGCTGGGATTATTGAGTTTGAAAAGAGTGGAACAGATAAAGCTTTAGGTGAAGAAGAATTCTTACGCATTGTAAATGCAGGTGTTAAAAAGCGTAAAGACTCTATTGCTCAATACGAACAATATGGTAGAACTGAACTTGCAGATAAAGAAAAACAAGAGCTTGCAATTTTAATGGAATTTATGCCTAAACAATTAAGTGAAGAAGAAGTAGAAGCAGAACTTCGTGCAATTGTAGCAGAGGTTGGTGCAACAGGTGCCGGTGACTTTGGTAAAGTGATGGGTGTTGCTATGAAAAATTTAAAAGGTAAAGCCGACGGAACAATTATTCAAACATTAGTTAAAAAGATTTTAGCATAAACCAAGGGTTGGTGCGGACAGGGTTGCCGCAGTACGCGGGCGTGAGTTTGCACATACGGTACCCAATTAATATTTAAAAGAATTTATGGACAGCGTTAAACAGGAAGAAGAATTACTACGTGTATCGTTAGAAGAAGTTGAATTCCCGAAAGTGCGGGAGATTGTTGCACGGCATTGCATGACGGTGCTTGGAAAAGAACACCTGTTGGACATTGTTCCGTTGAATGATGTGCCGTGGTTACAAGCCGAACATGAACGTGTGTATGAAATGTACACGTTACTGCTAAGTGGTGAAACGTTCCCAATGGAACGCACGGAAGATATTTCTGCACAGATACAGAAGTCGTTGATTGCCGGTGCCTTTTTGCAATCGGGTGAGATTTTAGATGTGCTGGAAGTACTGCAATCCTCGCGTAGGTTAATTGCCTTCTTTGTTCGCCAGCGTGATGCTATGCCCGGTCTTACCGAAATGAGTAATAATCTGTACGAAAACAGATTATTGGAAAAGCATATTACCGATGCAATTGATGAAACCGGAAATATCCGTGATAACGCTACAAAAGAACTACAACGTATTCGTGCCGACATTTTTGAAACCAGTGCAAAGCTTCGTAACCGTTTACAAAAGATACTTGCCAAACTTGGCGAGGATGATTTGTTGCAAGAAGAATACGTTACACAACGTGAAGGCAGATTTGTACTTCCGTTAAAGGTAGAAAGTAAACGTGCTATTCCGGGTTTGATTCATGGTGTTTCGTCATCGGGTTCTACTGTATTTTTAGAGCCAATGGAAACATTTGAAATGAACAACGAACTCTCTCTGCTACATAGCGAAGAGCAACGAGAGATTGTTCGTATTCTTTCTACATTAACAGGTGAGATTGGCGGAGTAGCGTATGATATTGAACGAAGTTTATCCACGTTAACGTTGTTGGAT
Organism: Bacteroidota bacterium; assembly: GCA_019695345.1. Classification (GTDB taxonomy): domain Bacteria; phylum Bacteroidota; class Ignavibacteria; order Kapaibacteriales; family NICIL-2; genus JAIBAE01. The sequence goes on along the minus strand of JAIBAE010000017.1, from coordinate 21,359 downwards.
ACAATTCATGCAAAGGCACAGTATGCAATTCAAAATGGTGGTATTAAACCTCGTATTGTTGATGAACCGTTAGTAGAACTGCGGAATATCTTTCATCCGTTGTTACTGCAATCCAAAGGTGCAAAGAATGTTATTCCACTTACAGTGACCTTTGATATTAAAACGTGCGGACATCTTATTTCCGGTCCGAACGCCGGAGGGAAATCGGTTGCCATGAAAAGCATTGGGTTAAACATTGCTATGGCGTTATCGGGTATTTTTCCGTTAGGGGAGTGTACTACAAATCCACGGCGTTTGCTTGCGGCAATTGGAGACCACCAAAGTATTGAATCTGATTTATCAACCTTTTCATCACAGATTCTACGCCTACGAGATATCCTCTCGTTTTGTGCGCCGGATGCATTGGTGTTAGTTGATGAAATTTGCTCCGGTACCGACCCCACAGAAGGTAGTGCTTTAGCAAGCGGAGTGTTAGATTCTTTTATAGAACGCGGAGCATTCTTTGTGGTTACAACGCACCAAAGCTCACTAAAAAGTTATGCATTAAGCCGAGAGAAAATAGCAAATGCGTCGCTTGAGTTTAATCCTGAGAAGCTTGTTCCGACGTATAAGTTTTTGCAAGGTGTTCCTGGAAATTCTTACGCATTTGAGTTAGCAAAATCTGTTGGGTTGCCGGAAGTTGTGATGAACCGCGCTAAGGAATACCTGGGCGATAAACACAGCGAACTTGAACAGAGTATAGCTGTGATGCAAAAGTATCGTATGGAAGCAGAGAAACTTCGTATGGATACATTTAAAGAACTATCGGAAGCGGAGAAAAAGCGTAAAGAATATGAGCAACGTTTTAATGACTTTAAAGTAAAATACCGTAAACTCATGGAGACTGCGAACAGTGAGGCAGCAGAAGTTGTACGTAAAGCGCAATCGCAAGTTGAGCAAGCCATTAAAGAAATTCGTGAACAGTCTCGTCCGGTTGGCGAGGTAAAACAAGATATTGAGAAACTCCGCAAGGAAATCATAAGTAACGTTGAGCAGTTTGCGCCAAAAAGCTCCAATAATCAGAGCGAAGAGTTCGTGTTGGGTGATTCGGTTGTTATTCGGGATTCTAATCAGGTTGGTGTGATTGTTGAATTGGATGGCAAACAAGCACTCATTGATTTCAATGGAATTAAGTTCAAAGTGAACGTTCAGGAGTTACGACATTCCGATATTAAAAATGTTCAACGCACCCGTGCTGCAAGTGGACAGAATCTGAATTTATCGGCAGCAACCTCTATTGATGTGCGTGGACAACGCGCCGGCGAGGCAATGGCTAACATTGACGTGTTTCTCAATAATGCAATTGCCGGTAACGTTCCTTTTCTAACTATCATACACGGTAAGGGAACAGGTGCGTTGCGTCAGGCAATCCACGAGTTTCTTCGCGAGCATCCGCAAGTTGCGTCATATCGTTTGGGTAGTATTGGAGAAGGCGATGCAGGTGTAACACAAGTGGAGTTACGGTAGTTTTTGTTGCTATCGCATGACTGCTCCGTACTGTTGAAAAACAACATAACAATGCGTTGCAGGAGAGAACGTTAGCCTAACAACATATCGTTTCATGATGTTGGATTTGTAGTTGCGGAGGTTTTTTTCCCGCAAGAGAATGGTTTGTACTTAAATATGTTGTGGCGCGGATTGCGTTAGCATAATAGTATTACTTATAATACGTAAACACTTGTGCCTCTGGTTTGGAGAGCCATTCTTGTAATGTTTGGGCATTTGCATCTTTAGGTGAAAGCGTGGGCAGTTCAATACCCCAGTTAATCCCAAGAGCCGAGTCGTTCCAGCGGATTCCACTTTCGCACGGCGGGTTGTAGATAGCGCTACATTTGTATTGAACATCAGCTACATCACTTGTTACTAAAAAGCCATTAGCAAATCCGGGAGGAATCCACATCATAAGTTTGTTGCCCTCTGATAACTCACGCATGATGTGTTCACCACACGTTGGAGAGTTGGGGCGTATATCTACTTCTACCAACTGAATGCTACCACGAACAACACGTATAAGCTTGCCCATTGGCTTTTCCCATTGGAAATGTAATCCACGCAACACACCTTGCGATGAACGAGAATGGTTATCCTGAAAAAAATGAGCGTTAATGCCAAGTTGTTTGAAACTGTTTTCATTATACGCTTCCATAAAAAAACCACGGTCATCGCCAAATACATCGGGTTTGATAAGGACTAAGCCGTTGAGTAATTCTTCGATAATTGTAAATGCCATAGGTGTTAAGGTTTAATTGATTCTCTTCGGATTGGGTAGTTTCTTCTAAACTCTGCAAACGCACGTTGTTTGTCCTCAACGCTTAATTGAAGTAGTGATTTGAATTTAGCAGAGTCATCGGTAATGTTCCGAGATGTATCTATATTGTTTTTAAGTTTAGTGTAGTTGTTGAATGTTGAAATAGAAACCGACATACCTTGCAAGGCTTGTTGGATGATGGATGTATCAACTTCAACGTTTTTATATTCAGCATAAGCTTGTGCCATCATGAGCGAACCACGGAGTTTACCATCGTAGCTATGTCCTGCAACATGCGGGGTTGCTAAGAAAGATTTTTCTGCAAGTTTAGAATTGAACGAAGGTTCGTTTTCCCATACGTCGGTTATCAACGAAAGTCCTTTTTCTTCAGCATGAAATATCAACGCCGATTCTTGCACTACACTTCCACGAGAAGTAGAAATAACAAGTGAAGATTCTTGAATTTCATCAAGCGTTGTCCAATTGAGAAGGTTTTGTGTTGGATACTCTCCTGTAGTAGTTAACGGAACGTGGTTTGTAACAATATCAGCGTTTGTTAACAATGATTCCAGATCGCAGTACTCGTCAATCCATTCGGGGAGTTCTAACCCATGTTGGCGTAAAGGCGGGTCATTTATCAGTACATCTAATCCAATCATGTGAGAATAATACCCAACAAGCTTTCCTACATTTCCAAAGCCGATTATGCCAATGGTTAGTTCGTCCGGGGTAACATTGATATTCTCACAGTATTGGAGAATACCAAATACTACATACTCAGCAACAGAGTTTGCATTAGAGCCAGCAGCAGAAGTTGTTGTAATGTTGTGTTCTGTGCAATGGGTTGTATCTATGTGGTCTGTACCTGATGTTGCTGTACCAACAAACCGAACGTTTGTGTGTTGTAGCAGTGTTGCATTTACTTTAGTTGTTGAGCGTACAAACAATTCAGTACAACCGGTTTCTGTTAATAATTTGTTGGTGATTTCGGAATGTTGAACAACGAGTACTTCATCGTGTTGTGTGAGTACATCCGGTAATAGGGGAATATTGGAATCAATGATTATCATTTTAACTCCAATTTGATATCATCTATTGTCCAGCGTGCTTTAACGGTAATTGGTTTTTCTAAAGAGACAAACCGTTCCGCATGTTGATATGGTTTGGCGTTACCTGCAGTGTATTTTCCATCTCCGTTATCATCGCCAAAGATTGTAACAGTGTAGTCGCCTTCGGGGACATCGTTAAATACAAAACTGCCGGCTTTAGAAATGGTACGGATTAACGTGGTTTTACCTTTTAGTTCTATCACATAACTTTTGGAAGTGGCAAGAGAGTCTTTAATTATTCCTTTTACAATACCAAAAGTGCGAGTATCAAGTGTTTTAAATGCATTACGATACAACGTATCGTTAACAGGTTTTCCAAGTACGCTGGTGATACCAGATGTTCTGAAACGAAGCTCGTACCAGGTATTGCCAGTGAGTGAATCCTTTGGTGTTATACTTACAATATTATCGCCATGCCATGTGATGTTTGATTCAATACGTGTATTGCCTTTGAACAGCCCCAAACGTTGCTCAATACCATCATGCTTGATAGCACCATTAAATATTATTTGTGATGTTGGCTTTAGAGATACGTTGCGAGTACTGTCGCGCAGGGAAATGGTTTGAAGTATAACTGTGGTTGTGTCGCGCTCTTGCGAAGCAGAAAATAACATTGAGTTTACAGAATCAGGAACCGCATTTCCGGAAGTATCCTTTACCGACTGGCCGTTGTTCTTGCAGGTAATTTTCCACGTGCGGACGGTTGAATCGAACGGAGAAGTAATGAGCAGGACGTTCTTTGCATTACCGGGTGCTACATACGTTGCAAGAATAGTTGCGTTCATTACTCCGGCAGAATCGGTGAACAACCATGAGGCAGTTGTAATAGACGTGGTATCAATTGGCTCGTTAAATAACACTTCTGTTTTTGTGTTTGATTTACTCCGTACTTCAGTCATAAAGGGAGCTATTTTATCTTTCAATGGATTAATGCGTAACGGAATCTCTTGAATAGCCCCTTTACTTGAGGCAACATCAAAGTTAGTTGTTCCAAATGCATCGGTGGTTTCATTGTACACCCCATTTTTATCTTCATCTCGAACAGCAACAATTCTGAAAATTCCTTCCGATAATGCCCTGAATTCGAACATACCGTTTGTTCCAACCTGTGTTCTGTATTTTGGTTTGGTTGTTGAGTAGTTCAGGGTATCGGGGTTCATATTTTTTAACGGATACAAAAAGATGTATGTACCGGCAGGATTGTTATCGTACAACTTCCCGCGAATCACACCTGAGTCCAACATGGTTCCGGTTGAGAAAATAAGCGTATGTGCTTGTTGTGGTTTGTTGCCGTGAACATCAGTGTATTCGGTTCCGAGTGTTAGTGCATAGGTTGCGTTGGAATCCAATGGTTCTGCAAAAGTAATTGTGAGTGTTTTCCAGCTGAAATCAAACTCTAACTTGGCTTCGGGAGAAATGATAATACTTTCAAGTACTTTGGATTTATCAACGTATTCGCTAAAATGTAGGTCAATGCTCTTTTGTTTAAAATTCGTAATGCCTGATTGGATAGTTGATGTATCTACAAACGGACCTTCTTTATCGGCAGGTCCGCCACTTGGTGGCTGAACATTTGCACATGAATGTAACAACACTAAACACAATGCAAAGCATGGGATTAATAGTTGATTACGTTGCGTATAGTTGTATAGATGATAGTAATTCATTACATGCACTGAGTTCAATTCCTTCTTGGATGCCTCACACTACGGGTAAGGAGTAAAATAATTGTCATGATAATACACAGCGCCCATTCCGAGAGTGTAACGCACCATGCAACAGTAACCGATGATGTTCCTGAAAAATACAACATTGCACTTATGGCAAAAATACTAACACCTAACAACGTGTAGTTAACAAGGTGTTCCAGATGTTTTGCTAAGAGAAATGCTTCCGCTATGGTTTTAAGGAATAAACCACAAAAGCCAACAGATAGTATTTGTAATATATTTACGGAAGCGGTGTACGTAAATGTATACTTAATTAGTAATGGAGCAACAACATATAATATTGCCGATATACATATTGCACAGAACATAGAAAGGAATAACACACGTTTAATTTTTGGTGAACGAGTTTCGGTATTGGAGTATTCCGGCAATATGGCATTAAAGAATGCACCCGGGATAATCCGTAATGAAGAATAAAACCGAGCTGCCGCTGCGTATTCTCCTACAACTACGTTGGTAGAGTACCATCCTAAAAAAACAGTTGGAACTCTAACTAATGCACTGCTAAGTATGTTTGTAATCAATAATGATTTTTGTTCTCTATATGCAGTGTATAATAGAGTGGTGTTCCACAAGGTTACGCTATGGTGTTGTTTATAAACTTTAGATATGGAAACAGATGTACCCACTTTGGCTTGTATCAGTTTTTTCAGGTGAAAATACTTCAGCGTATCACCAAGCACCATAACAATTGTAAAGACAACAAGAGGTACCTGTAGTAGAACTAATAACCCACAAACAATAAAGATACTTGAAGTATACAATCCTTGTATAACTGAACTTTCTTTGGTAACTAATAATCCACGTAATGCGGTCAAGTAGGTATATCCCATAACTGTGGGTATAATGTCAATTAACATTACAGTAGTTAAAACGTGGGCATCTGTTCGGATAAACAGTGTACTGATAAAAGCAACTGGGAGTATAATAATGCTCATCATTGCTTTGGTTGACATGGAATTTAAAACGGATTCAACAGCTGTCTGTGGATTATTCCCGATTTTACGCGGTAAAGTAATATCGTAACCGGAATCTACTATGGTTTGGGCAATTGCTGCAAACGCCATTGCATACGATAACAAACCCAGTTGTGCCGCGCCATAGGTTCTTCCTAACAAAATTACAAACACAGCAGAAGACACTAAGGCCAAGCCGTCGGCAAGGATTAGTGCAGAAGTGTTAGTAATAAAGCGAACTAAAGGCGTATTGAACCGTGACATGGAATAATTGTTGGTAGAACCAAAGGCAAATTAGTACTCACATTAACCCTGAACAAATTCCGAATGCAAATAGTTGATTTTAAACCCGATTTCTCCAAGCATATAACAGAACAAGAACTGAGAAATGGTACTATTAATGTAGCTAAACTTTTAATTGGAAGTTATATAATACGTACCGTTAAAGAAAAGAGCATTGTTTGTAAGATTGTTGAAACAGAGGCATATCTCGGCGCTAATGATGCGGCCTGTCATGCTGCTACAAAACGAACTCCCCGTAACGATAAAATGTTTGAACACGGCGGTATTTTGTATGTGTATTCTATTTATGGTATCCACCATTGTATTAACGTTGTTACGGAAGATGATTCTGTTGGGTGTGCTGTGTTGATTCGAGCTGCTGAACCACTACACGGCATTGACTTCATACAAGAGCAACGCGGGGATTGTCCTGCCGTAAAGTTGCTTTCTGGTCCGGGGAATGTTGCAAAAGGTTTAGGTTTTACACGCAATGAAAATGGTATAAGTTGTTGTAATACAGAACTCTGGCTTCAACATAAAGATAAGCCCGTATCAATCGGAGTCTCAACAAGAATAGGAATTACCAAGTCCGCTGAACTGCCATTACGATTTTTTGATATACACTCTAAGTCGGTAAGTGCTCACAAACGATATACTGAAGTAGTTTGTGAGTAATCTTTTGCTTCGCGTGGCGGCACCAAAAATCTCAGCTTCAAAAAACCACAATATGCCGGAAAGAACCTCCTGTCACGGTAAACGGTGTTCGTGAATTGCGGGACTTTCCCGCAAGAAAACGTACTATAATGCCAGAGGATTGGTGCGTTAGACCTAAAAAATGAAAAAAAACGCAGGTTGTAACGATTAACTGCCCAATGAAACGTATTTTTGCACCCGATTTATTTTGACACATACCACAGCTCATGATAGAACAACAACGTACAATCAAAGAACCCGTTAGTTTTTCGGGGGTTGGATTACATACAGGAAACATTTCCACTATCACATTTCATCCGGCAGAAGAAAATTATGGCTTTAAGTTTGTTCGTACTGATGTACCGAACTCGCCGGAGATTCCTGCTCTTGTAGATAATGTGGTTGATATATCCCGCGGCACAACATTAGCAGTTGATGGAACACAAGTTCACACCGTTGAGCATGTTCTTGCTGCCTTAGTAGGTTTGCAGATAGACAATTGCAGAATGGAACTCACAGCAAACGAACCGCCTGTAGGTGATGGCTCTGCAATGCCATTTGTACAAGTGCTTAAACAAACTGAAATAGTTAATCAGAAAGCACCACGCGATTATCTTGTGTTCGACCAACCTGTGCGTTACACCAACGAAGCAAAAGGTGTAGATATCGTTGCATTGCCAATGGATGATTTTAGAATTACAGTGATGGTTGATTACAACAATCCTGCATTGGGCTCGCAACATACCGGTATGTTTGACTTAGAAAAAGAATTTATCAGCGAGTTTGCTTCTTCCAGAACATTCTGCTTCCTGAACGAAGTTGAAATGTTGTGGGACCAAGGGTTGATTCGCGGTGGAAACTTAGATAACGCCATTGTAATTGTAGATAGAGAAATGAGCGATGATGAGTTACACGCGTTGTTACACAAACTTGGAATACAAGGAAACGCCGTACTTGGCTCGAACGGAATATTGAATAATAATTCTTTACGATATAAAAACGAGCCGGCACGCCACAAACTATTGGATATGCTTGGCGACTTAGCATTAGTTGGCGCACCAATGAAAGCACAGATTTTGGCTGCACGTCCGGGTCATGCAAGTAATATCGAGTTTGCCCGTAAAATCCGAAAGATGTACGAGCAGAAAAAGGTAATGAGAAAAATTCAACCCAAGAAGATTGACGGTGCTGTTATGGATATAAATGCTATCCTAAAAGTTATGCCGCACCGTTATCCATTTTTATTGGTTGATAGAATTACCGAGTTTGATACCGAACAAAACAGAATCATAGGATATAAAAACGTTACTATTAACGAACCGTTTTTCCCGGGACACTTTCCTGAGCGTCCGGTAATGCCGGGAGTTTTGATACTTGAAGCAATGGCACAATGCGGTTGCATGTTGTTATTGAATGTTGATGGCAACTTCACCGATAACAAGTTGGTGTTCTTTATGGGCATCAACAACGCCAAGTTTCGTAAACCGGTAATCCCCGGCGATCAACTGGTAATGGATATTAAAATGACCGGTAAGCGCTTTAATACTATTTCGCTGCAAGCTAAAGCGTATGTAGATGGCAAATTAGTAGCCGAAGCAGATTTACAAGCCGCAGTAGTTGATAAGGAGGCGTAATGGCAACACAAATTCACCCAACTGCCATTGTTTCTCCTAAAGCTCACATCGACGATAATGTTAGCATTGGTGCCTATGCAATTGTGGAAGATGATGTTCATGTTGGTGCGGGCACTCAACTAATGTATCACACCGTGTTATTGAACGGTTCAAGAGTTGGCAAAGAGTCCATAGTATTCCCCGGAGCTGTGATTGGTGCAGAGCCACAAGATTTACGTTTTCACGGACAAACAACTTACGCGGTTGTTGGCGATAGAACCACCATACGCGAATGTGCTACTGTAAACCGTGGTTCACACACCAAACAAACTACCGTTGGCGATGACTGCCTTATTATGGCGTATTCACATATTGCGCACGATTGCACCATTGGCAACCACGTTGTAATTGCAAACGCAACCCAGCTTGGCGGTCACGTAGAAATTGGTGATTGGGTTGTGTTGGGCGGTGTTACAAAGGTTCATCAATTCTGCCGAGTAGGAAAACACGCAATGGTTGCGGCAGATGCAATGCTTACCAAAGATGTTTCTCCGTATGCGTTATTAGGTCGAACGCCAGTTAAAGTAGAAGGCATTAATAAAATCGGAATACTGCGCCGTGGTTTCACTCGCGAGCAAGTTGATACGATTGATTCGTTCTATAACACAGTTTTCTTTAGCGGGTATAACATGACCGATGGAATTAACGCTTACGCAACAGCAAACCAAACTCCCAATGATATAATCAACGAGATTGTTGAGTTTATCAAAATATCAAAACGTGGCGTATATCGGTAATAGTTTTGTTTGCTATCGCCTGACCGCACCTTAACGTAGCATTCAAAAGTTAACCTCAGTCTGCGGGACAAATCCTCATTCTTATACTAACATCAACCTGATATGAACAGTAAAAGAGTATCATTCTTTATAGCAATAGTTGTTTCTTGGTTACCACATGTAGTACAAGCACAAAATACCTCGCATCTAAATTTCACGCCATTATATGCAAATCCATTCGAGCCAAGAATTGGAACAATGTATCAAGAATCGGATAACCGACTTAGGTTAGATATTGGTGCCAGTGTTGATTTAATGGATGTGTATAAATCAGAAAACACGCTTATAACCAACGGAACAGACTTCATCACTTTAACCCGATTACGTTCGGAAGGTAAATTGAAGTTTCCTGTAGAAACGGTTGACTATTTGTTTGGAATCAACTTTTGTGGAACAACTAAGTACTCAGGATATATAGATAGTTGGCGCGTTCGTATTGCTCACATTTCTGCACATTTGGCTGATGGTTTAGCAATTAACGATAGTGCGCAATTGCATCCTAAACCGTTTGTGTATAGCCGCGAGTTTGTTGATGCAGTGTATTCCAGAAATTGGGAACAATTGCGTTTGTATGCAGGTTGTAATTTTATTTTCTCGAACAAAAAATTAGCGAAAGATTTATCCTTAGTTATTCCAACATTAGGAGCTGAATACACCTACCAACTTTGCCCGGAAGGGAATGGTGCATCCATTACAGCCGCTTACGATGTAAAGTTGGAATCGGTTGGCGGAGTTAGTGGACTTGTTCATGCAATTCAGGCTGGAGTTAATTTCCCAATGAAAGGAAAATATGAGTTATGTATGTATACAAACTACTACAACGGCTACAGCATTCATGGGTTGTTTTACGACACTACAGATAAATACTGGGGATTTGGATTCTGCGTCCGTTGAAAATGGTTGTAAATCGGTGAGGTTCTGTCTATGCAAACCGGACGTTGTTTGGAAAACGTAGCCCGGAGCAGGTAAACAGGAAGAATACTTTTCTACTTCAGGGAAATATTTTTTACGATTTTTGCAACAAAGATTCTCAAGCGGCGTTATCATCCGCGTATTTCACTCACAATTATATATGAGGTACAACGATGGGAATATTCTCTAGAATATCCGACATCTTTAAGGCTAACGTTAACGATGCGTTAGACCAAGCCGAAGACCCTGAAAAAATGTTGAAACAGATGGTCTTGGAAATGGAAGAAGCGGTTAACCGCAACACTCTTGCAGTAGCTAATGCTATAGCAAATGAAAAGTCGCTTGAGCGCAAACTTGCTAAGGCAAAAGATCAGAGTGCCGATTGGCAGGCAAAGGCAACACAAGCTCTTCAGGCAGGAAGAGAAGATTTGGCCAAAGCCGCTTTAGAAAAGAAAATTGTTTCGGACAGGAATGCTGCCGATTTAGAACCAATTTATGCTCAAGCTAAAGCAACTTCGGATAAACTTCGCGGTCAGTTAGACCAAATTAAGAATAAGCTGGAAGAAGCTCGCTCGCGCCAAAGCACATTGATAGCTCGCTCGCAGGCGGCAAAAGCGCAAAAAGAAATAGCGCAGTCGTTTAGTGGAGTTGGCTCTGATGCATTCAGTAAATTTGATAAGTTCGAGGGTAAAATCGAAAAAGTTGAAGCTGAAGCATCTGCATTTGAACAATTAGCAGGCGAAAACACTTCTCTTGAACAAGAGTTTAAACAACTTGGTTCAAGCGCAAGTGTAGATGCAGCGTTAGAGAAACTGAAAGCTAATTTACAATTACCCCCATCTAATGAATAAGGAGGTTTTATGGAAGATTTGAAATTTGGTACTACCGGCGAAAATTTACTTACAGAAACACGCGGCAGAGTAGAAAAGCTGTTGATGGATTCATTTCCGGATTATGTTGCATTTGAGAATGGTGCTTTTGCCGTTAGCCGTGGTTCTACACGTGTTATGATTGTTGTTCGCAGTTTTACGGAACTTGATTGTGTTGTTGAATGCACAGCGCATGTTGTTGTAGGTGCTACAATTACACCAGAGTTAATGAGCTTTTTGCTAAGAAAAAATGCGGAATTACACTTTGGCGGATTTGGATTACTATTCGATAACACAATTGTATTTACACAATCTATTACGGGTGCTACCATGGACCGTAGCGAACTGATTACAGCTGTTGCCGCTACCGCAGTAATTGCCGACCATTATGACGATGAAATCGTTGCCATGGCTGGTGGTAAACGTGCTAGCGATATTGTTGATATTGAATAAGAATGAGCTAATGGAAAGATTAAAAGTCAGGCATTTGCCTGACTTTTTTATTTTGGGGTGTAATTATTGGAAATAATTAAGATTGCCTTTAAACCCAAGGGTATAAGTCACCGTCTCACCAACAAAAATTAGAGTGAGGCATATATGGGAACATTTTCATTGGCATTACCGTACGACGATACCGTTCTGATAGAAGAATATATTAACGGCAACAGAGAAATCGCCGCTACTCAGTTTGTACGTAAACATCAGCGTTTTGTGTATTCGTTGGCACTGCGCCAACTGAATAATGCCCACGATGATGCTGATGATGCCGCACAGGAAGTGTTTATCCGTGCCTTAAAAGCATTACCAAGTTTTAAAGGAGAAAGCTCCATAACAACATGGTTATATAGAATAACGGTAAACGTGTGCTCCACTATGCGTAGGAAGAAAAAGTTCTTAGCATGGTTTAAGAACGAAGATGGCGAAGAAATGGAAGTTGAATCGGATATTGCAACCCCGGAACGCCAGATGATGGACAAGGATTTTTCGGATAAATTTTACCAAATCCTTGAAACATTACCCGATAAACAACGCGAGACATTTTGCCTTCGGTATTTTGATGAGCTATCGTACGAAGAAATTTCCGAAATACTTGGAACAAGTATTGGTGGGTTAAAAGCCAACTACTTCCAGGCAATCCAAAAACTGGCTAAGATTCTAAAAAATTCAAATATGTTTGATTTACGTGAGTTTGGTTATGCAAACGAATAATCTTTATAACCGAGAACAACTTGAGGAACTGCTTGCAGATTATGCCCTTGGGAATTTACCCACTGAGCAGGCAGAAGTTGTGCGTCAATCATTACAGCAGTTTCCCGAATTACTGCAAGAAGTCGAAAGTATTTCCGCTGTGTTTACAAAGATTGACAAACAGAAAATCACTTCAACAATTGATTATCAGGCGCGGAATCTTTCCGTTCATGTAAACCAAAAAATTGCTACACAACCAAAGCGCAGTTTTTCATCTATTCTATTTGGCAGAGTTGTTCCAATTGCATTAAGTGTTACAGCCGTCATTCTTGTTATTCGTTTTACAACAGCATCTACAAATCATGTTGCAAGTATCGATGAAGATATTTCGCAAGCATTGATGCATGATGCAAGTGTAATGCAAACAGTTCAGAATGGTATAGCAGAACCATCGCTTGGTGCGCCTACAGCCGAGGCAACTTCGGTGCTATCATATACAGCACATTTGAGTGATAATCTCGATGAGCTACTTGCTGAGAGTATTATAAGCAGCACATCCGACCAACCTGATCCTGACTTTATAGAAACAGAGCGAATTCAATTGCAGAACAAAGCCGATATAGATGACATTGAAAAAATGATTCAGGAGGTAAGCGATGACGCCGGTTAATACACTATTAACGCTATTTGTTAGCTGTATGTTGATTACTTCATCATTTGCACAGGACATGATGCAAGATGAAACACGTGGCGAGCAAATTAAAGAACGTGTAATGCAACTCAAAAAAGCGAAGTTGCTTGATATGCTCGACCTCAGTTCTGATGTCGCTGATAAATTCTTGGTTCAGTACAACGCCGGTCAAAAGAAAATTGACGCTGCTAAAAAGGCACTCGATGATGCAATCAAAGACTTAAATCAAACCGTTAAGAACAAAGGCAGTCAATCTGATATTACCAACAAAACCGAAATAGTTCTCAAATATTATGATGTTTGGTTATCAGCCGCTCGCGAGCGTATTACCATGCTTAAACCACTGCTAAATGCAGAGCAATATGCTAAACTGATGATGTTCGAAATCAAATTCCCCGAAGTACTGCAAAAGCTCATCATGATGCGCAATAAAAAGGCAGAAATGTTTGGAAGATAAAAGTTGATTCCCACTTCTGCCGAAGCAACTCTCAAGCGCCGCAACCCGGTCGGTAACGAACGGTTCAATGGCGCTGTTTTTTTATTTAATGTAATTGTAGAAGTGGTTCTGAATTTCAACGCTTGGCTCGCACAGGGTTTGCGCGCTGAACGCTGTGAAGTTGTTGAACGGTAACCCAAAGTTATTTATTCTACTGTAACACTCTTAGCAAGATTACGTGGTTTATCTACATCGCAGCCACGTTGAACAGCAATGTAATACGCCATGAGTTGCATTGGTATTGCCGCTAACACAGGCGTAAACTGCGGCAACGTGTTTGGTATATAAATAACATGCTCAGCCAGACGTGCAATGTTTGTATCGCCCTCGCTTGCAATGGCAATTACGCGCCCGCCACGTGCACGAACTTCCTCTAAGTTGGAAACTACTTTATCGTAAATCTCATCTTTGGTGGCAACAAAAACAACGGGCATGTTTTCATCTATAAGTGCAATTGGACCGTGTTTCATTTCGGCTGCGGGATAACCCTCTGCGTGGATGTACGAGATTTCTTTCAGCTTTAATGCGCCTTCTAAGGCAACAGGGAAGTTATAGCCACGACCAAGATATAAGAAGTTTGTTGCATTGGTATATGCTAACGAGATTTGTTTTATTTGGTCGGCGCGGTCTAAGATGTATTGGATTTTATCGGGCAATGCGGCAAGTTCTGTTGCAAGGGTTTTGCCATCTGCCATTGATAGAACTCGCTGTCTACCTAAATACATGGCCAACAGCGATAATACCGCCAACTGCGATGTAAATGCCTTGGTTGATGCCACGCCTATTTCAGGTCCGGCGTGAAGGTACACACCTGCGTCGGTTTCGCGTGCAATGGTAGAACCAACTACATTTACCAAACCAAGTATTGTCGCGCCTTTCAGTTTTGCCTCGCGTAAGGCGGCAAGAGTATCAGCTGTTTCGCCCGATTGGGAAATGCCAATAACGACGTCATCGTGGTAGATTACCGGATTACGATATCTGAACTCCGATGCATATTCAACCTCAACGGGAATTTGTGCAAGGTGTTCAATCATGTATTCGCCAACTAACGCAGAGTGCCATGATGTACCGCATGCAGTAATAATAATGCGTCGTGCATTCTTTAATTTCTCGGCAACTGCGCCAACACCGCCAAGTTTTACGTTCCCATCTTCAACTAATAATCTGCCGCGGATAGAATCTTTAAAGGTGCTTGGTTGCTCAAAGATTTCTTTAAGCATGTAATGGTCGAAATTACCTTTACGAATTTGCTCAATGTTTAACTCAAGCTCGTGAATTTCTGCATTTACCGTTTCGTTCTTTATTGTTTTAGTTGAGTAGCCTTCGCGCGTTAGAATTGCCATTTCATCGTCGTTCAGGTAAATCACGCGTTTCATGTATTCAACTATTGCCGAAGCATCGGAAGCAACTATGTATTCGCCATCGCCAATACCAAGAACAATTGGCGAGCCACGACGTGCCACAATAATCTTATCAGGTTCATGTGTGGAGATAACCACCAACCCGAATGTACCTTCAACTTCGTTCAATGCTAAACGGACAGCCATTTCTACATCGTGGACTTTCTCGTAAATCATCCCAATAAAAACTGCTAATACTTCCGAGTCGGTTTCCGATTTAAATGTATATCCTTTATTCAATAACTCGGTTTTTATTACTGTATAGTTCTCAATTATACCGTTATGTATTAAGGCAATGTTCCCGGTGCTATCGGTATGTGGGTGAGCATTTACATCATTGGGTGCGCCGTGTGTAGCCCAACGGGTATGACCCATTGCAAGTGTGCCCGGAATTTTAGAAACATCAACCATTTTCAGCAAGTCTTCAACTTTGCCTTTACGTTTGTTAATGGAAACAGTGGAGTCATCAATTACAGCAACACCTGCCGAATCATACCCACGGTATTCCAACAGTTTCAAGCCCTTAACAACAATATCGGCTGCTTGTTTATTGCCTATGTATCCAACTATTCCGCACATGGTAACCTCTTAGTTTAAGTAAAATTCAAAGTAGTATTTCGCCACAGACGGGCAAAAGTTGAGAAGATTTTTTGTTCCAAGCCGTACCCAGTGTTAATTAAAAGCAAAACCTTGTACTGCGGGAAAGAACATTCTGTTACAAAAACACGATAACCGTGATGTAATTAGTAAGGTACTTATCGGCATTGGCAACGCTTTCTTGTTACAAAACATTTGGTGCCGTCATGCGATAGCTACAAATCATCTCAATCAAAAATAACGCATTACCAGATTACGGTTTCAATGTATTTTGTGATTGAAGAAAGGAGAACTGTATGAATGAACGCAATTACTTTTTAACGCTTGATACTAAAGGCAATTTGATTCACGAAGGTGCGATATTAGAAGATGAAACATTTTTAGATGTCTTCTTTAGAAATATCCGTGTGAATGATACAGGGGAATGTACAGATTATATGTATTATTCGCCCTGTGGAAGAGAACGGAATTACGTTGCCGTTGCCGATACTCCAATTGTGTTTACGTATTACGAAGACGGTAAACTGTGGTATTCACCATCGTACTCGGTGGAGTTTCATCCGCAAGATTTACGCTTTGGCGAAAACGGTGTGTTATACCACAAAGCACCGCTGGGTGAGTTTGGCAGGATTGTACCAAATGCCGCTATCGAACTCTCGCGTAACATAGAACACTGGGGAAACTGGTACACATACAACGTAGAAGGCACAACGCTTTGGGAGGTAATTCCACCGTTACATATTCCGGAAAACATGCAACTCATGCGCCCGCGAGTTGGAAACAGTTGTGCCGGTTGCGGACGTGATAATCCAAACGGATTAATGCTCTCGTTTTTGTTTGATAAAGAAGAACATAGTGTTGAATCGTGGTTTACACCCGATAACCGATTAATGGGCTCGCTGAACATTATGCATGGCGGCTACACTGCATTATTGCTTGATGAAACGTTGGGTAAAGTGCTTAGCGGATTACAAATAAAAGCACCAACAGCACAGCTGAATGTTAAGTACAGGAAACCAATCAATATTGGTGAGCTGCTGTATTTATCTGCCAAATTGCAAAAAATTGAAGGTAGGAAAAATTACATTCACGGACAAATAGCGTATGCAAGCCAACCCGATGTTATTTTAGCAGAAGCCGATGCGTTGTTTATTACACTTCGCACGTAAAACATGAATGGTAGGTAATTCGTCTGTGGGGGCGGCTTAGGTTTTGAATTGTTGATACATAGGAAATACATTGGATTCTCATCAATTATTAAAGTTTGTTATAACTTCTTCCGTAATTCTGTTTCTGATAGATGTTTATTGTTTGTTATCGTGGCAGAGGTTTGTTAAGAACATGCGTTGGAACAAATGGGTTTCGCGTGTGCCGTGGATTATTAGTATTACCTTATTATTTCTCTCGCCATATGTTTCATTCCAACGCAGCAATACAGCCCGTTTGGATGATTGGCTTTATGCGTTGTTTATAGTTACCATATTGTGGTATATCCCAAAACTTCCTATTGCTATATTCCTAGTGTGTAAAGATATTGTATACGCTTTGTATTTGGGTGTTCGTAAACTGGTGAAAAAGAAAACACAACATGAACCTGAAACAACAAACCAATCCCGCAGAAAAATAATTCAGTCAACAGCATGGAGTATTGCCACCGTTCCGTTCTTTATTATTGGAAGGGGAATGACCAATGTTGATAATATCGAAGTGTATTACCATGATCTTGAACTTCCAAAACTCACTAGTGCATTCGATGGCTTTAAGATTATTCAAATATCTGATATTCACTCAGGTTCATTCCGCGATTACCGCCCGTTTCAGGAAGCACGAAGAATAATCGAAACGCATAAACCGGACTTACTGTTGATAACAGGTGACTTTGTAAACTTTCAATCGAACGAACTTGCAATTATTCGCCCAGAGCTGGAGAAACTAAAAGCAGATTTGGGTGTGTGGGCTTCGCTTGGCAACCACGACCATTACACCTCAAAGTCCGACCACGATAGAATCAAATCTATAGTAACAAATAGTGGCATCAAACTTTTGGTAAATGAAAATCATCAGTTTACCATAGATAACGAAGTACTGCAATTAATAGGTACCGACAACACAGGGCTTGGACAAAACTTTGCCGATTTACCTACAGCGCTTATTGGAACAATCCCAGATTACCCAACAATACTTATGGCGCATGACCCAACATTTTGGGATAAGGAAATTCGTGGTAAAACACAAATAGATTTGATGTTAAGCGGACACACGCACGGCGGGCAGTTTGCAATGGATTTCTTTGGCAAACAGGTCAGTCCGGCGCAGTTTGTGTACAAGCAATGGGCGGGTTTGTATTCCGATGCGCACCAACATTTATATGTTAACCGTGGGCTTGGAACCGTTGGAATTCCGGTGCGTGTGGGTATTCCGCCGGAGATTACCGTTATAACATTACGTAAACAAAAAACTCTACTTGGGTAAAATACAAATCATGTTTCCCACCTCTGCCGAAGCGAGCCATACTGCGCCGCAACCCGGTCGGGAAAAAGTGTTACAACATCGCGAGAGGGTGTTGATAAGTATATATTTTTATTTATTTTACAATGCAATATTTGCACAGTAAGTAATACTGTTTTTTATCAATGATAAAAAGTTTAGATTATACCCACGAAAGTACTAAAGTAATCAATCAAAAATAGTCGTAATCTGGAATATATTTTATTGTAAAGAAATTGCCTTATAAATAACATTTACATTATGCTTAAAATTACATTTATTGTTATTACTTCTGTTATATATTTTTCCCTCTGTCATGCTCAGGATTCATGGAAAATACTTGGTAAACTAAAAAATGCCCGTGCATCGTTTGGTGCGGTCGATTTGAAAAACGGTAAGATCTTAGTTGCCGGTGGTTTGTGTGATTCTGACACTGGAACACTAAGTACGTGCGAAATTATTGATGTTGTTGCTCCGCACATTTATACTACCAATTCAATGAAAAATAACAGAGCAGAGTTTCCGTTGTTATACTCAAACGATGGATATGTCTATGCTATTAGTGGTGTGAATGCTTTACCCGCAAACAGTAACTATGACCTTAACACACCTTATGTAGAAAAATATGATGTAAAGCAAAACATATGGAAGGACGTTGGTACTTTACAAATTGCCCGACGTGGACATTGTGCCTGTTTTATTTCTCATAACCAAATACTGATTGTAGGTGGCGGAGATAGGCATAACACTCCAATACCGTCTGTTGAAATTTTCAACACAGCAACAGGGGAGAGTAAATTGGTTGCACCACTCCCATACCCACTTATGAATGCGCAAGCTCTTGTTATGCAAAGTGGAAAGGTGGTAGTTTATGGTGGCATAACTACCAAGGCGTGGCGTTTTCTAAACAGAGATTCAGATACGTTAACAAAAGTATTAGAGTACGATGTGTTTAAGGATACTTGGAGTGTTGTAGATTCTTTGTATAAAGGTGTTCCCGGTGCCAAGTCAATTACTTTGTACGATGGAAGAATTTTAGTTACTGGAGGTGCACATTCTACTATGCCACTACTACACACCAAAATGTTTTCAATAGAACGTAATGGAAATTTTGTTTCTGATGGCTTACCATATATTGCTCCTGTAAATCATGGTCTTGCGCAGTTGGATACAAATCAAGTATTGATTGCAGGTGGAATGATTCAAGACCCAGTTTATAAGGGAACATGTTGGTCTGTATCTAATGCAGCATTATTTAATATTCAAACACATAACCTAAAACCTGTTGCACATATGAACGATTCACATTCGTTTCATAAAGTAATATGTACAACTATTCCTGTAGTTGAAACATTCAGAAACGTAGCAGTGGTAATTGCAGGATGCAAAGTTGTTCCTTCCGATTCCAGTGGACCCGGTAGTGGATATGGTTATACAAATACAGTAGAGATTTTTGGTTCTTGTTCGTATATGTTTGATAGAAAATATCTGCCCAGACAGTGTATAAATAATATAGTAAACCTCTCTAAACCAAGCGAATATAGTGGTTTCAGGTTATTAAAATGGTCAACAGGAGACACAATATCCACTATAAAAATCCGGCCCGGAAATTCTTATTTGTTGGAGATGCTTGATACAGCTACCGGATGCAAAATATCTCAGGAATTTATCATTGAAAAAGAAAACGAACCTTGGAAAATACTCTCAGTGATTCACGATAGTTCTTTCATATCGGTTGATACTGTAAAGCATACCGTCAAAGTACTATTACAAAATAGTACCAATCAAACTTGTAAAATTAATAGTAATAATGTATTTAATTTAGCAAGGGATATGTATATGCAAAAGTCAGGTGTTGTGATTAATCTTGCTCGAATTTTTGAAATCTTACCTCTTGATACTGGTACCGTAGAAATTAGTTATTATACTCCTAAAATTCGTAAGTCAAATGATACTGTAAAAGTTGTCGGCTCTACAACCGCTACATCTTGTTATAACCTTGTAGTGGTAAATGATAAATCAACTATTACAGGTCTTAAGAATGATTCAGAAGCATTAACAGGGCTAGATTTTTCTAATGATGTTCTTGAAGTTTATCCTCTGCCGTCAGATAAGATTTGTAATATAAAGGTAAATTACCCTATCAATAATACTTGCTACATCTATGTTTGGGATATACATGGAAATCTTATAAAAAATTTCATAAAAAAAGATATTGGTGACAGATTTGAACTTGAAACTACTGATCTGAGTAATGGAGTGTACTCAATATCACTCTTAACCAATGATAATTGTTATATGGTAAGATTTGTGATTTTACATTAGATTTTAAATGTAGAACAAAGCTGTCTATTTAATGTGTTTATATGAAGGCATGTAAAAAAATACTTTTCTTAGAACAAATTTGTAACGAATAGTCCCATTTAGTATCAATCGACATGGTTTTATAGCTGCTTAATTTGGGCTACACAAAAATCAAAATCTACACTAAACAACTCAATTGCTGTTCTAAACGGGCAAAACCGTATTTTTGCCGTCCAATGATTTACGATATTACTTTTAGTACGTTATGACATCACGCGAGATACGTCAGTCGTTTTTGAAATTTTTTGAAGAGCGCGAACATAGAATAGTGCCAAGCGCACCTGTTATACCACATGGCGACCCGACTTTGTTGTTTACCAATGCCGGTATGAACCAATTTAAAGATGTGTTCTTGGGAACAGGAACTCGCGATTTCAAACGAGCCGTTGATACACAAAAGTGCATCCGCGTAAGTGGCAAACAGAATGATTTGGAAGAGGTTGGCTATGATTCTTATCATCATACCTTTTTTGAAATGCTTGGTAATTGGAGCTTCGGTGATTATTATAAAGAAGAAGCTATCTCGTGGAGTTGGGAGTTACTAACTAAAGTATGGGGATTAGACCCAACACGTTTGTATGCTACTGTGTACAGAACCGATGATGAATCGTGGGAAATTTGGAGAAAATTTTTACCTCGCGAACATATTTTACGGTTCGATGAAAAAGATAATTTCTGGGAAATGGGCGATACCGGCCCATGTGGCCCTTGTACGGAAATTCATTATGATAGAACGGTTGATAAAAGTGGTAGAGATTTGGTAAACTCCGGGAATCAGGACTGTATTGAAGTTTGGAATAATGTGTTTATTCAATACAATAGAAAAGTTGATGGCTCCTTGGAAAAATT
>JAIBAE010000016.1 GCA_019695345.1 Bacteroidota bacterium | reverse complement strand
AAATTCGTACTAACGAAATGCACAACGTTGCAGAGAATGGTATTGCCGCACACTTCCAGTATAAAGAAAACCAAAATCAAAACGGACAAATCAAAACTTGGTGGAATGATAAAGAGCTTGAAGAGTGGGCAACGTGGGTTCGAGACGTATTTGAGAACGCCGGCGACGAAGCTCCGGAACACGTACTCGAGTCATTCAAATTAAATTTATACCAAGATGAGATTTATGTTTATACTCCAAAGAATGACCTACGTATTTTGCCACAAGGCGCAACACCAATAGACTTTGCCTTTGATGTACATAGCGAAGTTGGTTACCGATGTATTGGTGCCAAAATTAACGGCAAAATTGTTCCATTAGATTACAAACTCAAAACCGGCGACCAAGTTGAAATTCTTACTTCAAAAAACCAACGACCAAGCAAAGACTGGGAACGTTTCTGTATAACGCATAAAGCAAAATCTAACATCCGTAAATATCTTAACGAAGAGAAACGGTCGAAGCAATTAGAAGGAAAAGAGATTTGGGAACGTAAGAGTAAGAAAAGCAATCTGCATATCAATTACGATAACTTAGAAAAGGTACTTCACACATTAAAGTATAATAATGTACCTGAGTTTTATCAGCAAATCGGGATGGGGACAGTTAATGTTGAAGACGTTATAACTGAAATAAAGAAACGCCTAGACCCATCATCTGGAGTTGGTAATACGGTAATAGTAGCAACACCTACAAAAGATTATAGCGAGGTTGCCCGCGACCATGCAAACGGTGTTACACTTCAGGATGGAAGCGACGTTCGGAACATATTGTATCATTACGCACGTTGTTGCAATCCGGTACCGGGCGATGAAATTATAGGCATTGTAACCGTTGGTAGTGGTATTAAAATCCACCGCTCGAACTGTAAAAATGTTGCCGAGCTTACAAACAAAGTTGGACCGCGCTTTGTTGAAATGAATTGGTCATCATTACAACAAGGAGAGTTTATTGCAGCAGTTCGTATTACCGGAGATGACCGCGCCGGAATGCTGAACGATATTACTAATGCTATTGTTCAGTATAACAACACAAACATTCGTAGCGTAAATATTGATGCCTTTGGTGCCGAGTTTGAAGGTATCGTTACAGTGTATGTAAAAAACATCGAGCATCTAAATGTAATTTTTCAACGTCTGCAAAAAATACAAGGTGTAAAAAATGTAATTAGGTATGATGGATAATTTGCTATCGCAGCCGCTCCCAATCCTACAACATCACATAACCTCAACTTGCGGGACTAAATCTCAACTACAAAACAATAATTATCGTGGAGCTGAAATGACAAACACAAAAAAATATCTGATTATGGCGGCGATATATTTTATAGTATTACTTGCAATTCAATATTTGTTTGAGGCATTTGATACAAGTTCTGAGCATCAGGACGTAAGTTTACGAAAGTTAATAGTGAGTCCTTTAATCAGCACTATATTCTTTATTGCTATACAATACTATATTGAGAAAAGAGCAATTAAGAAACAAACAGGTTCAAAGTAATTACGCTTTATTTAATCATCCAATATCCTAAGGTGAGAGGATGAAACTATACATTCGATTTTTCATTTTCGGCATTACATTTCTTGTAACGTTGCGTACTGCAGAGTTCTTTCTTTTTTCCGGAGACTCTGCAAAAACTATGTCTTCGGGAGATTTCCTCAAGATTGTAATTGATGCGACAATTGGAATTTTTATTCTAACACTGTTTCAATTGTATTGGGATACACAGGAGAAAGAGAAAATACTGAATGAGCAACAACCTCTATCTGATCAAGGTTCTCTCCCGCAAAAATAATGGTTTGTAAAATAGAGGTTTGATGCGGTCGGGCGATAGCAAATACAATTATTGAAACCGACGTATTTGATGTGTGAAATCGGTAAATGTCCATTCTGGGGTTTCAAGCACGGATTCGTTACGTACTTCGTACCAAGGCGAGGTTGGATTTTCGGGGTTACGCAGCACATGAATATCCTGAGCCGGCATATAACTTTGTACAAGCATCATCATGGTTTTACCTTGAGCATTACGGCACATATCAACCGCCATAATAGCATGCCCGGGAAAACCACCTTTAATTACTATATCGCCAATTTGAATATCATGTACACTTACAGTTGGAAGTTCTTTCTCTAACGATGCAGTTCCACAAAATCTGAATACCGGAATCAAATACTCGCGAAGTGCGGCATAACTATCGTTAGGTTTTGTATCTTTTGTCCAGCGAACACTATTCCCTTTTATGTGCGGACGTTTGCCATTCATCCAATCTACAAATGTTGCATCCGTGCCATTGGTAAAGCGGAATCGAATTTTTTCTTTTTGATTGGTAGCAAACAAATACTCAGCTCGTAAACGCATGCAGGCATCGGCACATTGTTGTAAATCTTGTTTACCAACATCTATGTCTACCACAGCAAATTGCGAAAACTGATTTCCCTTCAACTGACCATTATACAAATACACAACATTTGATTTTTTGAGTTTCAATGCTCGTAGCCACTCACCAAACGAGCCACCTGCACATGTAACACGCTCAAAACCTTTAGGGCACGGTATATGTTGGATTGAACTATAGTATTGTTCTTGAGCAACTATAGTAAGTGATGTTCCCAAAAACACAGCTACAAATAGTACAATATTTACATGATGTAACTTCATACTAATTACACGAGCATTCGGTTGAACATAACTCCGGACGGTATTCAAAGTGCATGGTGTCGTAATGATACCACTTGCCACCCCAAATAAATCCATGTTTCTCAAAAATGTTTACAATCTCCATAGGGATTTTGTTTTTATAGGGATACACACCTTTTTTATCTGCCGTACTATTTCTCCAATAGTGAGATTGACCTACATTTATATCAATAGCAATTCCGTAACTATGTGTGCTACGTCTGTTTGTTCCGGCAATGTTTCTCCAGTTATACGTGCCTCCGGGTTTAGTCAGATACTTACTAAATGTAGAAGGCAACTTCTTTAACTCAGCAACAATCTGCCTAAAATGTTTATCAACACCATTTACTTTCGTTACTACTAACGGTGTTCCATCCACCCATTGTATTGTTGTGCAGTTCTTAATAACCTCACCCGCATTATGACCGTACATTTCTTCAAAAAATTCTTCACAACGCGCGCGACCTGGGTCGAAGTTTATTGCAGGGACAACTGTCATACTTCCTTTTGTATATTCTTGTTCCAGCTGGTCGGTTAAAGTGGCATTATTCAACCATTGCTCAAAATCTTGTTGCGTTGATTTTGGTTCTATCTGCAAATGCCTCCCTTTGTTTACTGATACTGTATTATCACTATTTATTACCACAGTTGCAGGGTAGGCTTTGGAATATATATTGGCCACATTTGTATGTGGTTGTTTGTTTATAAACGAGAGAAGAAGCAAAAACAAGCACATAACTGGAAGTAGAATCTTCTTGCTCATATTTATACTCCAAAGAAATACGTATAAATAACATTACGCCATACCAACACAAACACACCCAGCAGACATATTGCAACTGCTAATATCGATGTTGCATGAATCTTCTCTTTATGTAATACCATTGAGGTAATCATAACAAACACCGGAGTAAGCGATAAAATTGTTTGTGCAACCGATACTTCAATGGAACCCGCGGCTAACAACGAGAACGTAACTCCAAGTACCGGACCTAATATAGTTCCTCGTAATACAGGTGAGAATATTTCTCTATGTCGCACCACGTGTACAACTTCTCTCAACGGGTTGTTAACAAAAGAGTACACAACAAAACCGCTCACCGTTGCAGTTATCAAACGCATCCATGTAGCATACAACGGATGAATTATCATAGGCTCGGCCGAGGTAAATCCTTTTTTGGATAACACCAAACCAACTCCTTGGCAAACTGCGCCGGCTAATCCAAACAGTATCCCCTTCTTAAACGACCCATAACCTTCATCTATAACATCCTGTTGTTCTTTGCGGGATAGCGTAAGTAATAGCAATCCACCAATCGAGATTATCATTCCTAAAAATCCAACCCACGATAAATGCTCATCCAGCATATACATCCCCGAAAGTAACGATGCCGCCGGAGCAATACTAACCAACACAGTCGCTCTTCGGCTTCCTAATATCCTAAAGGAATAAAACGAAAAATGGTCTCCAAGCGTAAACCCAATAATTCCGGAAACACCAAACCAAAAGAATGGTTCTATGTGCGCAATACCAAACAATTGCCAAGGCCATACCATCAATACAGCACTTACAACAACAGTTAAAATTACTAACGCAAACAACAACCGCACTCTGTTCACCGATGCCGGCGCATACAACCGCGATGCCCGTGTAAATGCAAATGTTCCGCCGGTCCAACATATCACAGTAACCAGACAGGCAAGTATTCCAATTGTTTCTTTATTCATATATAGTATTATTTGCTATCGCGTGACTGCACCTTACCAATGGTAACGTAATACCCTATTTCTTGCAGGAGAAATCCGTACATCACGAACACCCTACGAAGATAGCATAAGGAGTTCATATCCGCCTGTGAATGTATGTTAATTTGTTTGAGGATTGACTCGGACAGCGAAGCAGAAAATCTCTTTAAAAAAACAACGTCCCGCGAGGGATTGCGGGACGTTGCCTGGTTGTGGAACTTGTGGGAGGAAACCACAATTATCTGGGACGTAGTGTAGGGTAAGTATGGTGACCACAACCTGACTGACAAATAAACAAAAAGGTCCTCCATGACTCGTTGCAGAGTAAAACCGGCAACATCGATCAATCCATGATCTTACGTAAGAATGCTGGTTTTTCAATAGGTGATTTATCTTTCAAATCGTTGTCCGTTGTAACGGTTGCAGCTGCAGTGTTATTCAAAGGAATAGAACCGTTTCTGCGCGCATACGCCGGAGCATCGTATTTAGTTGTTTCACCAACACCAATTGGTGCAGCTGCCGGGATAGAGCGTTGCTGTTGTTGTTGAACAGCACCAATAAACTGTGGTGTGCTTACTACTCCACCACCGTTGGCTGCAATCTTGGTTTCTTGATAAACAAATTGTTCCTGAACTTGTGCCACAACTTCAACTTGCTGAACATGTGCATTTTGCATGTGGCTTTGCATCTGCTGTTGGATATGTGGAAGTACTTCGGTTTGTAAATCAACCGTTGTTTCTTCCATTGCTTCTTTGTTAAATCCTGTAGCAACAACTGTAACCATTAATTGGTCGCCTAACTCTTCGTTAAACACAACACCAAATATCAAGTTTACATCATCGCCTGCTGCTTCTTCTATGGTTGCTATTGCATCGCCAACTTCTTGCATACTTACATCACTGCTTGCTGTAATATTAACAAGTACACCTTTAGCACCTTTAATACTTACGCCTTCTAACAATGGTGAGTTTATTGCATTGATTGCCGCTTCTAATGCTCTGCATTCGCCACGTGCAATACCAATTCCCATTAAAGCATCGCCCATGCCTTTCATAATAGTGCGAACGTCTGCAAAATCTACATTTACATATCCGTTTCCACTAATAATATCAGCAATACCTTTTGTTGCGTTATACAACACATCATCAACTTTTTGGAATGCCTGTACAAACGAGGTATTCTTATCAATAATGTTCATGAGTTTCTGATTAGGAATTACAATTAACGCATCTACATGTTTGCGTAACGATGAAATTCCATGCTCGGCTGAATGAGAGCGCTTACGTGCTTCCCAGTTGAATGGTTTGGTAACTATACCAACAACTAACGCATTTAATTCTCTACCAATACGAGCAATTACAGGTGCACCACCGGTGCCTGTTCCGCCACCCATACCGGCAGTAACAAATATCATGTCACTTTGATTTAGTGCTTCACGAACATCCTCTATGCTTTCCTCTACGGCTAATTCGCCAATAGTTGGGTCAGCACCTGCACCTAAACCACGTGTTAAATCTTTTCCTATCTGAACTTTTGTACCTGCAAGGTTTGCCTGCAAGGCCTGAGCATCGGTATTTGCGGCAATAAAGTCTACGCCGTTCAATCCGCGCTTAATCATACTGTTGATGGCGTTTCCTCCACCACCACCAACACCTACTACCCGGATTTTAGCACCGGATGTTGGTGTACAGTCTAATTCAATTGGCATATTTCCCCCCGATTGAGAAATTATTTGTATAACTATTATAATTCATCAAAAAAATTCTTTACCCTACTGATGAATGTTTTATATCCGTTTTCATTTGTTTTTTGAGAAGGTGATATTGGTGTTTGTACATCTTGATAAGGAATTTCCTGATGTACATTTGCATTGGAATTTAAGGCATACAATACTAACCCAACAGCCGTAGCATACATTGGTGCTTGAACTTCCGGTGCCAATCCACCTTCTATCACTCCCGATGGTATCCCTATTTTTACAGGCATACCAAATACTTGCTCTGCTAATTCTTCTGCTCCGCGTAATTGCGAACAACCGCCGGTTATTACTATACCACCGGAGAGATTTCTTGCATATCCACTGCGTTTGATTTCAGCAAATGCAAATTCAAATATCTCTTCCATTCTTGGCTGAATAATCTGGCAAAGCAAACTCTTTGATACTTCCATTGGTTTACGTCCGTTAATACCGGGAATCATAAACACTTCGTCTTGCATAATGCTTTGCTGATGTGCGTGGCCATATGTAAGTTTAACAGACTCAGCCTGGGTTTGGATTATTCCCAAACCTTTTTTCACATCATCCGTTACTTTATTACCAGCAATACCAAACATTGCGGTGTGACGGATAACACCGTCTTCAAATATTGCAACATCGGTTGTGCCACCGCCAATATCTACTAATGCTACACCTATTTCTTTTTCTGCTTTATCTAATACAGCATGACTGCTTGCAATTGGCTCTAATACCAACTCCCGAACTTTTAACCCGGCACGTTCAATACAACGGTGGATGTTCTGTATAGCTGTTACCAAACCGGTAACAACATGAACATTTGCTTCCATACGCACACCACTCATACCAATTGGGTCGGTAATTCCGTCCTGTCCGTCAATGATAAAATCTTGTGGAATGATATGGAGAATTCTTCTATCCGATGGTATTGCAATGTTATGTGAGTCTTCTATCAATCTTTGTACGTCCGATTGAGTAATTTCTCCGGATGGATTTGAGATTGCAATAATGTTTCTTGTTTGGAATGATTGGATATGATCGCCGGCAATACCAACATATACATCGTGTATTTTAACACCGCTACTCATTTCTGCACGCTCTACAGCTAATTCAATTGAGCGAACTGTCTTCTCGATATTAACAACAACCCCACGGTTTAAGCCGGAGCTTTCTGCAACACCAACGCCAAGAATGTTTACGGTATCATGTTCGCGGTCTGGAGCTGCTACAATAACGCATATTTTGGTAGTACCAATGTCTAAACCTACAATAATATCCGGACGCGAAGAAGCATCAATTATATCTGCCCTATCCGTGGACTGATTTTTAGTGGCTATCATGGTTTCCCCCCAAGATGTAAATCCGTTTATCTATGTTTTGCGGGTTATTGGTTAAAAGAACGTCCCTTCAAATTAACCAACTACAAGCAAGAGATTAACTGTTTCTAATTATAACCTTATTCTTCCAACGTAAATCAACCAAACCTTGTAATCTCATGTTGTTTTGTTTAGAACAATACTCATACATTGCATTCAGTTTCGATAAATTTTCTTCAACTGTTTCCATACTTCCCATCAATATAGTTGCGTTAGATTCGGAGGTTTTCAGCTTCAACAAACCAAGTTGTCTGTTTACTATCATCTCTGATATATCATTAGCAATATACTTCTGGGTTTCATGGGTAACCTGATTTAACAGGGCTACACATTTTTGCAAGTAATTGGTATCAATTTCTAAAGAACTGTTTTTCTGAAGTCCCCTAATCAACGGAAGGTCTGCCATTCCATTAATAACTCTATACGGAAGAATCACATTTTCTTCATCTACGTATTTCAGAGAACCATCGTTAAGCAAAAGTACTGCAATGGGCACTCGTTCAGTTATTGTTATAGAAACATTGTTAGAGTTTATGTGCTCAACAGATGCATTTCTAACAAACGGATGCTGTAATACTAAGCTTCTTGTTTGTGCTAAATCAATTGTTGAATTTGATTCAGTGCTATCTTGAGTACATAAGGATTGAATTTCCTCAGTTGTAATGTAGGTGTTTCCTTTTAAGGAAAGGTTGGTAATCTTTTGTCTGGAGTTCCATTTAATGGCAGCCCCAACAAAAAACAAAGCAACCAACACATACACAAGAAACTGACCTATCCCTCTTTCCTTATGTAGCTCGCTTGTGCTTGTATGATTCATATACAAAAAATAAAAATCAATAGCACTTCAACAATTGTTACCAACTGCTGAATACCACAAAGCCAAACTGACGATTCGGGATTATCAATTGACAATTTTTTTGGTTTGAACAGATGTAATGGTTGCTGCTCCATTACAAACGTGGCGCGAAAATAAATCTATTTCACACGGAAGTCAAGATTTTTTTTTCTACCGTTTTATCCACAATACTTTTTCAGGTGTAAACACATTAATAGTAAGAGCTATTATCACTTAGTTTCTGCTTCAATTAATCTCCAAATTTTCTGACATGGAAATCGGTTCTCAAACAAGGCCCTGCCTACAACTACGGAGTCAACACCATATGTATACAAGTCCTGAATCATCCATAATTCTTGCGGCGAATCAATTCCACCTGATGCGGTAATTCTCATACCCGTATCTTGTGCAACAGCTTTTAAAGTTTCTACATCTGGTCCAAAATAGGTGCCTTCCCAATTAGCATCACTGTACACAATACGCTTTATACCAACATCTTTTGCCAGCATTGCAAAATCTGTATCTCTCATTGCCGGATACTCTCCTGCAAACTCTACCATTCTGTTATTAGTACGCATTCCTAAAACAACTCTGCTTGCCGTAAATTCTTTAACTAACCTTCGCACGCCATCGGGGTCATCCAACAATAATGTTGTTAACACCAACCTGAAGCAACCTTCTTCCAACCAATGCTCACACTCCTCAACCGATTTAAAATCCGAATACAACTCTACGGGAATATCAACGGCATCAATCACATCATTTATCGAAGCAATGTTATCCGAATTATCGTTCCCATTTAAACTGTCTCTATCAGTTATATGTAAAGACTTTGCATTTTCTATCCTCCACAACTTCGCCAACTCATGCGGGTTCTCCGATAGTTGCTCGTAAAAATGCTCAGTACCCGGTTCACCTTGTATTTTCCTCACACAATGGCCTTGTGTAAAGTCCATTGCAGGTATTATTAACATCATAACGTAATAACTCTAATAATCAATAATTTTTTGTTAGCACAGCGGCACCAGGTCAATACTCAACAAACACATCCTCGTCTTGCCGGAAAGAACCTCAGTGTATTCAAAACACGAATCGTTTAGTTAGACAAATTACTTTGCTGCATTCTTCAGGGCAGCACGAATCAACGATTCCGCAGTCCATTGTAAACTTGGTTGTTCTTGCATTGCATTCTTCACAGCTTTTTCAGCTGCTGCCCGCTGATATCCCAATGCCGATAATGCTGCTACCGCCTCACTTTGCACAAACGACATTCCTCCACTCACCTGCGCTTTATCAACCCCAATAGCAAGTGTTTGAACTTTGTCCTGCAATTCCAACACAATACGTTCTGCAGTTTTTTTACCAATGCCGGGTAATCGTTGTAGGAACGTTGCGTTCTTTTCTACAATTGCTTGTTGTAACTCCTTGATACTTGCAGCCGACAGTAATCCTAATGCAATCTTGCCACCAATCCCGGAAATTGACGTAAGAAGTAAGAACATATCGCGTTCCTCTTTGGTAGCAAAGCCAAACAATTGCAGAGCATCCTCTCGTACTGCCAGATAAGTATACACCGATACTTTTTCACCCAACTGCATCACTTCCGATGTAGCAACGGAAACCGAAGCTACATATCCAACGCCGTTACAATCTACAACAACTTCGTTGGTTGACTTTTCTATTAACGTTCCTTGTAATCGAGCAATCATTCTACTGCCTTAATAACTAAAAGAGTAATATCGTCGCTTTGCGGGGCTTTACCTGCGTGTTGCTTTATGTCGCGCACAATAACATTTAATATCTCGTTGGAGCTTAGGTGCGCGTGGTCACATAAAACCATCTTTAACCTGTCATCACCAAATTCTTTGTTGTCTTCATCCATAGCTTCGTTAACGCCATCGGTAAACATTAACAACACATCACCTTTTTCCATTACAATACAACCTTGCTTGTAAGGTATCATACTTTCCATAACACCAAGTATCAAGCCACCATCGCTGAGCTCAATAATATCGCCATTTGTTTTACAAAGTAACGGAGGATTGTGTCCTGCATTAGTAAACTCAATCTTCCGCTCGGTTGCATGAACATGTGCGCCAAAGAATGTAACAAACTTATCAGCACTGGTATTTGTATATACGATGTCATTAAGCCGGGCAATCATATCAGGCAGGTGTAATTGCAACGGAACCAACACACGCAACGCAGCCTGAACATTTGCCATTAACAACGAAGCAGGCATCCCTTTTCCCGAAACATCTGCAATAGCAACATGGGCTACATTGTTAGGAAGCGGTATTACATCATAATAATCGCCACCAACTTGCTTCGATGAAATATTCATTCCGGCAATATCAAAACCGGGCAGGGTTGGCAATACATCGGGTAGGAGTTTACGTTGAATTTGCTTAGCAATGTCCAACTCACTTTCAAGTTTCTTTTTCTCTAATTCTTCCTGGAATAATCTGGAGTTCTCTAACGCAGTAACTACTGTTGAACCTAACGATTCCACAAACTTGGTTTCCGTTTCGGTAAATTCACCGTGTAGTTTTTTTCCAATTGCCAACACACCGCGCACCTCACCTTTTACTGTTAGCGGAGTTAAAACTGCAATATTCTGTTCCTGTATTACACCACGAATGCGTTCAGGTAATTCTATAGCATTCGTAAAGATAGTTTTACGTAACAACTGAAGTAACTCAAGTTGTTCATCGGTAAATGTTATGGGAAATCGGTTAGCTAGTAGTTCCATTGAACCATCAGGACGTTTTAGTGCTAAGGCAAACTTACTAACCATTAGCTGTCCCATTAACCTAAAGGAGAATGTCTGCAGTATTTGTTCCTTGGTAAATGTAGAGCTTAACTCCAAGCTCATATCAAACATTGTTTGCAACAACTGGTTACGCGCTTCTACCGATGCCTTCTCTTGTATCAAGTGATGAACAAACTCGGCTGTTTGCAAAGCGTTAGCAATGATAGTACACACTAACGTTACATACTGTTTTTCTGTGCCATCTAAAGGGGTTTTGGTGATGTTGTTGCCTAAGCATATCACGGCGCGCAACTCCCCGCGAGAACAAATTGGTGCACATGTAACAAATCCGTCGCTCAATAAATCGGGATTCTCTTCTGTTACTTCGAACAATGTGGCACAATTAATCTTGTTGTATTCAGCGTTTTGCAGTTTCCCTTTAGATACAAGAACTTGTAATCTATCTTTAACCGGAATCAACGCCGCTGTTCGCATAATGCGCAACTTCCCCATCAGGCTAAGCAATGCCGCATTAAGGATATACTCCACGCTATTACTCTCGTTCAGTTTTGCACTTAGGTCGAGTAACGATTCAAGATTGATTGTTGTTGAATTCATGTTCTTTGTTCGCCCGCATCATAATGGCACTCTTCCAAAGTAAGGTCACGGTGCGGGACAGTCCGTGCCAGCTTAACTACAGCAGATACGATTCTCTCCGGCAACGCATTGGTATTGCGAAGTGTAAGGAACGGTGCCGTCATGCGATAGCAGATTATGATAGTAACTCTACATTGTTACCTTCGTATTCGGAAACCAGTTTGCGATACGAATCCTGAATACGCTCCGGATTGTGGCGTGCCGGATTAAGATGCACCATTATAGCCGATGCCTTAACCAACAATCTGCCATCGGTTAAACGAATAATCTGTTCAAATCCGAACGACGTGTTTTTAATATACGGAATTCGTGTATAGATTTCGTATTCGTCATCGAACTGAGCAGCGTAGAAATAATCAATCTCCTGATGTGCAACTACAAAACGATGTTTTGTAAGAAAGGTCTCTCTATCTATGGGCAACCCGATTGCACGGAAATACTCTATGCGGGCCGCCTCCAGCCAATAGAAATACACAGCGTTGTGTACTATATTCTGACGGTCAACATCGTAACTGCGAACGCGAGTACGGATGTAGTGCTTATACTTGCTAAGCTCTTGTTCAACCACATCCTGCATCGCCCGTGTTGATGCTCCGGGATGTCTGTTACCGTGTGCCATGATATCCTCTGAAATTTGTTTAACTCAATCTATATTTTTTTGCTTGTGTGATGATAACCTCAGCCGCTTTTAATCCATCCTGTTTTGAAACCTGATGATGAAATACCGCTCTCAGCCACCCGCCTTCACGTCCGGGAGATATTCGTAATCCTTCTGTTTGACATCCGGCTATAAACTCAGTAATATCAACATTAGGCGCATTCGGTTTAAAGACAACGATATTTGTCTGCACCGGATAATTATCAACCTGTACTATTTCTGATTCATACAAAGTGGTTGCAAATGCCTCTGCATTTTCGTGGTCTTGCGGAAGTAACGGAAAATGTTCTTTAATAGCATACAACCCGGCAGCAGCTAAAACACCAGCTTGCCGCATTCCGCCACCCAGAATTTTACGCCAGCGCCGGGCAACTTCGGTGTGTTCTTTTTTACAAACTATCAACGAACCAACCGGAGCGCCAAGTGCCTTACTTAAACACACAGAAAGTGTATCGAAATACTGTGCGTATTCATTCACTGCAATTCCTGTTTTTGCAGATGCATTCCAGATTCTGGCTCCATCGCAATGGAAAGCAAGTGAATGTTTGGAACAAACTTCCCGCAGAGCTTTGATGTTATCTAACGATACCACCGTTCCTCCATGACGGTTATGGGTGTTTTCAACGCATACCACACTTGTTCTTGGGAAATAATAAGCACCGGGACGAATTGCAGCCTCTACATCTGAAGGATTCATCTCTCCTGAAGCGGAGTTTACACACCTAACTTGAACTCTGGCAATAATTGAGGGGGCAGTTGTTTCGTAATGAAAAATATGCGATTCCCCTTCTACAATAACTTCGTCGCCTGTTTTTGCATGTACTGCTAAACTTATCTGGTTTCCCATACACCCACTTGGAACAAACAGAGCAGATTCCTTCCCAAACAGTTCGGCTACATACTCTTGTAACTCGTTAACGGTTGGGTCTTCGCTAAAAACGTCATCTCCAACCACGGCATTTGCCATGGCTTTTCTCATTCCCTCTGTGGGTGTGGTTACTGTATCGCTTCGTAAATCTATCATAAGTATCTTCTTTTTTTATTCGCAAATATAACTACCTGCTTTTGTATGTTTGGTGTTTAATAGATTTGCGCAATGTTAATCGTTAACAATAATAACCATGAGCTCTATACAGGAAAAAATAACCCAAGCCCAAACAACAAACGGAATTACCCCTTCCAATGCCTCTTTTATTTTTTCATCTATGGCTCAGGCATTAGAGCATAATCTAGCCGAACGTCCTGATTCTCCATTTATCATCTACTATTCCGAACATAATGAACGTTCTGTACTTACCTATTCTGATTTTTCTGTTCAGGTACGTAAGACGGCCTCTTTTCTACAATTAAAAGGTATTACCAAAGGCGGACGAGTTGCAACGGCGGCACATAACCACCCTGATACTATTGTTCAGTACTTTGCTTGTTGGCTACTTGGCGCTTGTGTTGTTCCGCTTAATATGTCCGAGGATAGTCAGCGCCATACGTACATCTTGCAGAATTCAAATGCCACTGTGTTGTTAATGCGAGAGGATTATCAAACACAACTTGCACAGGTGTTGGAACATTGCACAATCGAAACCGTTGCAATATCTACTGAGTATTACCAAACAATTCATCAACAACCTGAGCACGTTTTACCACAAGAGAACATGCTGGATGAAGAAGCCATGATTGTCTATACTAGTGGCACAACCGGTAACCCAAAAGGAGTAGTGTTGGTACAACGCAACCTGATGGCGGATGGCGAAGGAATCTCCCAATGGCATAACATTACACCAGACCAGCGGATGATGTGTGTGTTGCCAATTCACCATGTTAATGGAACCATAGTTACACATGTAACACCATTTTTAGCAGGCAGCTCGGTAGTACTTAACAGAAAATTTCAAACGGAATATTTCTTCCAACGAATTAAAGATGAGAATGTTCATGTGGTATCAGTTGTTCCAACGCTGTTAGCGTTCTTGTTAGAAGCAAAGCAAGATTCACTTGGCGTTCAACAACAAGGATTCCGACATATAATATGTGGTGCCGGACCGCTTACCTGCGAGCTTGCCCGACAATTTGAGGATACCTACAACATTCCTATAATGCACGGATATGGATTATCGGAAACCACGTGTTACTCGTGTTTTTTAGAAACATCACTTACCGAAACACAACACCGTAAATGGTTACTCGATTATGGCTTCCCTTCTATCGGAACACCTATCCCACAGAACGAAATGCAAATACACGATACAAATGGTAACCCACTTGGCGAACACGAACGAGGCGAAATTGTAATACGCGGTTGGAACGTAATGAAAGAGTATTATCAAAATGACAAAGCAAATCTGGAAACGTTTCAGCACTCGTGGTTCAGAAGTGGCGATGAAGGTTTCTGGGTTAACTCACCAGATGGCAAGCCATACTTCTTTATCACCGGTCGTATTAAAGAATTATTCATTCGCGGTGGTGTAAACATTGCACCGTTAGAGATAGACGAGGTGATTAACTGTGCACCGGGAGTTAAAGCTGGTATAAGTGTTGGATTCGTTAATGATTTCTACGGCGAAGAAGTAGGAGCATTAGTTATTCCCGAACTCAATGCAACGCAGGAAGAAATTCTTGCGTACTGCCAAAAACAACTACCATTTAGTAAAGCCCCAAAAGTTGTTTTGTTCACCGAGCAACTTCCGGTTACATCCACCGGAAAATATCAGCGTAACAAAGTAAAGCACCTATTTGCGGAATGGCAATCTCATCAATTCAGAAAGAGTAAATAATTGTTGCTATCGCAAGACCGCACCATACCTCTACAATAACACTATCACCTTTTGCGGGAAAAAACGTGATTCAATACTGTTTCGTTATCGTGATTAGTGTAACAATCACGTAGGAGCGAATAGACATTTGCCCGAGAACAAATCCATGTAAACAGTCATGTCATGTGTTACACATAACATACAGTTGTCTCTGCACAACTACGAGAATATTGTTTCTAACTTCTTGATGTATTCGGCGCGAGGCATCGCGTCGCTACGCTTGGAATGTTTTTGTTGTTAACTAGTATATTGAAACTGAACAATTCTTCCGGCAAGATGTGGCTATTTGGAATTGTTGGTACGGTGCCGTCATGCGGTAGCAGAAAATTACTTTGAGCGTTGTTCTGCTGTCTCTTCTAATTGCAGTTTAAAGTCAGGATGTTCCTCTACAATGCGCTCGAATGTAGCAACATCAAGTACATATAAATCGGTAAAGTCCGATGCTCGAACACTTGCATTGCGCTTACGTTTGTGTAGCAGAGCCATCTCGCCAAAAAAGTCACCATCGGAAAGTGTTGCAATTGTTTCATTATCGGTAGATATAACTTGTACAACTCCCCGGCTGATAAAATACATACTGCGTGCCGTTTCTCCTGCTTTAAATACAAACTCGCCGGGTAGTACAATAGATGGATGAATATGTGCGGCAATATCTTTGATAAACTCATCGGAAGCATTTCGGAACATACTCACGCGCTCTATAACTTCGCGTTTTAAGTACAACGAGACTTCTGTTTTTAAACCGGCGGGAAGCATTGCCATTACTGAGCTTTCATCGTAACTCAAACGCTTTTCCCAAATGTAATTAAAGTACTCGTTGATTTTTTGTTCAAGCTCGTGGGGTATATTCCGGTACCGCATAAACGCGTGAACTCTATCTAAGTTTTCTTGATGGTGTACACGTGCGGGGTCCATATTATTTAGTAACGATGCGATGTTACCAATTAAGTAACCGTACATAACAACGCCAAACAACATCACTCCAATTGCAAATATCATTTCGTTATTTGTGTTAGGTGTAATATCTCCATACCCCACTGTTGCCACTGTTGTAGTTGCCCAGTATAACGATTTAATATACCGGGTAATATCATCAGCACGATTTTCCGGACGTATAGACATCCACGCACATGCAATCCAATGGATGGCAACAAGAATAATATATCCAAACTGTCCTAACCGCAGAAATGCAGCATTACGTGGTTTACGCCGTGTATACTCTTGCAGAAACGATGTGATGTGTATCACTTTTAACAACTGAATAAGTTGTAACGGAGAATGAGGTAAGAATACCGCTACCGGTATTATCGAAATAGCATCAATTACTAACCACATCTTTACATACTGCGTCATCACTCTTTGTCCGCGTACTTTACGTCTGCGAATGCTAAAAAACATATCTGCCGCAAACACAGCACTTACAATCCAGATACAAACATCAACCCACAGAGTATGAAAATCATCGAACACAATTTTTAGCGGAAGAACAATTGCCAAAAAAGCTGAGCTAACAGCCAAGGCAATAAATCTCATATTCATCCACTTGTGTTCCATAGTACTTTACTTTTTGGGGAACAGTTCTTTCCCCGAATTAATAGCCGCAGTTGCCCTTGCAATGCCGGCATGAACAACGTATTCAATTGCTTCAACGCCGCGTGTTATCATGGCATCTCGAAGTTCAATTTCATCGGGGTTAAACGGACGTAACACATAATCCACCAACTGTCCCATTCCAAAATTCTTCGATATACCACAGCGTAACCGCCAGAAGTTTTCTGTTTTTAATTCCTGAATAACTGAACTTGTTCCGTTGTGTCCGCCATCGCTACCGCCAAGTTTAAGATGTACTTTCCCGCACGGAAAATTGAACTCATCTACAACAATCATTACTTGGTTTGGCTGCACATCATATTGACGCATTGCTTTTATCGCTGCCTCGCCGGAGTTATTCATGTACGTAGTTGGGAAGATAACTAACAAACCCTTACCACGAATTTTTACAGCCGCCTGATACCAATCTCCTTTTCCGGCAACGGGCACAACATTATGCGCAGCACACAATTTTTCACCAACCATAAAACCAATGTTATGGCGCGTATCGGCATACTTACTACCCGGATTTCCCAGGCAAACTATCAACCAATCTATGTTCATACTCAATAAATTTTTGTTTCTGTTCTGCAACGCAGCAATCCTTCAGCGCCGTCACCCGGGCGGAGCCAACCAACCTGCTTCGCTTCTATCTTAGTTTTGGTGCATTAACACATGCTGCTTCAATAACAACAGACATTTTCCCTCTTGCACGTTCTGCTGTTTCTAACACTTCATTGTGCGTTATACTCTGAACGGTAGTATCAGTTAACGTGTTTGTTATCATTGAGCAACTTAACACATTCATGCCACACATTGTAGCAAACTGATATTCATGAATGGTAGACATACCAATTGCATCAGCAATCTTTCGGTAATACCGCACTTCTGCGCGAGTCTCGTAACAAGGTCCAGTAAGCGCTACATAAGAACCGGAAAGAACTTTTACGCCTCGTGCTAAACAATAACTTTCTGTTTCATCATACCAATCCCGTACAACCTTAGTGTCTTGACTAGCAAATCTCTTGGTATCTGATATAGTAAGTCCCGTCATGTTAACTACATCATTAATTAACATCACGTCACCCGCCTTAAAGGCTGGGTTTAAACCGCCTGCAGCATTAGTGAGTACAGTTTGTTGGATACCTAACAACGATGCTATTCGTATAGGTGCAACAACTTGCTCAATGGTGTTTCCTTCGTAGTAATGGAAACGACCGGTAAAAAATAATACGTACTTAGAACCAAACCGTACCAATACCACATCGCTTCCATGCCCTTGTACCGATGTTGTTGTTAGCGCGGGAATCTTAGCATATGGAATTCGGTTAACTATACTTTGTTCAGAAATTGCTTTGTACACACCGGAGCCAGCTATCACAACTAATTCAATGTCTCCTCCAAATTCTTGCCTTAATATATCAGCAGAATCCTGAACAGATGTAAATGTATTAATGTGAATAGTAGGCATAAACAATAATACAACTTTCAAAGGGCAAAAAAAAGCCCGCACTTTGGCGGGCTTAAATTTTTTATGTGGCATTAACTACTAAGCACTCTTTAGCGCTTCTGCTCCGCCAACAATCTCCAACATCTCTTTGGTAATTGCTGCCTGGCGTGCTTTGTTGTATTCAAGTTGTAAGGAGTTAATTAAGTCTTTAGCATTAGTAGTCGCATTTTCCATTGCCATCATACGCGCTGCCTGTTCAGCGGCGTTGGAATCCAATAATGCTCTCCACAATTGAAGATTCAAATAACGAGGCAACAGGTTTTCCAAAATTTCACCGCGCGATGGCTCGTAGATATAATCAGTTGAAGCACGTTTTTGCCCAACGGTTGCTGATGGCTCAACAGGAAGAAGCGGGTTAATACGAATCTCCTGCTTAATCATGCTCTTAAACTCGTTAAAGATTACATGTACTCTATCGTAACTGCCATTAATAAAACCTTCTGTAACAATAGGCGCAACCTGAAGAATGGTAGTAAAATCCAACTTACCAAATACATCCGGAAATGATGCAGCTATTGGATTGTTTCTTCTGTTAAAAAACGTAGCAGCACGACGACCAATTGGTAGTACATGAAACTTTGCTTTAGGATATTCAGCTTTTAAGGTTTTATCAATATGAACTGTTGCTGCCTTTAAGATGTTAGAGTTAAACGCACCACACAATCCACGGTCTGATGAAACAACAATAACCAGTACATTATTTACATCTTCGCGTTTATCAAAAAACGGATGTGCAAAATCAATTTCAGCTGACGCTAAGTTACCCAATACCTCTGCCAGTTTGTTAGCATAAGGTCTGGCTGCTATAATCGCATCCTGAGCGCGGCGTAATTTGGCAGCGGCAACCATCTTCATTGCCGAAGTAATTTTAACAGTACTTTTAACAGCTACTATTCTTTGTCGTATGTCGCGTAATGTTGCCATTCTAAACGAGTTTCTATTAGTAATTTATAAATGTTGCCAAGTAGCCATAAGGTAATTCCTTACGTAATCACCAACACTTTCTTCCAATGTTGAAAATTGAATTGATGCATCTGTGCCATTCAATTTTTGCATGTCTGCTTGAGTATAATT
Organism: Bacteroidota bacterium; assembly: GCA_019695345.1. Lineage (GTDB taxonomy): Bacteria > Bacteroidota > Ignavibacteria > Kapaibacteriales > NICIL-2 > JAIBAE01. The sequence goes on along the minus strand of JAIBAE010000016.1, from coordinate 45,384 downwards.
TTGATATTGATTTTTCAAATACTCAGGCATATCTACATATTCAATTTCTACAGGTTTATCCATTGCTGTAAACACTGCACGTACCAAGTCGTTCCAGGAACGCGCATTGCCTGTACCTAAGTTATAGATTCCAGCAAAGTTGGTATCCTTAAACATATTCCACATCACAGCAACAACATCTTTTACATAAACAAAATCCCTCTGTTGAGCTCCGTTGTCGTATTGTGGAGTTGTAGATTTGAATAAACGCACTTTACCGGTATCTTGAATTTGCAAATAGGCTTTATAAACCATACTTGCCATATCAGTTTTATGATACTCATTCGGACCAAACACATTAAAGTATTTTATCCCTGTAAAACGTTTGTCAAAACCGTTTTGCAAAACCCACAAATCAAAAAGATGTTTGGAGTAGCCGTACATGTTTAATGGTTTCAGCTGTTCAAACAAACGGTCATCATATCCATGTTCACCTAATCCATAACTTGCGGCACTGCTTGCATAGATAAATCTGATATCGTTGTTTATGCAATGTGTTGCAATCTTAATGCTGTAGTGATAGTTGTTTTCTAACAAGTAATCACAGTCGCGTTCGGTTGTTTTGGTACATGCACCAAGGTGAACAATCTGTTCTACCCCTTCGTCAAATGTACCTTGTTCTAAACCATACATAAAGGCATCTTTATCTATCATGGTTCTGAACTTCTTACCAACTAAATTCTTCCACTTATCACCCGTACCAAAATGGTCAACAACAAGGATGTCTGTAACTCCCTCGTCGTTAAGTTTCTTTATGAAACAACTGCCGATAAATCCGGCACCTCCGGTTACAACTATCATACGGGTTTGTTCCGCTTTAATGATTTAACTCTATATTTTTACAAAGAGCGTTTAAATCCATCAACAAATGTATTTAATGCCGCATCCAATTTTGATTTATTGTCAGAGGTAATTTCACGTTTGTCAATGATATCAGATAATACGTCAGAATACGCATTATCCATATATTCAAACATTTCTTGCTCAAATCGTTTTAACGATTCAACAGGTAACTCATCCAACAATCCACTTGTTGCACAATAGATAAGTACAACTTGTTTTTCTACAGTTATTGGCGAATACTGACCTTGTTTCAAAATCTCAGTTAAACGTGCACCACGGCGTAATGATTGTTGTGTTGATTTATCTAAGTCCGAACCAAACTTTGCAAATGATTCCAACTCACGGAACATCGCAAGCTCAAGTTTCAACGGGCCAGCCACTTTTTTCATAGCTTTAATCTGCGCATTACCACCTACACGTGATACCGAGATACCAACGTTCAAAGCAGGGCGTACACCCGCGTTAAACAAATTTGGCTCTAAATAAATCTGACCGTCGGTAATAGAAATTACGTTGGTTGGGATGTATGCAGAAACGTCGCCTGCTTGTGTTTCAATAACAGGTAACGCTGTTAACGAACCACCTCCTAAATTGTCGTTCAATTTAGCAGCACGCTCTAACAAACGGCTGTGCAAATAGAACACATCACCCGGATATGCCTCACGTCCCGGTGGACGGCGAAGCAACAACGAAACCTGACGGTATGCAGCAGCTTGTTTGGTTAAGTCATCATAAATAATCAAAGCGTGGCGACCAGAATCGCGGAAGTATTCACCCATGGAAGCACCGCAATACGGAGCAATGAACTGCAACGGCGCTGGGTCTGAAGCATTAGCAGCAATGATGGTTGTATATTCCATTGCACCATATTTTTCTAACGTAGAAACCACGTTAGCAACGGTTGAACCTTTTTGTCCAACAGCAACATAAATACAGTACACAGGTTCAATGCCGCGAGCTTTCGATTCCGCAGTGTGCGTATATTTCTGATTGATGATAGCATCAATAGCAACAGTTGTTTTTCCGGTTTGGCGGTCACCAATGATAAGCTCACGTTGACCACGACCAATAGGAATCAACGCATCAATAGCCTTGATACCGGTTTGCAATGGTTGTGTAACCGGCTGACGTTGAATAACACCTTCTGCTTTACGTTCAATAGGTAATGAGTGAGGAGTATTGATAGGGCCTTTTCCGTCCATAGGCATACCAAGCGGATTAACCACACGGCCTAACATTGCTTCTCCAACCGGAACCGAAGCAATTTTACCTGTGCGGCGAACCTGATCACCTTCTTTTACTAAACGGTCGTCACCAAATAGTACTGCACCTACGTTGTCTTCTTCAAGGTTCAATACCATTCCTACAACGCCGTTCGGGAACTCAATAAGCTCCGACGACATACAATTCGTCAGTCCGTACACACGGGCAACACCGTCACCCACTTGCAACACGGTACCAACTTCCTGAACATCTGCTTCTTTTTCAAAGCCCGCTAATTGTCTTCTCAGAATTGCTGATATTTCATCAGGACGAACTTCTGCCATTTTACTACCTCAATGATTGTAATTTTTATGTATTGCTAATTATCAAAGTTACCTGTAAAAAGAATTATGGTTCCTCTCACAGTATTTCCAATCGTTCTGCTCGGCGACTCTGCCCGCTCCGACCCTTGTACTAGTTAATACAAAGAACATTGGACGGCTGGACTCCAACACTATCTATAAATTTTCAAATAGCTGAACGCTTGGTTCGGACCGGGTTGCCGCGCTGAAGATGTGAACTACAGAGAGGGTAACCCAAATATTTCTTACAAACCCGATTGCAACGAATGATATAATCTATCAAGCTGTGAACGAACGCTGTTATCGAGCAACGTATCGCCAACAAGAACCGTTAAACCACCTTTTAAATCGGAATCAATTTTGTAAGAGGCAATTGGTTTCATTGCTGTTTTTGTTTGGATATTGTTTTCGAGTGTCGCTTTTGCAGAGTCGGTAAGCGCTACTGCACTAGTTACTACAATGGGTAACAACCGATTATGCACATTATACAACTCGGTAAACTGATTAAAGATTTCAGTATGCAAATCTTCGCGACCTTTATCACATAACAATTCCATAAAAGATAGTGTAAACCCATGCACATCTTTTTCTAACAGCTCTTTTAAGATACCTTTCTTTCTCCACGCCTGAATTATTGGGCTATGCATTACCGCGCGGAATTCGTGCGAAACGTGCATATATTTTTCTATCAGCGCAATATCAGTACGTACAGTATCCAATATGTTCATTTCCTTTGCGGAGTTAAACATTGCCAAAGCATACCTTTTTGCAACCCGAATATTTTTCATTTTTACTTTACGTTTATGTATTCGTTCAATCAATTTTTGGATACCTGAGATATTGCAGTATCTATAAGTTTTTTGTGTGAATCATCGTCGAGTTTTGCATCAAGAACCTTCTCAGTTGCTTGCATAACAAGCGTAGCAACTTCCGAACGCAATTGTGTGAAAGCTTCGTCTTTCATGCGATTCATTTCGCGTGCAGTTTCTTCCAGCTTTTGTTTCTTGATGTATTCAGCTTCTTCATTTGCTTTTGCAATGATTTTCTCAGCTTGAACGCGACCTTCTTTTACAACAACAGCCACTTGCTGATGAGCTTCGGCAAGTTTCTCCTTATTCTCTGCCAAAATACGTTGAGCTTCAACATTAGCGTTTTCTGCAGCCATAATTGAGTTGTGAATTTTTTCTTCACGCTCGTTAAGTGCGTTCAACATCGGACGGTATCCAAACTTCATTAAAAGAATAAAGAAAATACCAAAGTTTACTAACGTCCAGAATATTAGCCCCGGGTTTACATTAAGTACATTATCCATAGGAAAAACCGTGAGTTATTGAAAAACAAAAATTAAGGCAATGGAATATTTGCTCTGATTTTTGTCTTTCTGTAAAAAGTAAGGGGCGTTACAGTTGCAACGCCCCTTATTAAATTATTTAATAGCCAAAAGAACGCAAACAACCATAGCAAACAGAGCAACACCCTCAATAAGAGCTGCACCGATAATCATTGTTGTACGAACTTCGCCTGCTGCTTCCGGTTGGCGTGCACCAGCTTCTAAAGCTGAAGCAGCTAAACGACCGATACCGGTACCAACACCGATTACTGTTACACCGCAGCCTAAACCTGCTGCTAACCAAGCAAAACCTGTAGCTGTTGCTTTTGCTACTGCTATTGCATTTTGAGGATCCATGATAAACTCCTGTAATTAAAGTAGTGGAATAATTATAATATCTAACTAATATATCTGCTGATGTCCAAGTTCAAATGTTAATGATGCGCAGCATGAGGGTCTTCGTGCTTGTGATCACCGATTGCTAATCCCACAAATACTGCTGTTAACATTGTAAAAATATATGCCTGCAAGAAGCACACTAACGTTTCAATGAAATACACAAACACCGAAAAACCAACGGAGATTACAGAAACTCCAAATCCACCTGCTGGCCCATAAAGTTTTGTGAAGAAAAATATCAAACCAAGTAATGACAAAAACACAACGTGACCAGCGGTCATGTTTGCAAACAAACGCACAGTAAGTGCAAATGGTTTTGTAAACAAGCCTATTACTTCAATAGGAACCATGATGATTGCCATATACCACGGTGCGCCACCAAGTAAGTGATGGAACCATGCTCCAACACCGGCTTCTTTAAGTGCAACTATATTCACTACAAAGAATGATGTCAATGCTAATGCAGAGGTAAATCCAATTGCCCCTGTGGCAGCGTGCATACCCGGTAGTAAACCAATGTAATTCAATACCATTATAAAAAAGAATATGGTAAGGAAATACGGTAGTAACTGATTTGTAACACGTTTGGTACCTACATTAGGGCGAATAACTTCATCGCGTAAGTACACCACTAACATTTCTAATGCGTTCTGTATTCCCTTTGGTGCACTACCAGGATTTTTCTTATACTTCCTGCCGGCAATAAAGAATAACACTACCATTATAAACATACCAAGCCACTCATAGGCAACTAGGTTTGTTACCGAAAAATCAAATGAAGCTTTTATAGGTTTTCCGTTAATGAGAACAACCTCACCATTTTTAGCTCGAACAGGTTGACCATTAAATGCTGCAAGATCTTTGGATTCTGTATGGAACATTGTATATGTTCCTTCTTCTTCCATAACATGAGGGTTTCTCCATGCATGGATACCGTTTTCATCATATACGATTATTGGTAACACTTCAGCATTTACAAATGCCATGCTTAACTCATGGTGGTCACCAAGTTCACTTAACAAATGGTCAAAGATTTGTTCCTTTGGTAAATCATTGGGATTAACATGCTCGGCGTGTGCTTGGTGTTGTGCAGAATGTTCAACAGCATGCCCTTGAGTTGCATGCTCATTTGAAGTATGCTGTGTTTCTGATGTACCTGTTGAGTCGTTATGCATAATAACTTAGTATGGTTTTAATCTAATTCGGGGAATCTAACCCGTTTTTTTCTGACATAGGGCGTTTTGTTACGTTCGTGGCTCCTATGAAAAAAAAATGTCTCGATCATTAGCATCAAGAAGAACGAAATCATCAGCGATAGCGCAAACGAGAGCTGATGTATTTCTACTACGGCAATACAAATCCAAACTACAATTGCCATTGCAAAAAGTCTGGCAGTCATACCACCCAGAATTATAGATACAGTTTGTTTTACCGGTTTTGTCATGCTGTATTTAGCAATCCAAACTCCAACTGCCGTATTAGCCGCACTTACTGATAAGCCGGTAATAACGCCTTCAAGTTCAGGAGATAAACCAAACAATCTTGTAATTCCTCAATGCTGAATACTTTTTTTGGTCTTTTTCGCTTCTTCCTGCCTTTTTAAAAGCACTGATATTTGCTTAAAGAAATGTACCATGCCGGCAATTACCCCAAAACAAAGACCCACTACTACTAAAACCGGAGATGTATTGAAAGTAGAATCCAGCCACCAACCTAAAGCACCTGTTAATACAATCGAAGCCGTTAGCTGCGTTCCTAAGTTCAAATAAGGAGCTAACTCCTGCATTACGGAACCGGAACCAATCGTATTGGGTTTTCCTTCAGAATCGTGCTGCATGAACCCTAATAATTGATGTTCAATCTGAAAAAGACACGCAAAAATAGGGCAAACTAGCCATACAGCAAAACTTGGAATAAACTTGTGGAAAATAAAAAAGCAGATAGGTTTTAGTGTAAATACAAAAGAGGCTTCTAAAAATAGTAATAAAGCTCTTATTTTTCATTCAGCCAAGTGGTTGGTTCTAAGGTTATACTACGTTTAAGCATAAACTTTTTTAAGGCATGCACCCGTAGATGTTCCATGGCCTCCTCTACTGAATCAGTGATCAATAACAAGTCCCTGTCTTCAGTAGATATAGTACCTTCGGCAATCATTTGTTCAAACAATTCGCCAATATTCTTCCAGTATTCCGCTCCCATTAAGATAACCGGAAATCGCTCTATCTTCTTTGTTTGAATAAGAGTTATCGCTTCAAACAACTCATCCATTGTTCCTACTCCACCCGGCATTGCAATAAAGGCATACGAATACTTAAACAACAGTACTTTCCTAACAAAGAAGTAACGGAGGGTTATCCAAGAGTCCAAATACTGATTTTGAACTTGCTCTTTCGGTAATACAATATTACAGGCAACCGACCTTCCTCCCGCAAGCTTCGCGCCTTTATTGGCAGCTTCCATCAACCCACCACCACCACCAGTCATAACCGTAAATCCTAATTCAACTAATTGTGCTCCAACCTTTTCAGTTAATGTATAATATTCATGTTCTTCGGGTATTCTGGCGGAACCAAACACAGTAACACACGGGCCTACAAAGTGTAAGGTGCGGAATCCACGGATAAACTCCATCATAACTCTAAATACAAACGTAAGTTCTTCCCAACGGGAATGGGGACCTTCTAATGCTCGTTGTTCTTGGTGATTTTTCATTTTGGTTTGCGCCCGGGTCTTCATTCTAAAATCATTTGTCACACTCGGTGACAGAACCTTGTTCTGCTATCTTACAGTAATCGTGATCTGCCTGTTACTCTAAAATCCTAAATCCTGAAGTTGGGTCATCAAAGCGTCGGTAAATATATTGGTTGATTCCCCGTAAAACCGTTCATTTGGTACTACTGCCAACGAACCAAATGTAGATGGATTCAATGCCTGAACCTGCGATGTAGCAATATCAGTCCCCTCCTCAGGTCTGAACTCATTATCAATGTCATGAACTACTACCGTGCATCCTAAATCTACAATACTCTTGTCTTCCACCGGAGCATTAGAGAATCCAAACAAACTCCACGGTATTCTTACTTTTACTACATAGCCGTTTGGTCGCAATCCAACCTTTTTGGTTATCTGTTGCAAAGCTATCTTCTGCTGAACTTCATTTTCATCGGTTTCTGTACTGCTGACTTTTACCGTTGGCTTAACCTCCAGAAAATCTCCAAGGTTTAGCGTAACCTTATAGATATTCGAGTCTGCTGTAGTTCTGAATCCCAACTTTTTGTTTTTCCGCGAAGTAATTCTATCGCCATCTTCATCCGGTGGCGAGGTATCAAACCAAAGGTCTATGTTATCTGCCGGACAGGTATCACAACGCGCAGTTACAACTTCATCGTCGCGAACATTAATGTTAACATATAAATAATTTTGGTCGTATGCCGAACGAACTGTAAATGAACAATCTTCCTCACCCGACCAATAAAACGAGCCTCTGTTTACAAAGTCAATTGAGCGAACTTCTGTAGTTGAAGTATATCCTTTATACACCTGCACACCACGTGTATAACACGGAATTGTCAAAAAATCCGAACTTAATACCACATCATTATTCGATGTTTGAATAAACCGTTCTTGTCCGCGAAGTGTTTGATAATTATGGTATATCTCTTTGGTGTATTTATCCACGCGGTAGGTTGTGTATTCATCTAATAACAACACCGAACCATAACTGTAGCGGTACCCTCGTATCATCCAATCGTACAGTTTGCGTTTCTGTGTAACATAGCAAGCGTTGTTTTTTATGGCTACACCAACTTCTAACGGTATATCTACAAAGGTATATTGATATGTGGCAACATTGTTCATGTACCCTTCAATATCAACAAACAAATACACAGAGACAGATTTATTTTTATCGTTTGCTAAACGTATGGTAAAAGCTACATCGTTATACCCATCACCGGAAAAATCTCCTACATCCCAACCCCATACTTTAAAATCAGCGCCTTGGGGTAATTGCTTTTCAATGTCTTCTACAAATTCTTCATCGTAATACAATTCAAGCTTACGCGAGAACTCCTCAAAAGGCATTCCTGCTTGTGCAAACGTTTTTGTAGTAGTAAATAATAATGGTAACACAAAAAGCAATACTATTACCCAACGTAATCTGATGTGTTTAGGTTTCATCCGTGAAAGGTTCGATGTCATGATGTTATTCTCCACTTAACTGCGGGAATTTATCTTCGGTAATTCTATATGGCAGCCATTCTTTCTGTACAAGTCCGCCCAGGTTATTGTAAAAGTCAATGGCATTTTGATTCCAATCCAAGACAACCCATTCTATTCTGCCGCAGTTTCGCTCAATAGCCAACTTGGCTAAATGCTTAACTACCTTTGTTCCAATTCCCATGTTCCTAAATTCAGGTAACACAAAAATGTCTTCAAGGTACAACGTTGGTTTAGCAAGAAACGAAGAGTACGTTTCAAATACAATACAATACGCAACCGGAACACCGTCGGCAAGTTTTACTAAATACGATTCATACCGTGGTTTATCGGAGAACGCATCGTTGTACAAACGTTCACGTGCCTCGGCAGATGGACGCTCAAGTTTTTCGTAGTCGGCTAAAGCACAAATCAAGGAGAAAAAGCTGTCGAATTCTTCGGGTGATAACTTAACAATTGTCATGCGTTTATACTTCCAAAGAATCAGGTACATCAACTTCCATCAACAACATTGCCGAAGCAATTGTTTTTCCTTGCGCGTCAAGTTTTAACGATACTGTTCCGCCGCCACCTAAAGTGTTATGCAAAACAAAATTTACAGCCCACAGGTTTGGCATTTCGTACCGCTCAACATCACCCAAACAAATTCCATCAAAGTGTTGTTTAACGCGCTCTTTAGTAAGTACATCGCGGATTATCGGATACCATTCTTCTTTAAAGGCAATTACACCACAATTAACGGCATCGCCTTTATCGCCACTACGGGCATGAGCTAATTTAGAAAGTTGGATTTTCATATTTCTTTACTGTGTTTTAAGTTTTGGCGAATTTACAGATAATTGTTGATTCTTCTATTTTCTTCACAAATAATAACATTTTGTTTTGCTATCGCAGGACGGCACCGAACCTTACAAACATCACACCGTTAAGTTGCCGGACAGAACCACAACTAACAAACTACAAACAGAACACAACTTCAAAAGAAATCCACCATTTTTTACGTTGTGATAGGATGTATACAAAGTGTCTCTGACTCGCCTTGCAACAACGGCATGACGCCTTTCGCAAACTCTTGAAATTTTCCAGAACTTAAAACATTTATTAAGAGAGATAAACTGCAACAGAAAGTGGTAAAACAAATAAACAAACAACTCTGATTCTAATATCGTTTTTAGTATATGGTGATTTTATCAATGATACTTTCACTGCACCTAAGGTACTTAACTTAACTATAATTAAAATAGTAACTATTAAGGCGACATAAAGTACCTGAAATAGTGTTTCATCATTTCCTAATAATTCAAATATTCTATTACGAATACTGTATAATTCATTTAGAAGTCTGTAAATAGGTAATGTAAAAACTAGTGCTTGGACACTTAACATAATCCGACTAACAAAAACACTGAATTTTACATCATTTCCCCTATCAATATTCAACCTTGAATAAATAAAATGCAACTTATTCCAGTACGATAACTCACTAAAATTTGACATATGACAAGTAAATTAATCATGAAAAATTGGAACTAATACTTATCTAATATTTATTGTAATAATATTTAAAACTACTACTTGACGCCCAACGTAATCTCATGAAGTCTTTCGGAACATAAAAAGTACAAGACTAATTTACGACCATAAAACCACCCAAACGATAAACACCCTTTCTTGCTGAAGTTTCTGAAGCCGAAGGCAAGTTACCATAATTTACCGAGGTTAGGAACGGTTTGCGATAGCAAATAACAATTCTCTTTTCGCGTCTTTGCCGTTGCATTTGTAACTTTGCATTGTATAACAACCATTGGATACAGAATGAACAGAATAATGTTCAAATCGAAAATACATCGGGCTACCATTACTCAGGCGGAGTTAAACTACGAAGGCAGTTTAACCATAGACCAAGATTTAATGGATGCAGCCGATATGATTGCGTACGAAAAAGTAGCTGTTGTAAACAATAATAACGGCGAACGTTTTGAAACGTATATCATTCCCGGTGAACGCGGCAGTAAGGTTATTTGCCTTAATGGTGCGGCGGCACGAAAAGGTCAGGTTGGCGATAGAATTATAATAATTACTTACACAACCCTATCGGACCAAGAAGCCCGTGAATACAAACCAACTGTTGTTTTGGTTGATGAAAACAACACAATTTTAGAAAAGACTGATTCGGTTGCAGCAAACACATTGCTGTATGCCAATAACTAACTGTACAGAATGTCGCTTGCTATTGTAATCCTCGCCGCAGGTAAGGGAAAAAGAATGGGGAACCCCGACCTGCCAAAAGTTATGGTTGAACTTATCGGAACGCCGTTGATTGGGCATGTTCTTTCTACCATTTCTGCACTTCATGCACAACGCACTATTGCTATTGTGGGGCATCACCGCGAGATAGTGATGAACTACGTGTTACCCGGATTTCCGTTTACCGAATTTGCTGTTCAGGAAGAACAACTTGGAACCGGACACGCAGTTCAGCAATGTGAACCGGTATTAGAGAATTTTGATGGAGATGTGTTGATACTATGCGGCGATGCACCGTTGATTTCGGCACAGACGCTATCGAACTTTATCTTAAAACACAAAGATGCCAAGGCAGATTTATCGGTATTAAGCGGAGTTACCGAACAACCAAAAGGATACGGCAGAATCGTCCGCGATGCAGATGGCAACTTCTCGTGCATTGTAGAAGAAAAAGATGCAACCGACGAGCAACGATTGATTGATGAAATAAACAGCGGTATCTATATAGTTGGTAAACAAGAATTGTTCAACGCTTTGCAAGATGTACAAAGTAACAATGCATCGCAGGAATATTACTTAACGGATATTGTTAGCATTCTTGGAAACCAAGGCAAAAAGATTTGTGCGTTTAAGGCACCTAAGTTTATTGAATTGGTAGGCATAAACACACCAACAGAGTTACATGCCGCAGAACAATATTACAGCGAGTTAAAAGCATAGTGTATGGTAAATGGGATTAATCATATTGGCATTGCAGTAAAGAATCTGGAAGAATCGTTAAAAACTTTTTCGGGGTTGATGCCTGTTGAACATGTGCACCGCGAAACAGTGGAAGCACAAAAGGTAAACGTGGCGTCGTTTATTGTTGGCAATATCATGATTGAATTACTGGAAGGCACTTCGCCCGAATCTGCCATTTCTAAATTCATTGAAAAAAAAGGTGAAGGGATTCACCACATTGCCTTACAAACCGATGATGCGGCATACGATTTAACACAAGCCATTGAACACGGCTTCGCGCCTATTGATACAACTCCGCGCGTTGGTGCGCATAATGCGTTGGTTGGTTTCTTGCATCCTAAATCAACAAATAGTGTGCTAATAGAATTTTGCCAACCCAGAAACGAAGAACACTAATTTATACACATAACGTAATTCAACTATGTCTCAGTTAACACTTATTCGTCACGGTGAATCAATCTGGAATTTAGAAAATCGCTTTACGGGTTGGGTTGATGTTGACCTTTCGGCAAAAGGTGAAGAAGAAGCTCGCCGCGCCGGAGAAAAACTTAAGGGTCATCATTTTGATGCGTTGTTTACTTCGGTTCTTAAACGCGCAATTCGTACAGCAGAAATTGCTTTGGGTGTTGCAGGCATTACCGAGATTCCAACCACACGTAACGAGGCGTTGAACGAGCGTCACTATGGTGATTTACAAGGCTTGAACAAAGATGATATAGGACGCCAATATGGTGCTGACCAATTAAAGATTTGGCGACGCAGTTACGACGTTCCGCCTCCAAACGGTGAGTCTTTAAAAATGACGCAAGAGCGAGTACTTCCCTACTACTTTGCCAACATCGAACCCATGTTAAAAGAAGGAAAAGATGTGTTGGTTGTTGCGCACGGTAATTCATTACGCGCGCTTGTAATGCACATTCAAAAATTTACGCCCGAACAAATTTTAGAAACCAATATTCCAACAGCGGTGCCTTTTACCTATTTGTTCGATTCGCACATGAACTTAGCAGGTATGGAAGATATTCCGTGGTAGTTGTTGCTAACGCAGGACGGCTCCAGTCCGTCTGCATAAAAGCACGTTGCATTGCCGCAAGGATTCGTCCGGCATAACAGAGGGTTGTTCGTGATGAGAGATTTGGTGCCGTCGGGCGATAGCAAATAAAAACGGTTAGCAGAGTAATTCTACTAACCGTTTTTTGTGCGCAGTATGGAAATTTAAGCGCTAACTTTTTTGGACTTCGATTTGGAAACCACTCGTGGCTTTTTAACGCCTTGCATCGGAGCGTCCTCGCCATAATAGTTGTAATATTTATAATAACGATAATACTTGTAGTAGCTTCCGTAGTTGTTGGAGACATCAAAATCATTTAACACGATACCAAGCATTCTGCCACCAACGCGGTCGATACTTTCTCTACTCTTTGATACAATTTCCATGTGTGTTGTATTTGCGCGCGCTACAAGAATGTAAGCATCAACCAACGTTGAAAGAATTACCGCATCGGTAACTGCAACAACAGGTGGCGTATCAATGATAATGTTATCGTAACGTTTCTTGAGTTCTTCAAGTAAATCGCGCATACGCTGCGAGCCAAGCAACTCCGATGGATTTGGCGGAATTGGTCCACTGGTCATGATATCCAAATTCGGAATGCCACTTGGTCGTGCCGCTTGCTCAATAGTTTTATTACCCACTAACACATTAACAATACCCGGCTCTTTACTTGTGTGGAACACGTTATGCCCAACAGGTCGGCGTAAATCGCAATCAATCCATAACGTTTTGTTACCTGCTTGTGCAAGCGTTGTCGCTATGTTAACCGAAGTAGTGGACTTCCCTTCCTGTGGTACCGAACTTGCAACCATAACCGTTTGTACGTGTGTATCTACATGCGCAAACTGAATTGCTGTACGCACACTACGGTAGTTTTCTGCAATTGGTGACTTTGGATTAACATGCGAAATCAAGTGTGATGAAATCATTGATTCTTCGGGAACATCTTTAAAGAATTCCTTATTTGTTTCATTCAGCATTGGCTTAATATCGGCAAGCGATAAATCTCTCGGAATCTTTGGAATAGTTGCCAATACAACAAATCCGCGGTTTTCCAATTCCTCCGGTGTGCGTACGGTTGAATCGATAAACGACCGCGCTACAACCAAACCAATACCTAATGCAAATCCGAATATACATCCTATTGCTACGTTTAATAATCTGTTTGGGCTAACCGGTACAAACGATGCCGATGCAGGTTCGAACACGCGAACATTACCAAACACAGATTGCTCTGCAATTGCCGCTTCGTTAAGTTTCTCACTTAATAAATCGTGAAGCTTCCCTAACGATGAACTTGTACGCTCTAACCGCGCCAGGTCTATCACTTGCGATGGGATTCTGCGGAAGTCGCCTTCAGCTTCGTTCCTGGCTGAACCAAGCGCTTTTACTTTCGATTCTTCCGATTGCTTTTGTATTTCTAAATCGAATATCTTTTGCTTCAGTGCATTTAACGCCATTGTTGGGTTAACTGTACCCGTATTGCTACCATTTGCATACACAGGAACTGACCCAAGTTTGGATTTACGTAACTCTTCTGTTTTACTACGCAATTTATTTTTCAAGTCCTGAATCTGTTGTTCCAGTTGACTCATGGCAGCATCGTATGCTACTTTGCTTGCATACGCTTCGTTCTTAGTGATAATCAAATCTCTACGAACTTCCAAACGCGCAATCTCTCCTTGTAAACTCTCAATGTACGGATTTGCCGATGCAGCAAGATTATCACTGAACTCCGGCTCAACATCTTTTAACTGTTTTTTGTATTCTTCCAATGTTTTATTGACCGTTGCCGACATAATTTTTGCTTCGTTATACTTCGAGTCAAAGTCCGACATCTTCTGAATTACATTCTTGGATTGTTCATCCATTTGTATTGCACCATTTGCACTCATATATGATTGCAAATCTGCTTCAGCATGACCTAATGTATCACGTGTTCTATCAACCTGACCGGATAAAAACTCCTTAACACGGCGAGCATTCGAACGGTTGTTATCTTCATTATCATTCTGGTAAGTATGAACAAACGTGTTCACAATAATTGCGGCTTCTTCAGCATTATTAGTGCGTATTCTCACCTCTACAACATCTGCATCACGTATTGAAGAAAGTTGAAGTGATTCAAACAATCTACCTGATATCGCATCTATGGTATCAATTGTTGTTTTAGGACGTAAATTTTCCTTAACATTCTCAAACGTAAGTATTGGAAGTACAACGTCTCTCTTTTCTTGGTCTATATACCGTCTGTTCAGAAGTGCTTTCGCTGTACTACTAAGTAATGGCTTAGAGCGCATCACTTCAATTTCATTCTTAATGTTACGTTCTTCTTGCCCCATCATGCCCATAAAAAACGCCGATGCGTTCTGACCCTTTTCAGAACTAATCAGCATCTTAGCATGTGATTCATACACCCAGGGTCGTGTCCAGGTGTACGCAATTGTTAAACCGGTAACTACCAAAAACGAACAGATAATCAGCCACTTACCACGCATGATAATGCTGATGTAATCATACAATTCTGTACTTTTTTCTTGTACCGGTGTTAAGGCAAGATTCTTTAGAGACTGAGGTGTAGGCAGGTTTCCGCTGCTTTTCCTACTTGAATTCAGAGTTTCCATACTGCTGATAAATAAAGTTACAACTATTCAAATTTTGGGGTTACTCTCACGCAAAATCACATCCTACTTCGCGGTAACCCTGTCCGCTCCAACCCTTTAAAAAAACAAGAATTTCTTCTTCTTTTTAGGACGCATCAAAGTCTGCTCCTCATCATCTCCAAAAGGTAAATGATGAACATCATTCCCTTGGAGTATTTTATATGGGTTTTCAGTACATAAACGGTTGGCAATCATTGTGCCAACGGATAAACAAAGCTCCTCGTATGCAGGTTTTATATCGGAGAACGGTCTTCGTATAGTATCATGTGCATCACATGCAACTATTGTACAAGCATTTGATTTTACAATACGTTGTGCAAATTCCTGAATTTCATTTCCATATTTCCCAATCAAACTACCGGCTGTTACTTGTGTATGGATTCCTGTGCGAATGTACTTTGCCAACATAAACGGATTTCGAAGTAACGCCATATTACGTTCTGGGTGTGCTAACACGACCTGTACGCCATTCATAATTAGTGAGAAACAGATGTCTGCAAACCAAGGTGGCGCTTCGGTTGGGGGAAGTTCAACCAAGCAAAAATTAGACGTTTGACGGTATCTAAATATAGGTTTCACTGCCACTTCCGAGAATTCCGATGTAAAGTACAATTCACAACCTACATCTAACTTTAAAGGGATACTTCTTTTTTCAATCTCAGATTTCAGCGTATTATACACTTGTATGTGATGTTGTTGAACCGACAATTCAGAAGTATATGCTGTAACATGAGGAGTAGCACAGATATGAGAGATTCCAGCCTCTAAAGCATGATCAATCATACACAGTGATTCTTCGAGACTTTGTGAACCGTCATCAACAGCAGGTAACAAATGGTTGTGGATATCGCAGAACATAAATGTATTCTCAAATGAATAGTTCTGCAACAGGTGTACTAGCTATCTGGGGTTGATGTATTTTTTAGAGAAACATTTTCCCTTAGCATAAACAAACCACCTACAATGGTAACTGAGATATAGTTTAAACCATGAGATAATGTAGTATAAGCTAAAGCTTCTTCCTTACTGACACCATACAACTGCGTCATGGTTGCTGTAACACAAGCATGAACAACACCTATTGCACCAGGGGTAGGTGCAATGGTCGTGCCAATAGCCATAACTAAAAGAATAACACAGGAATCTAAGAATGTAAACTGGTGGGTTGTTGTAAAATTGAATGCAAACAACATTACATACATTGGGAGTATATACAATACCCAAATTGATAATGACTCTATAATTACACGGATATAATTTTGAGGCGAAGACAGTATAGACAGGCCATTCTTAAATGTTGCCATTCCCTGCTGAATTTTGCTAAATCGCTCTGTTTGTAATCTTGAGAACAACTTCTGTATTACCCATTCACCTAATGTTGTTGTTGTAAACACTATAAGTATTACCATCAGTAGAAATGTCATCAGCCCAATGGACTTCATTACTGAGTTTATGGAGATATTGTATTCCGCAGGTAGGATAGACTGTAGTTCAGAACCAATAAAATAAAATGCTATAGATAAGAAAATCAACAAGTTCAGTACATCAATAAATCTCTCAACTATGACAGAAGCGGTAATAGTAGTAAATGGTAATTTCTCACGTTTACTAAATACAAATGGCCGTAAAATTTCACCACTACGTGGGATGATGTTATTTGCAGCATATCCTACCATAACAGCAGAAAACAGATTGTAAATCTTAGTGTTGTTAGATACTTTCGAAAGTAGGGTCTTCCAGCGTATGGCACGCATCAAATGGGACAATATAACAATTGGAATCACCCATAATGCAATTCCATAATTTGCCGTTAGAAAGGCCTGACCTAATGCCTTAGCATCAATTTTCTGAAATGCCCACCAAAAGGCAATTACTAGTACAACAAGTGATACAGCAATTCTGATAATATTCTTACGTAATGATGAGAATGACATTTCGTTTGGCATGATCTAACCCAATCAAACAAAAAAAAGAGTCTGTGGAATGCACAGACTCTTCAAAACTACTTATATCGATTAAACTATCGTAAAATATTTAGTGGTGTTGATAAAGAAGCAGAACCTTTCTTAATAATAAGAGTGTAAGCTCCTTGTACAAAATCATGAATGTTGAATTCAAAGGTATTCAAACCATTCATAGATAACTTCTCACCTATCATTACATATTTACCCGAATTATCAACTAATCCTATTTCTAATGTTTGAGGTTGGTTACTGTTATTATTCACATTTAAAGTAAATACTTCAGAAACAGGATTTGGAGATAAAGCACTAATGCTAAATGATTTTTCAAACTCTTTTTGTACTACTGATGTTGGTGCTGCAATTTCAAAGTCCATAGTTTGTTCCGAAGATAACGGAGTGTCGTTATTACTTAAACTCGTAATTTTAATTCTTGCAGTTTTTGACTGTTTGCTTGCAGGTATTTTCCAATAGTAAAGTTTAGAAGTTGCATCTACACTACTTGTAATAATGTTATTAATAGGATATGTAGCACCACTATTTAAGGACAAATTAATCTTGATGTTCTTAATGAAATCGCTTTCCCACTTAATTTCATATATCTTATCCGCATAGAGTGTTTGACCTTGTGTTGGCTCTAACAGTTTTAAAGTTGGTGTGCCAATAGCAAATGTACCGCTTTCAGATACGAGTGAACTATTAGAAGCATCAATAACACGAACTTTAACATTTGCTGCTTCAACATCAGGTAAAGTCCAGGTATATGTTGTAGTAGTTAAATTTGTGGCAATATTTGTCCAAGGTTCAGCCCCTGTTAACGAATACTGCAAGTTATATTTTTGTACCTGAGTAGAATTCCAACTCAATACTTCTCTATCTTTTCTTCCTAATCGTTCTCCACCCAATGGATATGTCAAATTTAGAGTTGTAGCAGCTATTGTAAACGTTCCCAAGCTTGTATCACCGACAATAGGATTACTGGAATCATAAACTCTCACTAATGCTTTTGTTGAGCTGATTATAGGTACCGTCCAAACCTGTTTCCCTGCTGTAGCAGCAACTTCTGTAGCTATAGAATTCCAAGAACTACCTGCATCAGTGGAATATTCAACGTTTACCTTACTAACCCTAGCCGAAGTCCAACCTATATCTATTGAGGTTCCGGATGTAATTGTTAAATCAAATCCACCATAAGGATTAAACAATCCAATAACGGGCTGAGTTGGCTCTTTAGCACACGGTGCTTTATCTAAACCATCGCGAACAACACCGGCTACCGGCGGTAGAAATGTGTACCGTGGGCTAACTCCAACTAAATCACAATAACTCATAATACTACCGGGATTTTTTCTTGGTGATAAGCTAGTACAAGCATCACCAATAGCACTTGCGCCTACCTTACTTACACATGTGTCTAAAGGTGGACTCCAGAAACAATCGTGTGTATGGAGTGAACCGAATATATGTCCCATTTCATGTGCAGTGGTTACATAATCATTATGGTAGTTTATTGTAGGTAACTTAGCATTCATTCGCAAGCCGGTAATTCCGTAGCCACCTTTATCGGTTTTATCACATAATGTATTCCTGTATGCAATACCAACTACTAATAAACCTGAACCGTTAACAGGACCAGACATTAAAAAGGCAAAGCTTCTATTTAAAGAACTGAAGTTATTCGACCAGAATTTTGCAAACTCAGGTAAAAGCTCACGTAAAGTACCACCAGATGACAATGCAGTATACGGATCAGGATTATCATTATCATGTATATTAAAATCACTGATATTAATAATACAATTAATCTCTTTTTCGTAAACGGTATTTACCATTCCCATTACGGAAAATACATATGCTATAATCTTATCCTGACTCTTAAAAGCATTCCAAACATATCTATCGGTTTCAATAATAATACTCAATTCTTTCAAAGCATCAGCTTGTAATGAAACTCTTTTATATTGAGCATTAAAGTTTACACCGGTATAACGATTGAAATCATCAACATGGTCTAACATACAATCAAACTTTACTGGTTTATCGTCGGTAGATGTTAATATGAGTTTACCTTGTAATGCTGTCTCATTTGAAATATTGGGAGCTATATGAGAAGAACTACCATCCTCTTTATAAATAGCAGAATACATTCCTGCATCGGAGTACGACATAAACACAGTTGAATTTGGCTGTCCGGCAATTGTACCTTTATAAGCAACCAAATCAGGACATTTAATTTCTTTTCTGGTGCCATTAGGCCCGGTGGAATATATCTTAGTAGAACCGTCAATTACAGGACGGTTAACTCGAGTTACATTAACAGTACCTAACTCAGTTTTGCTAATTGGGAAATTTGTAAAAGTAATTGTATTTGAATTGCCGCCTGAGAATGCACTTTTAGCAAACGAATTATCAAATGTAAGCACCTTTGCATTAGCTAACTCGGTGTTTGCAAATAGTGTAGCAGTTTTTTTGGCTGGTTCAATCGTTACCAATTTCTTGGCATCAATTGTAACTCCGGCATAGGCAGATATACCTAAAACCATAAGGGCTACAAGCGTTGTAAAGATTCTGTTCATAGAATTTATAAGATTGTTAAAAATGTTTCTTATTTACTGTAAGGCAATAACTAATTATTGTACTGTCTGTTTCGGAGTTTGTGAGATATGATTACATATTCTGCTTCGCAAGACGGCTCCGCTCCTCCATCTCCTATTATCAATGCCTTGCCGGAATCTCCGCCACCTACTAAACGATGTACTTTCGTAAATGGACTATGGTAATGTCCCGCAAGTGTAATGGTTTGTTACATGCAGAGATTAGGTGCGGTCTGCGATAGCAAAAAGTTATAATACAGAAACAATTCTGTTGTATACTTCTTCTAATTGACCAACACCATTAACAGACACTAAGATATTTTGATTTTGATAATATTCTAACAAAGGGGCTGTTTCGTTCTGATAAATAGCCAACCGCTCACGGATTACTTGTTCAGTATCATCAACTCTTCCACGTTGCAACAAACGGCTAACAATATTATCTTCATCTACTTCAATATTAACAACTTTAGTAATTGGTGTATTTCGGCTTTGTAAAAACGAATCAAGATATTGTGCTTGATTTGTTGTTCTCGGATACCCGTCGAATATACATCCATTTGAAAAACGCTTTTGGCTTAAAGCATCCGTTACAATCCTGCTAACAATTTCATCGGAAACCAGGTTACCGGATTGTACAATGGGTTTTACTAACTTACCTAATTCCGTTTCTTCACGCATGTTACGCCTGAATTCATCTCCCGTTGATAGATGTGCGAAATTTTTTCGTTCGGCTAATAATTGTGCTTGTGTCCCCTTGCCGACTCCCGGAGCCCCAAATAAAACAATGTACATTCTATCGTTCCTTACAAATGGATAGTGTTAACAATACGCAAAATAACAGGTTATTGTATTGTTTTGAAAGAATTCTGAAATTTATTTGTAATTGTAGGAATGGCGGAATATTTCCGTAATACTGACAGCAATGCTTTGAAGTCCTTCGGTAACTCGGAAGTAAACTCCACGTCAGCACCTGTGCTGGGGTGTTTAAACCCTAATGTTTTTGAGTGTAATGTAATTCTACTAATAATTGGTTTTTCTTCTTCGTTTTTCTGGAGATTGTATCTTCTTTTAATGGTTGAAAGCAGAAATGCCTCTGATTTACCATATAAGGAATCTACCAATAGCGGGTGTCCAATTGATGCTGAATGTACTCTGATTTGGTGCTGCCTTCCTGTTCTTAAGTCACATTCTACGTGTGTGGCAATGCGATAACGTTCAATAACTTTCATAATAGTTAGCGAATCTTTTCCCCTTGCCGATGGACGCATCAATCCTTTATGAACAGGGTCTGGCATTAGCGGGATATCTATAGAGAGCTCATCTTCTGCAAGTTGACCAGAGATTACTGCGGAATATATTTTTGTAACTGTATGATTTTCGAACTGTATCGAAAGATTTCTGTGAGCATCTGCATTCTTAGCAAAAACCAGAACACCACTTGTTTCTCTATCCAATCTGTGAACAACAAAGATTTGTCCGTACTTACTGGTTAGCAAAGCTCGTAAATTCTCGGCAGGTGAAAATCTATCAGGAATAGTTAACATACCTGCCGGCTTATCAATTACTACTATATCATTGTCTTCAAATAAAATGGAATACTTAGACTTAGCCATTAATAAATACCTTTCGTTGCTGATAAGAGAGTATTGTGCAATAACATTGCACGGGTCATGGGACCTACGCCGCCGGGTACTGGTGTTATAAAAGAACAAACATCTTTCACATCATCAAAATCAACATCACCAACTAATCGGTAGCCAGATTTCTTTGTTTCGTCGATAATTCTATTCATTCCAACGTCAATTACAACTGCGCCGGGTTTAACATCCTCTTTTTTGATGAGTAAGGGCACACCAACTGCCACTATTAAAATATCTGCCTGGCGGGTATATTGTGTAATATCTTTTGCACCCGTATGGCATATAGTAACAACTGCATTTGCATATTCATTTTTCTGATACATCAAATTAGCCATTGGTTTACCAACTATATTACTACGCCCAACCACAACCACATGTTTTCCTTTCGTTTCTATCTTATAGCGTTTTATCATTTCCACAACACCTGCAGGAGTGCACGATACAAAACACGGCATACCAATTAACAATCTGCCTGCATTTATCGGGTGAAACCCATCTACATCTTTTTCAGGATGAATAGTACTTATTACTTCAAATTCGTTTACGTGTTTAGGTAATGGAAGTTGAACAATCATACCATGAATTTTCTCATCGGCATTCCATTCTTTAATCACTGCAATAATTTCGTCCTGAGTAGATTCTGCCGGCATTCTTCTAATTTCAGAATACATTCCTACTTCTTTGCAATCTTTATCTTTTGAATTAACATATACCTGAGAGGCTGGATTCTCTCCTACTAATAACAAGGCAAGTCCGGGTCTTTGCTTACCTTCAGCAACCATCTTGTTAATCGTATCGGTAATTTCAGTTCTTACCTGTTGTGCCAGTTCATTTCCATTAATCAAGTTCATGTTTAACCTTTTTTATGTTCATATATAAAAGTTGTATCGGCGTGAATAGTTTGTACAATGAAAGATTAAGCACTTCACTTCTTTTTCCTACATACAAAGCATTAATCATAAACTGGAATAACGCTATTTTGGCATAATGAAATGTATCAATTACTGTATTTCCACTAATGCTGGATGCAAACAATAAAGCAGAAAAAAATGGTACTATTGTTTGTATACAATTGATGTCTTTATCATTTAAGTTCTTAAAATTAACATATGTACGATAGGCAATCAGAAGCATATAAATATGTAAAGCAAGAAAGGCTAATCCTCCTAGAATTCCCATTACTCCAAATGCTTCTGAGAAACCAGAGGTTGAAAACACAATTACTTCGCCTTCGGGCGTTTTTACAAATTGCAAACACCCTATACCTGTTCCCCAAACAGGTCGTTTGCCCCAAATTTGTATAGCTCCCTTTATAAAACTGCTTCGCTCACCAAAAGATTCACCAGAAATCTCTTCAACACTCGGGCCACCTAAGTGTAAAACACTAAATATACGCTGTTTGTACAACGAGAGCACGCTTATATCGGCATATGATTCCACATAAGAATCAGTAATAACAATCAAAACAAGAATTGTAACAGCAAAGCTTGCAACCTGTAAAATTTTCTTGCCTTTACTTACAAGTAATAGTAAAGCAATAAACACAACAAGTTGAAATACGGCTGTAAGTGAAAATGTGAGAAATAATCCGATAAATGTTGAATACAATATCAAGTAAAACAAAAATTTGTTATTTATTATTCTGATATTCTGCAGCATATATGGTGTTATTAAAAAGCACAACACCATCATATCAAATGAGGCTAAGGCTGACGGTTCAGAAAAAAAAGATGTGGCACGAAAGAACCCTTCAAAACTAAGCGATAGTTGTTGTTGATCTTCCGTACGCATTGCATTTCTGTAGTTTAACGAGGAATTCTTGATTTCAAGATTAGCAAAAGGCCAATCAAAAGCCCTGGCAGGAGTTTGATATATTGCAAATAAATTTACAACTAACGAGGAAATGATAAAAGTTCGTACAATTAATAATACTTTATCCAAGGGGAGTATAATACCAACAGAGATAATTGTAAACAAAACCAGATATACAAAGTGAAGCGACGACTTTACATATTGTATCAAATAAAAATAATTTGATGAAGAAATAGGTGCGATGCCTGATAATAAACATGTTATTAATAGCAACACCAAAATAACCAACATTGGCAAATGTAAATATCTTAGCCTATCTCCATTCCATATCAATCTCTTGAATGAATATAATAGGAATACAGTTATGCCTAAATCACCAACTTCATATCCTTTAGTGCCTAATGAAAACAATTCAAATGGAGCAAGAAATGTTAGCCCATGTATTATGAGAAAACAAAAAGTAACAATCCTGATTGCCGAATTTGAGTTCAAGTACTAACCTAAGTTCTTATGAATAACGTTGCTTTATGTTAGGTGCTAAATATTCTTTGAAGGTTCGTTCAAAATCAAACGATGCCTGCCAGTTCCAATCCGCCCGTGCAGTGGAATCATCAACATCTTCACACCACGTGTCAACAATACCTTGTCGCTTTATATCTGGCTTAAACTGTATATCACAATCAGGATACAACTCACGAACCTTATCTGCTATCTCTTTTGCTGTAGGAGCAAACGCTGCAATGTTATAAATATTCCTTGTTAGATGTTCTTTGGGTGCTTCTGCTAAACGCACAATTGCATCAACACCGTCGGGCATTGCCATAAAGGGTATGCGGGCATCTTCACGTACAAAACATGAATATGCTTTCCCTTGTGCGGCAGCATGTAACATCTCGGGTGCGTAGTCACTTGTTCCACCTGTTGGAACTGTAAACGCTGAAATTAATCCAGGATAACGAACGCCTCTAAAGTCCACATAGCCATTTTCTTTTTCCGCTGATAATTGCATAAAATGTCTATCATAATATCTGCCAAGCTGTTCGCAGTAATACTTGTTTATACCATACACGGTATGGGCTAAGGTATGTTCATCCTCTTTTACTTTACCGGCAGACTTCTTAGCTTCTACAGAGGTAAACCCATATATCGCAATGGTACTTGGGAATAAGAATTTAACGGCAGTATGTATTCTTTTACCTGTTGTTCTTGCTAACTCTAATAATCGGATTGTACCACCAACATTTACATGTTGTGCTAAACCCGGATTCTTCTCTGCACTTGTGGAAAGTAACGCCGCTAAATGATAAATCTCAGTAATGTCAAGTTTTTCTAATTCGGTATAAAGTTGCTCGTTGGTGATGTTCCCGAGGTCGCCGGAATAGGTAATCGCACATTTAGCCGCAACAGTTTCATCTAATGGTTGTAAATCCACGGCAATAATGTTATCGCCACGTTGGTGTAAACGTTCTACTAAACTATGCCCAATTTCCCCGTTTGCTCCGGTAATAAGTGTGTATTTCATTTCATGTAATCCATATTTTCAAGACAATTACAAAAATAACCCTCTACGCCGGATGCACGACGTTTTTTTACACAGAAAAGAATTTTGGATTCCCTCCTCTACCGATACGAACGTGCCAGCGCCGTAACCCTGTCGGAACCAATCCGTTCAGCGCCGCTGCAACGGTGGGCTCGGACTGGGTTGCCGAGCACAACAACCGCTTCGGCTTGTGAGGGTAACAATATTACCTCCGAAAGCAGTTGATTTATATTTAATTAGTAACTTAGGATTAGCTTTACTTTTCATTTAGGTTAGTATGATAATCATAACAACTGTACGCGAGATGCAGGATTGGGCTAATGAAACCCGTTTGCAAGGCAAAAGGATTGGGTGCGTCCCGACTATGGGATTCCTGCACAAAGGGCATGGCAGCTTGATTTCGAAAGCAGCAGCTGAATGTACTGAAGTGGTGGTTACGATTTTTGTTAATCCTACTCAGTTTGGACCTAACGAAGATTTTGAGAGGTATCCAAGAAACTTTGAGCGCGACGTTGAGTTAGCAGAAACGTGTGGTGCCACTGTAATCTTTCACCCGACTGTATCGGAAATGTATCCCAACCATTTTTCTACAACCATTCACATATCCGGTGTTACCGATAAATTTGAAGGTGTTTTCCGTCCGAACCATTTTAATGGTGTTGCAACCGTTGTAGCTAAGTTACTACTTGCTACAAAGCCCAACATTGCCTACTTCGGGCAAAAAGATTACCAGCAAACATTAGTAATAAAACGATTGGTTAGTGATGTAAACATTGACGTTGAAGTATCTATACAACCAACCTTTCGAGAACACGATAACCTTGCCATGAGTTCACGGAATGTATATCTTTCACCCGAAGAACGAGAAATGGCGTTAGTGTTATCTCAAGCCCTGCAAACACTGCAACGTGTGATTTCCGCCGGTGAGAAAAACAGAACAATATTAAACAATACTCTCCAGCAGACAATTCAACAAATACCATCAGCTATCATAGACTACGCAAACGTTGCGTTACAGGAAACTTTGCACGAGCCGGACGTATTTAATGCAGGTGATTCTGTGGTTGCTTTACTTGCCGTCAGAATTGGTAAAACGCGATTAATTGATAACATGCTGTTTACAATGGTTTAAACTTTTGGCATTACAACCCAAAGTTCATCTCCATGTTGACGGACGGTAATCATTGTCATATCCTTCTGTGGGGGTGGTGTTTTAACTTTACCATTCTTGTAAAATTCACCCCCATGGCATCCACATAAAAATGTATCACTTTTTTCTGCAAAATGTAATGTACAAGCTGCATGTGTACATACTAACAACAACCCCTTGTATTCATCGGACTCCTTATAAATTACTATGGGGAGATTATTAATAACAGTGTTCACCATTATTGTGGATGCAAACAATTCCGATGCCTTCCCAACATACACTTTACCGGGCTGTTGAATTTTGGTTAACGATTCTCCACGTATAAAAGAATGTATAGCTTTTGCTGTAATTATAAATATACTTCCATTCAACAGCCAAGTCAGAATATTGCGTCGTTTATCGTCCATAGGTTAAGCCCATACGCACAAGTTCATATCAATGGGGTTTACTATGTGCTTATGTTTAGGGAGAACCCGCACTGTTGCACCTTGCATTCCACTCTCCTCGCAAATGTATTCGCCTTCGTAGTAATGCGTATCACCTTCGCTTTGTATTTTATCGAGTACAGTTTTTCTTGGATGAGTAATATTGTCGTGTGAGTCCACAGTACCATAATACAACTCAACTGTGATACTATCCGGACTTATATTCCCCAGTTTCACCGAAGCACTAGCGTGTATTCTTTTTCCAACATATGCTTCGTTTGCACCATCAACAGAAACAGACCCAACGGAAATATCATCCCATTGTGCGGTTACATTACGTTTCCAGAATAACAAATCTCTTGCATCTTCTCCCTTACTTTGTTTCATTCCATTAAACTGTGCGAGAGCCTTAGAGTAGAATAATTTGTAATAATCTCTTACCATTCTTGTTGTAGAATATTCTCCAGCATTGGTAATAATGGAGTTCTTCATTTTCTGAACCCATTTATCTGGTGTTTTGTTTGTGCC
Organism: Bacteroidota bacterium; assembly: GCA_019695345.1. Lineage (GTDB taxonomy): Bacteria > Bacteroidota > Ignavibacteria > Kapaibacteriales > NICIL-2 > JAIBAE01. The sequence continues at coordinate 18,632 of JAIBAE010000016.1, read as the reverse complement.
ACGTTCGTAGAACATTGGTACTACAACATTTTCCAATACAGAATAAAGTGTTTCTCGTTCTATCATGTCTTGCTCCACGTTATCCTCGTAATCTTCGCCTCTTCCAATGGCAAAACCATTTTCTCCATTATATGCTTCCGCCCACCAACCATCAAGAATACTAAAATGCAGACAGCCATTTAACGCAGCCTTCATACCACTTGTACCCGATGCCTCGTATGGTCTGCGAGGAGTATTCAACCAAATATCCGCACCTTTCACTAAAAACCTTGCTACTCCCATATCATAGTCTTCCAAGAATACAATCTTACGTTCAAGATTGTACGTTTTAATCTTCTCAATGATATACTGCATCATTTCTTTACCGGCTGTATCACGTGGGTGAGCCTTGCCTGCAACAATAATCTGTACCGGCTTTGAAGGGTTATTCAGAATTATAGAAAGTCTTTCCATATCGCTAAACAACAGACTTGTTCTTTTATATGTTGCAAATCTTCTGGCTAATCCAATGGTCAGTGCGTCAGGATCTAAGCAATCATTAATGCGAGAAAGGGTTTCTTGAGTAATATGACTGTTTTGTTTTCTTCGTAAATGGTTACGAGTGTATAATACTAATCGTTCGCGTCTGCGTTGGTGTATTCTCCATAATTCTTCATTTGGTATCGTCTCTACTCTTTGCCAAATAGCTGCATCATCAGTTTCGGTTCTCCATTGCGGGCCCAAATACCGGTCATACATCTCAGCCATTTCTTTGGCAACCCATGTTAATGAATGCACACCATTGGTAATTCCACGTATTGGTACTTCATCTAACGGTGCCTTATCCCAAACGTGTTGCCACATTTTTTGAGATACTTTTGAATGCAACAAACTCACACCATTCCTGAATGCACACATACGCAAACCAAGAATAGTCATGGAGAATCCTTCGCCAATGGTGTCATCCGGATGCCTAGCCAAATCAAGGAATTCAGCCATTGTTAATCCAAGAAGTTTAGCATAACTTCCAAAATATTTATCTATTAACGTAAGTGTGAATATCTCGTTGCCGGCTGGTACAGGTGTGTGCGTGGTAAAACAACTACCAATTGTTGTCATCTCTTTGGCAGTAGCAAAATCCATCGAGTATTTTTCCATGTACATTCTTGTACGTTCCAACGTACAAAATGCAGCGTGACCTTCGTTAATATGAATAACCGATGGCTCTATACCTAAGAGTTTCAAAGCTCGCATGCCACCAATACCCAGTATAATTTCCTGCATTATCCTGGTATCAGTATTTCCACCGTACAGCTGGTCTGTAATATCTCTGTACTCTAAAATCTCCGCGTTCTGCTGTATGTTCGTGTCCAACAAATACAACGGTACTCTGCCTACTTGAACTTTCCAAATTTGTGCATACGTTTTGCCTAACGGTAAATCTACATCAACTAACAAGGGCAAACCCGATTCATCCTTCATCAACGTTAATGGCATTAACGAAAAATCTGCTTCGGTATACCGTTCGCTTTGCCAACCATTTTGAGTTAGATATTGATGAAAATACCCTTGCTGATACAACAACCCAACTGCAACTAATGGTAATCCTAAATCCGATGCAGACTTTAAGTGGTCTCCGGCTAAAACTCCTAAGCCGCCGCTGTAATTCATAAAACTTTCGTTCAATCCAAACTCGGCGCAGAAATATGCTATTGTTCCGGGTTCTTCCGAAATAGATGAATGCCAAGTTTTAGCATTCATGTAATTGGAATACCGCTCATACACATAATCCAAATAGCTGGTAAACTCCGACCTTACTGCAATACTGTTTAAATGTTCTTGTGGCAATCTGGATAACAACATCACCGGATTATGATTTACCTCCTCCCAGATTTCTTTATCAATCCGGGCAAAAAGCTCTTCACATTCCTGATTCCACGACCACCAATAATTATATGCTAACTCTTTAATACGTTCTATATTTTTAGGCAGAACTGGGGCAACTGAAAATTTTACTACGGGTCTCATTATTTTTCGTGTTAATGATTAATACGCAAAATTAGTCATGAATCAAGAATACTCGGCAACATCAGCTCATAATCTTTTGCTAACGCAGACTACACCGCACCAACACTAACACCAACATCTCCGCATGTAGGAGAGAACCTCATCCAACAAAAACACCACATCGTATAGACTTGTATCTGAAGTTGAAGACTTTTACAAACTGTGCGTATCTTTGTTTATGAAGTATACAGCTATATTCATCGTGTTGTTGGTATTCCTATTGTTGGGGTGTAAAAACCAATCAACAACACACTCACTTCGTCCAGCCAAAGGTGGGAAGAAATATGGCAGTACCTATAGAATCAACATGATACGCGGTAACCCAAACGGATTAGACCCCGTTATCATAACCAGCAAATTAGCCGATGACATTGCCTTACAGATATACGACCGACTCATAACCTTCGACTCACTCCTGAACATTAAACCTGAATTAGCAAAGAGTTGGGATATATCGCAGGATGGATTACGATATACGTTTCATCTCCGTACAGATGTATATTTTCATGATAACATTTGCTTCCCAAATGGTTTAGGGCGCAGAATGACCTCACAGGATGTTTGTTATTCATTTAACAGATGCTGCGACCCCAGAACACGAACAGCAGCCATGTGGGTGTTTAAGGACAAAGTTGTAGGTGCAAATGAGTATTATCATAATTATGGTTCACCAAACCCGGACACTTCCTTTAAATCTGTAAAAGGAATCATCCCACTTAACGACAGTACAGTTCAGATAACGCTAACTCGTGCATACGCCCCATTCATTATGCAATTAGCAAATGCACTCGGGTGTATAGTTCCCAAAGAAGCTGTAGTATTCTATGGTCAAGATTTTTTTAAAAATCCGGTTGGCACAGGAGCATACATATTTGATTCTTGGAAGGAAGATTATCAAATTGTACTACGTCGTAATACAAAGTATTGGCAATACGATAATCAATTAAACAGACTACCTTTTCTTGATACTATCATAGTATCATTTGTCAAAGATGATAAAATACAGTTTCAGGATTTTAAGTCGGGCAATTTAGATGAGAGTTTTAATATCCCAACTGAACTATTTCCTGCAATTCTTGATATAGAAACCAGAACTCCCAAATCAAATGTTGATTTTGTTGTTCAACAAAAACCTGCAATGTTATCGTGGTTTATTGATATGTTATGTACTAAGCCACCATTTAATAATGCAGATGTTCGCAGGGCTTTCAGTTATGCAATAGATAAAGAAAAAATATCAAAGTATGTTTTAAGGAATTCACCATATCAACCTGCACACAATGGTATCACCCCACCAGTAATGCCCGGTTATGATATAAGTTCTATAACTGGTTTTGAATATAACCCTGCATTGGCTCAACAGTATTTATCGCAAGCAGGTTATCCAAAGGGGAAAGATTTTCCTCAGGTAACATTAAGCATTTATCCGGAACCACGACTTATACAAGTTGCTGAAGCAGTACAACAAATGTTAGCTGAAAATCTTAATATCAATATCAATATCAAAGTAATTCAATTTGCACAACTGTTAGATTTAGCAGAAGCCGGCAAATTGCAGTTCTGGTGTACACGCTGGTATGGCGACTATCCTGATGTAGAAAACTACCTAAGTTTATTAGATGGATCGTTAGTTCCAGTATTGGATAACCAGCCTAGTTACCCTAATAGTACAAGATATAACAACCCTGAGTTTAATACATTACTTTCAAAATCAGTTGCCATAACTGATATCCAAACACGTAACGAGATGTATAAACAAGCAGAACTGATTGTAACAAAGGATGCACCTTGCATAATGCTTTTTTATGATATGCACTACCGGTTATTACAACCTTATGTCCGAGATTACCCTTTAGATGCTATGAATCGAATTCAAATTAAACATGCCTGGTTTGCCTGGTAACAAGCTATGAACACACTACTTTTGGATGGCATCAATCAACCTATATACGCAATTAAAAAAGCAGTCAAGTTGTTGCAAGCAGGCGAATTAGTTGCCTTCCCTACCGAAACTGTATATGGACTTGGGGCGGGTGTTTTTAACGTAAACCAAATACAAAAGATTTTTAGTTCAAAAGGTCGCCCATCCGATAATCCACTGATTGTGCATATAGCATATATAGATGAGGTATATTCAGTTGCTTCAGAGGTACCGGACGAATATCATGTACTAGCTACACATTTTTTTCCAGGTCCGTTAACGGTTGTTTTACCAAAGAAGAGTGCTGTACCAGATATAGTTTCAGCAGGGCTACCATCTGTTGCTGTAAGAATGCCACATCACCAACGAGCGCTGGATTTGATTAAAGCCGTTGGTACCCCTTTAGTAGCACCATCAGCAAATATTTCCGGAAAACCAAGCCCAACTACTGCTGCACATGTAATGGAAGATTTTGATGGAAAAATTGCCGCAATCATTGATGGCGGTGCTTGTAAAATTGGGATTGAATCAACTGTGATCAGTTTACTTGATGTGAAAAAACCTGTTATTCTTCGCCCCGGAATGATAACACGTTCTGAACTTGAATTAGTGCTTGGCATTACAATTCATGTAGCTGATGATAAGACAACACACCACTCTCCGGGAATGAAGTATCGCCATTACTCACCAAACGCAGTTGTTTATTTAACAGAAGATATAGAATCTTTGCCCCCTGATATGGCCTCTGCTTTAATACTAACCTCTCAAACATTATTGATTGATGGCACGTTTTACAGAGAACTTTCTCCGCAAACACTATATTCTGAGTTCAGAAGAGCCGATATGTTAGGAATAACCGAAATATATATTCATCTAACGCCTGATATTGAATCGAATGTTGGTTTAATGAATCGCATTATGAAAGCAGTTTCAAGAGTTTGATTGCATTTTGACGGTCGGAGCGGACCGGGTTGCCGCGCACAAGGTCATACTAAAGCTGGAGCGAAACCCAAATATTATTCTGATGTAGAATTTTACTTTACTGTATTTTTGTAGCCGAGTTTTTCTGAATTAAAAAAAATGATTGAAACAGATATAACAGTTGTGAACAGAGCAGGCGTACATACACGACCAGCCGCCATGATTGTAAAATTAGCCGCTCAATTTAAGTCGGATATTTATTTAACCGGCGATAATCAATTACGAATTAATGCAAAGAGCATTATTGGAGTTATGACATTAGCTGCGGCTCAAGGTACTATACTCCATCTTACAGTTTCAGGCGAGGATGAAACCGCAGCTGTGGACAAACTTTCCGAGCTATTTGCCTCCGGTTTTGGAGAACATTTATAAAACATTGGCATCGGGTTGGATTTTTTGTGGAAATCCATTATTTTCCTGTAGTTCCACTGTTGATTTATCCCAATGTCCCACCCAATTAACCACAGGTTCGGTACCTACACTATTGTATGTGTGGATGAAGAAAGCCGTTTAAAAGGTATTCCTGCATCGCCTGGTATTGCTATAGGACGGTGTGTTGTAATTCAGGGTGATAATCAATCGTTGTTACATTACTCCATGATTAGTGATGATAAACGCGTTAGCGAAGTTGAGCGATATCAGAATGCAGTAAGGCTTTGTGCAATAGAACTACAACAGACTTTTCAATTAGCTGAAAAAGAGATTGGTAATGTTGCGGCTATTTTAGAAACGTACGAGTTTATTGTAAACGACTTTACAATTAACGAAGCAATAATCAAACGTATTCGCGATGGATTTCCAGCCGAGAGTGCTGTTTCGATTGAATATGATTTACAGAAGAATTTCTTTCAGTATGCAAAGGATGCAATTTTAAGAGAACGTGCACATGATATAGAAAATGTTAAAGAACGTTTGTTACATGTGCTTCATAATAAACATATATCTCATTCCATAGCCAGAAACTCGATTATAGTTTCTCCATCTATCATCCCACAGGATGTGATCTTGTTTAACGAGAGTGAAGTTTTAGGTTTTGTTACCGAAGTTGGCGGAATAACTTCACACTCTTGCATTCTTGCAAGGTCGTTAGGTTTACCTGCGGTTATTGGTGTACCAAATGCAACTACTGTTACCGTTGCAAATAGTGTAATAATTATTGATGGATATGCGGGAGTTGTTATTACAAATCCGAAACCGGAAACATTAGAGAAGTATATACGCAAACAGGAACAGAAAAAAGCTCAATCAAAGAAACTACAACGTCAGGCACAGTTCCCTGCTGTAACCCAGGACGGAACACGCATTCAGCTTAATGCTAACGCAGATACTACCGATGACGTTGACGTAGCGTTAACACATGGTGCAGAAGGAATTGGTTTGGTTCGTACCGAAATGTTTATTGTTAAACTACAACGGTTTCCAGATGAAGCAGAACAAGAAGAATATTACAGAGACATGTCGCTACGAACGTACCCCAATGTTGTAACGTTCCGTGCCTTTGATATAGGCAGCGATAAACATGTTGAAGGATTACCCCACGAAAAAAATCCAGCTCTGGGTATGCGCGGCGTTCGTTTTCTTCTACACCGTAAAGACATCTATCTTACGCAAATCAGGGCTATTTTAAAAGCATCTGTAAACAAAAACGTGCGTCTTCTCATCCCCATGATTGCGAATGTTCAGGAGATTGAGGAAAGTTTAGAGTTGGTTAAACGCGCCAAGAAACAACTAACAGATAGCGGTCATGATTTTGACCATGCAATGCCTGTTGGAATCATGATTGAGACACCTTCATCGGCATTAATGGCACATAAGCTTGCGGAGCTTGTAAACTTTTTTAGTATCGGAACCAACGACCTAACACAATACACATTGGCAGCCGACCGCACCAACGAAATGGTGAGTACTATTTTCGATGCGTTCAATCCTGCGGTACTACGTTTAATGAAACACACCGTAGATGCAGCTACAAAGAACAATATTTCGGTAAGTGTGTGTGGTGATTTTGGCGGGCACTCTGCCGCAACGGAATTACTTATTGGAATGGGTATCAACGAACTTAGTGTTACACCGTCGCTATTACCTGAGCTTAAACAACGTATACGAAAAGCATCTGCAAAACATGCGTCAAAAGTATTTATGGATGCCGTTGAATGTTTAAGTGCCAAAGAAGTCCGAAACAAAGTATCAGCTGTTCGGAAAAAGAAGTAGATAGATTATCATTTGCTGTCGCAGACCGCACCAATCCTCACGTTTACGTCAATCATTCGATTTGCGGAAGAGTTCCTCACAAGTATAATCGGTACACTATCGTGATAAAACTCAGTTGTTCTTTCCTGCAAGAAACGGGTTGTTTGCACACAAGTTTCGGAGCAGTCATGCGATAGCAAAACAAAAAGTGTTATCGTTTTTTTGGTGGCTTATACTGTTGTTGTGAGCTTAGAGGTAAATCCTGATTAAGGATGGACTGTGTGAGTTTGTTGGCTTCGATATCATCCGATAAGCCATATCCGTGCGAGGAAAATGGTTTTGGCGGAAATAGTTCATCGATGATGCCATCTAATTGTTCGTTGATTATTTCCCAAGAGAATTTTTCGCCAACTAATTTCATTGCTCGTTCGGAGATGCGAGTTCTGAGTTCTACATCTTCTAAGAGTTTGCAAGCGTAATCGGCCATTTCATCGTAGTTATGTGCTATCATAACTTCTCTATCGTGCCATGCAGGAATACCTTGGATTCCAGTTGTTGTTGTAACAATACTACACCCGGTTGCCATTGCTTCCAACACTTTATTTTGTATTCCGGAAGCACCACTATGTGGGTGAACAAATACGGCAGCGTTACGCATATATTTGCGCACATCAGGAACGTTTCCATGCACCAAAATGTGTTCTGATTGCAATTTCAAAATTGACTTAGGAGGATACCCACCAACAATATGAAATTTTACATGAGGCAAACGCTTGTGAATTCTTGGTAGAATTTCTGTAGCAATTTTATGCACCATCATTGTATTAGCCCAAACATCAAGTTTTCCCGTAAAGATGATATCTCTACGTTCCTCCTGTGGTACATACTGGGCTACGTGGTCGGTTACTACCCCGTTTGTCAACAAACGATACTGAATGTCTGCATTCATTGCTTTAGCAGCATTGATATCCTCCATTGTAACAAATGTTGTGATATCAAAATCGTTCATCATTTTGGGTTCGTATGCTAAGAGTTTACGTAACTCCCACCAACGTATAAATTTCTGGTGAACTGCGCTCATTTTAGTAGCTACCAAAGAGCGATGCTCATAAAGTACGCGACAATCTTCGGCAATTAAAACTTTCTTCATAGGTAACTCACGCAAGTACTCACCTGCGCGCATAAAGAAACCCATTGCTACATCAAAGTGTTTTTCTTTAACCAAATCCTGTAATGCCTGTTTGTATTCAGGATGGTTATAGAACATAATTTCTATTGGTAAATCGTTTAGTGCGTGTGTTATACAACGTATGCCGGCTTTAATTGGGTTTAACGGCAACGATATTACATTAATACCAAGTTCTTCAAGTGCTTGAGTTTTTTCGGGAGGTGCGGAACCACGATGGTGGAAAGTAAGAAGTGTTACATCGTGATATTGTGCAAGATGTTTAAGCAAATGGTATGCTTTTATTCTATCACCACCAATTAAAGGGAAAGGGAATCTTGTATGCAAGAACAAAATGCGTAATCGCTGGCGGATAAGCGTATGTGTTGGTGTTGGTGTTTTACTCGACATATAATTTCCCGTTAATTACACGAAAGCCGTATATCGTCTATGAAAAGGTACATCCGTGACGATATTATACATAGCACAAACAGTATCAGTGAATCATCGTGTAATCTCACGTAAAACAATACTTGAAATGCGGTAGAGTTAATAAATCCTTTTGAACAGAAGGGCTCTTGTACCCGATTATTTAAGTGCCTCTACGTTTTTCCCCTACACCCGCATGGCAAAGATATGATTGAGGCAACTTAATTCAAAAGATTTTTTCTCTCCTGAGGTGGTAATTCGGGGAATTCCTCATGGACTTCATCTTCTGCCAATACAAAACGCTCCAATATTTCTTCGCTGAGGCCATCTATAAAACGTGAAGGGTAAGCCAGTACCTGTCCTGATTCCCTATCAAAAATATTGGTAGGATAACTTACGTAAAGTCTATTTTTTGCACGAGTTAGAGCTACATACATTAATCGTCGCTCTTCTTCTAACTGTTCTAACGAGCCTTCTGCCTTAGAAGATGGGAATCTCCCCTCCAATGCTGTTATCAGAAAAATAGAGTCCCATTCTAATCCTTTTGCAGAATGGATGGTACTTAATGTTAGGTGCTCTGTTTCACCACCTTCTTCTAATAATTCCGAGGCGATGGCAACTGGTGGGTCAAGCGAAATTTCATGCACCAGATGTTCTAAAGAATTATACCGTTGGGATATACTTAAAAACATCTCAATATCTTTCCAACGTTTTTGCCAATCATCGTGTTTTTCTTTAAGTAACGGACGGTAATATTCCGAAATCACTCCCAATGTATCCATAAGCGAATTGTTACTTTGATACAACCCATTCATTATATCAAACAACAGCTCAACCGATTTTCTGCCTCTTTGTAAAAAGTCAATGTTTGGTTTAATCCCAACACGAATACTACCGGACTGCAACTTATCCAAAATCATTGCCGCAGTTCGTTGCCCTATACCATCAAGTAATAACAAAACTCGGTTCCAAGAAATCAGATCCGATGGATTCACTAAAATTCTGATATATGCAAGCACATCTTTAATGTGCGATGTTTCCATCAATTTTAAACCACCATATTTTACAAATGGAATGTTTGCTTTTGTTAGTTCAATTTCCAAATCGAAGGAGGTAAATCCTGAACGAAACAACACAGCAATATCATCAAGCGAAACTCCCTGTTCTCGCAATTCCAAAATTTGCTGCACCACAAATTCCGACTGTTGTTTGTCATCTTTGGCGCAAATCAAAGCAGGTTTCTCGCCATCAAACTTTGCAGTTGTATAAAGATTCTTATTATATCTATACACTGCTCTGCTAACTACTTCGTTGGAGACATCAAGTATTTGCTGTGTGCTACGGTAATTCTCCTCAATCGGAATGATTGAGCAATGAGTAAACGACTCCGGGAAACGCATGATGTTTTCATGGTTAGCACCTCTAAACGAGTAAATACTTTGTGCGTCATCACCTACTGCCATAACATTTTCGTTTTTACCTGCCAATGCACATACAATTTGGTGTTGTAACAGGTTTGTATCCTGATACTCATCTACCATTAAGTGCGTGTATTTTTTATGCAGCATCTGCGTTACTGCCGCATTTTCATTCATCAACTTCAACAGAAACAACAATAAATCATCATAATCCATCACGTTGTTTTTCATCTTATACAGATGATATTCACGTATCAATTCCTGTATGGCTTCTGTTTCATTTATGAACTGTGAATATTCAAGCTCAATAATCTCATCAATCTTCATGCACTTGTTAACTGAAGCCGATGCAATACTATAAATTGTTTGTTTATACGGGAATCTTCTCTTGGAAGTATCCAATCCCTTCTGGGCACGCAATACGTTTATAACATCTTCACTGTCCGATTGGTCAAGTATTGTAAAGTTTCTTTCAAAACCTAACGTTACTGCATATCTGCGGAGTATTTGGTTGGCAAAAGAATGAAATGTCCCACCACTTACTTTCTCACATCGTCCGTCTAACAAACGCACAGCCCTGCGTAACATTTCCTGAGCAGACTTACGCGTAAATGTTAGCAACAGAATTGATTCTGGAGGGATGCCATCTTCTATCATTCGCGCAACTCTGTACACTAATGTCCGGGTTTTACCTGTGCCTGCACCGGCAATAACCAACGCTGCACCTTTAGTGTGCATTACAGCTTCATACTGTCGCGCATTTAATTCCTGTTCATATCGAATGGAATAACTCTTTGCGGTAGATGCCTGCGTAACCTTATGTAATACTATTTTTTTCATGAAATAATTTTTTGCTTCGCCAGACCGCACAGTACCGCAATCAAATCAAACCGTTGGTTGTGCGGATGAGAATCTTTATCATTCTATTACCTTTATCGTGTGAGTCCTGAATACAATAACTCACGATAGACGGTTTGTTGAGCATCGCGGGATTCTCTCCCGCAAAATGACATTTGTAATAGCAGTAACGTTTGGTGCGGCTGCGTTAGCAAAAACTATTACATACCAAGTAATGAGCCGGAAAGCGTTACTACACCTGCATGTTGAGTACTTCCCATTACAATTGTTCCGTTTGGCGCAACCGTAGGAAGCGGGTAGACTTCATCGGAATTACTTAAGGACACCAAAGAATGTAACGTACCATTTTTGTTCATTCTGTAAAAGCCGGTACTGTGATTTTGCGTACCCAAAAACTGAAGATAATTTTCGGTAATTATAACCGGATGATCGATAGCATAATCGAACCACAGTTCCCAAACAATACTGCCTCCCGTTTTATGCAAAGCCATAACATCGCTTTTAGGTTCGTGTTGAATCTGTGCATTGTAACCAACCACATACAACAACGAATCGCTCAACCCTACCGAAATACCCCGAGGCGTTACCGGTAACTGGCGTGACCAAACTATCTGTCCGGCATTATTATAACAATGAATAACGGGAACTCGTTTATTGGCTATCATTCGTTCGCCACCTACATAGATACTTCCGCCAACCCAACTAATATTACAGGAAACGTTCGTTTGATTAATTGGTTCTTGCCACTTCATTTTACCGTCATCGCCAATCATAACCAAGGAATCTGTTCCGCCAATTTGTTTATCGTGAAACACCATTATAATATTATTGTTTAAATCGGCTGCAAAAGTATGATTTGGTGTATTGGAAGAAATGTATTGCCAAAGTGCTTTACCATTAAAATCGAACTTTTGTACAAGTCCACTACCGTTAGCTACAACAATACCATTAGTGAGTAATTGGATATTACTATTGAATGGTAATAAAGTATCTGCACTTAATGTTTTTTTCCAACGAAGCTTTCCGGCTGAAGTTACAGAATACACTGTTCCTTTAGATGTCACAAAGTACAAATTATGTTCATTGTCGGCTATTAGTGCCGCGTTGTTAACTACATCATCGGTTGTAAATTTCCAGTTAACCGTTGCGTATGTTGTAGAGACAACTGTTTTGTTTTGTAGTGCAAATATTACATTACCTTTTTCTAAGCAAAGAGGCGAACACGTTACTGAAGTTCTAGTAGAGTCAATTACTTCTTCGGAAACCTTACTGATATCAGATTCAGGATATATTGTGTAATCGCTCGACCGAAAGATGTCGGCATACGCGATAACCGGTTTACCAGTTATGTTGACCTCGCTATCACATGATACACAAAGTAATAACGCCGGCGATAATACTATAAACAGAAAACGTAATGTCATTTCTTTTGAATTGAATCGTGAATCACTTTTGCTTTAACTTGTATCTCATTCAAGTTGTCCAGAAAGTATGCCCTTACTGCTTCATACTCGTTTGGAATAACTCCATCTAAAATAGCTTCTTCCAACAACTGCTTAATGATGCCAACCATTTTACTTGGAGGTATACTACATATCTCCATAATCTCTTCACCACGAACCGGAGACTGAAACTTTGCAAGGTTGTCACGTTCAATCACGTCTTTAATACGTTGGTACACTTGTTCGTAGTTTTTAAGATATTTTTTAGCTCGCTCTTCGTTTTGGGTTGTTATATCAGCTTTACACAGTAGGAATAAATCATCTAATGTTTCTCCGGCAGCAACAGCCAGACGCCGTATAGCAGAATCGGTGACGCCTTCATCTACCAACTGCATAGGACGCTGATGTAAGCGAACTAACGTCTCTACATACTGCACATGTTCTAATGGCAACTTCATAGTTCTAAACATCTTTGCAACCCAACGCGCACCAAGTTCTTCATGACCGTGGAATGTCCAACCAATACCTTCAATAAACTTCTTTGTTTTTGGTTTAGCAATATCATGCAACAATGTTGCTAACCTTAACCAAACATTAGTACTGGTAGAACACACATTATCAACAACTTTTAGTGTATGATGATACACATCTTTATGTGAATAACGTTTATTCCCCACCGTGGCTAAATCAACACCGGCTAAACGCTCCACATCGGGGAATACATACTTCAACAAGCCAGTTGTGTGGAGAATGTTTATACCCACACTTGGTTTAGGTGAATTGAGGATTTTTAAGAACTCATCAGTTATTCGTTCTTGTGATATAATTGTAATTCTATCAGCCATTTGTTGCATGGCAGTTAAAGCATTGTCATCTATACTAAACTGTAACTGACTTGCAAACCGTGCTGCGCGCATCATTCGCAAAGGGTCATCGCTAAATGTTACGAATGGGTCTTTTGGTGTACGTAGAATTTTTGATTGTAAATCTTCTATTCCATTAAATTCATCTATAATTTCTCCTTCACGCTGGCAAGTTAACTTCACAGCTAATGCATTTACAGTAAAGTCTCTTCGTTCAAGGTCGTCAAACAACGTTCCTTCGGTTACAATAGGTTTCCGTGAATCAGATTTATACTCTTCTTTTCGCGTACCTACAAATTCCAAATTATAATCTCTTACAGGTACCATCACGGTGCGGAAACGTTCATACACAACAGGGTGAGAATTAAAATATTCAGCAACTAATTTTGAGAATTCTATTACATCGCCAACAACAGTACAATCTATATCTTTCCGGGGACGCCCTAAAATTGCGTCTCTAACATACCCACCAACAACATATAGTTCAGTACCGGATTTATCTGCAATTCTTGATAAATCCTGTAAAATTTCTTCGTGTAATTCTATGGTTGTAGCTGCATTCAAAGAGGTATTTCCAAATAAGGACTGCAAAAATAAACCATTCTGCTGTACTGGAACATAGATTCTATAGCTAACGGTATTGTTTGGTATGTCATATCAAAGGAAAGTTGCATTTTTGTAAGTCATAAATCAAGATTTTTATAATTTTTCAATTTTTACACAGAGGGTTTTATGATTATTGGCGTTCCTAAAGAGATTAAAACAAACGAAAACCGTGTAGCACTTACCCCCGGTGGTGCCGAGCAGCTTATTAAACATGGTCATACTGTATTAGTAGAGAATATTGCAGGTGTTGGAAGTGGATTCTCAAACGAAGATTACACGTCTGTTGGTGCTACAATTTTACCAACCGCGGCTGATGTATTTGCTCAGGCAGATATGATTATGAAAGTGAAAGAGCCAATCGCTCAAGAATACGGACTTATCCGCGAAGGTCAGATTGTATTTACCTATTTTCACGCTGCTGCTTCACGCGAGTTAACTGAAGCCATGGTTAAAACAAAAAGCGTTTGTATTGCTTACGAAACCGTTCAGAAAACAGATGGTTCTTTACCATTGTTAATTCCCATGAGTGAAGTTGCAGGGCGTATGGCATCGCAACAAGGTGCTAAATACCTTGAGCGCGCTATGGGCGGACGCGGAGTATTGCTTGCCGGCGTACCGGGTACCGAACCGGGTAACGTGTTAGTACTTGGTGGTGGAATTGTAGGTATTAATGCTGCTAAAATAGCTGCCGGTCTTGGTGCACGTGTTACCATTATGGATAACAACCTATACCGTTTGCGTTACCTCGATGATGTAATGCCTAAAAACGTTATTACCATGATGAGTACACAAAGCAACATCCGTAAAGCTGTAACACAAGCTGATGTTGTTGTTGGTGCGGTACTAATTCCGGGTGCAAAGGCTCCATATCTTGTAACACGCGAAATGTTACCAACCATGAAAAAAGGTGCCGTTGTTGTTGACGTTTCTGTTGACCAAGGTGGTTGTATCGAAACAACAAAACCTACAACTCACGAAAACCCAACATACGTAATTGATGACGTTGTTCACTACTGCGTCGCAAACATGCCAGGCGCAGTTCCTTACACATCAACAATTGCTCTTACCAACGCAACACTACCATATGCTATTCAGTTGGCAGACAAAGGTTGGAAAGATGCGTGTATTCAAAACCATGAATTATGGTTAGGTCTTAACTTTCTCGATGGTCACATCGTGTACGAAGCAGTTGCCGAGCCATTTGGTTTACCATACACCGACCCAAAAACATTATTAGCATAAGGCATAAACTCAACAATTAAAGAAGGATATACTCATTTAGGGTATATCCTTTTCTTTTTTGCTAACGCAGGACTGCACCAAACACCAATTGTAGTGCGCACCTACCTAAGCAGGACAGATCCACGATTAATGCCCATCCATTTTGTGAGGGACTTTCCGGCACCATGACGATTTGATAAAGGAATTGCTGGGTGCCGATTGCAACGCAAATACAGAGATTAATGTAGGGTACTATACATAATGTGTTTATGTTTGTAAAAAGTTATGGAGTTTGAAATGAAGATTTGGTCTGTAATAAGTTTGCTTTGTCTATGCTTTACTTTTCAGAGCTGTAGCATTTTTAAATCTACAAATGCTACTGTAAATATTGAAGCCGATGAAAAAGCCAATTATAGTGCTCCGGTTCAAATCGAATTTATTTTTATAACAAAACAAGAAATACAAAATGTTGTAAATAGTATGTCGGCGCAGGAATGGTTTACTAAGCGAGAGCAATTCCTACGCGACAACCCAAACAAAGATGAAGTAGTAAGCCATTACTTTGAATGGATTCCGGGGCAAAAGAAAAAAGATATTGTGCTAAAAGGTAATGGTGCAATTGATGCTGTAGTTTTTGTAAACTACAGTAAATCATCATCTGCAAACAGAGGGAAAGTAATTACCGGCTCTAATGTTACTTTGAAGCTTAGAGAAACCAAGTTTGAGATTATTACAAACGAGTAATCACCCGCCTATCATAACTGTTGGGAACCCCATAACAATACTACCGCCGTGTGCGGTGTTATCTCCCATGCGTGCGGCCGGTTTGTTTCCTATCAGCACAGTTGCCGACCCTTTAATAATAGAATCGGGAGGACCAACACATACACACATATCGCCTAACGTTGCAGCTGGTAAACCTCCAATCAACACCGTAGGAATTCCGGGTCCAGAAACTGGTCCGCCAACGTGAGGAATTGGCGGCACCCCAGGTGTAACCATAGGGCAAACGTGCATGTCTGTTAATCGTGCTGCTGGAGGCATACTTCTATCCTTGTTTAACCCAAACTCCTTGAGGGGTTCTGTTGATTTCTGAAACATCTTTTTTAGATTGTACCAAAACACCGTGTTCGAATGTTACAATATGTATTGCTGCACCTGCACTGTTATATTGAATACAATCTCCATGAAATTTTCCGAGATAGTATGATATTTTCTCTTTTGCTGTAACACCGTCTTCGTGATAAACGATTGTTACTCCATGTAGTACATCATCTTTATATTGTTCTGTTTTTATTTTCTTTCCTTTATCTGAATATGTGGTGGTGTTTCCATTCTTTTTGTTTTCAAGATAATCGGAATGGAGTAATATATTACCCTGTTTACCGAAAAACTCAAATACTCCATGTACTTTTCCAAACAGATAGTCAGTCTTTGATTGTATCTGATTATTATCATATTCTAAAAGCACTCCATGTAGCAAACCGTCAGCAAAGGTACATGTACGAATAACTACACCGTCGGGATTATAAAATACAAAATCACCATGAAACTTGTTATTCTCCACAACACCATCAATTTCAAGAATACCATTCTCAAAATAACGTCTGTAAGTGCCATTCATAATACCATCAACAACAGCAATCTCATCTGCAACTGAACCATTTCCATGATATGTATATATAAATGAGTTTTCCATCAGCTTAATTAATCTTTACTATTGACCCTTGTACATTTACTATTCCTGAAGATTTAACATCTGTCATCCCTTGACCGTTAACTTCCACCATTCCACCTTTGTGTGTTGCCTTTGCAGACCCCTCGGTTGTAAGGGTAGCCGTCTTTACATCCATCTTTGCTTTGGCATCTAATGTTGCATTTGCAGTAGCATTCATTGTAAAGTTAGTTTTAGTATTAAGTTCCATATCTTGTTTTGAACTAACCTTATACTTTGCATCAGTTGACGTATCAATATCCTGCTTAGCACTAACTGTTATGCCTTCACCAGCTTTTACCGAAATAGCTTTCCTTGCCTCGATAGAAATATTTTCAGCTATGATAGATAAATCACCCT
Source organism: Bacteroidota bacterium (assembly GCA_019695345.1). GTDB lineage: Bacteria > Bacteroidota > Ignavibacteria > Kapaibacteriales > NICIL-2 > JAIBAE01. The sequence continues at coordinate 1,418 of JAIBAE010000016.1, read as the reverse complement.
TTACCGTAATAGTAAAATTACCCGGAGTACCGTTTTCGGAAGTTCCTGTTACATCTAATGTATAATTTCCATCTACGGTAACAGCATGATTAGCTTTAAAGTGTTCAGTATTATCTTTAATTACTTCAACAGTTCTCGTTTCATCTACATTAAGTTTATCATTGGCTTTAATGTGTGTTGTTCTATCATTCTCAACAAGATTATTCCAATCCTTCTGAGCATGAATGTACACTTCCTCACTATCTTTCTTATCAACAAATCTCAACTCATTACCGGCATCTCCTTTTGGAGATGAGCGTGTTAAGATTGTACTCGTTTCTTTGTTATTTGGTTGTGCATACGGAATTGTATAATCGGCATTATATAAAGTGCCAATTACAACCGGTCTATCCGGGTCGCCGTCTAAAAAGGCAACAATTACTTCCATACCAATTCTTGGTATGTACATCGAGCCATATCCCTTCCCTGCCCACATCTGTGCAACTCGAATAAACATCGAACTCGTTTCATTGTTTTTCCCTAATCTATCCCACGGAAATTGTACTTTAATTCTGCCGTATTCATCCGTAAAAATTTCTTCCCCTGCCGGACCAACAACTTTACCTGAAAGATAGCCATGAATCATGGGTTTTGGTGTTGTGCGCCTGGAACGATATTTAGTTGAACTTTTGATACTTTTAAACTCATTATGGTACTCGTTATATGTACAATGTACTGACATTTCAGTAATAACATAACTGTCGTTAAATGAAGAATTATCATGCTCAGTTAACGTATATATGTAACCACTACGTAAGGAACGTACATAACTCTTTCCTAATAACTGTACAGTTTCTGCCTCTAACTCTTCAGCTCGTTTTGTGGTAAGCGAACTGCTATCACTTGTTGAGTAAATCTCACCGGGAAACTCATACGTATCTGACCCTGCAACCGGGACACCAATTCCAGTTTCGGCATTGGTTAAAAGCGATGTTAAAGGTTGTTCAAAATTGTAATCAGTAGTTGTGTACTTTCCACTTACTACCTCTTCGGTTTTAGCAGCATAATAGCACTCATCGCACATAGCAGGATTATTCCATACAGTAGAGATGTCTGATACATTCTTGCCATACTGAAAACGAATTGTATCTATTCCCTCGCATGTAGCAAACGAACCAATATCATCTGTTATCACCATCAAACTATTTTCATCGCTATGTTCAAAAAAGTAGAACAGCCCCTCTTGTTCTAAAAGGCGCGATACAAAATCAAAATCTGTTTCGTTATACTGTATACAATAAGGAAGCTTGTTGTATGAACCGGTTATCTTCATTTTAAAATCAGAGCCACTGTTCATTCCTGCTTTTGTTAAGACCTCCTTTACAACTTCCTCTACTGTTAAATCTTGAAAAACTTTACTATCTCTGCGATGCTTTAAC
>JAIBAE010000015.1 GCA_019695345.1 Bacteroidota bacterium | reverse complement strand
TACTTCTACTTTAATTCGATTCATATTTCAGTATTTTTGATACCACACAAACATAGCATACGCATCTATCACGAACAATGGTGTTTGGTACGCAAGGGTTTTTCCGGCAGAAAATGCTGTAGGGGAATTCGTGAATTCCCCTACAGTTTTGTATCAACCGTTTGGTGCCGTCCGGCGATAGCAGAAAATACCAATTTATCTTTTCCTTACCGAGCCACTGCCATTTACACTTTGGTTTACGGTGGTTGGGTTGCCGGTATATTCAACATCGCCACTGCCGTTTACTTCTACGTTGAGCGATGTTGTTACGTTGGTGTACACATCGCCCGAACCGTTTATTTCTATCTGAACAATTCCTGCCACCAATTCTTTAGCGCGGATATCACCACTACCGTTTACTTCTATACGAAGTGCATTCGTTTTTCCGTTTAAGGCTATATCGCCACTGCCATCAATATCTATTAATAGAGAGTCGCGATTAAGATTACTTGCCTTAATATCGCCGGAGCCTTCTACGGCAAGACCGTTTAGCATGGCTGTGCTAAGAGTAATGGTTACGTTGTTTTTGGAATTGTAGGATTTATCGGCATAAATATGCAGCTCGCCGTCTTTTACTTCGGTTTTGATGATGGGTAAGATGTTGGAGTCGGCATTGATACTGAGTGTTTGGTTGGAATCGCCTGCGGTAGCAATTACATCCATAGAACCTTCTACAACAACTTTGGTAAATGTTGCAACTGTGCGGTTTTCGGATTTTAACTCGCCGTTGCCATGAACGCCATCAATAATATGGTTGATATTACAGCCCAGTAGCAGGCAAAGCATAGCAGGTAGTAGAAATAATTTCATGGCATTTCCAAAAAAGGTGTTTAACATACGTTGTGTGTGCACGTACGGCGGTTTTATAACTAAGTTTCAACCATGTGGTAAACAAGTTCCATAACAAATTAGCATACTTTTGTATCTTGCACAACCAACTAACACGAAGTTTATACTATGAAGATACTCCATATAATCGGCGGACTTTTGCTATTCCTGTGCATTGGTGCCTCATGTTTTGCCCACAACGAAATCCCGGGCGAAAAACAAAAAAAGCCAATTGCCTTAACCAACGCTAAACTATATACCGTTACCGGCGGCGTTATAGAACGCGGAACTATAGTATTTGATAATGGCAAAATAACCGCTGTTGGAATCAGTGCTACAATTCCGCAAGGGGCAGAAGTGATTGACTGCAAGGGGAGTTCGGTGTATCCGGGATTTATTGCACCTAATTCGGTGATTGGTCTTACCGAGGTTGATGCCGTACGCGCAACACGCGATATGAACGAAGTTGGCTCAGTAAACCCTAACGCACGCGCCGCAGTTGCCTACAACCCCGATAGCGAGATAATCCCAACCGTGCGCACCAATGGTATTTTAATAGCAAACGTAGTTCCGCAAGGCGGAATGGTTGGCGGAACAACATCGCTTATGATGCTTGATGGCTGGACGCGGGAAGACATATCGCTAAACGGATATGCTTCAATGGCAATTACGTTTCCTAACCTTGCAACATTCACAGCTCCGTGGATGCAAAAAAGTGCCGACGACCAACGCAAAGACAACGATAAAGCCGTACAAGCACTCTATGATTATTTCACCAAAGCGCAAATGTATTCCAAAGCGGCACAAAGCGCGTTAACCGATAACGCACGTGATATCCGCCTGGAAGCAATGCGCGCCGTGTTCGAGAAAAACATGCCCGTAATGATTCAGTGCGGAGAGTACAAACAAATAATAGCAGCTATAGAATTTGCCAAGAAGTTTCAGCTTAATGCAATACTTGTTGGTTGCGAAGACGCATGGCGTTGTACACGCGAAATTAAAGCAAGTGGTTACCCTGTTATTATTGGCAGAGTTCACTCACTTCCCCGCCGCGACGACGAACCGTACGATATTACCTATAAGCTACCACAAATACTTGCCAACGAAGGAATTGTGTTTGCCTTTAGCGATGGCGGTGCGTGGCAACAACGTAACCTTCCGTTTCAGGCGGGCTCCGCAGTTGCATTTGGCTTAAAAGAAGAAGATGCTGTAAAAGCACTTACTATCAATCCTGCATCAATGTTTGGCGTTGATAAAAAAGTTGGCAGTCTGGAAGTTGGCAAAGATGCAACGTTGTTTGTATCAACCGGTAACGCGCTCGATGCCTTGGGTAACAAGCTGGAGTACGCGTTTATTCAGGGACGTAAAATGTCGCTCGAAACAAAACAAACCCGTCTTGCAGAAAAATACCGCACCAAATACAAACAACAACGGTAGTACTTCGGGGTAACGTAACAAAAAATAAAAGGACTCAGCATAATAGTTGAGTCCTTTTTTATTTGTGCTATGGTTTCCCGCCTCTGCTGAAGCGAACCTTATGCGCGGCAACCCTGTCCGCTCCGCATTGCCTGCATCGCAGTTCGTTCTGTACTATCCTTTGTAGAAGTAGTGAATGTTTATTGTACCTACTCAACAAACTCTTATTTGAACTTTTCGCTCAAAGATACCATCCTTAACTACCCATAGTACAGCGTAAGCACCGGCTCCATCGCTATTCTCAGCAGTAATGTACACAGAGTTGTTTGGCTTATCAATATATATCGAGGTTACATCTAAGTTTGGCTCAAATAAATTTGCTATTGGCAGTTGTATTGTAGTTTCACCAAAACGCAATTCAACTTTACCGTATTGATATTTAGGAATCCCACCATCCGTCCCCCAGATTTCCTTACCATTAATTTTTTCCAGATACCGATATTCATTATTATCCGGTATTCTTTTGCTGTACTGCAGCTTGTTATTGTACGTGATAAATCTGGTTTTGGTTATCAAACAGCTAATAGAGTCTTTACGGAAAGTTATGCTCCTGAAATTTAGTACATGTCGTGGTATCTTTTCATACTCATGTATAAACATAACTCTCGATTTATGAATGTAACCGCTTTTTTGTTCGTTGCTCGTGGTATAATCAATCGTTAACCAATCATTGTTTCTTTCTAAGCAATAAACAATCTCTCCGTTATTCAGTTTGTCGGTAATATTATTTGTAATCTTAGCCGAGCTACGCACATTGGCAAAACCATCTTTGTCGGTAACTATTGCAAACTGACCGTAACAAGTATATACATAAACAAACAGGAGAAATACAAAGGATGTTTTCATAATATTACCATATATTAAAAACAATTTGTGGTAATGAACTAACAAGAATTTCTGCAAGAATTCTTTAATCTCTTAGCTCAAACATACAACTCTATTTGTTAAAGCAATCATATTTAAACTATAGGTTGATTTGTATAATTAGTACTAAAGAAAAAGAAGACTTATTGCACAACATATAATAGTAGAAAGTCTTCAGGTGTACTACTCGGTTACACTGAAAGTAAAACAAAAAAGTGCGGACATTCTTGTCCGCACTTTTGGTTATATACCTCTGCGTATGTAAGTAGTAAGTAGTTAGTTCTAAAAACTACTGTACATCATAACGGTCTGCATTCATAACTTTTACCCACGCATTAACAAAATCTCTAACAAACTTTTCTTTGTTATCATCTTGTGCATATACTTCTGCGTATGCGCGTAAAATGGAATTAGAACCAAATACTAAATCAACACGGGTGGCAGTCCATTTTGTTGCACCTGTACTTCTGTCAACAATGTTATACAAGTTTTCACCTGCAGGTTTCCATGTGTAATTCATATCGGTAAGGTTCACAAAAAAGTCGTTACTTAAAACACCAACTCTGTCGGTAAACACACCATGTGTTGTGTTGCCGTAGTTGGTTCCAAGTACACGCATGCCGCCAATCAGTACAGTCATTTCCGGTGCAGTAAGTCCCATAAGCTGAGTTCTGTCTAACAACAGTTCTTCTGGCTGTACAACGTAATTCTTTTTCTGCCAGTTTCTGTATCCGTCGTGTATTGGCTCAAGTACTGCAAACGATTCCGCATCAGTCATCTCCTCTGTAGCATCACCTCTGCCCGCAGTAAACGGAACCTTAATTGCTACGCCTGCTTCGTGTGCTGCTTTCTCAACTGCGGCACTACCACCTAATACTATCAAATCAGCTATGCTAACTTTTTTAGATTGTGTTGCCTGAATCTCTTCAAGTTTGCTTAGTACCTTTTGCAATCTTTCCGGCTCATTACCTTCCCAATTTCTTTGCTGACTCAAACGGATTCTTCCGCCATTTGCACCACCTCTGTAGTCGGAACATCTGAATGTTCGTGCGCTATCCCATGCAGTTGTAATAAGGTCGGTGCGGCTTAAACCACTATTCAATAACGTGTTCTTTAACTCTTCAACTTCAGCATCGGTTAATGTGTAATCTACCGCCGGAATTGGGTCTTGCCATATCAAGTCTTCTGCCGGAGCGTCCGCACCTAAGTATCTGCTTTTTGGACCTAAATCACGGTGTGTTAACTTAAACCATGCTCTGGCAAATACGTCCTCAAAATATGCAGGGTCGTTATAAAACCGTTCGGATATTTTTCTGAATTCCGGATCCATTTTCATAGCCATATCCGCATCTGTCATAATCGGGTTTCTCTTAACACCCGGAATATGCGCATCCACAGGTTGGTCTTCTTCTTTAATATTAATTGGCTCCCATTGCCATGCGCCTGCCGGACTCTTCTTCAGTTCCCAATCGTAATTTAGCAGAAGGTGGAAATAGGTGTGATTCCATTTATTGGGGGTTGTTGTCCATGCTCCTTCAAGACCGCTTGTAATAGAGTCTTCAGCATTTCCTTTATTAACCGGATTTGTCCAACCAAAACCTTGCTCGTGAATATCTGCACCTTCGGGTTCAGGTCCTAACTTTGTTGCATCACCATTTCCGTGTGCTTTTCCAACGGTGTGCCCACCTGCGGTTAATGCTACGGTTTCTTCGTCGTTCATTGCCATACGTTTAAACGTAATGCGAACATCCATTGCTGTTTTTAGTGGGTCGGGATTTCCATCAACACCTTGTGGGTTTACGTAAATCAATCCCATCTGAACAGCCGCTAACGGGTTATCTAACGATTCACTTGTATCGCCGTTGTATCTGGATTTACCAAGCCATTCTTTTTCCGCACCCCAGTAAATATCTTTTTCGGGATGCCATATATCCTCGCGTCCGCCGGCAAAACCAAAGGTTTTAAAACCCATCGATTCATACGCCATGTTGCCTGCCAGAATAAACAAATCTGCCCACGAAATTTTATTGCCGTATTTCTTCTTTACCGGCCATAGTAATCTTCTGGCTTTATCTAAGTTACCGTTATCAGGCCAACTGTTTAACGGAGCAAAGCGTAAGTTTCCGGTGTTTGCTCCGCCACGTCCGTCGGCAGTTCTGTATGTTCCGGCGGCGTGCCATGCCATACGAATCATTAATCCACCGTAGTGACCCCAATCTGCCGGCCACCAGCTTTGGCTTTCGGTCATAAGGTTTTTAACGTCGCTTTTTAATGCTTCCAAGTCTAACTTTTTAAATTCTTCTCTGTAGTTAAAGCCTTTGTCGTGCGGATTAGTCTTGTTGTCGTGCTGATGTAAGATGTCGAGATGTAATGTATTTGGCCACCAGCTTGTTACAGAACTATGTGTTTCTGTATTTCCGCCATGCATTACCGGGCATTTCCCTTTTGATGTGTTATCCATGATACGTAATAATTAGTTGTACAATATATATTGATATACTTAGTTGGTGTTTCTGTAAAACCTTGTAGGTAACGATTAAGGGCTTGGAGTATTGGTAGGTGTATAACCACTTCGTTATCAACAATTACAAGGTGAATCCAAGATAACTGTTTCACATCAGCAGAGCAAAAAAATGTAGATGCTTAACCAACATATAATAGGGTGGTCTATGATTTACGGTTGGTGCAACAAAGCCGTACCAACAGTAACATCCTTACAGGGGTAAGTGTTATCAATTTATCTGGTATTTGCTATCGCGTGACCACACCGCACGGCATACACAATACAACCTCCATCTGCGGGAAAGAATCTCATGCAAAAAAGAATAGTTATCGTGTTGGTGTGAAATTCCCTCATCCCTTCCTTCTCCCATTGGGAGAAGGTGTCCGCAGGCGACGCACTGAGCTTGACGAAGTGACGGTTGAGGGGATTCAGTCGTCATCTGTTCAGCGTAGCGAACATGGCGCGGTATAAAACACAGCACAACACCCTTCATAGACTCAGGAAGTTGTGCCCTAACTTAAAATATTTTTTAACAAGCCAATTTCTCCTTTAATTTTTCAGGTAGGTCAACATATACTGGCATGTTGATAAAATTTTTGTAATATAATTCTTCTAACCAATCCTTTAAGCCATATTCTTTTTTAATGTCTTTGCCTTTTTGCTTTAGAATTTCTAACTGAACAAGAAAAGGTACTATCTCAATGTTTTTTCCTGATGAATAATCAAGATGTTTTATCTGGGCATACTCTGTAGAAATAGGTATTGTGTTAAACCGTTTAACATAAGTCCACTTTTCAGGATTTGCAGAACCTATTGGAAATTCTCTTTTAGTGTCAGGAATAAATTCCTCATGTAGGTCTACAGGTTCATTTGCTAATATTTTCCAATTCGCCTTTGTTACGGCAACTGATTGCCCTTGTAACCAAAACGGTGCTAAAAGCAATTGACGATTTATTTTGCTTACATCAACGATATGTTCGGTACATGTGAAATTATAGATTCTAATGAAAAATGGATATTCAAAAGGGTCCCGTATTTTACGAGGGTCAACAAGTTTGCCATATGCAAAACTATTTGTCAGAGGCAAATGTATTTCAACAATGTCACCATGTTTCAGATATTTTCTTTTAATTGTCATACTGTTGTCAACATTGAGTTTATGTCAGGGGTTACTTACAACTTGTACACAAATGAAATTTCCTCTCAAACACTTCCTCATATCTTTTGTTATCAGGAAATGGAAGTACGTTCTTTTTAATCGCTCATAATCTTCGCCCCCACAAACATACCACACACACCTCTCACGAACAACGCTGTTTTGTAATGGTGATTTTCTCTCCCGCAGGTGATGGCGGGCGTATGCAATACGCCCATGCGTTAGCGCGTCGGTTGGGGCGGTTTGCGGTAGCATAGCACACTAATTTGTATTTTTGATAGAACTGTTACAATCCTTACACACATGTTTATACTTCCAAGGTACATACTGCGCGCACATGTTGCTCCGTTTTTATTCGGGACATCGGTGGTGATGTTTTTATTTCTGATGCAATTTGTGTTGCAGAAAATTGACCAACTGGTAGGCAAAGGATTAAGCACGTGGGTTATTATTCAACTGATTACCCTTAATCTATCGTGGATGCTTGTGCTTGCCGTGCCTATGGGCGTGTTGTTTTCTACGCTCATGGCTTTTGGGTCTATGTCGGGCGCGTCGGAAGTTACTATTATGAAAGCAAGTGGTTCGGGGTTGATACGCATGATGTTTCCGGTGATTATTCTTGGTGCCGGCTTAACGTATTTTATGTTTTGGTTTAACGATAGCGTGTTGCCCGATACTAACCATCAGGCAAAACTTCTGCTTATGGATATTGGCCGCAAAAAGCCGATGTTTAATTTGGAACAAGGCCAGTTCTCTACGCAGTTGGAAGGATATACTATTCTTGCCCGTAGCTTAGATTCCAGCAATGGGCTATTACGCGGTGTTACCATTTACGATAAAACAGCAGGCGGCAAAGTAAATGTGGTAAGTGCCGATAGCGGAACCATACGCTTTACGCCCGACTACTCTAAAATAATAGTAATGTTAACCCACGGCGAGATTCATCAGCTCTTCCAACCAACGCCATCGCAATACCGTAACATTACGTTTGGCGCACACCAGATTGTAATTCCTGCCAGTGGTTTTTTATTGGAACGCAGTACCGATGGTATGTTCTCCCGTGGCGACCGCGAAATGAAGATTGCCGATATGCAAGCAATTGTTGATGAAGCACGCGGAAGACAACGCACAGCCGAACATCTGATAGACTCATCAATTGAACAACACATGGAGTATCTGTTTCATGGCGATACAGCTACTGCACCGCAACAGGCAATAACGTTTCAGCAAGCAACCGAGCGGATTCCAAGCCGACTTACCTTTATGCGCAGTCAGGTGGAACAACAGGCATTCCAGATTCAGGATGCCGATAGCAAAGCCCGCCAATACCAAACCGAGATTTACAAAAAGTATGCAATACCCGTAGCGTGTTTTGTGTTTCTGTTTGTTGGCTGTCCGTTGGGAATTATGACGCGCGGCGGAAGCTTTGGTATGAGTGCCGCTATATCGCTTGGGTTTTACGTGCTGTATTGGGCATGTTTAATTGGTGGCGAAAAACTTGCCGACCGACGCTTGGCATCGCCGCTTGCCATGTGGCTTGCCAACGTAATAATAGGTGCCATGGGGTTGTTACTTACCATCCGCATCAACAACGAATCCATTTCGTTTGGTTGGGTTACGGCGTTACTGGCAAAGTTCAAACGCAAAGAACAACCCACACCCGAAGTAGTAGAAGTTCAGCAAGAATCACATCCGCAAGAACCCGAACAAGAATAATGTTCCCCGCTGTTGCCGAAGCGCGCCTTCTGCGCCGTCACACGGGCGGAACCAACCGTTACAGCTGCGCAGGTATGCCAGAGAGAGTAGAACGGATTACTAAACTAATCTGAAACAAAGGCAACAGTATAGTAGTTTCCTAATGCTGAATGCCTTAGTAACACACACTCAATCTACTGTGATTTTATAACTGAATACTGCCCGATAGTTTCTCCACTACCCTTCCGGAGTGTAAGTACATAGGTGCCGGTTGCAAACGTTGTAACGTCAATCTTTTCATTATTACCGATGTTCTCTATGGTTTGCAATGTCTTGCCGGTGATATCGCATATATAGAGGGATAGTTGTTCACCGGTATTAGAACCAATATCAACATTAAGATAACTCATAGTGGGATTAGGAAAAATCTTCACATCCATACGTACAAGTTCTTCGCTGCTTACATCGGTTGATACCTGAATAGTTATTTGCTGAAATCCCTGACACAACGAGGTACCGTTTACTTTAAGAAAATTTACTGCTGCTTCCCCGATTGTAGATGAAAGTTGTACCGATGAAGTTTTATTATGCTGTCCTGCCGTAGCCACTACAGCCCGTTCCAACTTCTGAGCCAATACATTTGTTGTACTACACAACATGATACTAATTATACTTAAGAAAATTGTTTTCATTTTTATACTGATTACTGATGTTGTTATAGAAAGTTATTGTAAGTAGTAAAGGCGGACGCTCCCTGTTATCCGCCTTTACGTTGCCATGACATCTTCCTCTCTTTGTATTCAACGGACTTGTTATTTCCGTGTTGCAGGTTGCGGAGCCGTTACAGGAGTTTCTGAAGCTGTTGATACTTTGGTCTCGTTTGTAGAAGGTATCTGCTCTGTAGTTTTTGCATATTCATCAAAACCCTTAGAGTAGATGCCTTTGCTTAAGGGCTGCCCGTACCCTTGTGGATACACATAATATCCTTTATTCTCTTCTTCTTTTTCTACTACGTCTACATAGCGGTTTTGCTGAGCGAATACATCATTACGTACACCTGTTACCTGCCAGCTAACTTTTACGTTTGGTTTATCAGTCATAATCTCAAACTGGTTACCTGATACTTCTTTTGCAATTATTGCCTGTGCAAACTGACCTATTACGGTGAGTTGATATTTGAAGTTGATGTTTTCTGCCTCGAAGTACGATGGTAGGGTAACTGTTGCTTTGCCATTACCATCTGTAACAATGTTACCATTGTAGATATTCATCATGTCGGGGCTTTCTACAAAACTGTGTACAAGGTATTTGTTTGCGGGGTCTTGGGGATGGTCAATTTTAAAAGTTCCTGCTGTTTTAGAAAGTGTTCCTGCTACGTGAACTTTGCCACTGAAATAGGCTGCATAAGCATTTGTATTCGCTGCTGTACCGCGAATACCGGCATCGCTGGTGGTAGTTCCATTGGTTGTACCGGATATTGCTGTACCGTCGGTTGTTGTTGCTAAGATGGCCGCTTTACCGTTATCCAATGTTGCGGCAGAATTTGTTACTTTAAGTCCATTAGCATTACCGTTTGTTGCTACTTCGCAGGCACTACTGGTATTTGCAGCATTTACGTTCTCGAATCTACCGCCCACACCAGTACCACCGCTTATACCTGCCTGCCCTAACACGCCATATCCATTTTTGGTATTAAATCCACGAACACCGTATCCCGATGAATCGTTACGACCAACCACTGCGCCAACACCATTACCACCACGGTTTCTACCAACAACAGCTTCACCAAACGTGTTATCACCAATCACACCGGCTGCGGAAATAGATGATGTTATTCCCCAAACAGCATTACCTCCTGCACTTGTTGCAAACACACCGGGTCCAACACCAGATTGTAACACATCTAGTCCGCGTGCGCCATTAGATGCACTGGTAAGTTGTACCGTAATACCCGATCCTATACCATTTGTTGTAACATTCATAACAGAAGATGTACTCGCTGCATTACTAATCTGAAAGAAACCGGCATTGCCGTTTCCGTTAGCAACACCTTGTACACCATAACCACCTCCATTTGTTTCCCCGCGCAGAGCTGACATAATATTAGATGTATTACTGATTTGAGCATATACTCCGCGTCCTAACCCGCTATTGGTAACTCGAATCATATCTCCCGTACCAGTTGTGCTACTGTTAGTAACTTTGAATATATTGGCTGTTGTGGAAAGTGTAGTATCAAGAGGAAGATTAATTCCTGTAGCACCTCCCGATTGTGTTGCAGAAATTACACCGTTAGTAATGTTTATTCCTGTACCCGCGCTATAGTTTGTACCTGCGGGAAGTGTGATAGAGTTACCATTAGAAATAGACAACTGGTTTCCATTTAGAGCGAGTGTTTGTAATTCGTTTGTATTGCTTACATCGCCGATATTTGTAATAACATTACTACCGTTAATTTCAATACCCTGACCTGCACTATATGTTGCGCCACCACTTGCTTGTACATCTGTACCTGGTATCCAATGTGTTCCGTCCCATTTCAATACTTGTCCAGTACCGGCGCCATTGCCATCAATGTTATCCGGAGAAATTTTAGCGGTATTACTTAAGGCATTGGCTGTTTGTGCGTTTAATGCATAAGGGGTACTCATTAACTGCATTGTTCCCATATCGGTATAACTTGGATTGGAGGAAGCTTTAAATTCTACTTGCAAATATTTACTACTTGCAGACCAATCAATAGTTACAAACGAACCGCTATTTGTGTTGCCTTTACCAATAATAACGCTAAACATACCGTACTCGTTTGTTTGAACTGTATGTGTTTCTTGATACACAGCAACACCGTTTGGAGCGCTGTTCCGAAGAGTAAAACGAACTTGTATGTTATCATTGGCAATTACATTGTTTTGTGCATTGCGAACCACTGCCTGGTAGTTTATACCTTGCGGAACTTGTGCAAGCAGCACTATGGCTGATGCAACTAACAACATCATAGTATGAAGAACTATGGACTTGAAAGAAGATTTCATTGAAGTATAATAAAAACGTTGAACAAATAATTTTCTGTTGTTGAATGAATACGAAACTATTGCCTTTGATTACGTGACTATTGTGGATTTCCATGAATGGTCGGTTTGAGTCAATGAATAGCGGATAGGGATGTTTTTACGTTTAGCGTAATATGCGCCCTGATCTTCTAATGTATTAAGATTCTCAGGTGTAATCCATGGAAATTCTTCTTTGATGGAACATAATGCCTGATAAGTGGTATCACCTGATTCGTGGACTTCGTAAAAACGTTGCCAGGCAAACGGCTGCACTGTATGATAACACATTGTATTCAGAAAATCCAATTCATGTTGTGTAAGCGTAGGATACAGTTTTTTCATTCGGTTATTGATAGGTACCATAAAATCATACCCCCAGTCTAAGCTTAGCATTAGAGCGGTATTTACGATGTTGGCAGATAGTTTCACTGTGAGAGTTTTTAAGTTTTATAACTACGTACAAACATCGTTGCTTGAGTAAAGATGCGTATTGCATTTTCCATGAATGACAGAATTGGTTCAACGAATGGTTGTGTATAAGTGTAGATATAGATTGTAGCATTTGTATACAATTGCATATAAACGATAATAGCTTTTATTGTTGCATAAGATTTTCTCCCGCACAATGTTGGCACTGGATACATCGTGAGGTGTGGTGCGGCTTGCGATAGCAAAAAAAAACGATAGAGTTGCACTCTGCCGGTTATTTGATAATGTTGTAGTGATGTTGATTAGTATTACATTGTGTTGAGCATACACTCCAGAAACGCATCATTTTCTTCGGCTGTTCCAACCGATATACGAATAGTGTTTTCCAGTAATATAAAATTAGATGTATTTAATACTTTTATGCCACGCTGTATCAGTGCTTCAGTTACTTTCAGGAAGTTATTGTTGTTACAAATCCTGATGAGTAAGAAATTACCTTCCGATGCAAAGACTGTGATTGTTGATTGCGAGTAATGATTGTGAAGAATGTTTTTCATCCTTTCGCGCTCGGAAATTATTTCGTTTACTTTTTGTTTTGATGCTTTGTGGAAGTCTGCAGTAAAAAGGATTTCTCTGGCAAAGATTAATGAGAAGTTGTTTATAGAAAACTGTAGTATCAATTTTTTTACAATGGCTGCAACACTCTGCGTTGCACATAAATATCCTAAGCGCAACCCTGCTATTGGAAATGCTTTAGAAAATGACCTGAGAACTATGAGATTATTGAATTCATTGATAAGCGGAGTAAAATCGGTTGAAGAAAATTCTGTATATACACCATCTATTATAAAGAGAGCGTTGGGATTATTGCGAAGCAGCGTAACTACATCGGAATATTTTATAGAATTGCCAACAGGGTTGTTAGGTGCTGTGATAATTACAACCGAATCTTCATCGAGTTTGGGTAATAACGATATATCGTACTCAAGCGATGTGCTTAACAACCAAGGCGTGTAATGGATGTTGTATGTTTTGCAGTGATAATCGAACAATGAGTACGATGGTTGAGTGATGATAATTTTTTTATGGTTCAGTGCAAAATAATCTAACAATGTTGTAATGATTGATGCAGAGCCGGCACTTAGCACAACGTTCTCAGGCGATACTCCGGCGTACTCGGCAATGCTTGCTTCAATGTCTTTGTAATCGGAAGATGGGTAGCGATTCCAATTGCTGTTCAAGAATGATTCGATAATTTTTAGTTTAAGAGATACTTCTACGTCTTTGGGCTGTTCGTTTTTATCGAGACTAAATTTATTTCCTTGTTGTGTTTGGTGCACACGGCTTCCTATACTTTGAACTACATCGTTGAAAAAAGTTGTTTCCATATTATTGTGCACAGATAAGTGAAAGAATTGTTTCGTTTTTATAGGTAAAACCAAGGAAGCCCTCGTCGTATTTTTTAATTTGAACTCCGTAAGGCGAAACAGATGGCGCTACCAGTGAATCTGTAACTGTAAAGTTTGAAGTGCGCAAACGTGCTAACCATGTTGTAGCCAACTCGTGTTTTTCAAATCGTGCATTGTTTTCTTTACCAATAACATCTTCAATTTCTCTCCCAAAGAATAGTTTGAGTGCTTGTTTTTCGTTGGTTGTTATATCTAATAAATCAATCACCTGAAACAAACTGCCATAATGATTAAAGCAGTTTACAAATCGTTTGTATAGATTTTCTTCGAAGTGATCTACATTAGGTTCTGTCAAAAAGATGGCAACCGGCTTTAAGGTTTTGATATTAGCCAATGTTTGTGTTCGTTTTTCGTTGGATTGTATATGATGCAATGCCAACGATGCATTAACTATTACAGGTGAAGCATTTACGTTTAGTGCCGAGAAATCCAGATTCTCTGCAAAATCATTTACTGGTATAAATTCTAGTTGAAAAGGTAATGCACTTTGTGTTGCTAAAACTCTTTGTTGTGCTATGGTTAGTGCATCTGCAAATGGCTCTATTCCAACTATGGTTAGTTTGTTAAGTGTGGTGAGTTCTTTACAATGTTCAATGATATTAAGAATTTGCGTGCCTTGCCCTATACCAATGTCAACTATTGTAATCTCCGAATGTTGAGATATTTTTTGCAGAATCGCCTGATTAATAATTTCCTGACTGTATTTTACAAAAGGAAATTTCTCGATTAATATATTAAAGAGCTGAATCTGGGGTATCTCAAGTTTACTTGTGTAGAGATTGGAAAAGTCTTCTTCCAGCAGTAATCTCTTTTTCAATGCTTTACCTATAAGCAGTGTTAGTAATGCCTCTGATTCATGTTCTGCACGTAATGAACTTAACGATAACATCGTATCAATATCTTGTTCAAGGTTTTTGGAATAGCCTCCATTGGAAGTTTGAAGCATAACCTGATGTAACATGTAGTTAAGTCCAGTATGGGGTGTAGATTGAATCATAGTGTTTATTAATAAGTAAACAGTACAACAAGAAATATCGAAATCGGTAAAACCGGATGATATATTCCTATGTGTTATTTGCCGAGTTATTATCGTGTGCTTATAAATTTGATTTTTAACAATGTTACTTTGAACACAGTGCGAAGCTATTGAGTATTGTATCTTTAATGTGATGGAATTCAATGAATGGTAGGATTGAGTACATGAATGGCAGGAAGTAACCATTATCTAATTACACAATGATTTTCCGGCGATAGGCGGTACACGGGATTTGTTTGGGAATTTTTTTTAGACTGACATTACTCTACGTGGGGCATGAAGGTATTTTCCCAAAGTTCTACTTGTATGTTAAAATCAAACAATTACTTGAGATATACGCTATAGATAGTATCAATAAGTTTTTCCATTTTATATGGCTTATTAACTAAACCATCAAACCCTTCTTTAAGTAACTGTTCATTATTAAGTGGAACTAAAATCGAAGTAACAGCTATTACTTTACTATCAGTATAGTTCTTTTTTACTTCCTTGGCTAAATCAAAGCCGTTCATCTCCGGCATAATTAAATCGCTCAACACAAAATCAATGTTCTTACCTTGTGATTGCTTACCATAGACTTTTAGCAAACGCAACGCCTCTTTACCATTTCTTGCTATAATGAGTTTAACATTCTCACCTAAGTATGTTTTTAATGATTCTCTGAGGATGTCAATATCAACTTCATTGTCTTCTACTATAAGGTAGGTCTTGTTTCTGAGTACGGTGTAATCTTGTTGGCTGTTAGCATAAGTTTTTTGGGTGTTTGTTGATATTGTATCTTTTTGTACCGGTATGGAAACGGTAAATATCGAACCTTTCCCTTTTTTGCTCTCCAAGCTAACCACTCCTCCCATTAATTCAGTCAGTTGCTTTGATATATGCAGTCCTAATCCTGTTCCGCCATATTTTCGGTACGTTCCGGTTTCTGCTTGTTCGTATGGCCGGAACAATTTATCGCATTGCTCTTTACTCATACCTATACCGGTATCGCGTACCTTAAAAAGAAGTTGGATATTCTTACTACGTGGTTTACTCTCACAGTTTACACTAATCTCTACCCCTCCTTTTTCGGTAAACTTGAGTCCGTTGTTTACAAGATTGATAAGGATTTGGCTTATACGTGAGGCATCGCCAATAATAAACGCAGGTACGTTGTTACTAATGTTAAACCGTACGTAAAGATTTTTTTCAGCAGCTTTTAACTCTGCTCCTTGTACAACCGCAGATAGTACATCTTGTATTGCAACTGTAGCATACTCAATGCTAAGTTTCCCTGCATCAATTTTGTTTAAATCTAATATATCATTAATCACTGTAAGTAAGTGCTCGGCCGATGCTTTAATTGTGCGGAGATGATTAGTGTTTTCATTTGCATCGTTATTCCGTAACAGAATAGTTGTTAACCCCAACACCGCATTCATAGGCGAACGAATTTCATGGCTCATGTTACTGAGGAAATCCATTCTCATTTTAGCCACGCTTTCAGCTACTTCTTTATCCTTCTTATAACTTTCCAACTTATACGATTGTTCAAGAAGATCCATTTTCTGCTGCCAATCTTTGCGGTAATTTTTTGTCTGAAGCTCAATTTTTTGTTCTAAGTATTTAATTGCCATCGGATAGTTTTTTTTATGTTTAGCAAGTTCTGCTTTTAAAGAAAAAAAGCTATCCATATCGCGTTCAATACCAAACTTTTTTCTTAACCGGTCATATCGCCGTATTGCATCTTCAACTTTATCCCATTTTTTCTGATGTATATAATTATATGCAAGACTCAGATACCCTGATTTAAGGATTTTATAATTTGACGTCCTCTCAAACTCAGTATGTACTTCCTCTAATATCTGTGCCGATGCTTCATGATCGCCTATATCTTTATAGTACTGCGATAACGTATCTTTCAGATATATTAATACAGTACTAAGATTGTGTCGGGTTGCAACTCGAATCCCTTCATCCAGATATTTCTTGCCCTTTTTGATATTCCCTAAAGAGAGGTTGCAGACCGCCAGATAATTACAGGATGTTGCATGTGCAGACCAACGTTGTTCAATTCTAGTAAGTTTACGTGCACGCAAAAAATATTGAATTGCTTTTACATCGTCGCGTAGGTGGTTAAAAAAGAATAATCCCAAATTGATACAAATAGGGAACAAATGGACGTTGTTTCCTGTTTCTTCCGCACTGCGTAATGAAAGATAGTAGTAGTGCAACGTATTGCCAAAATCGCCTAAGGATTCACTAATAAGTCCCAAATCACGGTATACAGATGCATCATAATCTCGGTTATTACTTTCCTTAAGAAGTGCTGCCAATTTAAGAGTATTCGCCTTCGCTTTCTTGAATTCACCTTTATGATAAAGGTTATATGTGTAATATCGTAATGCCTGAACCTGAAAAAAAATGTCGCCCTCGGCTTTAGCCAAACGCATCATCAAACGAATATATCTTGTAGTTTTGCTATCAATGATAAATTGACGCAGGAAATTAATTTCACCAAGAATTTTTAATTTCTCTGTTTGTGTGGTTGCTGTAGTAAGCAACTCCTCATATTCCTCGAGACTTGTATCCATAACCCAAAAATAATCAAGATAGGAAAACTACGATGAAAGCTATCGTTATAGATGATGAAAAGCACTTCCGCGATATGCTTGTTGAACTTCTGCGGGAAGCGGCACCCCAAATCGAAATTCTTGATATATGCCCCAATGCCGAAAAAGCTTTTCTATCAATCAAAAATAACAAACCCGATGTTGTCTTTATTGATGTAGAAATGCCCGGCATGAGTGGTGTTGAGTTAATAGATAAATTTCCTAATCGAGAATTTGAAGTAGTCTTTACAACCTCGCACGATAAATATGCTCTAAAAGCATTAAAACAGGAAGCCGCAGAATACCTTATCAAACCAATCAATATTATAGATTTACTCAGTGCTATCGAAAAAGTAGAAAAGAAGAAAAAGCGTTCCGTACAAAAGCCCACACATTACAACGAAAAAGAAGCACAACTCATTGCTCTGCACACAGGCGATGGCATTGCCTTTTACGATGTCGCTACAATAATCCGTTGCGAAAGTGAAACTAACTACACAACCTTTTACTTCACCGGCGGCGATAAAATTGTCATCACCAAACAATTCAAAGATGTAGAGCAAATGCTACAACCATACGGATTTTACCGTCCGCACAAATCACACATTATAAACCTTGCTCATATCAAAAAAGCATACAAAGGCGATGGTGCTTATATCGTCATGAAAGATGGTTCCACCGTTCCAATTTCTCGCCAAAAGAAAGAAGAATTCTGGACGCGGTTTGGTAACTGATGTGTTCCCCGCTGTTGCCGAAGCGCGCCTTCTGCGCCGTCACACGGGCGGAGCCAACCGTTACAGCTGCGCAAATACTACCGCACATAAACGATAATGGCTTGATTGAACAGTTCGGTGTTCTCTCCCGCACAGAAAGGGAGTGCAAGAGCTTTCGGTTTGGTGCGGTTTGCGATAGCATAAAATGAAAATTCTATGTAATGCTACGTTTGTATATTGTACACAGATACTTCAAATTCAACTATGCACACACAAACACTTTTAACAGTAGATGACATAATACAAGGATTACGTAATCTGGGGGTAACAGATGGCGATAACATCTTTGTACATTCTGCTATGTCTCAAATGGCAGAGTATATCTGTGGTGCAGAGCTAGCCATAATACAGGCACTTTGCAAAGCAGTTGGTTCAACAGGCACAGTAGTAATGCCATCGCAAAGCTCGGTATATAGCGAGCCGGCGTATTGGCAACATCCGCCCGTACCACAAGAGTGGTGGCAAACAATTCGCGATACTATGCCGGCATACACGCCTGCAACAGCACCCGTTGGCGGAGTTGGCCGAGTGCCCGCAGTATTTGCAAAACAACCCGATGTAGTACGTAGCAACCACCCAAGTGGCTCGTTTGCGGCATGGGGAAAGAACGCACACAACGTTATATCAAATCATTCCATAGAATACAGTTTTGGCGAACAATCACCGCTTGCCACAATGTATAATTCTGGTTTTGGGATTGTATTTCTTGGCGCACCGTTCGAAAGCAATACCTCGCTACATTTAGCAGAGATACGTGCAACGTATCCAGATAAAAAATCAATTAGGCAAGGTGCGCCTATATTAGCTAATGGTAACCGAGAGTGGGTTGAGTTTGATGACCTTGATTATGACAGCGATGATTTTGATACTATAACGAACGCGTATGTACAGGCAAATAACACACACTCAGCAGTACAAATTGGTAAAGCCAATTGTTGGTTGTTTCCTATGCACACAATGGTGGACTTTGGCATACAGTGGATGGAACAAAACAGAGTATAGCACCCTAGTGAAGTGAATTACTTATTCTTGAATCAATGTTGTTTTAATAGCCGATATTTCCTGCAATATATCTTTCAATACATCCATACGTGAATTGTGAGTTGGCGTGATTGGATGCGTGTGTATATCATCGGGGTCGCCTAAGCCGGTGTTGCGATACGCCTTAAGGTTTGCAAGAATGGTATCGCGTATTTGTTGTGCATTGGTAACACCTCGTAACACGGCATGATGCCCCGAGATACCCTCGCCTTTATGTTGCGATGCCCCGCTACCGGCTGTATCAATTCTAACATTTGCAAAACCAAACAAACGCTCAACGGGACCTTGTGTAACACGCACATTCTGTATGTTCTGATACGATGCCGTAATCTCCTGTACCGTCCATGCACCCTCGCGTACGGTAATACTTGTATCAGTAATAATATACCAGCGTAGTTCGTAATCAATTCTGTGAACTGCAAGCACAACAAGCATCTTTATGCAAGCAAATATCAACACAGGAATTACCAGCCAAATTAATGCAGGTGCTGCAAGTAAAACCGAAATACCAAACACACACATACCTAAAATCCATCCACCGGCATAAACGCATAACATCAATAGTACAAAGTTCCAGTATTGGGCATCGGCACGGATAACCTGTAAGTGTTTATCGTGCTCGTGTCCGGCGGGAATTGTTGGCTGTGTGCCATCTATCTTTAAAAACGGAAAGACGATATTCTTTAATCCGGTAAATAACGCACGTATCATTGTTTGTTTCCTTTCAACAATGTGTTTAGCGTTTGCAGTTCGTTCTTAATAGAAAGTAATACTTCCAGTTCTTGGTCAGTTGCCGGTGTTTGTGGAGTGTGTGGCGCATTTTGTGTTTTGTTTGAAATACCTCGCATACGTGAGTACAAAAAGTTTCTTACCATTTCATACTCGCGCAAGCCAACTATGGCTTCTTCCGAGTCTGCGCTTCCGGCTGCTGTTTGTATGGCAACAGTTCCTAAGCCAAGCCAGCGTTCAAAAATATTGCGGGTGATATGTATATCCTGAATGCGCGAATACGTAAGGTAACTTTCTCTGCGCCACAAAATACCATACGCAATAGAAACACCTTCCTTATCAAATGTATAACGCAACGTATGGTAGCGGAAATACAACGGAATCATTGCAAACGGAAACAACACCGTACTACATAACGCATAGATAAAATATAACGTCAGTAACTTTGCATCCGGACGCGAAAGTGCAAAGATGGTTTCTTCGGTTACGGGTTCTAAATGTTTATGTTCTTGTTCGCTACTCATTGTCATCACCATAATACATACAAATACTTCTGCAAGTTACGCAACATTGTGTTTAGTAGTTCTTGCTATCGCCCGACGGCACCAATCCACAGATTTATCAACATATCCACACAGTGCCGCTCAGAAGCATAGTGTAAGCAACAACGTTCATCGTGATTGCGTAGATGAACACGAAGTCACGGAGACACAGAGAATGTCACGGAGTTAATTGTTTGGTTATATAGGGAACTCTCCGGCAAGCGGAGGATGTGAAAAACGCAAACCTGCGGTGCCGTCCGGCGATAGCTAAAAGCTACATCAGTTATTCGTAGAATTAATGCAGTTATTTATAAAATCCATTCGCTTGTTCAATGAAGCTATTTTGTTTGCCGGATTTTGTGAAGTTGCAGTGCGAAATAGTGCATAACATATCCACCATGTATGCCATAATAATGTAGGCGTGTTAAATCCATGCTGTACATTCTCCTACCTACATCGTGCGATGCACGGTAGCTTTGGCTTTCCTATATGGTTGATGTTGTTATGGTTAATATTATACATATATATCTGTATATTGTTATGTTAATGTACCATAGCCTGTGATGTTATAATTGAGGGTATGTAAGGCTTATCGCAGAATAATGACTGTGACAGTTTTGAACGGCTTAACCGATATTATAGAACATGAACAACAACACTACACTTCCGAATTGGAGATAATTGCATGAATATTGGAAAGTATGTTCAGATTCTTGTGCTTTTATGGAGTACTGCTATTCCGGTGTTTTCTTCGGATTGTGATTGTGACGGCTTTAAGAAAACTGAGGTGTTGTTTGTTCAGCAAGTACATGCCGGGAATAGACCTGCAATGCTGGAGTTGTATAATAAAGTAAAGGCTCAGAACTCGCCACTTTGTGCTATTTATGCAATTAACTTACAAGCACAACTTGCATTGTTTGACGGACATATTGATTCTGCGAAATTGCTTTTAGCTAAAGAGCATAGGTTGCTAATGGAGTCTGGCTGCGAAAAGAAAACGTTTCTTTATAATGAGCGTCAGCTTGCTTATATCGCATATTTAACCGAGGATAAAGAAGGTACCTTAAAGCATCTGTTTAACGTTGCAGATATTTGCGAGCAAAATAAAGATACCTTACAACAGGTAACAGCACTACTGAATATATCTTCTATAGTAAATGTAATTGGAGATTTTGAACGACAGATAGAGATTTTAAATAAAACACAACGACTTGTAGAGCAAATTCCTAACAGAGGGTATGAAGGTAACATATCAACTGCATATACCGATGCGTATAGAACGGCATTTGATAAAACTAATAAGGATATCTACAAGCAAAAGTTTATTGAGTGGGCACGAAAAAACCTTGAGTATAATAGGAATGATGAACGTATTCCAAATAAAGTGCGGGCTTACCAGAACTGTGCTCTTGCCGAATTATACAACAACTCGTTTCGTAGTTCGCTGCTGTATGCAGATTCATCGTTATTAGTTGGTAAAGGTACACTCCCACCGTTTTCGTTATCTAATACGTATTCAATTCTTGCGGGTGCACATTCCAGCTTGGGCAATCATGCTCAGGCAAAAATTTTTGCTGACTCGGCTCTTTCGTGCGCAAAGCAGACAGGTATGACGGGTACAATTGTTACTGCATACGAAACCATGCAAGAGATTCTGGAGAAAGCCGGTAATTACAAAGAAGCATATCAGATTCTAAAGATTCAAACCGCATTGCAAGACAGTGTAAATAATATTGAGACATTTGAAAAAGCACGTGAATTGGAGTTGCAGTATAACAAGGTTAAGAATGAGAAAGAAATATCTGAATTGGAGCAACAGAAAGAGATTTCGGCACTTAATATCAAATACCTAATAGCAGTAGTTGTTAGTTTAATACTTGTTGCTTTAGTATTGTTTGTATTATACAGACAAAAAACATTAAAAGATAAGCAGTATATTCTGGAAACAGAACAGCGTTTACAACGCGCCAGAATAAACCCTCATTTCTTTTTTAATACACTGGGCTCGATACAAAGTTTTACATTAACCGAAAACGATTCATTTAAAGTATCGAGTTACTTAGGTAAGTATGCACGTATGATGCGCCAGACCTTAGAGAGTAGTTATAATGAATTAGTATCGATTGATAATGAGATTGACTTTCTGCGTAATTACTTGGAATTGGAATCGCTACGACAGCCCAATAAGTTTGAACACGAAATTGAGGCTGACCCAAACGTAGAAACAGAGGAACTTTTGATACCTTCGATGATTCTACAACCATTTATTGAGAATAGTTTAGAACACGGTTTTAAAGGTATTTCTTACAAAGGTATTATAACCGTTAGCTTTAGTGTGCGGGAGAACTCGGTTCATATCAGCATAACAGATAACGGAACGAAAAATTCTGCATCAAGCCACAAAGATTACCCTTCGCGGGCAATGCAAATAACCCGAGACAGATTGTACTTGCTTAACAGGCAGTATAACTCAAATGCTGTGTTTACAATACAAGATAACGAAGCACAAGGTAAAACTGTAAATATTACGTTGCCAATTTTATACGAACAACTGCCATAAACATGAAAGTACTAATTATAGATAACGAAGAGCCACTGAGAACAGCACTCAAAACACTGCTTCAGAACTACTGCCCTGATGTTGATTCAATTGCAGAAGCATCGGGTGTGGAAGCCGGTATACTGGCATTACGGAAACAAAAGTATGACATTGTATTTCTTGATGTTGAGATGGATGATGGAACGGGATTTGATTTACTACGAAAAGTAGACACTTCAATGTTTCAGCTTGTATTTATAACAGCACACCAACATTATGCAATTGATGCATTTAAATTTAGTGCAACAGACTTCCTGTTAAAGCCTGTTCAGGAAGATGAACTGCAACGCAGTGTAGAACGTGCCCAAGCCAATATTGAAAAGCACAATAAATTAGAGCAGGTTGCTGTACTATTAGAAGGTCTTGAGCCTCGTGCTTATCAGGAAAAACGGATTGTACTGCGAGACCAAGATGCAATTCACTTTATTCGGGTTCCTGATATTTCTGTATTAGAAGCGCACAAAGGGTATACAAAATTTATTCTGGTAGGAGGTAAAAGTGTATTTGTCTCTAAAACGTTAAAAGAATTTGATGATATGTTAACTCCGTATGGTTTTATACGCGTGCATCACTCTTATATGGTTAATTCTCGCAGAATAGTACGCTTTGATAGAGACGAAGGGGGAAGTGTAATCACAGAAGAGAACATTGTGATTCCTGTATCTCAACGCAAACGTGATTCTATACTAAAAATATTAAGTGAATAGCTTTTTAAGTGGATTGTTTCCGAACCATTCACTCAGCTATAGTTCTATATGATAGATTATGTTGGTTCCGCGTAGTTGATAGAGTATAATTTAGTGGTACACTTATTAAAAATATTCCAACTTCTGTTTATGAAATACAGTCGTTGGTAGTAAACCTGCTACAAGTGCCTAAGTAGGTAGAAACAAAAACAAGTCACTCAGGTTGTTAAATAAAGAATCTACACTATTTATTTACATACTTAAGGAGTGTGTTAGGATGAAAAATCTCTACACAATTTGTTTTTGTACCTTGAATATTGTGTTTGCTACGCTTACAATGTATGCCGGCAATCAATCTGATATTCAAGTTAGTGGCTTGCGCTTTAATCAGGAGTTGAAGTCAACTCAGTTTGTAATGTACAATCCAATCGCAAATACATCATTGGTATTACATGATTTTGGCTACAGTACAATTCTTGTAGGCTCTTCAACATTAAATCCCCAGAACGGTATTTACTATTTTTCACACAGCCAAGATAGCAAAAATTATACATTGGTAGGAGTAAACTCAAAGACGGGTGATGTTGTTAGTCAGGTATCTACGAATGACCTTGCAATACGCGAAACAGAATACGATTTTAAGACCGGTACGTTGTACGGGCTACGTCCTAAAAAGATTGAGGATGACTCCAATCTTGTATCACCGGGTTACGTTGTTGAATTTGTTCGTGTGAATCCAGCCATAGCACAGACAGATGTGATTAAAACAATCAACGAGTTTGATCAGGTTGTAGTAAATACATCGTGTTATAATTCTAATACAGGTGTGTTTATTGTTGCTGCCAAGAATACTAAAGTATCTTTAAGCGATATACGACTGTACTTTATTGATGCACAAACCGGAAATATTCTTCATCGTACTAATCCATTGCAGTACCAACTTAATGCAATACAATATAACAACCGCACAAATTCATTTATTGGTTTTGCAACAACAAGTACAAATAGTATGCAGATTGCAAGCGTAGACTCTAATGGGGTATTTACTATGTTGAGCGATGAAACATTTGCAGCAATCTATGAAACGCATATTGCATTTGATCAAATGAACTCACTACTAACAGCGCGTGTAGTAAATAGTGAGTTGTATAAGCCATATACAATTGTATTTAATGTAGAAACCAAGGAGTTTGTCTCAAATGTTCCTGTAGATGTTACGGCGGAAACTGTTCATGAATGGGAGATAAACAATCAGGAGTTTGCAAGTATGTTCTATAAAACATCGTCGGTAGAAATAGAGGATAATCAGGAAGTAGAAATTTATCCAAATCCTACATATTTAGTTGGTTGTTCAATAAAAGGTATAGGCAACTTTGTACGTGCAGATGTGTATACAGTAAATGGCAATCTTATACATACTTTTACAACTCCAGAGCTAGAACTACCTGCCTCAATAAGTTCTGGGACGTATACTATCATGATTCATCGGGCTGTGGGCGATGTGATACTAAAACAATTTGCAGTAGTCAGATAATAAAGTAGAGATTAATATATATGTAGGATGAATTGTCGAATACGACAATATGTATACCGAGCGGTACATTATTACTCAACAGATATTAATACGTAAAAAATTGTGGCTATCTGAATTAAGGCAGATAGCCACAGTTATTACAGCCCACAGTTATGAATAAAATATATGCAGATACTCAAAAAAAGTATTCAGTGGCGCAAAGCAGGTTTATAGTAGAATGTTATTTGTGATTTTTGAACGTTATGTACAACACACACAGCACACCAAGTGTGTTCGCTAAATAATACAGGAAGGATGCCTCGGTTAGAGTGTACCCCTTTGGGGAAAGGGGAGGATGTTCGTTCACGTTCACTTGACAAATAGTATCTCTTTAGGTAGATACATAGTCATTCACTATCTAATAGGAGCATAGACATGCTTAACTTAACTTGTAAAGTACATTCAAAAATAAATAGTGCACTTTACTCTCTCCCAAACATCATTTCCCTAGTGTTAGTTACATTAGTCTTCTGTGTTAATAGTACTGCTGATACACGAGTCTGGACAAATTCAGGTGGGAACAACCTTTGGAATAATCCTAACAACTGGTCGCCTACGGGTGTTCCTACTGCAACAGACACCGCCAAATTCTCGGCTGCAAGCTCTGCAAACTGCACCATGAATATCTCACCAAGTATTCAAGCACTACTTATAGAAAATACCTATGGCGGTGTACTTAGTGCAGGAAGCAACACACTCACTGTGAGTAAATCACTCACCATCAACGGAAGTTCATCGTTTAGTGCGGGAACTAGCACAATCGTAATTGCACCCACATCAAACGATATTTTCGCTCTTCACAGCACTCAGCAATTCTACAATCTCACAATCAATGGTGCTACATCATCTAGTGTGGTGTACTCTTCCCCACTTACCTCAAGCATTAGAGTTCAGAATACACTCAACATCATAAATATTGGCGCATTGTATTATGGTAGCGGATTTACCAACAATCGCATTCAAGTGTTCGGTAACGTAGCTTGTAGCGATTCCGATGGCTGGACAGCAAACCCATCTAATCAGAATCCAGGTAGTGTGTACATGGTTGGTACCGCTACACAAACTATTTCTGGCAATGGCTCTTTATCAAGAATCTACATTGAAAAATCATCAGGCACTGTTTCGCTTGCATCCTTCACCGGACGCATGGGATTGGATGGACCTTGGCGCCAAGCATGGTTAACAACAACAAACCAAGGTACTCTTGATGTAGGCGGCACTACATGCGATATGGAACTAACGGTTTGGAAAGGTACACTAGCAGGTACAGGAACAATAAACGGTTTTGTTGCAATTCAGCAAAATGGTGTTATCTCACCTGCAGGGAGTTCAGTTGGCTGTATAACAATTAACGGTGGTACAACAGGTGGCTTAAATATCTCTGGTACGTACCTTATGGATATCAATGGCTCCACGCCATGCACCCAACACGATAAAATAATTGTAAATGGTGCTTTAGGTTTATCAAACACTACTAGTACAATTGCAGGTGGAAGCTCAACTACGCTTGCAAGTTCTATCATTGCAATCGAACTTAACTCAGGCAACGATATCAATGGTCACTTCAATGGATTGCTCACCAATGGAATTGCAACAATTGGTTCAAATAGATTTAGCATTAACTATGGTGGTGGAAATGGTAACGATGTAGAATTAACCTACACAACCAATATGCCACCATTTGCAGTATGTAATACACAAACAGCATTTATGGGTTCATCGTGCTCACCTATTGCAATTAGCAGTAATGTACTTGGTAATGGCTCTTACGATCAGGATGGTTCTAGTGTAACGCTTTCAGCTACTCCATCTGGTCCTTATGCGCTTGGCACAACTGCAGTTCAAGTAGTAGCAACCGATGCGCAAGGCGCAGTAGCGTATTGCAATACCACAGTGGTTGTTCAAGATACAACCGCTCCAACAGTACCAACACTTACTCCAATTTCAATTCAATGTGGTGGCACACATATATTCACCGCACCAACAGCTACCGATAACTGTAGCATGGTTTACGGATTTAGCGCAAACAATTTTCTTCCAACCGATACACTAACATTTACAAGTGCTGGTACCTACAGTTTATTGTGGTACTTCCAAGATGATCAAGGAAACTACGATTCTGCCTACCAAGTAATTAACGTAGGTGATAACACTGCACCTGTTCCAAATGCCGCTTCACTTGCAACAGTTACTGGTCAGTGCAGTGCAACAGTAACTACTATCCCAACAGCTACAGATAACTGCGCAGGTGTAATTCAAGGTACAACAACTAATCCATTAAGTTATACAACAGCAGGTACCTACACAATTGTATGGAGCTTCAACGATGGACGTGGAAACATCTCCACACAAAACCAAACAGTTGTTGTTAACGATAACACTGCGCCTGTGCCATTGTCATCATCACTTGCTACTATCAACAGAACATGTAAAGCATATCTAAATCAAATCAGCTATCCATGGGCACTTGATAACTGCAAAGGATATATCAAAGCAACAACCAATGCACCAACAAGCTTTAGTGTTGGTACACACACAATTACGTGGGTATTCAACGATGGCAACGGAAACACATCAATACAAACACAACAAGTTGTAGTTACCGATAACACTGCTCCTACGCCAAGTGTTGCTTCCTTACCAACTATCAACCGTCAATGCAATTACACTGTTGCATTCCCATATCCAACAGCAACCGATAATTGCCGCCCAGGTACATTTGCAGGTACACCTTCGCAAACAACCTTTAGCACACAAGGCACACACACATTGGTATGGACATATAACGATAATAACGGTAACACAACAACACAAACTCAAACAATCGTTATTCAGGATACAACCAAACCAACGCTATCATGCAAAGGAACCTCAACAAATCCATTCTACATTAGTTTAACAAGCAATGGTACCTTAAGCTTTACATCTTCTAATCTTAGCCAAGTAGTTTGGTCGGCAACTGATAACTGCGGTGGTAGCACAACACTAACACAAGTTAGCGGACAGTCCAGCTTTACATGCGTAAATGCAAATCAAAACTTTAGCATTGGTGTGAGAGCAACCGATGCAATGGGTAACTTCACCGATGGCACTGCATATATCAGAATTGTAGCAGGTTCTGGTAACGATAACGATTGCGATGGCGTACACAATACCTGCGATGAATGCGATGGCGGTAACGATGCCGTAGATAACAACAACGATGGCTTACCAGATTGCAAATACCCACCAGCATTTGCCGATGTTCGTTCGAACTGGAAAGTTGGTACAAGCCAAGTGTGGGTATGGTATCGCAACACAAACACACACTCACTCATTCAGTATTCACAACTTCAAAATCTTATCAACTCAAATCAGGTGTGGTTAGGAACTCGTTCTGTTTGCGCAAGCAAAGGAATTGCAGAAGATACCGACTCTCCAGAAATTCAATCGACATCCAACTTTATGCTGTCGCCAAATCCAGCAGCACAGTACATCAACATTACATTCCAAGAAGCAATTCAAGATGATTACGTGGTTCGCGTAACAAACCTTCTAGGGGAAACAGTGTTTTCGCAAACAATGAACGCGGGTACTGCGCTGTTCTCCGTAGGTCTCAATACCGATACAATTGCAAATGGAACGTATTCTCTAAGAATCGAAACACCACACGGTATTCTTACAAAACAGTTCGTGGTTCTCAAGTAGGCTACGGATTCACAAACATAGTTCCTCAGCAGAACTATAATCTACCCAAGCGGACTGTAGCAGTACAGTCCGTTTTTGTTTTGTGCGTGCTGTATTCTTTTGCTCCCGCAGACCGCTCCACGCCTTGCCTTTCATCCAACCCACACTGTGCGGGAGAGTACACAAGTGTGTAATAGATACCTTAATAAGTGCATGTTTCTTTATCTGCTTTCTATATAAGTTAATCCTTTACATTGTTCCCACTCCGCTCGTCTCGTAAAATTCTGCTTGCAAAAGTCATTTTTTTTTTTTAATGTTCGCTAGCAAAACTAATTGCTATTATAACTTTTTCTTGGGAGACCTTGTTATGGTAAAGTTCTTGCTTGTCCTTTCTTTTATGCTCTTTGTTCAAACTACTTATTTGAAAGCTCAATGTGAAGCTCCGCCTCCTTGTGTTTGGACTAGCTTTACGGCTTACGATAACACAACCATTGCGCCACCCTGTACACTAAGAGTAGCTTATTCTGCTTTAAGCGGTTGTGGAGTAAATATAGTCAGAGTAGATGCAATCCAATATTTAGGCTGTACCCCACCGCCACCAATTTCAAGAGGCTTGTATGAACAAATTGCAAAGGCAATTCTTATCGACAACCCAATGGGCTACGGACCAACAGTAGATCCAAGTTGTGAGGATAACTGGGCTGTTCGTTTCGCAACATGTTTTGCTAGATTCGATAGTCATCCAATGTTTAGTGGCGCTGTTGATTTACCATGCTTGACTGCGGATTGTTGTGTACTTAAATATGAAGTTTGCCTTGAAAATGGCATTCGTACTGTAAGGTTAAAAGAAATTTCAGGTGTTGAGTGTCCAAATAACCAAACGCATCCTACCTCACCAAACCCGCAATGCCAAGGTGTGTGTGTACCGTAAATTACTTTATTCCCTGCTCCAAACTTTGGAGCAGGGATTTTTTTTACCATGTAACACGTCATGAACACATTATTCCCCAAACATTATATTCTTGCATTACTACTTTTCATGTTGATTCAGCCAGAGTTATTGGGGGGTGAATCTACAAATTGGGAATTGCTGAATCCTACTCTGCCTGTTAATAGTATTAAGTCTATTATTGGAGTTAGTAAAGATACTGCATTTATTTTTGGTCAGGTAGGACTAGCATACAAAACTGTAGACGGCGGTACTAGTTGGAAGAAACTCTTTTCTGTAAATTCTCAAGTCCCATTTTCATATGACAAGGTTCTCTTTTCGAGTAATATTGAACACTTTTTACTAGCTAATAATAGGTATTTATTAAGGGTACGAAAAGACAGTATTTATCAGGTGTTTAAGTTTGATTCATCTCAGCAAATTATAGGAGTACAGGCTTTGCCTTCTGGTGCATGGATTGCTTATGGTGCAAAGGTAGCAGGGTCTAGAACATCTACTTTGATTTTGCGTTCTGAGGATCAAGGTACTTCTTGGCGAACTATTCAACAGGATTCTATCGGAGAAGTCCGTGCTGTGCACTTTTTTAGTGATGCTGTTGGAGTGTTATCTAACTACAACTCGGATTCTATTAATTGTAGTTTGGTCTATACATTAGATTCTGGAAAAACATATCAAAGATCATCAACGGAACAGTATGTAAGTATTGTAAATAATATTTACTATGTCGTTTTAGGTAAACTGTTTGCAACAGATGGGACAAGAATTCATACTAGTATAGATAGTGGAAAGCATTGGACTTCTATAAGATCTCCGCATAAAAAAGCCGTATTTGACAATGTGTATGGTACAGTATTGGGTGCGCCTTTGGTTAGCGGTTACACTAGTAAAACACCACATTTCTTAATCAGTTCCGATATTGGTCAAAA
This sequence comes from Bacteroidota bacterium, assembly GCA_019695345.1. GTDB lineage: Bacteria > Bacteroidota > Ignavibacteria > Kapaibacteriales > NICIL-2 > JAIBAE01. The sequence continues at coordinate 34,436 of JAIBAE010000015.1, read as the reverse complement.
TTGGAATGAAAATTTTTTACCATCAGGTGCTAATGATTATGGGTTAACTGAATGGACTGATTTTAGTATAGCCGGTGATAAAACTGTTTGGTTAGTGAATAACAGAGGCGGAATATTTAAAAAGCTGAATAGTCAAAACCAGTGGCAGCGGTGTAATAGCACAACAGAAAATCTAAGAAAATGTACTGTTACGGATGATTCAACGATATTTGCGAGTGGATGGGGTAGTAGTATTCAAAAGTCAATTGACAATGGTAGAACTTGGCAGCAACTTAAGTTGATTGATACTACTATAATTCAGACTTGCCACGGTTTCACAAGCAGTACAGTAGGGTTTATAACCGAAACAAGATTGAAACAACCTACCTCAAATGAATACCAAACTACTGTCCTCTTTACAGAAAATGGTGGTTCAACTTGGAACACAGTTCCGATACCAGAATCCTTGAGAAACAGATATGTATGGAACTGTGAAATCTTTAGCAATGGTTTGGGGTTTATAGTTACCAGAACTAATGCCGAATGGAATTGGTTTAGAACAACCAATAGCGGAAAATCTTGGATTGAAGACAATAATTTGAATGAAATATCAGCTACATGTATAACAAAGGGTTTCGACGGAGTATTTTACATTTCTACAACACAAGGTAGTGTATATATCTTTGATGGTGAATTATTGAGTTTAAAATTTCTTTCTCAACCTACTAATGGTTTGTTGTTAGGTATTTCTTGTGCTGGTAGTACGAATATCAATATCTGTGGGCTGAACAAAGTAGCTTTCCAAAGTATTGACCGTGGCAATACTTGGTACAATCTTTCTGACACTAATAAAATTTCGAATGCAAGTTTCTACAATATCTCACAAGCCTATAATGGCACTTTATATGCAAATGATGAATCGAGTTTGTGGCAACGCGAAGTAAATGGTACTAACTGGAAACGAATAGTCTTTCCTGGTGAAAAATATGGTTCAGTGATTGTTAAAGATTTAGAATTAGTAAAGAACCAATTGTTATTGTGTGGTGATAAAGGTCTTATCATAAAATCAGATTTAAATCAAACGAGTACCAGCCTATACTTAGACCAAAACACTACTAGTTCTCCCATATTTTTTTCCTCAAACAATACTTTCAGTATAACCACAGCAATGCCAATAAAAGATGTTTGGCTGTTTTCTATTCTTGGAAAAAGATTGCATGAATGGCACAATGTAGAAACAAATAATATCTTGGAATTGCCAACACTAGTTGATGGTCTCTATTTTGTTTGCTATTACTCTGAACACCGTTTCTATTCTCAGCCATACATGGTTGTAAAGAAGTAAGTAATTTTTGCAGTTTACGACTCAATTCTTGTAGTTCAGCTGCATTGCTTATCAGTCTCCAATTTTATTTTAGGTTACAAGTTTTCTTTTTTGCTACGGCATGAGTTACCTCATGCCGTTTTTGTTTTTTCATGGTGATAACGATATTTAAAACATTCTCTCCGGCACAGCGAGGTTTGTAGATACCCTGCGGTTTGGTGCCGTCCGCGGTAGCAAAAAAAAGTAGTATTGTTTCTTGCAGTTGCTAAGCGTTTTAGCCCGCTTGCCAACAAGCTGTATGCACTTGCCTAACTCTCCGTTTTACTACGCAAAGAGCATATACTTTGCAGCCATCCATTATCCACATTTTTAACACTCGCGCAAACACACCTACCAGTATTGTATAGTGCTGTTTGCTGTCACTATTATTTTACAGGAGATCCACAATGAATGCCGTACCATTATTCCATAGGTTATATGCACTTGCTATAGTGCTGATGTGCTCTGTTGGTGTTGCCAATGCACAGTTTGGTGGCTTTGGAATACCAAAAACAAAGGACATTAAAAAAGCAGTTGAGAAAGAAGTAAAAGAAGAAGTTAAAGAGGCAAAGAAGGAAGTAAAGGAAGAAGTAAAAGAAGCAACAAGCTCCGAATCATCCGAGCCACAAGAAGAGGCACGCGGTGGAGGTCGTAGCGGTGGAAGCCGCAGTGGAGGCGCTGATAGAGGTTCTGCGCGTGGTGGTAGTAGCGGTGGTAGCAACGGCAACGCACCAGAAAAAGTTGAAATGCGCAATGCCTTGGGAAAGTTCTTTAAGATATTTAACGGTAAACTTCTCTCCGGCGATGCACGCACGATGTTAGGCGACGCCCCAAAGATTGAAGCAGCAACCGCAAACTTTACCACCGAAAAATTCAGAACTGTATTAGCAGACGAACCACGCGAAATTCAAACACTTGAGAGTTACATTCAAAAAGCACCAACGGTCTATCCCGAAATGCTTGATGGACTATCGCGCGAGGCGTATGACCAAGCCGAAGCATTAAAGTCACCTGCGGAGAAGTTAGCGATATACGAGAAACTCCGCACGTGGTACCGCGCATTGGAACGCATTACGCCAGGTGAGGCAACCCTTGTTGCTAAGATGAAAGAACTGGATAAAGTATCGGGCGGGGCAACCAAACAAATGAGCGGTGCAAGCAGCAATCCTTTTCACTTGCAAAACGTAAACAAAATTCTATACTCAAACAAAGCAGTTAACCCAGAAACCGCAACAGCAGCAGATTTCAAGACATCGTTTACAGCGGGTGAGCCTTTGTATGCAACCTTGTTTCTGGATAATAAGCTATCTAAAATTCATGTGGATTGGGAAAAGTTTATTCGCATCCAGATATACAAAGGCAAAGGAAACGACATTATTGTGATTGACCGCAAAATCCTTCTTACGCATGAGATGTATCAAAAGTCGTACATACAATTCCCTATCATCCCCGATAAACAATGGCTACAGAATAACTATGATGCCTACGCCGAAAAAGGATTAAATACCTACATCATGATATTCGAGGCATTAGGAAAGCTAACTCCTATTCGCCATGACTTGCGTATGGATATCCGACTGAATCCGGTAGAAGGCACTCACTATAGTGCTAAAGAAGCAATGTTCTCCATTGATTTAGGCGAAGGCTCTGAAGTGTTGCAAGATGTAGCAGCTTCGCTATCATCTGCTAACCTAAGTAAAGTCAATCTTCCTAAAGCAGGCATGAGCAATGCTTCTATGGAAAAAGCGATGATAAAAATCATGCAAGACAAAGCATCAGTGCAGGACTACAAAAAAGCAATCATTACTTCTTCGGGGTGGACAGTTGAGAAAAACGAGCTTGGTATTATTCTCAACAAATATGTTTCGGCTACACTTGCTTCCAAAAACGAAGATGGTAAATGCTACATTCAAAGTTTTACCTTTAAGTACGATTACATTGGTGGCGGAAACTACAGCTCAACTCTAACCTTAGGTAGCGTTGGTAACAAAGTAGAAATAGAGTGCGATAAAATTAAATAACACAATTAGTAACAAACAATCAAGAGAACATGAAAACCTCAATCAAAACATTAGCAATCATAGTCTTGTGTATCCTTACTTTTAGTTCATGCAAAGAAGATATTACTGAACCACCTGTTGTACTCGATGAAATTAGCTGCGATAGCATTCCCAAAGGAACCGAAGGCACTACTCTACGCATGGTGTGGGTAGACCCCAACCCTGTGGGCGACGACAACTTTAACGAGAAAATTACCTTTATGAACTTTGCAAAAGGTGGCGAACGCATCAATACTGCCGGCTATTACTTCGAGAACTCATGGAGCCGTAGGTTTGATTTACCAGGACGTTGGATTGAACCATGCGCAATGTCTGAATTCGTAATAGACGAAGTAGAGCTATTTGAAAACGATGGCGATACATTGTATTTATATGCAACGGCAGGCGATAAACTTATACAAACATTTGTGTACCCAAAAACAACCGAAGGGGTAAAATTACGGGTACGTTAACACGTTGTTGTGTACGTTGCAGTTCATCACATTTTCTATCATTGCCAATATGTTGAAGTTCGCACCAATTGTATTACTAGCATTGTTACTGTTTCATGGATGCTCGGTTTTAGGATTAGAGCCGTCCTATGAAGAGAGAACATCCTATGTTGTGAACCAGTTTCCCAACAATGATAGCACCACCGACACGCTACTAACGTGTATAAGCTATAACATACAGTGTGGATTTCCAGCAAACATGTCGCCGTGGACAGCAAGCGATATTGGTGCAACAAAGCAACATATACAGGCATTAGCGCAACATATTCGTTCGCTTAATCCGGATATTGTGTGCTTGCAAGAAGTTGCTCGTAACAGATCGAACATGGAGATTAAGAACCTACTCGAAGAGTTAGCAAAAGAGCTGAATATGAACTATGCCTTTGGTGCACACGGCTACAACGATGCAACAGGAGTTACACCAGTTCCCGGCGAGTGGGGCAATGCAATTCTTAGTAGGTTTACCATTGAATCTATGGAAAATGTAGAAGTAGAACGCATTGATGTTTGGCAGCGCCGTAGTATCCTTAGTGTAATTGTTAAGAATGGTACTAAACGAATGGCAGTTTCATCGTTGCATTTTATTCCAACAGAAAACTCGGCTACACAGAGTGCCCGATATTTTTCTAACAGTAGCTCACCTTTTAACCAAATACCCCACATCATTGGTGGAGATTTTAATATGGGCGAAGTAAAAGAGTTAGAACAAATCGGACTTACCGATGCAACTGCAACATCAATTCCCGGTGGTTCTATTGATAAAGTTTTCTGTAGCACAACATCTTTTACTGTGGTAAAAGCAGGCGAACATACTAAAGGATTTGGCGATCCAACAGATACACTCTCAGATCACCGTGCTGTTTTTGCCGTTTTGCTATTAACAAAGTAAGATGTTGAGGTAGTTCAAGCCCACTACTCTCAATGTAACAATTAAAGTAGCCGTTTATCAAGATGCGCGAGTGTTTGCATAAACAAATACGCCAGAGGTGGATTCTGTCGGATTTATTTACGGCAACTACGATAAACGGCTTTTTAATTGTGTTAGTTTCTTCTGTGGGGTTTTGTGTTTGCTATCGCCCGACGGCACCAATCCACAGATTTATCAACATATCCACACAGTGCCGCACAGAAGCATAGTGTAAGCAACAACGTTCATCGTGATTGCGTAGATGAACACAAAATCACGGAGACACAGAGAATGTCTCGGAGTTAATTGTTTGGTTATATAAGGAACTCTCCGGCAAGCGGAGGATGTGAAAACGCAAACCTGCGGTGCCGTCCGGCGATAGCAGCAAATATTTTGTAACTTGCAACTATACTATAACCACTAGTTCGATGTTATGAAAAATACTGTGTACGTATTCCTATTTGTATTCTTGACTTTAGCAGCAACTGCACAATCTACGTTTCAGTTAGGAGTTAACTTCGACGGGCAAAATACCGGCGCGTTTGTAAACGTTGCTAAACATACGCACAGATATTCCAAGGCAGCTGGATATGATACGCTTGGATATCCTACCAGCGATTTTGAATTATTACTAATGGATGCGCGCCCGGCGGCAGAATGGAGTAACTCTATTGATGACCCGGAGAAATACCGCGTGAATGTTTCCGGTTCGTATCAATGTAAATTTCAGGGTTCGGGAACTGTAAGCTCGCCGTGGGTGGCTTCGAGTGTGCAGAACCTTATCTACGATGCCACAAGTAACACAACATATTTTGAACTTGTTGTTGGCGGCTATCCCAATGCTAACCACGGGTTAGTGAACTTAGTATTTACTAATACACGCCGTTCGCCAAAAGATACGCTAAACAGCGGAGTTACGGATATAGTTGTAAACCGTCCGGGATATCCGTTAACTTCCACCAAAGTTTTTACCGATGAGTTTCTTGCATTATGTAAAAGCGCCGACTTTGCATGCTACCGTTATTATGGTGTGCAAAACGTGTGGGATGGCGAGCCGGTGTATCCTAAAAAAACAACATGGGCAGAACGTAAACCGGTAAACTATTCCGTTCAGGTTCCTGTTCCGGAACTTGGGGTTAACGACGCATGGAGTTGGGAGAATATCATTGCACTTGCAAACATCCTTAAAAAAGATATGTGGATTTGCGTGTTGATGTCGGCTGATTCCAATTACGTTATTCAACTTGCCACCATGCTTAAACAACAGTTAGACCCAAGCATCAACATCTATGTAGAAAACAGCAACGAGGTCTGGAGCGGTTCGTTTATGGCGTATGGTGCATATAACAAAGCTGATGCAGCTGCACGTGGTATTACGTTCGACCAAAATTATGCACGCCGCACCGTAGAACTCTCCAACTTATTTGCACAAGTGTTTGGTGCAAACGAAATCAACAAACGTATTCGTGTTGTGCTTGGCGCGCAACAAGGATACAGCGGCAGAAGTGATGCGCATATTTCATACATTACCAATAAATACGGTGCACCAAAAAATTACATCTATGCAATAAGCCCAAGTGCATACTTTGGTTCTAAAAATCCTAACGCAACTAATCCGGTTGATATTGCAAAAGGCATGACCGATGACATTAAAGACCAAATAAACAACACCGCTAATTCTGCGTACCGCGATAATCATTTTAAGCGCGCGCGCGACTTACAACTCCCCGGCGGATGTGCATCGTACGAAGGTGGAATAGGTTTGCCAAACCAGGCAAATGCAAACTTGGGAAATCAGATTCTGGCAAACCGCACAACGGAAGTAGCCGATGCAATAAAGTATAACTACATAGAGGGCTGGAAAAACCTTGGCGGCGGGTTAGCCAATTACTTTACACTTGTTTCATCGTACAACAGATATGGTTGCTGGGGCATAACCGACGATTACACGAAGCCCGATAGAAACTACAAAATGCAAGCACTGCGTGATATTATTGCAGCATCAACAACAACAGTACAAGAGCAAGATGCTATACAAACAAACTCGGTTCAACCAAATCCGGCACAGACCGAAGTACAAATAATACAGAATAACCAACCCCAAACAATACAACGCGCCACAATCTACACACTGCTGGGCACACCTGTGTTGCAGCAAACCACACAAGCAACTACATTGGATATTCGCCCGTTACCAAGTGGCACGTATATCTTAACTGCGCAAACTGAAGCGGGTATTATTACGCAACGAATAGTTGTAGTTAGATAGTTCTTGCTATCGCATAGCAGCACCTATCCACAGGTTTATCAACATATCCACACAATGCCGGACAGATACGTTGTTAAAGTAACAACCTTTATCGTGATAGAAACATTGAACATGGAGTCACGGAGACATAGAGTGATACACACAGAGAAGTAATAGATGCTTATGTGGTACCTTTTGTTTTCCTTTTGTCTCTTATGTGTTAAAGGAATTAAACAAGGAAATCTCCGGCAAGAAGAGGATGTACAAACATAAACGTGCGGTGCCGTCCGGCGATAGCAATAACTCTACTACAGAACATCTCGGATAGTTTCGTCTTTATCAAACACTGATTTTGCAAACGGGCAAAGCGGAATGATTTTAAGATGATTCTTACGTGCATGTTCAACTAACGCATCTAATAACTTGCGCCCAATCCCCTGACCTTTTAAGCTGCTATCAACAAATGTATGGTCTATGATAAATGATGTCTCACCAGACATAACGTAAGTCATCTCTGCAAGCAGTATATCGTTTTGTTTTATATAGTACGAACCTTTTTGTCCGTTAAAAGAATGCTGTATATCCATAGGTATTATAAGTGTTGTTTTGGTAACGGTATGTATGTAGTGTCTCCCGGTACATTAGGGAATAATTTTTGAGCCCAGTCTTGTTTAGCTTGTTCAATTCGTTCTTTACTGCTGGAAACAAAATTCCAATACATAAAACGCTCCTCAGGGAATGGCTCACCACCAAATAGTAAAACACGGGTTCCAGTGGTAAGTGTAACAGAGCATTCGTTATCGGTTTTAGAAATGAGCATTTGCCCTTGGCTAATATGCTCGCCACCATCGTTTAAAGTGCCATGTACAACAACAAAGGCAATTTCACCTTTTACTTGTCCTTGTATCTCTAATTGCGATTCGGTATGTGCTGTAATATCCAGCATAAACATTGGCGAATGCACTGCAAGAGGCGAAGTACGCCCATATCCGCTTCCGGCAACAAGTATAAACTCTAAACCATTCTCATTCCATGTAGGTAAGTCGTGTTTATCTACATAGGTAAACGTTGGCTCCATTTCTTCCAGTTCTTTTGGCAATGCAACCCATACCTGATATCCATGAATACGATACCTTCCTCCATCCCGTTGGTGTATTGGTGTACGTTCGGTATGTGTTACCCCTTTTCCTGCCGTCATAAAATTTACCGAACCGGGTGTAATTATACGGTGCGCTCCTGTACTATCACGGTGTTCTGCTTCACCTTCTAATAAGTATGTTAATGTACATAACCCAATATGGGGATGCTGATCGACATCGAAATAAGTACCTTCACTAATTTCTGCCGGCCCCATGTGGTCGATAAACGTAAACGGGCCAACCTGGCGTTTTTCGCGGAAAGGTAGTAAACGCCCCACAAGAAAGTTTCCAAGGTCTCTGCTTCGCTCATCAACAATCATTTTATTATTTGCCATATAGATATATCATTATGCTCAAAGTAATTTTATGTTTTCAATATACAACTTACTACTCAACAAATTACGATGCTTTTTATAGCACAAATCATACATAAGCTATCGCCGGACGGCACCAATCCACAGAATTATCAACATATCCACACAATGCCGGGCAGAAGCGTCTTGTACATAAAACTGTTCCCGTGAAAAAAGGAAGTTACAGATACACTCTCTATCTTTATGTGTTACCTTTTGTTTTCCCCTTCTCTCTTTTGTGTTTAACTAAACAAACAAGGAACTCTGCGGCAAGAGGAGGATGTATAGTAACAATCATTCGGTGCCGTCCGGCGATAGCAGAAGCATATTTATGTTCGACATAAGGGATAATAATATTGTATCCTAATGTACAAAATAGACAAAGTGTATTTATATTGCACGCACTCCCGTTTATAGGTAACAGTTTGTTGTATTCCAAAAAACAACAAGTACACGTCGGATATTCCACACTAACATTCCATATATGAAGACATTTGTAGGCACCATAATACTGACGTTGTTGATTGCTTCTGTAAGTTTTGCGCAAAGTGCTAAAGACCGCGAAGTGATAAAACAAGCGAACAAAGAAGAGTTAAAGAAGCTTGAACAAAAGTTTCAGGAGCAACATAAAAAGGATTCGCTAAATGTAGAGGAATACTTGAAGGCGCATCCTAAAGCCAAAAAGACATTTGTGCGGAATGGACAGACGTACCAACTTATCCGTATTGATAAAAACGGTAAGCCCGTGTATATCAAAACCAAAAAGAAATAACCCACGTTTTCTTAACTATTTTATAAATACCATGAAGTATAGATACGTTTTTTCTGTACTGTTTCTTGTTGGAATACTACAAGGCAGTATACATGCCCAAACAGGCAGCCAGTTAACAGAGCTACAGCAGCAGAACAACACAGCCCTGTTACAGGCATTACAAAATCGGTACGATGCACAATACCGTGCGGATATGGCACGTGTTGAGTTGTATATTAAAACTCACCCCGAAGTGAAACGCTTCTTTGAAAAAGATAAATCGGTATATGAACTTGTTCGTATTGATGCACAGGGTAATCCGGTGTATATCAATACCAAAAACAAAGCATCGGGCGAGTTAATTAAAGCTAACAGTTTGTATTCGGGTGGTTCGGTTGGTGTTGATATAACCGGTACAGGCATGGTGGCAGGTGTGTGGGATGGCGGACAAGTTCGCTCTACACACGAGTTGCTAACAGGTAAGGTAACAATGCAGGCAAATCAAGTATTGGATAGCAAGGGTGGGAACAACCACATGACTCACGTTTCGGGAACTATTGTTGGTAAAGATATTACTAATCAACCTTCGGCTCGGGGTATTGCATATAATGCTACGGCTAAGTGTTACGATTGGGATAATGATTTAGCTGAGATGGCGGCCTTTGCAGCAGAAGGATTTCTTATTTCCAATCACTCATACGGTTACTCTAACGATTCCACTGTTGACGTATGGAAATTTGGAGCATACGATGAGACTTCTAAAAACTGGGATTTACTCCTGAAAAATGCACCCAATTATTTACCGTTTGTTGCCGGCGGGAACGAACAACAATCCAGCGGTAACAAAGATAAAGCAGGATATGATTTAATGACCGGTTCAAGTTCTTCTAAAAATGTAATTACGGTTGGCGCAGTTAATGGCGATAGAGCTATGTCTGACTACAGTAACTGGGGTCCCACCGATGATGGCAGAATTAAGCCTGATATTTGTGCAAAAGGAACGGGGATTAACTCATCGCAATTTACCGATTCAACCGGCACACCTTCGGATGTTGCCTATAGTGGCAATGGCGAGTCATCAAGCGGTACGTCGTATGCAACACCTGCCGTTGCGGCATCGGCGTTGTTACTGCAACAATATCATCACTCATTGTATGGTTCGTATATGAGTGCTGCATTGCTAAAAGCATTGTTGTTACACACTGCAGATGATGCTGGAAATCCCGGACCTGATTCCAAGTTTGGTTGGGGTATAGCTAACATAGAAGCTGCTGCTAATATTATAAAAGCAAAAGCAAGCGGACACAGTGTAATAGAAACAGTTACAACAAACCCCGCCAATAACGGTACCGAAGAAACAACACACACGTACACAACCGTTGGTGGTGAACCCGTAAAGGTATCCATATGTTGGACCGATGATGAAGGGGCAGAACAAGTAAATACCGATGGTATCGACCCCACAGCATCACGCTTAGTATATAATTTCGACTTCCTTGTTAAAGAGAGTAATGCCAGCAACGAAGCACGCCCCTGGAAGGGTCCCGGAATGGCAAACAGAACAGGCAATGCAACCATAACCACTACATGGTTCGAGAATACGGTGGATAACTACAAGCAGGCAATATTGAACTCACCACAGGCGGATGCAACAGCAACGCTTAACGTTCGCAAAAGTTCAACATCACCACAAACAACACGCCCATATGCGTTGGTTATTTCGGGTATAAAGCCGGCAACTACATCGGGTGTTGATGATGATGCAAATACAAGTGTAATTGCCTTTTATGACAATCAAAACTCAGCCATTAAATTTATTACGAACCAACCACTCGCATCCGATTTGTATACTATTTACGACATAACAGGACGTTTGGTTCAATCCGGAAGCATGAGTAATCAACAAGTAAACATTCAGTTCACACAACACGGTACGTTTATCTTTAAACTATCCGATGGTAAAACTGCACTTACATTTAATAAGTAATAATCGCTACAATACGATAGTTAATTCACAAAGAAGAGAGCATTACGGTACTAACAAAACGTAATGCTCTTTTTGTTTTTGGATATATACATGGTTTTGTTGCTGCTTGCGCCGGACGGCACCAATCCAAAGGTTTATCACCATATCCACACAATGCCGCGTAGAAGCATAGTGTACGCAAAACTGTTCACCGTGACAGAAGGAAGTTGTAGAGGCTCTAACCTTATGTGGTACTTTTTTTCCTTTTGTCTCTTTTGTGTTTAGCTCCAACAACAAGGAACTCTCCCGCAAAAACAAACGCCCTGCTTTGCAGCAAGGCGCGGCGCGGTCCGGCGATAGCAAACAGTTTCTAATACCGCCAACACAATTGATGATCGGGACTAACATAATGGCTTTTAGTAATCTCTGTTAGTGTTTTTGCCTGAACATCAAGAATGTGAATATGACCCGAAGATGCAAGATTGTTAACTGTTGCTATATACTTACTATCGGGCGACCACGTTGGCATACCAAAACGGTAGTTACCACCTGCATATAATTGTGTTGGATTTGAGCCATCAATTCCCATTATCCATAATTGTCCGTCCCTAATAAACGCTATAGTCTTTCCATCGGGGCTTACACTTGGCTCGCTTACATTGGTAAGATTTGGATCGATACGTTGCATAGATGTAAAATCGGGAGAGACTTTGTAAATACCATTGTTCATAGATGTCCATCCGGCTACAAGTACGGAGCCATCGGGTGCCCAACTGGGAGAAATCATAGGTTGAGATTTACTATAATCACCAATTGTTGCAATAAGAGTTCCATCGGTTGCATTTACGACATAAGTATTTGGGTTATATACATTGTCGCTTTCATATACTACATATTGCTGATTATACGATATGCGCGGTCTGTTCATGTACTGCCTATATTTGGGACCCGTGTAATCAACGCCGGTTAATATGCTATTCCTATTTGCACCGGTAAGGTCAGTGCGCATTATTCTCACCATTGGATATGTTTCAACACAAATAATGTCGCCGCTGTTAGTTACATCCGGGTGACGCGCATTGGTAAAAAGCTCAGTTTTACTTTGGTCTGTTACGTTTAACTTATACACAGTCCCGCCGTTTGAGTAATAAATGGAACCCTTAAACTGTGTTGTTTCAACCGAGGTTGAATCTGAACACCCAAGGAATACGGCAATGAAGCCGAGTAGAAGCACTACGGTAATTGTGCGCGTCATAATTTATGTATATAGTAGTTTAACATTGCATAGTAAACTATGTAATAGAGTAGATTTGTACCACGCCGCATTTATCCGAATTCTTACAACACGGAATTATGTCATTATTAAGCGAATACCTTAGTGTTTTGAACCCAACAGAAAAACAACACTTACGTACAATACCTGTATCTGTGCGCGAGAGTGAGGTACTTACTATTATGTTGGAGTATGATGCAGATAAGCATGAAGAGCAACGGCTATTGCGTGGAATATCGCGCGGGAATTGGGATAAGTTACAGTCGGTATTACTCAGAAAATGTTACGATGCAATTATACCACAAGGTGGTGAAAAACTTATACAACATCTTTCGGCGCGCTATACACTATCCAAGCACCTATTTAAAGAGATAGCACACCAGCGTACGGTACTTATTCCCACATTAAGCTCAGAACAAAAGAACGTATATTATCAAACGGTACTGCGTACCTTACTTTCTATTCCGCTGTTTGATATCAATGAACAAGTAGTGCGCAAAGTGCAACGGGATTACATAGCTGTTGTTCCTGCACACAAAAAGAATGAACAAAAAAGTACAGTGGCATCGCAAATACGAAGTGCAAAGATTTCGAGTTTAGCAAGTAAGATGGTGTTGCAAAAAGGCAGGGAAGATAAAAAGCTTGAATCGGTGTTGTTACAAGAATACCGTTATGCACATTCCATTACATCAAAAAAAGCAATGGTATATGCTAACCTTGCCTTGTTCGATTACTATGCGGCAATCGAATCCGAACAACAACTTGTATATATACGGCAGGCTGCAACAATCTCAAAACAAATCACATCGTTTCATACTCTCGATAAACAACAAATACTTATAAAACTTGCTACAGCATTATATCAGGTATTCAACAACTTCCGTGAAGCGTGCACAGAATACGAATCGCTTTTTACATTATATCCGGAAACAAAAAATAATATTTATCCTGCCGCAAAATATATACAAGTATGTTTAATCTTATCGCGCTTTACCCAAGCACAAACAATGCTGGACTTCACATTTCATAAACTGCTGCATCATGATAAACATACAGTGGCAGCTAATGCGGCACTTAATTACGCTAAGTATTATACATTAACACATCAATTCAATAATGCGTTGGCAATGGTACAAAAAGGAATGAACCTTCTTAAAAGAAAGCTGTATGTACAATACGAAATTGAGTTCAGAAATTTACAAACTGCGGTGTTAGTACAGCAAGGTGATACTGAAACAGCATTGGCAGTAATTGAACGTAATCAAAAATACCTGCGTAGTAAAGGTTTTAAATCTTCCAACTCAGATTTTCATGAGTACTATATCATATTGCGCGATTACATCACAAACCCCAACCGTGTTATACATTCTGCTATGCATCGGGCATTACTGGAAAAATGGAGCCAAGGTATTTACAATGTGTATGGTGCTATCTTAAAAGATATTGTTTACGGAAGTACACAGTCTTAACAACTATTGGCATTATGTGCTCTATTATAGTATTGTTTGCTATCGCCGGACGGCACCAATCCATAGGTTTATCAACATATCCACACAATGCCGCGCAGAAGTGTTGAGTAAGTAATACTGTTTATCGTGATTGAACATTTGAACACGGAGTCACAGAGACATAGAGTGATACACACAGAGAAGTAATAGATGCTTATGTGGTACCTTTTGTTTTCCTTTTGTCTCTTATGTGTTAATGGAATTAATCAAGGAAATCTCCGGCAAGAAGAGGATGTAAGAACACAAACGTGCGGTGCCGTCCGGCGATAGCAAAAGAGTTTACTCATCGGGTGATTTTATATACAACTCTAAACCAACCGATAAAAAGTGCGCGCCACCGGTTACATTAGTAGTGAGCTCTGTTGGAAATGAATAAAGATATTTGAAATAAATGGGAAGAACCAAACCGTCTTTCAATCCGCCAAGATTGCTTCTGCCCCTGAAATTGTATTGCACTTTTGTGCCCGCAACCCAGGTGAATTGATTATCCGGATGTTTTTCGTTTTCTAATGTTAGCGCGCTCCAGGCGGGACCGGTTAGAGGGCTTACTCGCCACGATTCTGTATATACAACCGAATAACTTGCTTGTATGCCCACCGTATAAAAATCGAGCATCGTATTTGCTACTATATTCTCTGCGCCAAGTGTAATATCTCTGTTACTTGCAGAAGAGAAACCGCTAACACATCCTTCTATAGCAAAGCGTTTTTTTAACCACGCTGCCTGAACTTGATAGCCGATGTTACTACTTATTACGGACGACAAATTATTGACAGGTAAACCATACACCGCACCACCGCCAAAACTGAATCCGCCACCACTTGGTTTATATTCATAACTTTTCTTTAGTGAGTCGGTAGCGGCAAAAGCGTATGCAGGATATATAATAGCCAAGAGCACCACACAAGCACGAGATATACGAAGTATTGTATTCATGCCGTATTGATACAATAGTGGTTATGTTGTTTCAATAAGAAGTAAAAATTTTTGAATCTGGCGGCGGTGGCGTAGTACATGAACAATAGCATGTTCCATTACCTGTTCAAAATTGTATATGGCATTCCAGCGGGTTATGATAGTTTTCTCCCAAATGGGGTTATCAAACGGAATGATTGATTTACTCATAACATAACGCTCTGTTGATTCCATGAGTTGATGCAACGCAGTTATTACCTCGGTTGTTGATGTTGGTTGGTCAGGTTTGTACTCGTAATGCTCACCGAATATACTTGCTATATAGTTGATGTACCCATGTCCCGACCGTACTACATGAAACAGAATAGACTGAAACGAAACGCAGTCAGGGTCGGTTGTTTCGGTATCAAGGATTGTAGTAAATGAATGGAGTGGAATTGTTTGCACAACCTCAATTATTTCATTGATTGCTTTTTCGTATTCATCTATCAATGCACCAAGTGCGCCATATCCACGAAATGTTTTCATGTTGTATGTAGTATAGTATGTATTGCAATACAATATAGACAAACAAAAACGGACACCAAAAGATGATGTCCGTTGTTACTCTATAGTGTTTGCGAATTACTTACCAGCCGCTATCAAGTTCAATGCACTACCTGCGTTGAGCCAACCAATTTGTTGGGTGGTTATGGTGTGTTTGGATTGATAGAATTGTTTGGCGTACTATAAAATTCATCTGCTAAAAAATGTGGTTGTAGTATTTTGATCAAAATTGCTCAACATTAAATCCAAATTTTGCTGCATACTCAAGCATTTTTGTGTTTGCCTCAACCGCAGTACTGAAATCATTCAACTTTATACCACCACATGTACATCCCGTATATACTCGGACTGCCCAATCATGCGTTGATACATTATCATGCTCTTTCACAACTTGAATAGATGTAATCGTATTTACATCAACCACCGCAGAACCAAGGTTCTTAAAAACTCGCTTTTTATCCATGTATAGCCTCCAATATTTGTTGTTAAATCATACTATAACTAATTTTACTTCTCAATAATTCTATATTGAGAAGGATAGCTTATACTCTATTAATGGCAACGATTAACTTACGTATACTACGCCGCATGGCGTTTAACTTCTTGTCGATATCTTTTAATTTCTTTTCGGTATACTTGTCGGGGAAGTCTCCGCCCGTAACTGCTTTTTTGTATGCTTTGAACTGTACAGACAACTCTTTATATGTGACATCAATTAGTTCAAAAAGCTCATAATCTTCTGATTCTTCTTTAATCCTCACAATTGATATACTTAATTCTGAAATCTGGCGTACAATATTTCGCTGACTTTCTTCTGAAATCGTGTTTTTACCGATTGTAACAATAATTTCTTCGAGATGTTTAGTTTTATCCAGTAAAGTCTTAACAGTATGAATCATCAAATCCTTTTCAACTCTACTTTCATTTTGTCTTTTTTGAACTATGTTACCAATCCAATATGCAACAACTAGTGTGACCACTATGTTAAGCCAATCTGAAAGATTGACCTCATTTTTAAGAATAATATTCCTTTCAACGCATAAAGCATACAGCGCACCACCCAAGAATAGCCCAACAGTGAGCGGAAGTATTTCTCTACGCCATCTCATGTTTGTCGTATCTATTATTTATGTAGTCATCAATCTCACCAAGAAGTAACGTATCTTCAGAATGTAGTTGCAGCACCTTCAATACTCTTGATGTACCAAATTCACGCTGTAGTCCGCCAAAAGATTCTTCTAAGAATGAGGAACCGTATCCTTCAGTACCATCAAGGTAAACCTCCAAAATATTTCCGCATTGCTCGGAATCCAAAAAACTAGGTCGTAAGAGTTTTTTATAGAATTCTTCACCTGAAAACTTCCCTTGCCATTCATATCTTGGTCCAGGAGTTTCGGAAAAATCAACAGCAATATTAATGATTCGATTATTTAGTTGCATTTTTTTAGCTCCCAATAGAAGAACGTACCCTTGAACTCTTTCTCAAGTACTAAATATTCTTTCTTGTCAAAATTTAAGTAAACGTCGTTGGTTATAACGATTAAGTTCTGAATTGAGTTTCTTTTATATTCATTATAGATTCTCCAAAGACCTAATCCTCTGTTGCGTTCTTTGGTTCGAGAAATGTTCTTAACCGCACCAACAAACACATCGTGTAAATAATCTGCACGGGTTTTACCGCCAAATAAACTTAGCTGCAATATATCAATTCTTAACTTATCCATAAATGATTGCTGAATGCCGCTCTTCAAAATACCAACACCATTGTCAACAAAACTGTAATAAGCAATATCATTCAAATCATCGTAATATACTGATGTCCACCACGTTTCGCGATTTGTCTTAGTGGATTTCTGACCTTTTCCATGTTCTATTGTGTTTTTCATTAACTCCTGATAAACCCTGTATATACTAGGAAGTTTAATAGAATTATCATTATACATTTTAAGTGTAGTGAATTCTCTTATATCTTTAACAATATCAGATGCAACCGTGTTTTTATGTTCCTCAATAATCCTTCCACCATCTCCAAATTCTTTTTTACCATTAAACTCAACATAATCTAGAAAACTTGAGTTGAAAAGTATCCTTTTGGGTTCTTCTTTTATAGGTATTGTTCCAGAGTAAAATTTACCTTTTGTAAAATTTGCATCTTTCAGTCGTGATAACATAACCGTTATAGATTCAGGCGTTATTTCGTCAACATTCTTAAAATCAATGCGGACGTTTTTTCCAGCTGAAAAGGCACCACTAACTTTATCCATAAAATCAATAAATCCCCTCGAATTCTTAATAAATGAAAATTGAGTTTGTGGAATAATACGTTCTGTGTTGTGAATGCGCTTAAATAATTGCCTACTACCGCTCTCAAGTGTATTGAGTACCGCATTACGTTTCTTTTTTTTGTCTACTACAATTCTTGTTTTACGTAACTCATACCTCTGTCGTTTAAGAGAATACTTTTTCCATTTGCTGGTTTGATATAATTTCTTCACTAACTTCAGTAATATGGTTTAGTAACTCGCAATAATACACACTCTATGTTGTATTTCCTATGTAAAAATACTATAGTAGCCCTTCTCTCCGGCAGTACGTGGTTGTTAGTAGTACAAGGCACGGTGCCGTCTGCGGTAGCAAAAACAAAAACGGACACCAATAACTTGATGTCCGTTCGTTGTGTTTTAATTAGTGTTTGCGAATTACTTTCCAGCCGCTATCAAATTCAATGCACTACCTGCTTTAAACCAACCAATTTGTTGTTCGTTCATGGTGTGTTTAAGTTCTATTGCATCGCTTGTGCCATCGGCGTGTTTAATGCTTAGAGTAATGTTTGCGCCAACTGCAAGTGTGTTTATGTCGATAGACACTCTATCATCCTCGCGGATTTTATCGTAGTCGTTTGTATCCACAAACGTGAGTGGCAACATACCTTGCTTTTTCAAGTTTGTTTCGTGGATACGTGCAAACGATTTTACAATAATTGCCTTACCACCAAGGAAACGTGGCTCCATTGCGGCGTGCTCGCGCGATGAACCTTCGCCATAGTTTTCTTCGCCAACAGCAACCCAACTAATGCCACGTGCTTTGTAGTCGCGCGCAACTGCAGGTACTTCGTTGTACTCGCCGGTGAACGTATTCTTCACGGAGTTTGCGGTATCGTTTACATAGTTAATTGCACCAATCAACATGTTGTTGGAAATGTTATCCAAGTGTCCACGGAAACGCAACCACGGACCCGCCATAGAAATGTGGTCGGTTGTACATTTACCTTTTACTTTAATAAGCACGGGCATATCGTTGTACTCTTCTGCACGTGGAGCTTTAAATGCTTCCAACTTTTGCAAGCGGTTTGAGTCTGGTGCAATTACAACATTAACGCCCGAACCATCTTCAGCCGGAGCAACAAAGCCATCGGCATCAGGAACAAAGCCACCGTTTGGTAATTCCAATCCAACAGGAGGATTTAGCATCACACCATGAACAGCTTCTTTAGTAAAGTCCACGGTTAAATCACCCGTCAAAGCAAAACCAATTACTGTTTCCGGCGAAGCAACAAAGGCATGTGTTTCAGGGTTGCCATCGTTACGCGATGTAAAGTTGCGGTTGAACGATGTTATGATAGAATTGCGATCGCCCTTCTGAACATCGTGGCGTTTCCACTGACCAATACAAGGTCCGCACGCATTAGCAAGAACAGTTCCACCAACCGATTCCAACTTTGCAAGAATGCCATCGCGCTCAATAGTAGCGCGCACTTGCTCCGAACCTGGAGTAATGGTAAACTCGCTTGCTGTTTTTAAACCTTTGCTTGCCGCATACTCAGCAATTTCTGCCACGCGGCTCATGTCTTCGTAGCTACTGTTGGTGCAAGAACCAATCAAACCAACGCGCAATTCTTTTGGATAGCCATTTGTTTCCACGGCTTTCACAAACTCGCTAATTGGCAACGCTTTATCGGGCGTAAACGGACCATTGATATGTGGCTCGAGTGTATCTAAATCAATATGAATTACTTGGTCATAATAGTCTGCTGGCGCGGACGCTACCTTATCGTCTGCACGTAAATACGCCGCAACTCCGCGAGCAAGTTCGGCAACATCTGCACGGTCGGTAGATTCAAGATAGCGAGCCATAGATTCATCGAACGGGAAGATAGAAGTTGTTGCACCAATCTCTGCGCCCATGTTACAAATGGTTCCTTTTCCTGTTGCACTAAACGATGCACAACCATCGCCAAAGTATTCTACAATTGCGCCGGTTCCACCTTTAACAGTTAAGATACCCGCAAGTTTAAGAATCACATCTTTAGCCGATGTCCAGCCATTCATTTTACCGGTTAACTTAACGCCAATAAGTTTTGGCATTTTAAGTTCCCATGGTAAGCCAGCCATTACATCTACAGCATCTGCACCACCAACACCAATGGCAATCATGCCCAAACCACCTGCGTTAACCGTGTGGGAGTCGGTACCAATCATCATTCCACCCGGGAAAGCGTAATTCTCTAACACAACTTGGTGGATAATCCCTGCGCCCGGCTTCCAGAAACCAATACCGTATTTCTGCGATACCGAACCTAAGAAAGTAAATACTTCATCATTTTCTACAAGTGAATTAGCAAGGTCTTCCTTAGCACCGCGTTCAGCGCGAATTAAGTGGTCGCAATGCACAGTAGAAGGCACTGCAACTTTAGGAATACCTGCGCTCATAAATTGCAACAACGCCATTTGTGCGGTTGCATCTTGCATTGCTACGCGGTCGGGGTTAAAATCCACATACGATGCACCACGTGTGTGCGCCGTGCTTGGGATTTCGCACATGTGTGCATATAAGATTTTCTCTGTTAACGTTAGGGGTCTGCCAACAACAGCACGTGCTTTTTCTACACGCTCTGCAAGCTGGCTATACACCTTGCGTATCATCTCAATATCGAATGCCATAAAAAAACCTTTCAGTTAGTTTGTGTTGTGCCGGCTACAGTTCCGGCGTTTACAGTTGAATTAGTTTCATACGTAATTATAAATCTTCTGGGACAAGTCCTGTGTGTTTTGCAATACGTTTCAACATAATGGGACCGATTTCTTCGCCATCATGAAAAGCGAACACATAGTCTGCCCATCCAACTCGTTCTAAAATTTTGTGTGAACCAGATTGTCTTTTAACAGACCAACCAATTCTTTGCAACGCTTGTAGAACTTGCTTTGCTTTGGCAGATGGAAACGAACTCATAAAGCGAACTCAATGTGTTCTGTGGTTATATGTTCATTTTCTAATCTATCTGCTATCACACGTAAAGCGAGTGCCTCTGCTTTAGCAATTGCCTCGAAACGAGTTTTCCCGTAACTCATTGCACCGGGAATCTCAACTATTTCGGCAATATATCGCCCGTCTGTTTCAAGCTC
Organism: Bacteroidota bacterium; assembly: GCA_019695345.1. Lineage (GTDB taxonomy): Bacteria > Bacteroidota > Ignavibacteria > Kapaibacteriales > NICIL-2 > JAIBAE01. Next base: position 13,535 of record JAIBAE010000015.1, on the reverse strand, counting down.
TGTTTCTATTGTATATTTCATATCTCTTGTGTTTTGCCGGCTACAGTTCCGGAGTTTACAGTTGAATTAGTTTCTTGTTAATCGTAATGTCCTTTACAAGATATAATCACTATTGTACTATCATCTATCTTGTAAATTAATCTGTCTTCTTGAGTTATTCTACGAGACCAATATCCACCATAGTTATATTTAAGTGGCTCTGGTTTACCAAGCCCTTCGTACGGAGAACGGCTTATATTCCGAATCAACTCAACAATCTTTTTAAATATTTTCTTATCGGTACTTACCCATTCTTGTAATTCTTCAAACGCTTCTTGTTCAAAGAGAATGTTCATTATTGTACCTTCACAAATTCTTGCCAACGCTCAGCATCAAAACGAACTACATTTGTATTGCGCTCAACGTTTTTCATTCGCTGTAATAATGCAGCGGGCACTTCCCTTTCTGCATTCGGTTCACTTACTACCGTAATTTCTACGGTTGCATTTCCCAAACCAAACACCGCATTGAGTTTTTCAAAAAACTCTGGCGTGCATTCGCTTATGTTCATTTTATATGTTGCAATCATAGTTATGCCAGTTAGTTTGTGTTGTGCCGGCTACAGTTCCGGCGTTTACAGTTGAATTAGTTTCTTGTTAGTATCATTCATGCTTCGCTTCCTATAGTCTAAGTAACATAGAAAAAGAAAGAGAAAGATGTGTTATAGGCGACGTAATAAATACATCTCTTCTGGAAATTGGTGTATACGAATATGTATAAATTGTATAAGCATCACCCAAAGAACGTTGCAAACGCGAATCAAATCGCACCATCCACGATTCCGATAGCTTCATATCAACTCCGGCGCATAGTATGCCATCTATAGAGGATACCTCGCCAGAATTTCTCGACAGATTTATCAATGGAACACGAGCTAAGCTACTATCCAAGTAAAAGCCTTGTGCATTCAGTGAACCTGAAAGCCCCAAAGCTATTCGACCACCTAAACCAAAATATGGTCGTAATGATGTTCCTTCAATTGGTGCAGAGAAACGAAACACTAATGGTATCTGTGCAAAGGAATAATCGTGTGTGGTTTGTATTGAAAGCGCACCAGGAAATCCAGATTCAGTCATATCATACTTATCCGTAAAAGACGTGCTTATACCTGGTTCTATTAATATCGAAAATTTTTCTGAAAAGGATTGATCGAATACAAACCCCATGGTAGAAGCCATCCCTCTGGTTTCACTCTTTAGTGGTACAGAAGGTGCAGAGCTTTGTAATGGAATTTCCGCACCTGCACGCACACCAACATAGGTTGGTCCACATCCGGAAACAATTATGGCTACAACCACAAACGCAAGGCACACAAGTTGTCTTACGGATAACTGTTTACTTGTTACAAGAGATATATTATTCATACACATTATTTGTATTTTAATAATTTGTGTTGTGCCGGCTACAGTTCCGGCGTTTACAGTTGTTTTAATTTTCGTTAGTACTTTTTGCAAGACGTATTCTCCATACCAACATTACAATTCCAGTTATTCCCGTTACAATACCTGATGCAAGTAATGTAATGTCTGATGTAGATTGTTGGTCAGCTCGTTTAACAAATTCATCTCTATGGTTAATGTACGTAATACTGTCTTGCGTTGTAGTGAAGTTCTTTTGTTGTTTTAATACGTTGATGTCACGCTGTTCTTGTTCACCATGTTCTACTATCATAATAAACGATTCAAAACATACAAGCGGAGAAATAGCTAACAAGATTACACTTACTATCAGTATTACATTCTTCTTCATGTATGCCTTGTTTGTGTTGTTTGCTGTTCTCTCCGGCAGTGTAAGGCTGTTTAGCAGACTGCCGTTTGGTGCCGTAATGCGTTACAAAAACAACCGATACAACAGAGTGCTAAGTATCGTCAGTTATAAGGTAAAACGCAAATCCTTCTGCAAAATTACGGCTTATTGCAGAGATGTACGGCAGGGATTTAGTGTTTACCGCACTGCTTAACGTTTTGTTTGTGTTTTTTAGGATTGGTTTAGGAGGTTTTTCTCCACTTAGATGTATATTCGCTACGAACCGATGTGGGGACATTGGTGCAGAAGGGAAGAAGCAATGCACAATAAAGAAACCGATGAGCTTTTTGAGCTTATCAACTCGCTAAGTAAAGCCGAGCGACGCTATTTTAAATTACATTTTGAGGGTAATGCGCACAGCGATGTACAAAAATATACACGCCTGTTCGATGCCGTTGCCGCTATGAGTGTGTTTGATAAGTCTGCGCTGGAAAAGAAGTTTAAAGGCGAGCAAATTATTAAATATTACTCCAAAACTAAGGCATATATGGTTGATGCCATTTTGGATGCATTGCGAGCGTTTAGGCGTGGGCAATCTCCTGTTGATGATATTAACCTACAGGCGGCAAATATCAGAATACTGATAGCTAAAGGTTTACATGCACAGGCTGAGCATGCTTTTGCAACAACAAAGCAATTGTGCTACGATACCGAACAACTTGTACCGTTGCTGGATATTCTGGATACAGAGGAAACATACCGCGTGGCGTTACTTCAGGATAGAAGTGCCATCCACACCGAGTTTCATAATGTTATTTCTCTGATACAAGAACGTGAGCATATGGCAGAACTACACCATAAAGTGTACAGCTTATATTCCAAATATGGCTTGCGCCCAACCCCCGAAGCCAAACAGGAGTTTGTTACATATCTTGAGTTACTGAATACAGAGTTATCAAAAGTACGTCTCAATCATTCGGTATCGCTGTGCAACAGTACTATTGCAATATGCCATCATTCGTTGGGGCAACATTACGAAGCCTATAAAGCGTTGTGCGCAAATGTAGAACTGTACGAAACCAAAATTACCCCAAAGTATTTCCGTGCGCGTGCAATTGATTTCCTGAGAATATTGGGCAATATTATTACGTACGCATACAATACGCGTAATCTGGAAACATTTACCGAAGCACAAGAACTTGTCCGCTCTCGCATGGAAAAAGTAGCAGAACAGGAAGAACTCAAGTTTGGCATTATAGCCACACAGATATTTCTGGAAATCTCGTTGCGCGGTAACTTTGATATGTTCTTAGAACGAGTGCAGTACGTAGAGGAACATCAGGATGTACTTGCAAAGGTTGGAACAGTAATTCAAAGTGATATTATCTTTAATGTATCACTGGGGTATCTAAAAACACACCGCCCCGATGACGCCATACGCTGGCTCATGAAACTATTCGAGGTACCAAAGTTTGAAGAGCGTACACAGATTTACATTTATGCGCGCATGTACGAAATACTATTACACTGGCGTTTGAATAACACCGATTTAGTAATCTCACGCACGTTATCGTACAAGCGGTATTTAACCAAACGTGATATAATGGGCGAGTTAGAAAAAGCAATTGTAAAGTTTATCAACGCCGCAACGTATAACAACTCTACAAAAGGGTTTGAAAAAGCCATGAATGCCTTTGGTGCCGATTTAGAGCAACTCGACCCCACACAATACTCCGGCATGGTTGCCCATTATTCCGATTTGTTAAAGTGGTTTACAGTAGAATCGTTAACGTAATAGTATTTGGTTTACCCGCCATTGCCGAAGCAAATCTCAAGCTCGCCAACCCGGTGCGAACCGCACGTTCAGCGTCGCACATACTTGCCGGATAGGATAAGAAACGTTTATAATCATACAGGAACATCCTTGCGTCCACCTGCCCGAATCCTTGCGTTCTTAGCGTGCAATAGTACTACAAGAATAGTTCACGCAAAGTTCGCAAAACAATCTTTACAACAACCCTTTCTCACTTAAACTGGTGTATTGTTCGCCGGCAATGATAAGATGGTCAAGCACTTTGATGTCCACAAGTTTGCCGGCTTCTACAAGTTGTTTGGTAATGGCAATGTCCTCGCGCGATGGCTCGGTATTACCCGATGGATGATTGTGCATCAGGATTAAGGCGTTGGCACTTTCGGTTATGGCAGTACGGAATACTTCGCGTGGGTGAACGATGCTTGCATTTAACGAGCCCTCGCTTACCACTACATCGCGGAAGATTTGATTTGCCGTGTTCAGTAACAACACCCGAAACGTTTCTTTCATCATGCCGCGCAGTTTAGGGATATAGTAACTTGCTACATCCTGCGGCGAGCGTATTACACGCTTGCTATGAAATGGTGCCGTTTCTACCCTGCGTGTTAGCTCGAATGCCGCTGCTAACGTTATTGCTTTTACTTTACCTATGCCTTTTATACGTGCAAGTTCGCTTACATCGCGCGCGGTAATTTCGGAAAGTGTGCCGAGTTTTTCCAGCATAAGACGCGCGGCATCAAGTGCGGAGAATCCACGCACGCCTTTGGCTATCAGGATTGCAAGTAACTCTGCATCCGATAGCGAGTGCGCGCCGTGTAACAGAAGTCGCTCGCGAGGACGTTCGTCGTGCCGCCATTCGCGGATTGCTTTGTAGGGCTGTTCTTCGGGTGAGTAGGAGTCAGGGATGTGCATACGTTTATGTTGTTATAGTACTTTGCACGGAATTTACAGAAACACTTTTATTTACGGATAAGGTTTTGTGTGAGCTTAGTGTACAACATGTACCACAAACCAGTTAGGAACTTTATTGGTATCTATAATATTTACATCATATCCATTTGTAATTTCGGCAACGATTGTACTTGCAGAACCTGAATTATCGAAGATGTATGCCCGATTGCTATATTTTATCGCTTTCTTAAGCTGTTGTAAGCTTTTATAATACCTACTTTTTATTGTTGCTGACGGAACTGCATGACCATGTTGGGCAATTCGTACATTTACCCTACTTACGTTTATTTCAGGGTCTTCTGTAGCAATAAAGTAAAGATACACTCTGTATCCATTCCGCTGGGCGCGCTCCATAAATTCTACTTTACTACTATGACTCATTACGGTTTCGTACGTAAAGGAAAGCCCATTTGCCAATAATTGCTGCCTTATAAATTCGGCTATATCTGCCGCTATATATGAATCAATACTACAATCAACATGCAATACATTGTCTTGAACGGTGAGGTGTTGCCATAGGTTAGGCTCATTGCGTTTTACCGGAGAAAATTGACTTTCTTTAAAGAATGTTTCAATCTCTTGTTGCTGAACTTGTAATTGGTATTGTTCAAAAAGTAAGACATTTCTTACTTCTAAAGTTCGCTGTATATCATCGGCATTTACATATACTCCAAATGGTATTTCGCTTTGAAGTGTTTTGATAATTGTGGTTTTACCTGAACCATTTGGGCCTGCAAAAACCCTCATGCGTTTGGCCGACATAACTACTGAAGTATAAAATGTTGTGGGAGTTGGAAGGATGGCTTTTCAATATTCCTGATAAACACTTTCTCCTTATTTTTTTGTATTTCAAATAATGCTCCATCTTCTTCTATAAAAAATGGAACATTCGTATTACGTGCTATCTGGTTTGCCTGATAGGTTGCTATTAGTACAGCTTCAGCCAACGCACTTAGCGATGCTTTATCAATTTGACGTTCGGTTAACAGTGCAGCTAGCGAAGTACCTACAACACCGTCTCGAATTAACAATTGTACTATTTCTTTTTCATTATTCATAGTCTAAATTAGTGAGAATCTTCTTATTACGGTTATGTTTTTTATGTAAGTATCATTCTCTGCGGCAAGGCAGTGGTGTTGTGCGTACAACGAGCGGTGCCGTCCGGCGAAAGCAAAAGATATATTACATATCTACATACGTTTTTATGAATTTGTAATACTCGCCTTGTAGTTCTAACAGTTCGCCGTGTGTGCCTTGTTCTTTTACGCCGCCTTCGTCCATTACAATAATGCGGTGTACGTGTTGTAAGGTGCTTAAGCGGTGAGCAATGGAAATTACTGTTTTACCGCGGAAATGTTCGTAGATGTTGCGCATTATGGTTTGTTCGGCAACTACATCAAGGGCACTGCTTGCTTCGTCCAGTATGATGATATCGGGGTTGGAAAGGAACAGCCGCGCAAAGGCAATCTTGAGTTTTTGTCCGCCGGAAAGGTTAGAACCACTCTCGCCAATTTTGTGGTTGTACCCAAGGTAGAGTGTACTTACAAAGTCGTGCAGTTCGGCTTTTTTAGCGGCGCGAATAATATCTTCGGTTGTGGCACTTGGATTTGCGTAGGCAATGTTATCGCGTATTGTTCCGTTAAACAAATACACATCCTGCGGTACAAGCGCAACCTTCATGCGCAGATATTGCGGATGGTAATTCCGTAACTCGGTGCCGCCTATAAGTATATTACCGCGATAGTTTTCGTAGAGTTTTACCAACATTTTTACCAAGGTAGTTTTACCCGAACCGTTACGACCAACGATACCAATGTATTCGCCCGGGTTTATGGTAAGCGAAACATCGCGTAAGGCGTGGCGTTCGCTGTTATCGTAACTAAACCACACATTACGGAACTCGATACTTGGTTCGGTTAATGTTGTTACCTGTGTGGCAAGGTCGGCACGTTCGGGCTCCTGCATAAACACATCGTTCAGACGTGCAAAAGTTACGCTCATATCGGTAAGTACAAACCATACATCGCTTACATTGTTTACCGTGTTCATCATCATTACAAAGATGCTGATAAACGCTATGTACATACCAATGGATAATTCCCCGTTAAAGGTAATATATGCGCCAAACCAGTATACGGTAATCTGACCCAAAAACATAATGGTGCGCAAAAGGGAGTTTAGAGTAATCTGCGTGCGCGATGCCGTAAGAACTTTGTTTAAAGTGTGTTTGTAGGTGCTGCGCCATTGCCAGAACTTTACTGTTTCAATTGCCAACAGTTTTACAGTTCCTATACCCAGAAGCGTATCAAGGAACGAGCCCATTGTTTTTGCATTTTCGTGGAATACCTTTTCCTGCAAGCGGCGTATGCGCGGTGTAAACAGAATAGTAGTTATTATAAACAACGCCAGGAAACTAACAGCAATAGTTGCTAAAAGTGAATGGTAAAAAAATAACACCGGCAACAACGCACACAACAAAATAATATCCAATGCCGACTGTAACGTACCCGCGTTAAACACATTCCGGATTTTCATGTTCTCCTGAAAACGCTGAATAAAGTCTTCGCGTTTGTGTGCATCAAAATACGTTTGCGTTAACGATAAAAACTGACGGAAAAATCTACTAAAAAACTCAAACTCAAACTCTACTCTAAACTGCGCAAGTAACAAATGCCGGGTGTAGGTAATAACAACCTGCAACAAAAACACACCAACCATTGCAATCAAAATTGCATACAACAGATTCTTATTCTGAAACACCAACACACTATCAATAATACTTTGGGTAAAGAATGGTAATGCCAGCGCAAGTGCAATCATTAACAACGATGCCGCTACAATCTCCCACAACACGCGGCGGAACGGATACAACACCGAACGATAAAACGAACGTGCAATAAACTTTTCGCGTTTGGTGTATTGCTCGGCAATTTCCATTACATCGTTGTATTGAAATACATCGCGGGTTGGTTGTAACACCAACACAACGCCATTCCACTTCGATGCAAACTCCTGAACAGAAAGCTTCTCCTTATCGGTTGCGGGGTCGGCAATCCAGACCTCGTTTTTAGTTGCCTTATACACAACTACAAAATGGTTCCCCTCGTAATGGGCAATACATGGCAGGGGAATCTGCTCCAGATGCTCGAACTTAGCGCGTACACCATCGCACGAAAAACCAAACCGTTCGCCCACACGCGCAAGAGTATATAAGTCGGTACCGGCTTGCGTAACACCTGCAATATCGCGCAATGCAGTTTGTACGTTAAACAAACCGTAATGCTTAAAAATCATAGCAAGGCACGTAGTACCGCATTCGGTCATATCGCGCATTTTAATAAACGGAAAGGGCGAGAGTTTGCGGAACATGCGGGTAGCTCTCCAACATAAATGGTTTTATACTGCCCCGCGAAAATAATCATGTGCGGTAATACTACGCAGATTTTCTGCTATCGCCGGATCGCACCGAGCCGCGTGCAAGCAAATCCCAACCATGTGCGGGAAAGAACATACACCCAACAAACAACGGTTATCGTGATATACTGATTTGTTATGTTTGTTAGTAATGTATGTACTATGTACTCCTTCTTATAGAACAGAATTATAATGTATAAAGTACTATCCCAAATAGCTTTGGATTTACTATTTATCTTTTTTGCAACAGTTGTAACACTGATGCTACTAGGTTTTATTATAGACATAGGCCCCGAGAGTACTAGTAAGGGATGGGCGGAATTGTATCTTATCATTGTATCTGTATCCGTAGTATCAATTTTTGTTTTTGATGGTGAACTACCAACTCAGCATAAAATCTATGGAGTACTCTTTGTCTCTGTTGTTACTGGCTTATGTTTATATCTTTGGATGTTGATTTCTCCGGTAAGCTGTTTTTTGGCGGGAATTCTTTTAGGTTATCCTTTCTTACTAACTACAACTAAGCAACTATATAAATTTATAATACTCACTTCACATTTCACCAAGTCTTCTTGAGTAGGCAGTAATTACCCGTAGTACCACTCACATAGGTACAACAGTTTTTCGGTTGAAAATCATTTACCCATTAAACGATAAACGCTATTGCCTGATGGCGGTTCTTTCCCGCAAAAAAAACGCACTACTTTGTAAGCAAGGCGCGGTGCGGCAATGCGATAGCAAATAAAAAAGCACTGCAAGATGAATCTTTACAGTGCTGCTCCCTACCAACATTAGTTGTATTAGTGTTCCTTAGTGTTCTACTATCATGCGGTTGCTTGTTATGCGCCTGCCTGCACGGATTTCGTAGAAGTATGTTCCGCTTGGAACAGTATCGGCGTTAAAGTGTATGCTGTGTTCGCCCGCGCTTTGATATTCGCGTACAAGTTCGGTTATCACTCTGCCGTTTACATCAAGCACGCGTAACCATACATCGGCGGATTCGGGCAATACATACTGTATGGTTGTACCCACGCCATTTACCGGATTTGGATTGTTGCGCAATTGCAGAACGGTTGCGTTAACAACATCGTCGGTTACACCGGTACTCGATTGCTTTACAATTGGTATTTGTGTGAAGTCTTTTAATACAGATGCATTGAGCTCCGCAGTATTAGCACCAAACCATTGTGCAAGTACCGATGCATACACCTGGCGGAAGTCGTGCTGCATTTTCAGGTTGCCATTATCAAGGTCGGTTAAACTTGGGTTTACGCCGCGGATGCCTGCCTCTACGTTGTTACCAAATACAAAAAGTGGTGCGGCAGTTCCGTGGTCGGTTCCATCGCTTGCGTTGTCTTGCACACGGCGACCAAACTCTGAGAACGTCATGGTAAGTACGCGGTTATCTGCTCCTAACAGGCGTAGGTCTTCGTAGAACAACCCAACCGCTTCCGAGAGGCGTGCAAGCAATGTTGCGTGGTTACCAAGAGTTTTGTCGGTTGCATCCACCTGTGCGGCGTGTGTATCAAACCCACCAAGCGATACCACATAGATACGGGTTTTTAAACCACCTGCTACCAACTTTGCAACAACTTGCAGTTGTGTTGCTAATGAGTTCTGGTTGGAAGCCGGATATGTTACCTTGTTGGTAACTTTGGCTGCAGCTGCGTCGATGTTCTTAGCATATGCCTGTGATTCTGCTTCAACCTGACGTAAGAATTTTAATTCATTACCGGGACGTGTATCGGGCGGAGTAGCAAATACACTTCCGTTTTTACCCGTACCAACAAGTGCTAAAAATGTTGAGGGGTCGTTTATGGCAATTCCCATGCTTTGGCTGCTACCTTGCAACGCTAAGGACATGATTCCACCTATTTGTATAGCCGGTGGGTCGGGCATGGTGGTATTGGGATAACCATCGGGGTAGCCGGGGTACAATGTATTTAGGTATCTGCCTGCCCAGCCCGTTCCAAGATATTTATCGTAATCGGAAGCGGACATCCACACATCAGTTGCACGGAAGTGCGATAAGTTGGGGTTTGGATATGATACGCCCTGAACAATAACTGCTTTGTTTTCCTGATACAACTTATTGATATTAAATTTATATTTAGTTGCATCGGTATAGGTACCAAGCGCAGGGTGTAAGCCCGTTGTATTGTTATTGATTTTTAACAACGAACGTTCAGGTAGTGCAACATGGGTGCGCAATGAGTTATATGTTGAAAGTTGATCTAACGGAACTACGGTATTAATACCATCGTTACCGCCATTTAACTGTACCAATACCAACACTCTGTCTGTTTCTTCCAAAGCATTTACCATTGCATCAAGTTCGGGGGTGCGGGTCATGGCCCGTAAAGGCATACCATTCAACAAGAACGGTATTGCAAGCATTGGCGACGCGGCTTTTATAAAGTCTCTGCGTTTCATTGTGTTTTCCTTTCTTGTTGATTATTACATTAATTGGTATTCTGCCATACGGAACATAAATTTTAGTGTTGCCGTTAATCGGTCTTGGGCTGCCCGTTTCTTAGCGGTGTTTGTTGGGCTTGCTTTATAGTCGTTCCAGATAGTTGTCCATTCGTACACTTGTCCGCCACCCATTAAAACATTTTTAGCTATGTATTCAACTTCTTCTGTTGTTAAGGTATAAGCAGGCATTAAATCTGTTCCAATATCTGCTATTAATGTCATAGCATTACTAACATCTGCACTAACTGTTTCGGGGTATGCAAGAACATCTAATCCCCAACCCGGAGGTAAATATCTGCCACCGCCACCTGCAACAATTATGTCGGTCAGACCATACCGTGTTGGCAGTGTAACGCTGTTTATCCATTGCTGATAATATCCCGGCTCTTGGTAATACGCAGGCCAACCCGCAACACTTGGCGGGTCCATTAAGTTTTGTTGTAATGCAGCACCAAGTTGCCATACTTTTTCTAATGCGGCAACGCGTTGCAGAGTATCGGTTGGTAATGGGAAGTTGAAATGATTTGCCATGCCAATCAAGAAGTCAATTGGCGATTTTATCATAGCCGCAATATTCTGGGTATCAAAAAACACCTGACTCATAAACAACGTGCGCAATACAGGTTTAATCTCAAAGTTGTTTTGGCGCAGCATGGTTGCAAGTGGCTGAATAACATTTTTCTCGGTGTCGTCATCAATCGTGTAGAACACAAACCAGCGGTACACTTTACGGATTATATACCGTGCTGTTTCCTCTTGCTCAAATATCATATCAACAAGTTGGTTCATCTCGTCCAAACCACCTGCGGCTGTATTGGTACCTTTAATTACCTTGTTATTGTATGCTTTAGAGAACTGCTTATCTTTTGTATCGTGAGTAGCAAGTTGGAATACCGATTTCGATGGGTCGCCGTTGCGGTTGGTGCGCCATCCGGTTAAAACACGTGCGGCGGCTTTAATATCATCTTCGGTGTAGTTAGTGTAATCGCCGGGGGCTATCTCTTTACCTTTGCCAATAGTAAATAACTCTTGTAACTCACGCGCATAGTTTTCGTTTGGTTTGTTGTTCGTGTTCGAGTCGCCGTTCAGATACCGCAACATTCCGGTGTTAATGGTAATCTGCTTAACCATATCGCGCACATTGCCCATTGCATACTTGCGTGTTAGGGCATTCAGGTGGTAAATAAATCGCGAGTCATTAATAACATCCGATTCCGTAGAGAAATGGTTGCTCCAGAACAACGTTAGTTTTTCTATTGCCGATACGTTGTTAGGTTGTAGTAACAGATTCAACCACCAGTCTTTAATATACGGACGGTACTTAAAATCTTCGGGGTGTGGTGTTGTTAAGTTTACATTCCACGGGGTTGTAGATAAACCCGGGTCGGTTGGTTCGGCCGGTGCCGGTTTATCTGCAAGTAACATATCTACTGCAGCCGCAATCGACATTTTAGATACTTCGGTAATTTTAGCCCGCGAGGTAACAAACGATGCCCGCCGTAACAAATGCGAGGCATGGTGTTCATCCCACGTTCCGGAATACGGATCAAGTGCGCCCATGATTTCTCCTGCTATTAGTAAGTACTGATACTTTTGATATGAATTATTACATTCCCCGCTGACGTTAATTGCAAGTAACACACGCTTACGCAACATGTTACACGGCAATCAACTGTGTTGTTTTTTTTATGTAGGTTATAACAGCGCCCCAACAGACTCCGCCCGTGTTATTTGGGTTTAAGCTAACCAACTTTTTCTAAAAATACCCAACGTTTCCCAACTGACGGCAGCTTTGTAGTTTCGTTTCAAGAAAATTTATTACAACGTTGTATGCTAACGCAAAGGGCTCCACACAATTGCCATTACAAAACCCTTACCTTGCCCGGCAGAACCACAAGCACAACACAACGGTTACCGTTTAAAATAAAAAAGGCGGCTATTGCCGCCTTGAAGTTATTTCCATTGGATGGGGATGGTAACAACATCGCCATATTTTGTAGCATTAGCAGAGCCATATTTTATTGTTGTACCTATTAAGGTGTCATACCCCATTGTATAATCCATATATCTCCACATTGGAAAGGTATGTAGATATAATTGCTGTTTAGGCTTAATAGTTATCTTTTGGAGTTCTAAATATCGTTTTATATCTATACCTTGCCTATTCTCAAAAGATTTCAGATCATATACATCATTTATGGTTCTTTTTGAAGCTGAACCTGACCCAGATAGTAAATCAAGCGTTCGCCATATTTCAGAATACTCTTGTGAGTGCAGTATCAGACTATCCGGAGGTATAGAATACTTATCTAAATATGATTTATTATCGATTTTATATACTATTCCGAAAGGCAAATTTTTCCAAAGCTCAACTCTATTTGCTGATATCTCAACTGATACATTCCCATTGAACGAATATACTGTATCATAACCTACAATAATGGTTGAGTCATGTGGATGTCGGTGAGTATTGATTGTGCATTCAATACTACAACTTGGTTTGGTTAGTGCAACTGTTGGTTGTTTTTCCATTAAATACAATCTACCAAGTTGTTCGTGATAGGTTCCATTATAATCTTTCCATTTTGATTTAAATTCAACACTATCATCGCCATTAGTGTACATACCTTTTGATTCAAATGTTTCACAACCATTACGTTCAAATAGTATTGTATATGTTCCTGAGTCTAATCCGGACAACTGCCAATAACCGTATTCATCCGAGGTAGTTGTGATGTTAGTTCCTAACACTGATACAACAGTACCTGCATGCCCCTTTTCAGTCATTGGGGGATTAAAATATCCTGTATATAGTACCTGACCATAAATTTTACCATTTCCGTTTGTTTGAGTTTTATTTGGTACAAGCGGTTGTTCAGTATTATTAAAGCAACCCGTCATGAAAATTGTAAGTATTGTTAATACTACATGAAATGTTTTCATAAATTCTCCTTATTTAATGATAATAAATTTTGGCACAAGACTAGATAAGGTTATACAATTTAGAGAGTTTTAGTAAAATTTGATAGATGTTATTCTTTCTATTATTAAACCGAAACTCACACTCTTTCAAATGTAGGTAAAATGTTGATTTGCT